>NZ_BOMZ01000050.1 GCF_016862455.1 Actinoplanes utahensis
CCTTCGTTCGCGCCGCTCTCGCGGCCCGCCCCCGGGGCACTCGCTCTAATTTACTAGGTCTTCCTGGCGTTGTCAACCGGTTTATCCCGGTTGGCTCCGATCTGCCCTAGTAAGTCCTCTGAGTCAAGCACACAGCTGCGCTGTGGTCTCGAGTTCAGAGGATTTGGCAGGACGGCCGTTGCGGTGTGACCCGCTTGCCTCGCCCGTTTCCCTGCCGGCTCGCAAAACATTACCCGCCGGTTCCCTCCCCTCCAAATCGGGGGTCACCCTCCGACGTTTCCGCAGGTAAGGCGTGGATGGAGCCGGTGAGGCGGGGGTGGAGGAGGTGGAGCGGGGGTTAAGCGATGCGAAGGGGGAGGAAGCGGGGCGAGACCGGGTGACGCGCAGGGGGAGCGAAAGCGAAGCGGAGCAAGAGCGAGACGGAGAGCAGGAGCGAGGTGAACGCGGATAGGGGGCAGGGACGAGGTCGACGCGGATAGGGGGCAGGGAGGAGGCGAACGCGGAAGGGAACGGAGAAGGGGCTACGGACGGCGTACCTCCACCAGACCGTCCCTGACCCGGACCGGCAACACCGGCTGGTCGTTCCCCGCCGGCCCGTGCACCACGGCACCGTCGTCGAGACGGAAGGTGCTCCCGTGCCAGGGACACACCACGCACCCGTCAGAGACCTGACCTTCACTGAGCGGCCCACCCTCGTGCGAGCACCGGTCGATCAGCGCCGTCACCCGGTCGCCCTGGCGGAACAGGAGCACCGCGGTGTCCCCGACCCGCCGCGCAGCCGGCTTGCCCTCCGGCAGCGACGACAGCGATCCGGCGACGGTCCACCCCTCCGGCACGCGAGCGACCTCCGGTGCCGCGTGACTGATGCCGGCGCCTTGGGTGTACGACAGATGTCCTCCCAGGAAGGCACCGACTCCCGCAACCGAGAGGCCCGCGTAAGCCAACGCCTTACCCTGCTTCGTCCGTCCGGTGAGCCGGGCCGCCAGCGAACTCGCGTAGAGACCGGTGGCCACCAGGTTGGTGACCGCGTGGACCAGGCCGACCCGCCGCCGGTCCTTGGTCAGCTCGGACCAGTCGACCCAACCGGCCACCGCGGCGGGCAGGACCCCGGCGAGCCCGACGCCGATCAGGACCGTCGAGGCGCGATCACCGGATCCCGAGGCGCGCGATCGCGAGGACGGCGACCGGGAGGGAAGGGCGTCGAGGACGGCCGCGGAGAGGAACGCGCCGACCGGGACCTGAACCAGCACGGGGTGAAGGGGATGCCCCATCCACGTCCCGTGCAGGAGGTCACGCAGGGTGCGCGGCCGGACGGCGGAGGAGACCGCCGCCTGCAGTTTGTCGCTGGCGCCGTCGAGGGCGTCGGCCTGTTCGATCCGGGTGAGTACCTGCCGCAACATGTCTATGGCGGTGCCCACCCGGATCGGGTCGAAACGTCAGGCGAGGGCTTTCAGGGCATCGCTGATGCCGCGGTGGAAGGTGGGGTACGCCCAGATCTGGCTGAGCAGCGTCGAGATCGGCACTTCGGCGTGGACGGCGACGGCGAGCGCCCCGATCATCTCGCCGCCGGCCGGGCCGGCGGTGGTGGCCCCGACCAGCACTCCCCGGCTCCCGTCGGCGATGACCTTGATGAAGCCTTCGTTGCCGGGCCCGTGGACGAACCCGCGGGAGGTCTGGTTCAGCGGGACGAGGCCGACTCGTACGTCCTCGATGGACGACCGTGCCTGTGATTCAGTGAGGCCGACCGCGCCGATCTCCGGATCGAGGAAGGTGACGCGGGGCCGGGCGCGGTAGTCGGCACCGGGTCCGCCCTGTCCGAGGATGTCACGGACGGCGATGTCGGCCTCGTACATCGCCATGTGGGTGAAGTTGCCGTTGCCGGTGACGTCGCCGACCGCCCATACCTTGTCGGCGGCGCGCATCCGTTCGTCGGTGGTGAGGAAGCGGGCTTGCGGGTCCAGGCCGATGGCGTCCAGGCCGAGGTCGCCGAGGCGGGCGGCGCGGCCGGTGGCGACGAGCATCTTCTCGCCGGTGACGGTGCTGCCGTCGGAGAGATCGACGGTGAATCCGTCGCTGAAGGAGACCTTCGTGGCGCGGACGCCGGTGCGGACGGTGGCGCCGATCACCGCCGCGGCCACCTCGGAGGATTCCGGCTCTTCCATGGCGAGGATCCGGTCCGAGCCTTCGATGATCGTGACCTGGACGCCGAAGCGGGCGAAGACCTGGGCGAACTCGCAGCCGATCGCACCGCCGCCGAGGATGATCAGGGAGGCGGGCAGGGCCGGGGTCTCGACGGCTTCGCGGTTGGTCCAGTACGGCGTACCGGCCAGGCCCTCGATCGGCGGGATGACCGCGGCGGTCCCGGTGGCGATGACGAGCCCGCGGGCGGCGGCGTACTCCTGCTCGCCCACCCGGATCCGGCCGGGCCCGGTGATGACGGCGCGGCCGCGGACGAACGTGGCGCCCTTACCGGTGAGCCGGTCGACGGCGACCTTGTCGTTCCAGTCGTCGGTGGCCTCGTCGCGGATCCGCTGTGCGACGGGTGCCCAGTCGGGTTCGACGGTGGACCGGCCGGCCAGCCCGGGGATGCGCCGCGCTTCGGCGAGGGCGCTGCCGGCCCGGACCATCATCTTCGTCGGGATGCATCCCCAGTACGGGCATTCGCCCCCGACCAGGTTGTGTTCCACGCCGATGACGTCGAGCCCGGCCGCGGCCAGTCGCCCGGCGGCCTCTTCACCGCCCACGCCGAGTCCGACGACCACCACGTCCACGTTCCGCACTTCGCCCATGTCCTTCACCTAACCACCGCGAGGTTTCCTCAAGTGGGCCGAGGCACGTCCGATTCAGAACCCTCGCGAAGCGGTGACACCGAGGAACGGCGGCCATGAGGGGGCGATGGCGAGCGTTGGCTGGCGCTCACCATCCTCATGGCCGCCATCGTGTTGCCGGGAAAGCCGCGGGTCCCGCCGGAAGAGACGTTTGACGGACGCAACCGCCGGCGGGTCCCGCTACCGCAACCAGACCGCCTCGTCCCGATGTGACTCGAGTGGGCCGGGGTAGTCGAGGTTGCGGAATTCTGTTTCGGGGAGCCGCCACGGCTGATGTACCGCGGGGCCGTCGATCCCCTTCAGTTCAGGTACGTACCGACGAACGTACACGCCGTCCGGGTCGAACCGGAGCGCTTGCCGGATCGGGTTGAACCTTCGGTAAGGCCGGGTGTCGTTGCCGACGCCGGCGGTCCACTGCCAGTTTCCCGAGTTGTTCGGCACGTCTCCGTCGAGCAGCCAGCGGGAGAACCATCGGACCCCGAGCCGCCAGTCGATGCCGAGATGCTTGGTGAGGAACGCGGCGGTGATCAGGCGGGCCCGGTTGTGCATCCAGCCCTCGTCACGCAGCTGGCGCATCCCGGCGTCGACGACCGGCACGCCGGTGAGCCCGTCCTGCCAGTGCTGGAGCGCGTCGTCGTCGTAGCGCCAGTCCCGGTCGCCGGCCGGGCGCAGCGCCTCGGTCGACAGCTTCGGGTACACCCGGGCGACCTGGTAGTAGAAATCGCGCCAGCAGAGCTGGCGGACGAGGGCGTCGGCGTCCTGCTTGCGCGCCGTCTCGGCGACGGTGAGGGGCGAGAGACAACCCCAGCGGAGGTACGGGCTGAGCCTGCTCGTGGCATCCCCGGGCAGGTCGTCGTGCGCGTCCTCGTACCCCGCGAGCTCTTGCCGCGACCACAGCGAGAGCCGCCGCCGCGCCGCGGTCTCGCCACCCTCCGCCGCGTGCGGTGATTCCCCGCCGGGGATGTCCGGGAGCCGCCCGGTGTCCAGGCCGTCCGGCAGCGCGATCCGCTCGGGCGCCGGCAGTTCGGCCCGGCGCCGCACCCCCGACCAGGCCCGGTGGTAGGGGGTGAAGACCTTGTAGCAGGCGCCGCCACCGCCCGGGCGGACCGCGCCCGGATCGACGACGGTGAGGCCGGGGTGCAGGCCGAGGCCGATCCGGTGGGGTCCGGTCTCGGCGCGGAGGCGGTGTTCGCGTCGTTGGGCGTGCCCGCTGACGTCGGCGGCGAGGTGGATCGTCTCGGCGCCGGTGTCGCGGGCGACCCGGACGGCTTCGGTGACCGGGTCGCCGTGGCGCACGACCAGGTCACCGCCGATCCTGCGCAGGCTGTCGCGCAGGTCGGCGAGGCTCTGGTGGAGGAATCGGGTGCGGTTCGGGGAGAGGCCGGCCAGTTTCGGGTCGAGGACGTAGAGCGGAACGACCCGGTCGGCCCGGCAGGCCGCGGTGAGGGCCGGGTTGTCGTGTACGCGCAGGTCCCGGGTGAGCAGGACGACCGCGGTACGCATCACGCCGCCAGATGGACCGGGGTGCCGGGCCGGGTGAGCAGGCTGCGCACGGCCACGGCGGCCCGGCGGCGGTTGGGGACGGTGGCGCGGCGGCCGAAGACGTCGTAGTCGATCGCCTCGATCTCGTCGAGGATGCCGCCGTAGAGCTGGAAGGCGGTGCGCATGCAGGCCTGGGAGGCGGGTTCGAGCAGCGGGATGCCGGGGGCGGCCAGCGCGTAGTGCTCGCGGGCCCGGGCCACCTCGGCCTTGATCAGCGCTTTGATCGCCGGGGTGGCGACGCCTTCGCGCAGCATGCGGCGGGTCACGCCGAACTCGGCGAGGTGCTCCTCGGGCAGGTAGATCCGGCCGCGGTCGAGGTCTTCGGCGACGTCCCGGATGAAGTTGGTGAGCTGGAAGGCGTTGCCGAGCTGGCGGGCCGGCTCGCGGGCGGCGGCCGGGTCGGAGGACTCGAGGATCGGCAGCATCATGGTGCCGATCACCGCTGCCGAACCTTCCATGTATTCGAGTAGATCGCTGTACGTGGGGTAGCTGGTGACGGTGAGATCCATCGCCATGCTGCGCAGGAACTTCTCGAAGTCGTCGAGGTCGAGGTCGAAGACCGCGATGGTGTGCAGGACCGCGGGCAGCAGCGGGTCGTCGACGGGTTCACCGCGGAGCCCGGCGAGGAACCGGCCGGACCACTCGGTGAGGACCGCGGCGCGTTCGGCCGACGGCCGGGACTCGGTGCGGTCCACGATTTCGTCCGCATATCGGGTGAATCCATAGAGGGCGTGCACATGCCGCCGCTTCCACGCCGGTAGCAACCGGGTCGCGAGGTAGTACGTCCGTCCGTGCTCTCGGTGCAGTTCGCGGCAGCGCTCGTAGGCGGCCGCCAGTTCGGTCTCCATGCCGGGTCCTCCGGTCAGAATCGACGCACGAATCGACGCAACTTCAAAAAGTTAGGGTACGGTACTGAGCGTGGCCAATCACACCCTCGAGGGAAATCGCCTTGAAGCGATCCCCCGCCAGCCGGTTTCGCACCGAGCGTTGATCAGCGCCGTCGAGGGGACGCTGGCCGACTTCCTCGCCTGCCAGATCCCCGCCCTCGACACCGTCGACCCCGCCCTCGGCGGCTTCGCCCGCACCGCCCGTGACCTGGTCATGGCCGGCGGCAAGCGGGTCCGCCCGACGTTCGCGTACTGGGGCTGGCGCGGCGTCGCCGGCACTGGTGACACACTCGAAGCCGTCTTACCCGCTCTCGGCGCTCTCGAACTCATGCACACGTTCGCCCTCGTCCACGACGACCTGATGGACCGTTCCGAGACCCGGCGCGGCCGGCCCACCGCGCACCGGATCTTCGCGGCGCAGCACGGCGACCGGTTCGGCGACTCCGCCGGGATCCTGATCGGCGACCTCTGCCTGGTCTGGGCCGACCAGCTGCTGGCCAAGGTCGCGCTGCCCCCGTCGGTCCAGCTCGAGGTCCGCGCACGGTACGACCGGATGCGGATCGAGGCCATCGCCGGGCAGTACCTGGACGTTCTCGGCGAGACCGACCCGGCGGCCTGGTCGGTGGAGCGGGCGCTGGTGGTGGCCCGGCACAAGACGGCCAGCTACACGGTGCAGTGGCCCCTCGGGTTCGGTCTGGCCCTCGCCGCCGGGATGGACCACCGGATCGAAGAGGCCTATCAGACGTACGGCATCGCCGTCGGCGAGGCGTTCCAGCTTCGCGACGACCTGCTCGGGGTGTACGGCGACCCCGCCGTCACCGGCAAACCGGCCTGCGACGACCTGTCCACCGGCAAACCCACCACCCTGCTCATGCTGGCCCGGCAGCTGGCCACCCCGGCACAGCTCGAGGAACTGGCCGTGGCCGGCATCACCCGGCAAGCCGAGATCATCGCCGCCACCGGGGCCCCCGCCCGGCTCGAGGAGATGATCCGGGCCCGGGTCGCGGAAGGCGTCACCGCGATCGCCGACGCCCCGATCCGCCTCGACGCGAAAACCGCCCTCATCGAGCTCGCCACCGCCGTCACCGATCGACCGGCATGATGAACCTTATTTTTGGAGCCGAAAAGTGCGAATAGTGACCGGACCCACCGACCGGGTCGTCATCGTCGGCGCGGGCCTCGCCGGCCTCGCCTGCGCGCTGCACCTGGCCGCGGCCGGACGACAGGTCACCGTCGTCGAACGCGAATCGGTTCCCGGCGGGCGCGCCGGCCGGCTGTCGGCGAACGGGTACGAGTTCGACACCGGCCCCACCGTGCTGACCATGCCCGAACTGATCGCCGAACCGATGGAGGCCGTCGGCGAGAACCTCGGCGACTGGCTGGAACTGACCCCCCTCGACCCGGCGTACCGGGCGTACTACCCGGACGGCTCCACCCTCGATGTGCGGACCGACACCACCCGGATGGCCGCCGAGATCGCCCGCGTCTGCGGCGCCCGCGAAGCCGACGGATACCTGCGCTTCGTCGACTTCTCCCGGCGGCTCTGGCAGCTGGAACGCGACCACTTCATCGACAAGAACCTCGACACCCCCTTCGACCTGGTCAACCTGAACCTGCTCAAGCTCCTCGGGATGGGCGCGTTCCGGCGGTTGCAGCCGAAGATCGGCGAGTACTTCCGCGATCCCCGTACCCAGCGGATCTTCTCCTTCCAGGCGATGTACGCCGGGCTCGCGCCGCACGACGCGCTCGCCGTCTACGCGGTCATCGCCTACCTCGACTCGGTCGCCGGCGTGTACTTCCCGAAAGGCGGCATGCACGCCGTCCCGAAGGCGCTCGCGGCCGTCGCCGAGAAACACGGCGTCACCTTCCGTTACGACACCACCGTCGAGCGGGTCACCACCGCCAACGGCCGCGCCACCGGCGTGCTGACCTCCGGCGGTGAACACATCCGGGCCGACGTGGTGGTGCTCAACCCGGACCTCCCGGTCGCCTACCGCGACCTCCTCCCACCCCGCCGTCGCCTCCGGCGACTGAAGTACTCACCGTCGTGCGTGGTGCTGCACATCGGCTCCAGCCAGGCCTACTCCAAGATCGCCCACCACAACATCCATTTCGGTACGGCGTGGAAGGGCACTTTCGACGAGGTGATCCGTAAAGGTCTCCTGATGAGCGATCCCTCCCTGCTCGTCACGAACCCGACGCACACCGACCCCACGGTCGCTCCCCACGGCCGGCAGACCTACTACGTGCTCGCGCCCACCCCGAACCTGGAGGACGGGCCGATCGACTGGCGCCGCGGCATGGACAAGCGGTACGCCGACGAACTGCTGGGCGTGCTCGAACAGCGCGGATACGTCGGCTTCCGGGACGGCGTCGAGGTGCAGCGGATCATCACGCCCGCCGACTGGGCCGACGACGGGATGGCCGCCGGCACGCCGTTCGCGGCCTCGCACACCTTCGCCCAGACCGGGCCGTTCCGGCCGTCCAACATGCACCCCACCCTGCCCAACGTCGTCTTCACCGGCTCCGGCACCCAGCCCGGCGTCGGCGTGCCGATGGTGCTGATCTCCGGGAAGTTGGCGGCCGGCCGGATCACCGGGGGCGTCGCGTGACCACCCCATCCCGCGAGTCCGACCTGGTGGAACTCGTCGACGACCAGGGCGGCTCCACCGGAACCGCCAGCGTCCGGGACGCGCACGAGGCGCCCGGAATGCTGCACCGGGCGTTCTCGGTGTTCCTGCGCGATCCGTCCGGGCGGTTGCTGCTGCAACAGCGGGCGGCGGTGAAGACCCGGTTCCCGCTGCGATGGGGCAACACCTGCTGCGGGCATCCGGTCCCCGGGGAGGACATCACCGTGTCCGCGGGCCGCCGCGTCGCCGAGGAGCTCGGCTTCACACCGGAGGCGCCGCTGCGGGAGGTCGGCGTCCACGTGTACTTCGCCACGGATCCGGTCACCGGGCGGGTCGAGCGGGAGTACGACCACGTGCTGCTCGGGGAGGTTGCGGGCGGCATCACGTTCCGGCCGGACCCAGGCGAGGTGGCGCGGCTGCGCTGGGTGTCGATCGAGGACCTGAGGCAGGAACTGGCGGCGACGCCGGAGTCGTACGCCCCCTGGCTCGACGGGGTGACCGAACGCCTCGCCACCCACCTGGACGCCACACCCTCGTCCCCGTCCTCCCCGTCCGCGCCGCTGCCCTCACCCCCTTCGTCCCCCTCGGCGCCGCCGTCCTCGTCTCCTTCGTCCCCGTCCGCGCCGCTGTCCTCGTCCCCCTCCCCCTCTTCCTCGTCAGCGGAGGGGACGGGTGGGCGTTGACGGGCTGAGCGCAGGCGCGGCCGCACGCCGTCTCGGCGTCGCGGTGACCACATTGCGCACCTGGCATCAGCGGTACGGGCTGGGTCCCAGCCGGCACGAGCCGGGCCATCATCGGCGGTACACCGTCGAGGACATGGTCCGGCTACAGGTCATGCAGCGACTCACCGCGCAAGGCGTCGCGCCCGCGGAAGCCGCAGCCTGGGCCCGCCGCTCCCCGGCGCCGCCCGCCGCGGATCTCGCGGTCCCGCCGGCTGTCTCCACACCCGCCACGAATACCTCGCCGTCCGCAGCGGACGCCTCTCCACCCGCCGCGGACGTCGATCCGACACTGGCCGCCTCTGTGGCCGCCGCGTCGCTGCCCGCGGATCTCCCCGCGATCGGTGGCCCGGCCGGCGGCGGCCAGGCCATCCCCCTCGGCCCGCGCGCCGATCCGGCTGCCCGGGGCCTCGCCCGCGCCGCCATGCGCCTGGACGGGCCGTCCATGCGCCACATCCTCGACCAGGCAATCGCCGGCCGCGGCGTGATCCCCACCTGGGAGCACGTGATGATGCCGGTGCTGATCGGCATCGGCGAGCGGTACGAGGCGACCGACCGGTTCGTCGAAGTCGAGCATCTGATCTCCCGGTCGATCACCGAAGCGTTCTCCGCGGTGCCCCGTCCGGCCCGGGAACTCGCCCCACGGGCTCTACTAGCCGCCGCCGACGAGGAGCAGCACACCCTGCCGCTGGAGGCCCTGGCAGCCGCGCTGGCCGAAAGCGGGGTGCCGAGCCGTCTGCTGGGCGCCCGGGTGCCGCCGAGGGCGCTGCTGGACGCGGTGGAACGCACCGGCCCGGCAGTGGTGGTCCTGTGGTCCCAGCTGCCCACCACCGGTGGTGTGGCCCAGCTCCAGAGCCTCCTGGACCTCCCGCACCCACCGGTCGTCGTCGCGGCCGCCGGACCCGGCTGGCCCACCGCCGATCTGCCCCCGGAAGTGACCCCACTCGGTGACCTCGGCGGCGCCGTCCGGGTCGTAGCCTCCGCCTGCGTTTAACGTTTCCACAGCTCAGAGGCGGTGCAGGCCCCCCGATTTGAAGATCAGCATGGGCATCGTATATGTTTTACATGCCTCAAGCGGGGGGCGCGGTTGGGGCCACAACGACCAAGCGTTGCCGATCGCGCAGCCAGCGCGATGTGCAATGATAGCGGAGTTGCCCTCATCGTCTAGTGGCCTAGGACGCCGCCCTTTCAAGGCGGTAGCACGGGTTCGAATCCCGTTGGGGGTACTGGTAAGTTATCGGTCGCAAGCCGGTGACAAACCAAGATAGAGTTACACAGCAAGGTCCTGTGGAGCAGTTGGAGTGCTCGCCGCCCTGTCAAGGCGGAGGTCGCGGGTTCAAGTCCCGTCAGGACCGCAAGTAAAGATCACGGCCAGGTAGCTCAGTTGGTACGAGCGTCCGACTGAAAATCGGAAGGTCGGCGGTTCGACCCCGCCCCTGGCCACCGAGCCTCTCGCCGGGCTTTGAGCGTCGTCCACCTGCGGAAACGCATGGTGGACGTTCTGCTTTCCGGGGCTGTTTCGCCGCCCCGAAGTTCACCTCTGATGACCGCAGATCCCCCATGATCGCCATCACGAGTTGCACGTTCGCTGCACGCCCGGATCACTGTCTCCGGCCCAATCACGACGCCCCACGGGCGATGCCGACCACCGCCCTCATTTGGCTCCGGGACCGCCAGCGGTGACCACCTGAACCGATGGCAAGTCGCGAAGCGGCGCGGCAGCGATCGCCGGAAGCCACAACGGCGCCTAGCCACGGATGCGATCGTCACGGCCTGGCTCTACGCTGCCTTATCCGGCCTTTACGAGCTGAGCGCTCGATGCGCCACTCGGCCGGTGCGCCGGCCGATGCCGGGCGGAGCCCGCCAGCAGGCCGAGCGCGTCCGGCCAGCGCCGCGCTCGCGCGGCGCCTTGATTCAGAACAGGCGAACTCGGCAGTACGACCGGACCAGCATCCGGCCTACAGGCCGACTCGTCCGCTGCCTCAAGGTGAGGGCCCCTTAAAGGCTTAGACCTTCGCCCCGCCTGGCTGCTCGTATGAGCCTCACCTGGGGGGGAATTGTCCGAATACGCAGACACAACCCGGCGCCAAGTGGGCGAACGCGCAGGTCAGGGATGTCCGGTTTGACACGTACGTGTCAAAAACATGTATCATTATAGGTTTTGGCTTGATACATCCAGATACCTTGATTGCGAAGGGAAGCCGAACCCGACCCAACGAACCCGGCTTCTCTTCCGTTACCCCTCACCTCGCCCCTTGGAGGGCGCGACAGGAAGGTATTAGCGATGCTACCTAGGGATGGCGACCGCCAAACCCTTTTGCTGATGATGTCCTCTGTAGCCAGCCTGATCACCGCCATCGCTTCCATGATCACAGCAGTCGGCGGCTTCCGGTAGCAGACAGTGAGGCGTCAAGATCGCCTTGACGCCTCACTCCCGCTGCCGCCTCCTCGCGATGACTGGGTAAAGGGAGAGCGTCGGCGTGCGCACGATGCGGTCGGCTGGCCAGCCGACCGCCTTGCTCTCTGCACCGGTTCGCCCTCTACGGTTGCCCGCCCCTCATGCCAGCCGACGGGCGCCCGGCGAGCTCACCTCGCCCACCAGAGCAAGGATCGCGGGCAGAAGGCCTGCGTTTGCTGCGATGGTTGCCCGGGATTCAAGAGTGTGTGGTGAGCCGTCTTGGTCAACGAGCAAGGCACCAGCTTCTCGCGCGATAGCGACACCAGCAGCGGTGTCCCATGGCTTGTTAGCGAGCATGACGACGGCATCGACCCGCCCGGCCGCGAGCCAGGCCAGGTCGATCGCGGCTGACCCGTGCATGCGGATGCGCTGGGCGCTCTTGGCTAGCCGTTCGGTGAGGGCAAATCTGATCTGGTTCTTCTCCCGTGCGCCGTCGCCGACGGCGTAGTCGCCCAGCGCGATGACTGCTTCGTCGATCTGCCTGGTCGAGCTGGCCGTGATCGGCTTCCCGTTCGCGTGGGCGCCGTGGCCTTCGGCTGCGGAGTAACGCTCGCCGAGGAATGGCAGGTCAATGACACCGAGGACGGATCGGTTTTCGGTGATCAGGCCGAGTGAGATGGCGCAGAGCGGTGATCCGTGTACGAAATTCACGGTGCCGTCGACGGGGTCGAGTGCCCACATCAAGCCGCCTTCGGCGCCGCTGTTCCCGTTCTCTTCGCCGAGGAAGCCGATGGCCGGCGTCTGCTCGGCGAGGAAGGCGCGGACCTTCTCCTCGATGGCGAAGTCGACCTCGGAAGCCATGTCACGATCGCCCTTGGCGGTGAGGACGCCGGGCTGCATGGTGCGCATGATGCCCTGGGCCAGGTCGACGGCCTGGTTAGCGATCGGGAGTAGGTCGGTGTAGTCGGTCATCGGGGCTGGCCACCGCTCCAAAGCTCGTCGAAGGTGCGCTCGAACACGTGGTACAGCCCGGCGGCCGGCCACCGCTTCTTGATCACCATCGTCGGGGACTCGACGCCTCGCGCGTGCGGTAGGTACTGCTGCGCGACGCAGAGCGAGTCATTGATCAAGGTGATGTTGACACGGATCGTCTGGTCGTAGGTGGCGACCTCGATGCGATCCCGAATGTCGGCGGGCAGGCGGTCGCGTACCCGAAGGATGCCTTGCAGGTTGAGAGTCGTGAGGGCGCCGAGAGTGCCCGCGGTCATGCCCTCTTCGATCTCGCGTTGGCGGATGGCGGCGCCGGCCGGATCGAGGAACAGCAGCCGGAGGCGGGCGCCGTCCTGGGCCAGCTGGGCGAGACGGCTATCGGCGTACTGCTGGCATATCAGGTTGAGGGAAAGACCGACGGCACGGATGTCGGTCGCGCAGTCGAACAGGGCGTGCGGCGGCATTTTGGAGGTGAACTCCGACCGGCTTGGGTAGACCGCCTCCACGTCGGCGTACCGCTCGGTCAGCGCGTCTTCTGCCAGCGTTTGCGCATACGGAGTCGCGATCACGTCGCCGGATGAGGTCGTAGTCGGAGCGGTGCCGTGGCTGCGGTCGCCGAGCATGAGCACGACGCGGGCATCGGTCGGCATGCAGAGGCCGCTAGAGATGCGGGTCAAGACGTCGATGCTGCTGACGCGACGCGACCCGCCGATGATCTCGCTGACCTGGGCCTGACTCAGGCCGATGGCGACGCCGAGATGGGTTTGGCTGACGCGCGTCTCTCGCTGGATCAGCCGGAAGACCTGGGCGATGTCGCGCGCCGCGAGCGCGTCGAGCATGCCGTCCGTAGCCCATAGGTGCTCGGGTACAGAGAACGTGGTCCCTGCGCGTGAACTCACGGGCGCCTCCCCTGGTCGGTCCCGGCTTATCCGTACGGCAGATAGCGGCCTGGTGCCTGGCATCCGGTTGCCGGATTGAAGTTACTCCTTCATGGACTACCGCGCGTGATGGGTTCGGCGTCACTGGGCGACCACGATCAGCACATGGCGAATTCCTCGGGGGTCTGTCAGTCCTGCGAAGGGCGGGGCTGGCGGCTGGCGTCACGGCGTCGGACGGTGCGGGTCGGCGAAGCGGTCGTCCGGCTGGTCCGGCGTGCGTGCCCGGACTGTGCGCCGGTTCGGTCAAGCCGTACGGCCTGACCAGCGGCTCGTACGGGCCGGTTGACCGGCCGGTCCGTACGGGCTCGGCGCCCCTCGGGGGTCGCTGCCTTGCTGCTGCGAACCAGCCCAGAAGGAAGCGAGACCTGTGTCTGAGTTGCCATTCGACCCCGCTGATCCGCCGGCCCGGCCGCCCTCGTCGTGCCTCGACGAGCTGGTGTGGAACCTCGCCTACCGGCTATTCCGCGATCATCGACCCGATCAAGACGGGTTCTGCATCACCTGCGTACCCAGCGAATTCAGTCCCTGCATCGGCCGGTACCTCGCGGCACGGGGATTCCTGGTCTCCTGCGGCCTGCCTGACCCGGTATCCATCCGGGAGGTCCTGTGAGCGCCACTCGCGGTACCCATGGCGGCGGCTACCCCGTTCGCGACCGCGGGCGACTGACACCGGATGCGGTCCGCCGGATTCGGTTCCGCCGCTCGGATGGGCTGCGCCGCGGGCTGAAAGCCGAGGACGTCCGGCACTTCATCGACCAGGTCTCGGAGGACATGGCGTCGCTGTATGACGAATTGGCCCAGGTGTACGCCGAGAACCACCGCATCAAAGCAGCCCTTCGTGACTGGCAGAGCAAGCACGGTGCACCGCCGACCTCCTACCGCGACCGGGCCAGCCGGTGAGCGGGCCGGCGCTCTCTAGGGCGGAGGCGAGACGCATGAACGTCAACTCGGCCGGAAAGTCTCCACGCATCCGGCCGCTACGTCGGCCACAGACCGGTGACCTGGTCCACCTCACTGCCACAGCAAGCGTGCAGTTCGGTGGTGACCGGACTACGTGGTTCCGGATCATCGGGGTCGATCCTCGTCCGACGTACCCCGGCTGGATCTGGCTGGTTGGCTACGCCCTCGACGATCAGGGCACTGCGGTCCTGCGGCGCGAAGTCTTCGTACAGACCGCGGGCCTGATCTTCGGGACGCCGGGTAAGCCGCAACGCCGCGGTTGAGGGTCGGATAGTCGCCTTCGGCATCCGGTTCCCTGATCGCTTACCTTGCTTTATGGTGTTGACAAGTCGAGTTGTTGTCTCATCGAGCAGGCGGGAAAGTCGGATGGCCATCAACGTGCCGCCGCCCAAGTACGCGGTCGTCGTCAACGCGGTGCAACAGCGCATCGAGGACGGCACCTACGCACCCGGCGCTGTGATCCCCAGCGAGACACAGCTCATGGCCGAGTTCGACACTTCGCGCCCGACGATCGTCCGTGCGCTCGGCATCCTCCAGCAAGACGGCTGGATCGAATCGCAGCAGGGTAAAGGCCGCTACGTCAAAGGGCGGCCTACACCCACTGCCCAGCAGACCGCGGATCGGGCGCTGGAACTGCTCGACCAAGGCGAAGACGCCGAAGTCACTTTGCTCCGCGTGGGTGCCATCATGGCACCGAACCGCGCCGCTGCCGCCCTCGACCTGGAGGCAGACACCCCTGTCATCCTGCGCCGGCGGCTGGTGAACGCTGAGGTCGGCCCGGTCGAACTCAGCGCTACCTATGTACCGGTGGAACTGTCGGCCGGAACCGCCCTCAGCCAGAAGACGCCCTTGACCGATGGCGTGCTGCGGCACCTGGCCGACCGCAAGGGCATCGTCTTCGACCACGCCACCGAGCGAATCTCGGCACGGCTCCCCACCACCGAGGAAGCCGAACTACTCAAGATCACCGAACGAGACGCCGTGCTGACACTTCTTGTCACCATCTTCGACCGGGCCGGCCGCCCTCAGTTCGCCGTCGACGCTGTCATCCCCGCCAAACGCCACGAGATCGAAGGCTCGTTCCCGCTCCCCTGAGCACACGCACCGCAACAGCGTTGCCTCACGACGCCCTCATTTGCCGATGTGAGTTAGTTGCCCACCGGCGCGGCAGCCGCTTTACCTAGGAAATACTGAGCGGAAGCTACCCGAGGAACGGCGAGAAAATCGACCACTCCCTGCAACTTATTCGTGATGAAAATCCTTCACTGCCTACTCGGTGGTCTAACCACAAAATTTGCTACATGATTGATCGCCGGTCAATCTGCAAAAGATCTGTTCCCGCTTCAGCGAATTTGTGAAACAGCGAATGCCCACCGTACTGGCGGCCGAAATCCGCCTCAGCGGCAGTAATCGGCACTAGCCATAGAAACGACACTTCGACACCCTTGAAGCTCAAGCCTTCCTGACCGCTTTCAAGGAAGTACGGCGCAGATACAAGGATGTAGTTGCATGCTGAGCCAGGAAGCCATGCTCGACCTATTTCCAGAACTTTCCCATCTGCAACAGCATAACCATCACTGTACGCCGTTGATACCATAGTAAGAAGTTCCACATGATTATCCGACTGCAAGGGTGATAGCAGAATGAACTCACTCCGATGAACGTTCATCGGATTTGACCGCCAAGCGCCGACGGATGCATAGACCCATCCCCCGGCAGCCTCTTGCGGCCGGATTTCCAGCACACGGAGTTGCGGATTTTCTGTAACGTTCCTCCCATGCTTCCATTGCCTGGAATTTACATTCCGTACCGGCCAAATTCTTTTCAGATGATCTTCCAGGGCTCGATCAAGAGCCTCTTCCACACTGCTCATCAGAACCCCATACCGTACTTACGTAACTGGCGGATTGGTTTAGGCGACTTTGCTTGCGCTGGCATTTGCATAATCTACCCGGTCGGCGAACCACCGCTTGCTTCATGCTATGCGTACGCTCCGGCTGACTCATTACAGCGACCTCATTCTGCCGCGATTCGCTCGCCACCTCCGCCTGACGACTGCCTGGAGCCGGCCGATGTCCGCTCGTACCGATGAGCGGATGCCCCGTGACGGAGTTGCCTGACAGTAGATCGACTGCGGATTTCGCGGCGTACTCTCATAGCCGCGATGTGAGCGGACCTGTGCCAGGCGTGCTGCCTGTCCGCATAGCGCCTGCATTTTGCATGCCGATCTTACCGCTGAAGGACGGCTGGCCCTCTCCGCTGACGCTCAACCGAAGCTCAGCAGTCAGATCTGATATCGATAAAATGACCTTCCTTAACGTAGGAAAATGTCTTTCACGGATTCAGGATAAGTTGAGGTGTGGGATGTTCGATCGCCTTATCAGGGCTTTTCCAGTGACTGCACGCGAGCGGATCCAGGTCCCGCCTTACTCGGTTCCTAGGTTGCTAAGATCCTGCTTCGAGGAAATGGGTGGTTCTACGCTCGCGGCTGGATTTTTGCGGTTTCACTCGCCTTCCTCCGCCGAAGCGAGCACAATTCGTTGCGCCACGCTCATAGAAGGATTTGGTGGTAGATTTTATTGTTTTTCTGTCGATTGGCTTGGCCGTGAACTCGCAGTTGATCTACGAAAGCCCGGTGCTGATGTTATTCTTGTCGACCCCGGCGGTGCTGAGTATCTTGACCCGGAGACGTCACTTTTCCAATGGCATGACGTCGTTGCCTCTGATGACGATCCGCTCGCTTATCCATTCTATAAGGAATGGCGCGAGGCTAATGCAAATGTTGGACCTCTAGGCTTCAACCAGTGCATCGGTTACTCCGTCCCGCTGTTCCTAGGGGGGCAAGATGAGGTTGGTAACCTGGCCTTGATCGATCGTGAATTTTATTTTGAAACATGCACCCAGTTGGCGAAAGGTGCGAGATCCCTTCCTCCTGGTGCAACGATTGAGTCAATTGCGGAGTCCGATCGGTGATATTTTATCCACGGTAATGTGGGTAATAGAGATCCGCGGTTGACGCTATAGCGGTGCGCCCAGCATCATGATCAAACGTCCTCTTCTGCCGCCGAGAAGCGTCTCGCGTACACGGCAGCGGTCTTGGTCAATCCCGGGGCGGCCGAATTGCCCCGACGGGCGCCTCCGGCAGCGGTACGCTCTGCGGCCATGAGTACAGTCGGCACCCGGTTCCGTGACCCCATGGTGGGGCTGGGGCGCTTCGGAGACGACATTCTCGTTCGCTGCCCGGCCTGCTCCGGCCATGCATCGGTCCGGCCGGACCGTACCGCCGGCGAACAACGAACGGCCCGGCTGCATCGCCGGGTCACCTGCTCCGGCTGTGGGCAAGTCGCCTACTGGGATGCGCCACAGCGCGGAAGCGGCCGTCTGGTACCACACCTGTCCGGACCCGAAGACCCCTACTTCGGCCTCCCTCTCTGGCTACGCACCGACTTCCGCGGACACGTCTTCTGGGCCTACAACGCCAGCCATCTCACGCTGCTGGAGCAATACCTGACCGCCGGTCTCCGCGAGCGCGGTCCAGCCTTCTCCTGCTGCGAGATGAGCATGCTCGAACAACTTCCCGCCTGGATGAAGGTAGCCAAGCACCGCGGCGACCTTCTGCGCGCCGTCCAACGTCTGCGGGCCCGCCTGCCCTGAACGGCGCATCCCTACGGTGAGAGAGTCGTCAATCCAATAGCCGGATACTCGGCGTTCTCACCTGCTCGGCCGGCCTACCCGCCATGCACTACCTCGGCGACGTTTTCATTTGCCGCATATCGCGTGATTGCGGCAGGGAGCGTTCATGGTGACGGTGGGTTGAGGGAGTTATCCGGGAACCTGGACCGACTTGAACGGTGCCGCCATCCTTGGGTTCAGTGACGCGCGCATACCCGGCATTGCGCGCGTTGGGCAGGCCTGGCGCACGAGACTACAGCGATCGCTGGTGCTGGACCATAAGATTTTCACGTCACAGGGCATGCTGCGGTTACTCAAGATCGAGCGTCCTCTTCTGCCGCCGATCGTGCGCGGGCCCACTCGTTTCGGCGCCATGATCGCGTCCGCAAATCGATGGTGTGTCGGCGCCTGAGCTGGGCGCTTTGCGGTCGGTCCGGTAGCCGGCCAGGACGCCCGGTACGCTGTGGATCATGGCGGGGAGTGAAGGAGCGGGCATTCTGCGGCACGAGGCGCGGCATGACGGGTTGGTGCCGTCGCCCGGGCAGCGCCAGGAGGTCGCCGATGCGATCGGCCGCCATATCACCGAGCATTTCGGGCCGGTCGAAGGCGTGCTCCACGAGATCGTGTCGCACCACGTTGCCGTGCACATCTATGTCGTCGAGCCGACCGATCGGCGACCGTTCCGCACACTGATCACCTCGGGGATGAGCGAACTGCCGATGACAGTGCCGCAGGGGCACGACATCAGCCCTTACGCGGAGCTCGCGATCTGCCTTCCTACCGACTGGCCACTCGATCAGGAGTCGTTCCGCGACGAGAACGTCTACTGGCCGGTGCGTCTGCTCAAGCAGGTTGCCCGCCTTCCCCATGAGTACGGCACGTGGCTTGGTCCATGGCATTCGGTGCCCAACGGTGACCCCGCCGAGCCGTATGCGCCGGCCACGCCGTTCGCCGGGGTGGTCGTCGTGCCGATGCTGACCGTGCCGGAACAAGCTCAGACCGTTGACGTCGGCGACGGCACTCGCGTCGAGCTCCTCGCCCTGCTGCCGCTGCACCCGGCCGAGATCGCGCTCAAGCGCGAACGCGGAACGAACGCCCTCATCGAGGCACTCAGCCGGGGCCACATCACCGAGGCATTCGACCCCAACCGGCCTCCGCTCGTCTGACAACCCCTACATTCGGCCGGCGCGTCACCTGCTAGGTCCGTCATCACTCCGATCGACCTGACCACCGGCATCCGCATCTGTCCGCTGTCCGCGCTCGGACCAGCGTCCCGACGGCACTACTGGTGGAGTCGGGCTGGGACCGCCTCGCGCCTTGTCGTGCCGCAGACATCGCGCACTGACCTGACTGCTGCCGCACGTCGGTTCCAAGAGGGGGTGGGCCGGGTCGCGGGCTCCCGTGGCACGCGTTGATCACCGCACCGAACGCAATCTTTCTATCGATGCCCTTGACGATCTCTCTCACCGCGCTACACTCGGCAACACATAACAAGTCAAGTTGTCGACTTGATAGCTAACCGGGAGGGCTCAAGTGGTACCCAACTCGATCAAGGTTCCGGTGCCGTGGGAGTACGTGGCACCGCACGGCGCGCTCTGCCTCGGCGTGGAGCCGGCCACCGACTTTGACAAGCGCGGCCAGGGTGATGACCAGCTGCGCGACAAGGAGACCGGCGAGCGGGTCTGGCTCGTGCGGGTGCTGGACCTGGACCCGGAAGCGGGCCGGTTCGGCGGGTCGAAGGAGTTCAAGGTCAAGGTCGTGGCGCCGCAGCAGCCGGTTCCGCCCGCATCCGCGGTTCCGGGATACCCGCCGATGGTGGAGTTCGCAGACGTGATGCTCACGCCGTACGTGGACTCGCAGCGCTGCAAGGGCGCGGCCAGCAAGTGCCGGTCCCGGCTGGCCTGGTCGATCAAGGCCAGCGCCATGACCGCACCGCAGCAGGCAAGCCATGCGAAGGCTGCCTGACCTATCTGTCGCGTCCGGGAGCGGGGCCAACAACCGCCAAGAAGTCCTCCCCGGTCCCGGGCGCTCAACCACCCACCTGCAAAGGAGACGGCTGTAATGGCCAAGGTAGTCGACGCTGCCCGCGTCACCACACCGAGCAACACCGTATGGCGTACCTGCACCGGCTGCGGCCTGACCAACCCGCTGGCCGACGGTGTCGACCTGTGCAAGCTCTGCGCTGAGTCTGAACTGGCGCCTCGGACGGTCGCCGAGATCCATGCCGCGACCGGCTGGGACATCGTCTACCGCTACGCCTCCCTCGTCGGCCGGATCGACGCGTGGGCCGAGCAGATCCCCGACGTCAGCGACGCCGAACGCCTCGACAACATTCGCCACGCCCTCAAGACCCTGCACCCGCTGCGCCCCGGCCGGGAGGTGCAGTAGCCATGCCGCTGATCAACGTCATCCGGGGCGAAACGATCCCCGTCGCGCCGCTCAATGTCCGCACGCCAGTGGTCAAGTTTCCGATCTGGCTGGTCGTCGTCTGGGAAGCGGTCAAGGCCCTGGCCTGGCTGGTCACCACCTACGTACGGCACTGGTACGCCACCCTGCCCATCACCGCCCCGACCTGGCTTTATCTCGCTCACGGGTGGCAGTGGCTCGCTGGGCTGTCCGCCGGGTTCGCCGTTACCGCTACCGGTTGGGCGTTCGCGCACCGGCCGTCGTGGCTGCGGTTCGGCTGGTGGCCGATCCTCGCCCGCGCTCGGCGACTGCTCTACAGCCGGCGCTGGATGGCCGCGATGGTCACCGCGAAGCTGTCGATCTCGTACGACAAGCGCACGATCATCCCGGAGATCCGCAGGGTCCGCTGCCGCGCTGGCTGTGATGAGGTCACGGTGCGGATGGTGACCGGGCAGATCCCGGACGACTTCGCCAAGACCTCCGAGCGGCTGGCGCACACGTTCGGAGTCCGGCAGGTTAAGGCCATCCCCGGCCCGACCTACGCAACCGTGGTCCTGGTCCTGATGCGCGGGGACTCCCTCCAAGAGACGATCGAGCCGCTGCCGGTGCCCCACCGACCGGACTTCACCGCCCTGCCAGTCGGCGTTCAGGAAGACGGCGACCTCTACCGGCTGCGCCTGTACGGCACCCAGGTCCTGATCGTCGGTGCCACCGGCTCGGGCAAGGGCTCGGTGATCTGGTCCATCGTCCGCGCGCTGGCTGGTGGCGTCGGCGCCGGGCTGGTCGAACTGTGGGGCCTCGACCCGAAAGGCGGCATGGAGTTCGGCATCGGCCGGCCCCTGTTCGCCCGGTTCGCATCCCGCGACTTCGGCGAGATGGCCGCGATGATCGAGCAGGCTGCGGCCGTGGCTCAGGAACGGGCCGCTCGGCTGGCCGGGCACACTCGCCAGCACATCCCCAGTCCGGACGAGCCGCTGATCGTCCTTGTCATCGACGAACTGGCGAACCTCACCGCCTACCTCACCGAGCGGCAGCTCAAAGATCGGATCAAGGCCGCACTGGGCATCGTCCTGACGCAAGGCCGGGCCGTGGGGGTGCACGTGGTCGCCGCGATCCAGGACCCCCGTAAAGAGGTGCTGCCTGCCCGCGGCCTGTTCCCGACCCGGATCGGACTACGCCTGTCCGAACCCGCAGAGGTGGACATGGTCCTCGGCGACGGGATGCGCGACCGCGGAGCCCTCTGCGATCGCATCCCCCAGACACAGCCCGGCATCGGCTACGTCGTCCTCGAAGGCGACCCCACCCCGATGCGAGTCCGGCTGATCTACTGCGACGACGACGCCGTGCGCGACATGGCTCATGAGTACGGGCGCCTTCGGGTGGTCACCAGCGAAGCTGCCGGAGGTGCGGCATGAAGCTGAACACCGACCGCATCGAGGGCCTGACCCTGGCCGCCATCCTCACCACCGTGGCGGTGGCTGCCGGGTGGGCATCCTTCACCCACGTCCACGACTGGACCATGCGCCACGCCCCGGCCGGCACCCCGGACGCCTTCGGCTGGGTCAACGCCGTCATCTCCGAACTGGTACCGGTGGCGGCCCTGCTCACGATCAAGCGGCGTCGGCAGACGGGTGCACCGATCGGCTACCCGCTGGCCCTGCTCATCGCCGCCGGTGCCCTCTCGCTGTCCGCGCAGCTTGCGGTTGCACAGCCGAGTCCTTCGGGATGGTTGCTGTCGGCGGTGCCCGCACTGGCGTTCATGGCCCTGGTCAAGCTCGTCTTCACCGGTACCCCGGCCTCGGCACCCGCGGAAGCACCCGCCATCCCGGTCCCGGCACCGGATCCGGTGGTGGCTGTACCGGTCCGGCCCATCACCCGGGCCAACGGGGTGCCGGTCATCGGGCAGGTGACCCGATGACGATAACCACCATCCTGCCTGCTCCGGCCACGCCTCGACCTGGCTCACGAGCCGCACGCCTCTCCCAACCACGTGCCGTCGACGCGCTCAAAGACCTCGCCATCGATCACGGCGTGTGCATCCGCCCGGTCGCGTTGCGCCGCACTGACCTGGCCACCGGCAAGACCGAACTCGTCGACCTGCCGTGCGGCGCCACCTTGGAAGCCAAGTGCCCGCCGTGCGCCAAACGGGCACGTCGGCTACGGCAGGTGCAGATCCGGGAAGGCTGGCATCGCTCCGACGAACCCATCCTGGTCCGGCGCCGGCCACACCTCGGCAACGCGACCTAATCACCGCACGGGCGCACCTCGAATTCGAGCGTGCCGCGCTCCAGCTCGCCGCGATGGACTCGGACGACCGAGCGGCCGAGATCGACCGCATCGACTCCGCTATCAACGCGGTCGAGCAGGAGATCGCCGCAGAGGGCTTGCGAGGCAGCATCGCTCCCGGCCACTCCCGCACCAACGACGACGATGCGGACACCACGCGGCGGGTACGGTCCACGAAGCGCCGCCAGGACGTTCCCGACCTGCCCCGGCAGAAGGTCGAGCCGCGCACGGTCGGCCGGACCTACACCGGCTCGGACGGCGTCGAACATCGCCCGTCGATGTGGCTGACCCTGACCTTGGACAGCTATGGGCCTGTGCACTCGGTCCACCAAGGGCGGCCGTGCTCCTGCCGACGCTGGCACACCAGCGATGATCCGCTGCTCGGTACCCCGGTTGACCCCGCCCGGTACGACTACCGGCGGGCTGCCTGGGATGCCGTGCACTTCCCGCGGCTACTCGACCGGTACTGGCAGAACCTGCGCCGCGCGGTCGGCTGGAACGTCCAGTATGCGGGCTGTGTCGAGCCGCAAAGGCGTCTCGCGCCGCACGCACACTTCGCGATCCGGGGCACGATCCCGCGGGCGACGCTGGAGCTGGTCGCGAAAGCCACCTACCACCAGGTGTGGTGGCCGGCGGCCGACCGGCTCCGGTACCCGATCGACCGACCACCGACCTGGAACGCCGACGCCGAGACGTGGGTGGATCCGGACACCGGCCGTCCGCTGCCGTCATGGGATGAGGCCCTGGACGCCATCGACGACGATCCGGACGCCGAACCCGCGCACCTGGTCCGCTTCGGCGCCCAGGTGAAGGCCAAAGGCGTCGACTCCAGTTCCGCCGATGTCGAGCGCACGATCGGCTACATCACCAAGTACGTGACCAAGTCCGCCGCCGACTGCCACCAGGTCACCAGCGACCCGCAACGCCAACACCTGGACCGGCTCTGGCACGAACTCCGGGTCACCCCGTGCTCGGAGCGGTGCTCGAACTGGCTGCTCTACGGCGTCCAGCCCAAGAAAGCGCACGGACGGCTCCGGCCCGGCCACTGCAAAGGACGCGTGCACCAGAAGACCACTCTCGGCATCGGCGGACGGCGGGTGCTGGTCTCCCGCGACTGGTCCGGCAAGACCCTCGCCGACCACCGCGCGGACGCGCATGCCTGGGTCAAGGCGCTGCTCGGCATCACCACCGAGGAGCCCGAACCCGACACCGAGGCAAAGCCGGCGGTCGCCTGGGAGATGGCACGCCACGACGATCCCGACCTGCCCGCTCTCGAACACCGACTCTTGCGGGCGATCTCCGAACGCATCCACCGCCGTGGGCAACTGAACGCCGCTCGGCAACAGGCCAGTGGTGATCCGCCCGGTGATGTCTCGGCAACTGCGGCGACCGATTCCGACGGCGAGGGGGACACCTGTGGATGACGAACTTCTGACGGTCGCTGAGCTGGCCCTGGTCCTCAAGGTGGAGGTCCGTTTCGTGCGGCGGCTCGTAGCCGAGCTGCGTATCCCGTTCACCAAGGTCGGCAAGTTCGTCCGGTTCTACCGCAGCGACGTGGCCGAATTCGTCGCCGCTGGTCGAGTCGAGCCGGTCACCGTGGCGTGGTCCGACGGAAGGGCGGTCGCCTGATGGCAAAGCGACGCTTCGGCTTGGTCCGCAAGCTGCCCTCCGGCCGGTTCCAAGCCTCGTTCATCAACCCGGCCGGCGTTCGGCAGAACGCCCCGGACACC
Organism: Actinoplanes utahensis; assembly: GCF_016862455.1. Classification (GTDB taxonomy): domain Bacteria; phylum Actinomycetota; class Actinomycetes; order Mycobacteriales; family Micromonosporaceae; genus Actinoplanes; species Actinoplanes utahensis. The sequence continues at coordinate 23,987 of NZ_BOMZ01000050.1, forward strand.
TTCAAGACCAAGACGGACGCGAACCGCTGGCTCACGCTGGTCGAAGCGGACCTGTCTCGGGGTACCTGGCTCGACCATCGGGCAGCGGCAGAACCGCTCGGCAACTACATGCGAGCCGTCCTCCGGGACAGCCCGAAGATCGGCGTCCGCTGGCGGGAGACCTGCGAACGGAACATGCGGCTGCACCTGGCTCCGCTGGTCGACATGCCGCTTCGCGCGGTGACGGCGACTCAGGTACGCGAATGGCACGCGGCAGCTCTGCGCGGCAAGGGTGGCCGTACCTCCATCTCGCAGTCGTACCGCTTCCTCCGCATGGTCATGAACGTCGCGGTGCGCGAGAACGTGATCGCCAAGAACCCCTGCCAGATCCCCGGCGCGGGCGTGGTCCAGGCGTCGGAGCGCCCGGTCGCCTCCCCGGCACAGGTGGTCGAGCTGGTCGAAGCAATCACGCCTCGATACCGGACGGCGGTGCTGATCGCCGCCTGGTGCGGGCTCCGGCGGGGCGAGATAGCCGGCCTTCGCGTCACGGATGTCGACTTGACCGAGCACACGATCACCGTGCGGAAGAACCGGGTCGAGCCACTGCACAACCGCGGCAAGGCCCACGACAAGGATCCGAAGACGGAGGCCGGTAAGCGCACGATCGCCGTACCCCCGCATGTGATCCCGATCTTGCGGCTGCACCTGGACGAATTCGCGGGGAAGGAGCGCCTGTTCATCAGCCGTGACGGCTCTCCGCTGCGCGGCAACACGCTCTATCAGGCGTTCGTCCGGGCCAGGAAGAAGGTCGGACTCGACCACCTGTCGTTCCACGATCTGCGGCACACCGGCCAGACACTCGCCGCCCAGACCGGCGCCACGATGGCCGACCTGATGAAGCGGCTCGGGCACTCGTCGATGGCGGCGGCTCGGCGCTACCTGCACGCGGTCGACGGACGGGACAAGGAAATCGCCAAGGCGCTCTCCGCGCTGGCGGCTCACGGCGACGCTGCACGACTCCCCCGCACGGTCAGTACGAAAGCCGGGTGACCGGGTGCACGCCGGGCCGATGATGCACGCTCACTGCACGCGGCCCGGTCTCACCCACACTGACCTGCTCAGATGTGCATGACTGAAAATCGGAAGGTCGGCGGTTCGACCCCGCCCCTGGCCACCGAGCCTCTCGCCGGGCTTTGAGCGTCGTCCACCTGCTGAAAAGCATGGTGGACGTTCTGCTTTCCAGGGCTGTTTCGCCGCCCCGAAGTTGACCTTCCGATGCCGCAGACCTCCAACGAGTCGCACGTTCACTGTATGCCGATCCGGCCTTTGTAACCCTGCCCCGGCCGGGCAACTGTCTCGGCCTACGCAGTGAGTCCGTCACAGCTCGGTTGGTGGAGCAGACCATCCGAGCCGTCCGCAACGCCGGCTGGGACCGCGCTGGAGTGGCAACACTTTCAGGTTCGGCTTCCGGGACTGAACCCACCACAGGCAGCTCGGCCCCGCCAGGCGACGCCGGGCGGAGTCCGGGACAGGCCGAAAGCGACCGGCCGCGCCGAGCTTGCGCAGCGGCCCGGTTTACCCGCACCCGGTCGGCAGCCGTGACAAGGAGATCGCCAGGGCACTCGCGGTGCTGCACGACTTCAATCGGAAGGCGGGCGCCTCGACCCCGCCCTCGACCACCGAGTCCGATCTTGGGGAGGTAAGCCCTCGCCTACGGAAACGCGGTCGAAGGTTCCTTCATCCAAGCGCCACGCTCCCTGGAACGTGACGTCGATACGGAATCGTTCTATCATCGCGGCACTCGCGGTGATCAAGCGCCGCCGGGTCCCGGGGAGGATCCACTTGGCACGCCATCTCATCTGGCCGGTTCGGGCCGGCCTGACTCTTCTCACCGTCACCGCCGGGGGCGCCGTCGCCGCACCGGCTCAGGCCGCCGCCACCGGCACCGTCACGGTGGTGGAGAAGGCGGTAGTGCAGTTCCGGGCCGCGACCGGCAAGCCCAACAAGGTCGTCGTCACCCGGTCCGGCCGTACCGTGTGGATCGACGACGTCGTCGCGGTCAAGCCGGGCAGAGGCTGCGGTCAGGTCGCGGGTGATGCGACCCGGGTCCGCTGCACGCTGCCGACCGCGCCGGTCTGGGTCCGGGTCTACACCTATGACCGCAACGACACCGTGTCGAACCAGAGCGACCTGCCGATGACCGCCGACGGCGGTGACGGCGACGACGCCTTGGCGGGCGGTCCGCGCGTGGACCGTCTCACCGGGGGCGCCGGCTCGGACTGGCTCAGTGGCGGCGCCGGTGACGACCATCTGGACGGCCGCCATGGCAACGATGTCATGTACGGCGGTGACGGCCGGGACGCCATGCACGGCTGGCTGGGTGACGACACGATGCGTGGCGGCAACGGCAACGACTCCGTCTCCGGCTACGAGGGCAACGACCGGCTGTACGGCGATGGCGGCTCCGATGACATCGACGGATACCAGGGCGGTGACCATCTCGACGGCGGCGCCGGTGACGACTGGCTCACCGGTGACTACTACGAGGACGGCACGGCTTCTGACGTCATGCTCGGCGGCGCGGGATCGGATTCGGTCAACTACGGCGGCTATCTGAAGTCTGTCACCGTCGACCTGGACGGTTCGCCCCGGGACGACGGGGCGGCGGGGGAACGTGACACCGTCGGCGCCGACATCGAGCGGCTCTACGGCGGGTCCGGTAACGACGTGCTGATCGGCAACGCCGCGAACAACGAGATCATGGGCGATCCGGGCAACGACACGATCTGGGGCGGCGCCGGCGACGACTGGCTGTACGGTTCGGGCGGCAGCGATCGGCTGTACGGCGCCGCCGGTGACGACTGGCTCAACGGTGAGGACATCCCGGCCGCCGCCGATCGTCTGGACGGTGGCGCCGGCGGCCCTCGCGGTGACGACTGCGTGCCGTACCAGCGGGACACCGTGATCAGCTGCGAACGCTGACCGGCGCGACAGCTAAGACGTGAGGCCCCGGACGATGTCCGGGGCCTCACGTCTTACCGGGCTGAGGGAGTACTGATCACTCGCAGCCGAGCTGGATGCTGGCCTTGCCGGCGTAGCAGGTGTCGGCGTCCGGGCCGCCGTCGCCCCAGTTCATCTCGGTGTCGGACTGGTCGTCGGCGAAGGCGCCGGTGCCGCGCAGGTGGTCGTCGCCGGGTCCGCCGTGGAGTTTGTCGTCGCCGGCGCCGCCGACCAGCCAGTCGTTGCCCGCGGCGCCGTTCAGCAGGTCGTTGCCGGCCTCGCCCTCGAGCCAGTCGTCACCGGCGTCGCCGTAGACGGAGTCGACGCCGGACTGGGCGTAGACGTGGTCCCGGCCGTCGCCGCCGGACACGATGTCGTTGCCGCTGCTGCCGTTGATGAAGTCGTCACCGGCGTCGCCGTAGACGGTGTTGCCGGTCGAGTTGGACGCGCTGATGAGGTCCTTCCCGGCGCCACCACGGATGTAGTTCTTGCCGCCCCGGGCGTCGAGGAAGTTGTCGCCCGCGTTACCGAGGACGATGTCGTTGCCGTGGCCACCCCACACGTTCTCGACGTCGGCGGCGATGGTGTCGTTCTCGCCCTTCTCCCCGTCGCCGGCCTTGCCGTCCAGGCTGACGGTGACACTTCCGGTGCGGTGCCAGTAGGAGACGGAGTCGTCGCCGGCGTTGCCCTGGAGGAGGTCGGCGCCCGCCTCGCCGTCGAGCTGGTCGGCATCGTCGCCGCCGTAGAGGCTGTCGTTGCCGGGGCCGCCGTACAGCGAGTCGCCGCCGGCGCCGCCGTAGATCTTGTCGTTGCCGGCGCCGCCGTAGAGCTGCTCGTGCATGATGCCGCCGCCACCGCCGAGGGTGTCGTTGCCGTTGCCGCCGTAGCCGAAGATCGGCAGGTCGGTCCGGTTGAAGATGCCGTCGTTGTTGTCACCGGAGCTGACCACGACGAGGGCGGGCGCCGCCGTGGTGGTGCAGGCCACCCGGGTGACGTCGCTGCCGACCCGCTTGCAGCCGGCGCCGGGCGTGATCGCGATCGCGTCGTCGAAGGTGACGACGCGGCCGGAGCGGGTCACCGTGATCCAGTTGGCCGCGCCAGCGCCGCCGTAGAGGTAGACCGTGGTGCCGCTCACCCGCGCGGTCCCGGGCGCGGCCGCTGCCTGGGCGGCGGGGGCGAGGAGGGTGACCGATCCGATCGCCGCGGCGGTGACGCCGAGGGCGAGGTTCTTCAGATTCACGGGGACGATCATAGAACGCTACCGTTGCGGCGCGCTGACCCGCCGGACGGTCCGCAATGGAGACGGCCCGGCTGCTGGAGCAGCCGGGCCGACGAAGCGATCACCGTTTGGCGAACCTCGGGCGGTGCAGCCGCTCCACGAGCTCCTGGTGGGCAGCCGCCGACGGAACCGCCGAGAGGGTCTGCGACACGGTGGACGCCTCGCAGTTCGCCGTCACGGACGATCCGGTCACCAGGCAGATGTCGCCGGTGACGTGGTTGCCGCCGTCGACACGGTCACGCGCGGCCGGGTCGCCGTCCGCCGACAGCACGCCGTCCACGTCCTTGAACCAGTCGCCGCCCAGCAGGTCGTCGCCGTCGTTGCCGGAGACCGTGTCGTTGCCGGCCTGACCGAAGATCACGTCAGCGCCGGCGCCGCCGTAGATCCCGTCGACGCCGCCCTCGCCGTACAGGTAGTCCTCGCCGTTGCCGCCGGAGATGGTGTCGTTGCCGGCGCCGCCCCAGATGTCGTCGACGCCGTCCTCGCCGGACAGGACGTCGTTGCCGTTGCCGCCGTCGATCTGGTCGCCGAAAAGCTCGTCCTCGACGGTGATCTGACCGGCGCCGCCGAAGACGCGGTCGTTGCCGTCCTCGCCCTCGATGTAGTCGAGGCCCGCTGCGCCCGAGACGGTGTCGTCGCCGACGCCGCCGTACAGCTCGTCGTCGCCCGCCTCGCCGTACAGGTAGTCGAGGCCGGCCTCGCCCTGGATCTCGTCGTTGCCGAGACCGCCGGCGAGGGCGTCGTTGCCGGTGCTGCCCCACATGATGTCGTTGCCCTCGTAGCCGAAGGCCCGGTCGTTGCCGGTGCCCGCGGAGATGGCGTCGTTGCCCGCGCCGCCGCTGAGCACGTCGTTGCCGCCTTCACCGAACAGCTTGTCGTTGCCGGCGTTGCCGTAGAGCGAGTCGTTGCCGGCGCCGCCCTGCAGCTCGTCGCCGACGGTGCCGCCGGTCAGGACGTCGTTGCCGTCGCCGCCGGAGGCCAGCATGTACACCGCGGTCTTGTTGACGACCCGGTCGTCCTTGTCACCCATCGCGACGCTGATCCGCGCGGTCTTGGCCGAGGTCGTGCACTGCACCTTGGTCGCGTCGACCCGCTTGCAGCCGCTGCCGGCCTGCAGCGGGACCGTGTCGTCGAGGGTGACGGTCCGGCCGGAGATGGTGACGGTCAGCGAGTTGGCCTTGCCCACCAACGCCTGGAACTGCACCGCGTTGCTGCCGGCGACCTTCGCCAGGCCCGCGGTGGCCGCCTGCGCGGGAGCGACGGAGATCAGGGAGACGGTGGCGACCGCGAGCGCGGAGGCCCCGATCGCGGACAGGGCGCGGCGAGTGATCAGTGACATCGGGGCGTTGCTCGTTTCCGGGAAGAAGATCTTGAGGATGCCGCGATCGTAGGACGGTACCGTCTCGACGCGCCTCGACCGTACGGATGAAAAGAAACGGCCCGGCGGAGTCGCCGGGCCGTTCTCGTGGTGGGGTGAGGAGAGGGAGCAAGCGGGGGTCAGGCCACCGCGGTGTAGTACTCGCAGCCGGAGTTGACGGTCCTGGCCGACCGCAGGCAGATGTCGGCGCCGGCGCCGGCGTAGAGGCCGTCCCGGGCGGTGGCCGACGGGCTGGAGACGACCGCGTTGCCGGACCTCTTGTAGTTCTCGGCGATCAGCTTGTCGTCGCCCGCCTCGCCGCCGATGCTGTCGTTGCCGACGCCACCGATGACGTAGTCGTCGCCGACGCCACCGTAGATCAGGTCGTTGCCCGCGTCAGCGGACACGGTGTCGTTACCAGCGCCCGAGTAGATCCGGTCGTTGCCGTCCTGACCGTGGATGAGGTCGTCACTGCCCGCGGTGGAGATGTAGTCGCTGCCGGGGCCGGCCACCACGTAGTCGTAGCCGGTGCCGCCGTAGATGTAGTCGTGGCCGACGTCGCCCCACAGCTCGCCCTGCCCGTTGCGGCCGAGCAGCTTGTCGTTGCCGGCGCCGCCCTGGAGCTGGTCCCGCCCGGAACCGCCGATCAGGGTGTCGTCGCCGTTGGCGCCACCGGCGAGCATGAAGACGCCGGTGTCGTTGCGAACGTAGTCGTTACGGTCGCCGACCCAGACGTCGAGCCGTGCCGTGGCGGCGGAGGTGGTGCAGCGCACCTTGGTCGAGTCAACCCGCGAGCAGCCCGCGCCGGCGGTGAGCGCCACCCGGTCGTCGATCGTGACGGTCCGGCCGGAGATGGTGAGGACGACCGCGTTGGACACACCCAGCAGCGCCCGGAACTCGACCCGGTTGGTGCCGATGACCTTGACGATGCCGGAGGTGGCCGCCTGCGCGGGCGAGGCCAGGACGGCGGTGGAGGCGACTGCGGCAGCGGTGGCGCCGAGCGCGGCAAGAGTCCTGCGGAGAACGACGTTCATAAGGAACCCCCCGTGAGATGTCTGTCGGAAGCGCACAGGACGATACCGTTCCGCCGCAACCGCAAAGACATTGACATGGATGCCACCGGTTCAACAAGACACTTCGGCACCCCATCGCCCGTCCGCAGGCTGCAATACCACCCGAATACGGTCCACTCCGGACAGGTTTCGGATGCCGGGTATCGGGCCGCAGTCGAAGTTGCGGCCGACCGCGGTCAGGTGCAGTGACTCCGGCATCGTCTCCGGCTCGATGCCGTCGAGCTGCCGCGGATCCTGCGCGTGCTTCTTGCGCAGCTTCTCGTACGCCTCCTGCCGCGTCTCGAGCCGCACCCCGTCCCGGGCCGGCAGCGCCGTGAGCGCGTTCTCGACCGCGCCCCGCTGCCGCTCGTCCGCGTCCGGCTGCAGGTACACGGCGACGGTGAACTCACGCTCCGGCGCGTACCGCCATCCGGACAGCAACATCGCCGAGGTGGAGGCGACCGAGCCGAGGACGAGCGTGCCCGCGGCGATCCCGAGAAGCAGCATCGGACGGCGCCGCTCGGTGGCTTCCTCGGTGGTCCATGGGCCGTCGTGGGTCGGATGTGGATCGGTCATGATCCGCAAAGCTATCTCAGCGCATCGACATACCGATGCCCACACCGTCACCCTGGGCTCTTGATGGGCTTCGCTCGGTACATCAGAGTGTTGTCGGGATCGGTCACATCCAGACGCGAGGAGGCGCCGTCGTGGACGGCTTCACCAATGATGCGGAACAGGCTGCGTACACCCTGGCTGAGGCGCTGAGCGAGAAGGCGCTCTCCTGCATGAAGTATGCGGAGGAGGCGGCGGAGGCGTTCCGTTCCGGCAAGATGGCGATGCGCCGGCAGTTCAAGGCGCGCGGGTTGTCCGAGGCGGAGGCCGACATCCGCTATTCCGGCACGTCGGTGGCGGCGCGGGCGATCTCCGACAACAACTTCTTCATGTCACAGGCGTCGATGTACAACAACGCGGCGGCCGCGCAGTACGCGAAAGCCCTTTATCTGAAGAACAAGTGAGCCGTCACGATCGGGTGACCTCGGCGCCACCCAGACGGGCGCTCTGCCCGGCCTGGTAACCGCGGTACAGTCCGGTGCCCTGCAGCCGCCGCGGCCGCATCCTGGCCAGATTCGGGTACATCTCGTCACGCCGGCGCTCGACCAGCTCGGTCCGGTCGACCAGCACGAGCTCCGCGCCGGGCGTCTCCGCGGCCGCGGACCGTTCCGCGTCCCACAGTCGCGTGCTGATCGCCTGGGTGTACCCGACCATCCACGACCGGCGGTACGCCGCCGCGTGCTCGCCCCACGGCACCGGGCTCGCCGCCAGCCCGTGCGCGGCCTGCACCAGCAGCGAGGTGAAGAGCAGCTCGACCCGCTCCAGGTCGGCCGAGTGCCCGAAGAGGTGGCTGCGCGCCAGGCTCCGGCGATCCAGGTGGACGACGCGGCAGCGCATCGGCGCGGCCACGGCGGCCAGCAGTCCGGCCTTCTCCCGCGCGTAGGGCGCGTCGAGGACGATCACCCGGTCCCCCACCGGATCCACCGCCGGGTCGGTGACGGCGAGCATCGCCTGGTCGATGCCGTACTTCGCGATCAGCTCGGCGGCTTTCGCGGTGAACGCCTCGGCTTCACCGGGCGTGCAGGCCGGGTCCTCGGCCATGGCGAGCAGCTTGCGAACACGAGCCAGCAGGGGTTCGGACATCAAACCATTCTGCGGTACGCCGTACGCCTGCTCCCGTGGCCTGTGGACAACCGTTACGCCTTCTCAGGCGGCCCGATGCCGCAGGGTCGCGACCGTGGAACCGGCCAGGGCGAGCAGGCAGTCGGGCAGCGTGCCGTCCGCGATCGCCGCGCCGAACAGCGCCTCACCGGTGGGGAAGTCGCCGTTCACATAGGCGCTGACGAACCGGGCGACCCAGCGCTTGTCATACCGCGCGTCGTCGATGCCGGGGAATTCGAGCGTCCACGCGCCGCCCGCCGGGAATTGCCCGACCATGGTGGCCGCGAGGCACCAGGCGACGTCCCAGGCGCCGACGACACCCTCCCGGTCGACGACGGCGTGGAAGGTGTCGGCCACAGCCGTGCTGTCGCCGCTGAGCGCACACTGCAGAACCTGCGCGGCGTCGTCGAATGCGGTCTGTGGTACTTCGGTCACGTTGGAAAAGGTACGTCGGGCGCGCAAGGATCGCACGAGGACGTGGGATTTCAGGCGCCCCGCAGCAGACAGGTGATGCGAGCGGTGCAGACCCGCTCACCGGACTCGTCGGTGAGGACCACCTCGTAGGTCGCCACGGCACGGCCCCGGTGCACCGGAACGGCCACGCCGGTGACCAGACCGGAGCGGGCCGCCTTGTGGTGGGTGGCGTTGATGTCCACCCCGACCGCGAACGGGCGGTCCACGGTCTGCCCGTGCAGGACGGCGCCGACCGACCCGAGGGTCTCGGCGAGCACGCAGGAGGCGCCGCCGTGCAACAGCCCGTACGGCTGGGTGTTGCCCTCGACGGGCATGATGCCTACGACCCGTTCGGCGCTGGCTTCGGTGATCTGGATGCCCATCCGCTCCGCGAGAGCACCGCCGCCACCGCTGGTGAACAGGTGCTGCTTACCGTCCTCAGCGATATCCACGTCGGCGTACGTTACGCCCGTCATGGGCGGCAACCAGCGACAACCGTCACAGCTTCGGGGACTGATCGATTGAACCGCTGGGTACTGAGCCGGGTCGACCGGCCGCCGGCGGTGGCTGACGAGAGGAGCACCAATGAGTGACCCGCAGGACATCGAGACCCCGCAGACCGTGCAGACCCGCGGCGACGAGCGTGTCGACCTGCTGACCAGCGACGCGAACGGTGACGGCCGTACCGACGTCTGGGTCTCCGACACCGACGGCGACGGCAAGCCCGACCTCTATCAGTTCGACACCGACGGTGACGGCAAGGTCGATGTGACAATGGTCGACCTGGACGAGGACGGCACCCCGGACCACATCGTCGACGGCGACGGCGGCCTGCCGCCCGTCTGAGTCACCCGTCTCCCAGGGCGGACAGCGCCACCCAGACCACGGCGAACGCCAGGAGCGCGGTGCCGACGGTGGAGGCGGTGTGCCGCCACGACCGTGCCCCCTCGACCGCCTCCGGGTGGCCGAGGGCGGCCAGGGTGGCCCGATGGGAGCGCACCTCGGCCGCCCGCGCGTCCACCCCGGTGGCCAGGGCGGCGTCGGCGGTGGCCCGGCTGAGCTCGACGGCGAGGGCGGCCTGGGCACGTTGCAGTCGCCGTACCGCCGCTCGCGCCTGCCGGCCGGCGCTCGCCGCGGCATGCCGCCGGGCCGCACCCCGACGGGAACCGGAACCCAGCACCCGCAGCTCGCCCTCGGTGATCACGTCCCGGTCGCGGACGGCGGCCAGAATCGCCACGTAGTAGGCCGCTTCCCGGTCGTGCGCGCGCCGCACCAGATGAAGGACCAGCAGCAACGGCGGCATCCCCTTGAAGAGCAGCACCGCCAGCAGGGCGAGCGCGCCGTCACCGAAGCCCTCCCGGAAGAGCGGGGAGTTCCACAGCGAGTGCGAGGCCCAGGCGGCCAGCAGGGCGAGAGCGGCGACCGCGAGCCGGTGCCCGCGACCGCGGTCACGCCGGACCACCAGGTAGCCGATGCCCGCCCCGGCCAGCGCGCCGAACAGGGTGTGGCTCCACACTCCGGCGAGGAACCCGCGCACCAGGAACGTGGCGATCACCGGCTGCACCCGGTCGCCCTCCCCGGCCAGTTGCACCGCGCCGACCGCGAAGACCACGTCCTCGACGATCTGGAAGCCCAGCCCGACCAGCGCGCCGTAGACGATGCCGTCCAGCACGCTGTTGACCTGGGTCCGGGCGATCAGCACGATGGCCACCACACCCAGGGTCTTGGCGATCTCCTCGACCGTGGGCCCGGCCAGGGCGGCGCCCCACTCGGCGGCCAGGCCGGGCGAGCCGAACTTGGCGATCAGATTGTCCAGGGCCGTGCTGCCGGGGATGGACACGCTCGTGGCGACCAGGCCGCCCCAGGCGAAGGCGAGCCCCCGCAGGCCGGCCGGTTCCCGTTCCAGGAAGTCCAGCTCCGAGACGAAGAGCCAGAAGGGTACGGCCAGCAGCGCGAACATCCCGATCGCGGTGACCGTGGCGAACGGGTAGCTGGTCAGGAACAGCGCCGCGATCTGGGACATCCGCACCGCCCCGATCGCGAGCAGCAGGATCACCACCCAGAACGCGGGCTGCCGGACGAGCGCCGCCGACCGGGTCACCCCCGGAAGGACCTCGTCGCTCATCTGGCCGTCTCGTAGCGCAGGGTGCGGGTGCTGGCGTCGATGGCGGGCAGAACGTGTTCCAGGTCGGCGTCGGCTCCGGTGACCATCACCTCGATGATCAGTCCGTGGGCGACGAAGACCGCGTACCGCCCGTCCCGGTCGCCGGCGGTGTAGCCGCCCTGGACCCCGGCCAGCCCACCAGCCGTGGAGACGGCGAGCTGGGTGCCGCTGACCTGGTGCCCGGAGATGCCGGTGAGGCGCTGGCGGAGCCGCACGGCGGCCGCGGTCAGGTCACCGTCGAAGGGCTCGACCTCGATCGCGTATCGCACCCGGCCGAGGCGGAAGAGGACCGTCCCGCGGTCGTCGCCGGGGCGGGTGCCGGTCACGTCGAGGTCGGCACCGGGTGGCGGAACGACGGTGACACCGGCCGCCACCGGGTAGGGCAGACCGGAATCGACCGGCCGCCCCGCCGGCACGGCGCGATCCAGCGCGGGCAGGCCGAAGGCCAGAGCGGCCAGGATCGATGCCAGCGCGAGGGCGGCGGGCAGACCGAGGGTGCCGGGAAGATCGGTGAGCTGACGCCGAGTGACCCTCCCCATCCGTCCAAGTTAACGGCGGTTCCGGGTCGGTGTCCCGCGAACGGGTGACCGGCCACAGTGGAGGTGGAATCGACCTGGCAGATTACGGATTTGTCCGTTTTACCGACAGGTGCTGTGGCGGTACGACAGCGGTCAGCCATACCCCGTTGTCACTGCGGTGGAACACATGCCCCTCCGCGGCCATCACCTCCGCCGCCACGCTGAAGACCACCACGTCCGGCGAGCGCCGCCGGCCGACGGTCAGGGCCGTCGGCACATCCACCGACAGGTGGACGTGGTGCCGGCTCCGCGGCCGCAGCCCCTCCCGCAGGATCGCCTCCAGGTTCACCCGCGGGGTGCCGTGGAACAGCTCGGCGGGCGGCGTAGCGGTCGGCAGATCGAGATCCACCACGACCCGCCGGGAATGCCCCTGGCTCGCCCGGATCCGGTCGGCGCCGTCCGGGCCGGCGGACACGGCGAACCGTGCCTTGTCGTTGTTCTCGACCACGTGGTCGAGCTCGGCGCGGGTGATCCCGAGCGCCGTGAGCAGGTCGGCGACCGGCACCCAGCCGTTCGCGTCGAGGGTCAGGCCGGCCGTCTCGGGCCGATGCCGCAGGACCATGGCGATCCGCCGGCTGAGGCGGACCTGGTCCCGGGTGAGTTCGGTCATCCGGTGTACTCCATGACCGCAAGGTAATACGGGTGGTCCCGGTCGTCGATCGATGTGAGCCGCCACGACGTGCCCTTCAGCAGCGCCGAGAGCTCCTCCACCGAACAGTTCAGGTAGTCGAACCAGTCGCTGGCGAGTTCCCGGTACCGCAGCCGCAGCCGCAACTGCCCACCGAGGCGGCCACGCGCCCGGTTCGCCTCGTGATAGCCCACGTGCACCGGATCGGTCGTCCCGTACGGATCGGTGCCCTGCGCGATGATCCGCGCGCCCGGGACGGCGAGCCGGGCCAGCGCCGCCAGGAAGACCGGCGCCCGCTCCGGGCCCTCGATCAGGCCGAGGTTGTTGCCGAGAAGCAGGAAGGTGTCGTACCGGACGGTGGCCCGGGAGAACTCGTCGACGGTGTTCAGCACGGTGTCCCGCAGCCCGCGCCGCCGGGACACCTCGATGGCGCCCTGCGAGGTGTCCAGCCCGGTGACCGCGAACCCGCGCTGCTGCAACTCGACCGCGATCCGGCCGGCGCCCACCCCGATGTCCAGCACCCGGCCCCGGCACATCCCGGCGGCACGATGGTCGAACGGCCGCCAGTCGGTCGGCTCGCTCAGGTAGTGATCAGCGAGAGCGCCGTTGATCAGGCCGTCGTCCCGTTCGATCACCTCGATCACCGGCCGCGGATATCGTCCACCCGCCAGCGGGCGCGGCCCGGTGCCCGTGTGCACCGCGTACGCGTCGCGGATCATCTCCCCGAACGCATCCCCTACCACCGGCTGAGTCATGGTCAATACTCTTGATCCATGACCGCACTGGAGCAACTCGGCTCGCAGAAGTACGTCCTTCTCACCACGTTCCGCAAGGACGGCCGGGCGGTCGCGACCCCGCTGTGGGTCGTTCCGGACGGCGCCGGCCTCGGGTTCTGGACCGTGGCGGGCAGCGGCAAACTCAAGCGCATCCGCAACAGCGGGCGGGTCACGGTCGCCGCCTGCGACATGCGGGGCAACCCGACCGGCGAGGCGATCGAGGCCACCGCGCGGATCGGCGACCACGCCGACCGGCTGCGCGTCGGTGCGGCCATCAAGAAGAAGTACGGCGTGGTCGGCCGCCTGACCATGCTCGGCAGCCGCCTGCGCCGGGGCGTCGACGGCACGGTGGCCGTTCTCGTCGACTAGCTCTCCCCGTACCCCGGAAGAGGGATCTTGGAAACGAAGAAGGGGCGATCGCCTTCCCCAGCGCTCGCCCCTTGCTACGTTTTCGGTCGACTGGGTCAGTCGCCCTGGCGCTGCGTGGGAATCTGCCCCTGCAGCAGGGCGCGGACCTCCGACTCACGGTAGCGACGGTGGCCACCCAACGTGCGAATTGCGCTGAGCTTGCCCGCCTTCGCCCACCGAGTAACGGTCTTCGGGTCGACACGGAACATCGACGCCACCTCGGCCGGCGTTAGTAGCGGCTCAGGATCGTGCGTACGCGATGCCATCGGTCACTCCTCCACAGGTGCCTAAAAACATCGGCCGGGGTCCCGCCGGCCGGTGCGTCTCTCATGGTCCGGCTAGTCCCCGATGTCCGACATGGGCCGAACGGACGAACGTCCCCAGATAGACGGATGAAGCATGCCCGATTTTTGCGCGTTTTATACGCCAGATAGTGCCGCGTTTGGTCCTATTATGACGCTTCGCGGAGCGGCAATTACGAAGAGTGCTCGCTTCGGGAGCGCTTCCACGAGCCGCGAAACATACCCGTGTGTCCTGTTTTCGCAGGTCAGTTGCATCGCTCCAGAAGTTGGACGATGCGCCAGCGCGCGACCAGCTTCTCGTACGCCTCGCTTGCTGACTCAGCGTCACTGCGAGAAAGTGCGGAAAGTCCGGCTGCCACCAATCCGGGGGAATCGTCCTCTGCGAGGCTGTCCTCCGGGAGGAGGTTGACGAGGCCGCCGTAGTCCAGCTCCACCACCGAACGTGGATGGAACTCCTCCAGCCAGCGGGTGCCCTCCTCGACGGCCTCGGTGATCGGGGCGTCGCCCAGCGACTTGCGCAGCACCGAGACGGCCCGGTGCGCGCGGCGCCGCGCCTTCGAGATCTCGGTCCGATAGCGCAGCACCCGCCGGCGGCCGGTCAGCGCGATCTCCCGCTCGTCGAGGTCGACGAAGGCGAACCAGCGCAGCGGGACGCCCCACGTGGCGATCTGCTCGTGCACCCGGGGCACGCCCTGCTCGAGGACCTTGGCGCCGCTGCGCCAGTCCTCCACGACCGCTTTCGCCTGACCGGCCAGCACCGGCGGGACGAACGCGTCGGCGAGCACGGCGGGCACCCCGTCCCGCGCGTTGAGGGCGGCCTCGGCGACCCGGAGACGCAGGTTCCACGGGCAGACCAGCACCGAGCCGTCCCACTCCAGCACATAGGCCTCGTCGGGCAGGTCGGGCAGCCGGGTCCAGCCGGCGCCCAGCGCCTCCAGCACCGCGGTGCGCTGCCGGGCGGGACCCTCGACCAGGCCCAGGTCACGACCCTCGCGCGCATAGTCGCGCCAGTAGACCTGCCGCTCCCGGTCGAAGGCGGTCAGTGGCTCGTAAACCCGTAGGTACGACGCGAACAGTGACGGCACGGCGCGAGTCTTTCACGAATCCGGCCGAGGGGAACTTCCCGCGCGGACGTAATCGCCTCTCTATCCGCGCGACTACGCTCTGCGGTACCGGCTCACCCCGGCCGGGATCATGGCCCCACGAAGGCCACGCACGAGATCAGGAGAATTGAACATGGACGTGTTCGACGTCAACGGGCACGAACAGGTCGTCTTCTGCCAGGACCGGGCGACCGGACTGAAGGCGATCATCGGCATCTACTCCACGGCGCTCGGCCCGGCGCTCGGCGGCACCCGCTTCTACCCGTACGAGAGTGAGGCGGCCGCCCTCGCCGACGTGCTGAAGCTGTCCCGCAGCATGGCCTACAAGAACGCCATGGCCGGTCTGGACCTGGGCGGCGGCAAGGCCGTCATCTGGGGCGACCCGGCTCAGCTCAAGAGCGAGGCGTTGCTGCGGGCGTACGGCCGGTTCGTCGAGTCGCTGAACGGCCGCTACTACACCGCCTGCGACGTCGGCACCTATGTGCAGGACATGGACGTGGTCGCCCGCGAGACCCGGTACGCGACCGGCCGCAGCGTGCAGCACGGCGGTGCCGGCGACTCCTCGGTCCTGACCGCCTGGGGCGTCTTCCAGGGCATGCGGGCCACCGCCGAGCACACCTGGGGCACTCCGTCCCTGCGTGGCCGTACCGTGGGCGTCTCCGGTCTCGGCAAGGTCGGCAAGTACCTCGCCGGCCATCTGCTGGAGGACGGCGCCGAGGTGGTCGCCACCGACGTGAGCGAGGCCGCCCTCGACTGGGCCCGTTCCACCCACCCGCAGATCAGCCTGGTGGCCGACACCGAGACGCTGATCACCTCGGACATCGACGTCTACGCGCCGTGCGCTCTGGGCGGCGCGCTGAACGACGACACGGTGCGGGTGCTGCGGGCGAAGGTGGTCACCGGTGGCGCCAACAACCAGCTGGCCCACTCCGGCGTCGGCAAGCTGCTGGAGGACCGCGGCATCCTCTACGCCCCCGACTACGTGGTGAACGCCGGCGGCGTGATCCAGGTGGCCGACGAGATCCAGGGCTTCAACTTCGAGCGGGCCAAGCTGCGCGCCACCGGGATCTTCGAGACCACCCGGCGGATCCTGAGCCTCGCCGACGACGAGGGCGTGCCGCCGGCGGTCGCCGCGGACCGGCTCGCCGAGCGGCGGATGGCCGATGTCGGCCGTCTCCGTTCCATCTACCTTTAGGGCTTTCGTGGGGCCTGCCGTGCGACGCCGGAGAACATCCACCACGACGCGCGGCAGTGTCACACGCAACCCGAGGTGCCGAACGCGCCATCGTCCATGTACCGTAAGACCCACGAGAGATGCCTGACGTCATCGGGGCCCGCCTTCGGGCTGCCCCGAATTCTGTGCGAGGGGGTCGAGCCATGGGGCGCGGCCGTGCTAAGGCCAAGCAGACGAAGGTGGCCCGGGAGCTGAAATATCACTCCCCGAACACCGACCTCACCGCCTTGCAGCGCGAACTGGCGGGTGCCGGTAAGTCCGACCGTCACTTCGACGACGACAACGATGAGTTCGTCGACGATGACGAGGACGACGGCGATGATGACCAGGACACCTGGGCTAGCCCGGACACCTGGTCGCCTACAAGGCGGCACTGACCCGTTCTGCACAGAGCACGCGGCGTGACCGCGTGCTCGCGTGTGTCACGCGGTCACGATTCCTACGGTTGACAGCGAAGCCCACGCGGGCAATCTCCGCGTGGGCTTCGGGCCAGTCGCGCTTCAGCGTGGCCGGTTGTTCCAGTTGTAGAACGTGGGAATGTTCTCGAAGTGGTTCCAGGCGCACACCGCCGAGCCGCCGTCCCGCGGTGTCTCCTCGGCGCGCTGTTGTCTGGCCACCTCCGCCTCCGCGATGAGCGCGGCCAGGCCAGCCCGGGTGTCGTGCACCCGCGCCGTCACCGGATCCGTCTCCACGCCGTCAGACAGCCGTGGCTTCGTGATCTCGGGCATGATCCAGCACTCCCTCAAGTAGGCGAATCTTGCTGTTCCGGCAGTGGTTCGTCTCGGTGACGTCGAACCTGCCGTGTTCGAAGTACCGGTTCGCGGCGTGCGCGCCCCCGCAGAAGCCGAAGTAGGGACAGGTGTCCCGGCAGGCTTCGATCCCGCGCAGGAACTCGCCGATCCACGGTGTGCCCGCCGCACCGGCGAGGATCTCGGGCAGCGGTGTGGTCAGCACGTTGCCGCTGGTGAAATCGCCGTACCGCGGGTCGTGGAAACCGGCCAGCTCGGGCGAGAGCAGCACCACCGACCCGTCGTACGCGATCGTCGGAATCGGATCCAGCCGTCGCGGCAACAGGTCGTCGGCGTTGCCGTCCAGCACCGCCGCGGCGTACCGCAGGGACCACTCCACCTCACGCAGGTGGATCCGGGGCTCGCGGCGCCAGGCGGTCACCAGCTCGGCCCAGAAGGCGCTCACCGCCGCGGGGTCGTGGCTGTTGTGCCGGGTGTTGACGCCCTCGGTCTCCTCCACGTTGATGCCGAGCACCTCACAGCCGAGGCCCAGGAAGTACTCGTACAGCTCGGTGGCGACGCCGGGGCCCGGCTCCCCGACCACGCAGAGCGCGGAGAACGGGATGCCGTGCGCCCGCAGCCGGTCGATACCCCGCACGATCAGGTCGTAGGCGGGTTTCCCGGCTCGGTCGACCCGGTCGCCGTTGCGCGTCCGCGGACCGTCGACGCTGACGCTGACCCGGACGTCGTGCTCGGTGAAGAACGCGCACCACTCGTCGTCGATAAGCGTCGCGTTGGTCTGCACGTGGTGCTCGACGCCCGGACCGAACGGCGCGAACAGCGCCGCCAGATGCGCCCGGCCGGCGGCCAGCGGCTCACCGCCGTGCCACACCACCGAGAACCTGCCGGTACGGACGTAGTCCGCCACCCCGGCGGCCACCGCCTCGGCCACCGCCACCGGCATCCGCAGATTCTCCCGCCGGAACGGCAGATAGCAGTAGTCACACGCCAGGTTGCACAGCGTAGTGGGCTGCATGACGACGTAGCCGGGCTCTGCCGAGATGCCCCGCATCCCGCTCCAGGCGACCGTCATGGTCATGCACACTCCCGTCCGGCTTTCGCGACAAACCCTAAGCCTCGCGGTCCAATAAGCATGCGAAAGATCCGCATGTGCCGGACATCAGCACACACGGATCATTTCACGTCGGACTATTCCGAACCAGAATCACTTTCCGGTCGACGCCGTCACTCTCAGCCGCGGGTGTACGAGCCCATCATCTGGACCTCGCCGCTGCCCTCGACGACCTCGCCGACCTGCCACGCCTCGACACCACGGCCGGTCAGGTACGCCATGGCACGGTCCGCGTCGTCGGAGGAGACGACCGCGAACATGCCGACACCCATGTTGAAGGTGGCCTCCATCTCCGAGTCCTCGATCCGGCCCTTGGCCTGGATCAGGTCGAAGATCGGCTGCGGGCGCCAGGTGGAGCGGTCCACGATGGCGTCCATGTTCTCGGGCAGCACCCGGTTCAGGTTGCCGGGGATGCCACCGCCGGTGACGTGCGAGAACGCCCGCACCTCGGTCTCCTCGATCAGGCCCAGGCAGTCCTTGGCGTAGATCTTGGTGGGGGTGAGCAGTTCCTCGCCCAGGGTGCGCTGGGTGCCGAAGTCGTCGACCACGGTGTCCAGGCGCATCCGGCCGGCGCCGAGCAGCACGTGCCGGACCAGCGAGTAACCGTTGGAGTGCAGACCGGAGGAGCGCATCGCGATGACCGCGTCGCCGAGCTCGACCCGCTCCTTGCCGAGGATCTCGCTCTCCTCGACCACACCCACGCCGGTGGCGGAGACGTCGTACTCGTCGGGGCGCAACACGCCGGGGTGCTCGGCGGTCTCGCCACCGAGCAGGGCACAGCCGGCGTACCGGCAGCCGTCGGCGATACCGGCGCCGATCTCGGCGACCTTGTCCGGGACGACCTCGCCGCAAGCGATGTAGTCGAGCAGGAACAGCGGCTCGGCGCCGCAGGCCACCAGGTCGTCGACGACCATCGCGACCAGGTCGATGCCGATGGTGTCGTGGATGTCGAGTTGCTGCGCGATGACCAGCTTGGTGCCCACACCGTCGGTGGACGAGGCCAGGATCGGGCTCTTGTACTTCGCGGCGTTCAGCCGGAACAGGCCGGAGAAGCCACCCAGGTCACCGATCACCTCGGGCCGGGAGGTCTTCTTCACCTTCTGCTTGAGCAGCTCGACGGCACGGTCACCGGCTTCGATGGAGACACCCGCGGCTGCGTACGTGGCCGAGCGCTTGCGCACTCCGCGGCCGGAGCCCGCCGTCCAGAGCTGACGGTCGCCTCCTTCGGCGCCGTTGGATCCGGCACTGCTGCGCTCGGACACGTGCGTCACGGTTCTCCCCTTAGCGGTTCTGTGTAACTGAAGGTCACGGGTGGTGCAGCGCGTTAGCGCCACCGGGGCTGGCCACCAGCGGCTCCGATGCCGGGCGGTCGTCGCCCGCGTGCTCGCGGGCCTCGTAGTCGGTCTCGAGATCGGCGACGGCGGCCGTGGCCGCGTCGGCGGAGGCGCCCGGCATCGAGGCGCGACGGCCGACACCCTCCAGGACGTGCTTGCCGATCAGGTCACTGGTGGGCAGCTCGATCGGGTACTCCCCGTCGAAGCAGGCCATGCAGAGCCGGGACTTCGGCTGCTCGGTCGCCTGGACCAGACCGTCCAGCGAGACGTAGCCGAGGCTGTCGGCGCCGATCGACCGGCGGATGCCGTCGATCTCCAGGCCGTTGGCGATCAGCTCGGCCCGGGTCGCGAAGTCGATGCCGTAGAAGCACGGCCACTTCACCGGCGGCGACGAGATCCGGACGTGGATCTCCAGCGCGCCGGCCTCCCGCAGCATCCGGATCTGCGCCCGCTGGGTGTTGCCGCGCACGATCGAGTCGTCGATCACGACGATCCGCTTGCCGCGGACCACCTCGCGCAGCGGGTTCAGCTTCAGCCGGATGCCGAGCTGACGGATGGTCTGCGAGGGCTGGATGAAGGTCCGGCCGACGTACGCGTTCTTCATGAAACCGGCGCTGTACGGGATACCGGAGGCCTCGGCGTAACCGATGGCGGCCGGGATGCCCGACTCGGGCACACCGATCACCAGGTCCGCCTCGACCGGGTGCTCCTTGGCCAGCTTGCGGCCGACCTCGACGCGGGCCGAGTAGATGTTGCGGCCGGCGATCGTGGTGTCCGGGCGGGCCAGGTACACGTACTCGAAGAGGCAGCCCTTGGGCTCGGGCGCGGCGAACCGGCTGGACCGCAGGCCGTGCTCGTCGATCGCGATGATCTCGCCGGGCTCCACCTCGCGGACGAAGCTGGCGCCGGTGATGTCCAGGGCCGCGGTCTCGCTGGCGACCACCCAGCCCCGCTCCATCCGGCCGAGCACCAGCGGGCGGACGCCCTGCGGGTCGCGGGCGGCGTAGAGGGTGTGCTCGTCCATGAAGACGAAGCTGAAGGCGCCGCGCAGGGTCGGCAGCAGCTCGAGCGCGGCGGCCTCGACCGAGAGGTCGGGACGCCCGGCGAGCAGCGTGGTGACCAGGGCGGTGTCGGAGGTGGAGTCGCCCACCTCGAGGCCGCGGTCGGCGACTTCCTTGGCCAGCTCGGCGGTGTTGACCAGATTGCCGTTGTGAGCCAGGGCGATCGTCGTGCCGGCCGGGGTGGCCCGGATGGTGGGCTGGGCGTTCTCCCAGTTGGAGCCGCCGGTGGTGGAATACCTCGCGTGGCCGATCGCCAGGTGGCCGCGCAGGCTCGCCAGCGTGGGCTCGTCGAAAACCTGGGAGACCAGGCCGATGTCCTTGTAGACCACCACGCCCGAGCCGTCACTCACCGCGATGCCGGCGGCCTCCTGGCCGCGGTGCTGCAGTGCGTAAAGCCCGAAGTACGTGAGTTTGGCGACCTCTTCCTCGGGGGCCCAGACGCCGAAGACGCCACAGGCGTCCTGGGGGCCGCGTTCCTGGGGGTCGAGATCGTCGGTCAGTAGGCCGTCGCCTCGGGGCACCTGCTCGCTCCCTCATGTCGGGTCTGCACGAACCTGAACTGGCCGGTCCGTCCGACCGACCAGTGTACGCGAGCCTGCGGGAACGCCACCCTGGCTCAGGAGTCGATCAGTGGCAGGTACTCGGAGATGTCGGTACGGATTCCGCTGGCCCGGACCCGTCCGGCGCCGACCGCCTCGTGCCACGGCAGACGGCCGGAGGCCACGAGCAGCCACGTCATCGGATCCGTTTCCACCACATTGGGCGGAGTGCCGCGCGTGTGCCGCGGACCGGCAACGCACTGAATCGCACCGAAAGGTGGAATACGCACCTCCACCGAACGGCCAGGCGCTCGGCGGGACAACTCGGTCAGCAGTGCTCGCACGGCATCACGGAGCACCACGCGCGCCGGTTCGGCACCCCGGTCCAGCGCGTCCAGCGCCTCATGAACCGACTCGGAATTATTGTGCGCAGAGGACATGTCGGGACGATACGACCCGACTCCCCGGTAACGGACCCCGCCCTGGGTCGCGCAAGTGACGTATGACAAGGCATAGTTGCCGACGGTGTACACGTCGTGGGATCCGCCGGACATCAAAGAATCCGGGGACCGCGCGACCGGAAGGCGGTGGACGTGACGACGCACCTACGAGCCCGGACGGCCCAGGCCGGTGCGTTCCTGGCGCTGGTCGCCGGCGTGGTGGCCGGTACACAGACGGCTGCTCTGGCAGACCCCCCAACCGTGGAGATCAACGCGGCCAACGAGGCCGAGTCCGGCTCCACTCTATCCGTCTCCTACACGGTTAGTAACCCCGCCGGTCCGGATGGTAACGAGGGTGAGGGCCAGGGCCAGCAGGCCCCGGAGGCTGACGTCCAGGTCAACACGAACGGCGCGACCTGCCGTGGCGCCTGCGGCGGCGACCGGGTCGCCGACGGCAGCTCCAACACCTTCGACGCGACGCTCAAGCTGCCGACCGTCGACGCCGGCCAGTCGCGGCAGGTCACGTTCACGGTCCGCGTGGTCGCGGGCGACGAGCGGGCCGAGCGGAGCGTGACCATCAACGTGAAGGGCCCCGAGGCGCCGACCACGGTGCGCTCGGTGTCCGGACGGGTCAAGGACGACTCCGGCGACCGCGTGTCCGGTGTCCGGGTCGTCATGCAGGACAGCCAGGGCCACCAGTACACGACCGACACCAACGGCTCCGGCAGCTACTCGTTCAACTCGTCGGACTCGCAGCCGATCGCGGCCGGCAGCATCAAGGTCGCGGCCGCCAAGGACGGCTACAAGGCCGCCTCGCTGACCGTGCAGGGCACCGCGGGCAACACCGTGAACGTCCCGCTCACGATCACGAAGGTGGCGGCGCAGACCAGCTCGCCGACGCCCTCTCCCAGCGCGACGAAAAGCGCGCCCGCCTCCGCGGCGCCCGTCGACGAGGAGACCGCCGGCGACGAGGGCGACAACAAGGCCAACACCATCGACACCACCAACGCCGCCGACAACGCCGATGACGAGGGCGCCAACTGGCTGCTGATCATCATGGGCGCGCTGCTCGTGGCGGCCGGCATCGGCGCGATGGCGCTGGTCTGGATGCGGCGCAAGAAGGCCGAGGAGCTCAGCAGCGACACCGGCATCGGCAAGGCCGTCCCGGCGGGCGCGGGCTTCGACGCGACCCGGGTCGCCGCGCCGGTCGGCGCCGGCCGCGCCGGCAACGACGCCACCATGATCGCTCCGGCCGCCGGCATGGGCGGGGCCAGCCTCGCGGACGCGCCCACGATGATCCACCGACCGGCCGCGCCGGTCGAGGACGAGTTCCCGGACCCCTACGGCGCTCCGCTGCCGCCCAACGGCGGTTACGGCGGCGCGACCAACCAGTGGGGCAACGAGGCCGGTGGCGGCAACTACGGCGGCGCCACGCAGCCGTACGGCCAGCAGGCCGGCGGTTACGGTGCGGCTCCCCAGGCCGGCGGGTACGCCGACGGCGGCCAGCAGCGCTTCGACGAGCACACCAGCATGTACCAGCCGGACCAGCCGCAGCGGTACGACGAGCACACCAGCATGTACCAGCCGGATCAGGGCAACGGGTACGGCGGCGCCGCCTACAGCGGTGACGGTTACGACCAGGGTGGGTACGACCAGCACGGCAACTACGCCGGCCAGGGCGGGTACGACCAGGGCGGTTACCCGCAGCAGGGTGGGTACGACCAGCACGGTGGCTACCCCCCGCAACAGCAGCAGGCCGGCTGGGACGACCAGCACGGTGGGTACCCCCCGCAACAGCAGCAGGCCGGTTGGGACGACCAGCAGCAGAAGGGCTGGAACGCTCAGCAGCAGCAGGGCGGGTACGACCAGCGGCGCCCGAACCGGGACTGGAACGACTGACCTCGTACCCCGGAAATGATTAAGGCCCCCGCATCAGCGGGGGCCTTAACTGTTTGCGGCGGTGATCAGGCGTTGGCGGACGGGTCGATCGGACCGCCCGGCGCCTGCGGGCTCAGCTCCAGCGTGACCGAGCGGACCACCTCGGTCGCCGGCGCCTCGGCCGTGGTGATCTCCTCGACGACGGCGTTCCGGCTGACGGTGCCGCCGAAGAGGTCACGCAGCGTGGACGACCACGCCTGGCGCACCTCGTCCAGCGGGATCGAGAACTGACCCTCGACCTCCAGCGTCCGCTCCTCGGTGGTGACACCGACCGCGGTGACCGGCACGCCGTGCTCGGCCGCGATGGCGAGGAACGCCTTGTCGTGACCGCGCGGCACGGCCACCAGGGCCCGGCCCGCCGACTCGCTGAACAGCTGGACGAACGCCGAGTTGGCGTCCGCCGGGAGAGTCACCTTGGCACCCACGTCGTACCGCAGGGTGCTCTCCACCAGGACCTGCGCCAGGCCACCGTCGGAGAGGTCGTGCGCGGCGCTGACCAGACCGGCCTTGGAGGCCCGGGCCATCACCTTGCCGAGCGCCTGCTCGGCCGCGAGGTCCACCTTCGGCGGGCGGCCGCCGAGGTGGTTGTGGGTCACCCAGGCCCACTCCGAGCCGGACAGCTCGTTGCGGGTCTCCCCCAGCAGGAAGAGCAGGTCGCCACCGGGCTTGCGGAAGCCCATCGGGATGCGGCGGGCCACATCGTCGAAGACGCCGAGGACGCCGACCACCGGGGTCGGGTGGATCGCGGCGGCGCCGGTCTGGTTGTAGAAGCTGACGTTGCCGCCGGTGACCGGGGTGCCGAGCTCCAGGCAGCCGTCCGCGAGACCACGGCAGGCCTCGGCGAACTGCCACATCACGGTCGGGTCCTCGGGGGAGCCGAAGTTGAGGCAGTCGGAGATCGCGATCGGCTCGGCGCCGGTGACGGCGACGTTCCGGTACGACTCGGCGAGCGCGAGCTTGGCGCCCTCGTACGGGTCGAGGCGGGCGAACCGCCCGTTCCCGTCCACCGACAGCGCCACCCCGAGGCCGGTCTCCTCGTCGATCCGCAGCACACCGGAGTCCTCCGGCTGGGCCAGGACCGTGTTGCCCAGCACGTACCGGTCGTACTGCTCGGTGACCCAGGTCTTGTCGCAGAGGTTCGGCGAGCCGGCCATCCGCAGCAGGGTGGCCCGCAGCTCGTCGCCGGTGCTCGGCCGGGGCAGGGTCTCGGCCCGGTCGGCCTGCAGCAGCAGCAGGTCGTTCGGCTCACGGAACGGCCGGTTGTAGACCGGGCCGTCGTCGGCGAGCGAACCCGGCGGCACGTCCACGACGACGTGGTCGTTCCAGGTGATCAGCAGCCGGCCCGGGGTGCCGTCGGCGGCGGCCGCGGTGACCTCACCGATCGCGGTGGCCCAGACGCCCCACTTCTCGGCGACCTTGAGGACCGCGTCGAGGTTCTCCGGGGTGACGATCAGGAGCATGCGCTCCTGCGACTCGCTGGCCAGGATCTCGGTCGGCGACATGGACGCCTCGCGCAGCGGGACCCGCTCCAGCCAGACCCGCATGCCGGTGCCGGCCGCCGCGGCGGTCTCGGTGAGCGCGCAGGTGAGGCCGGCGCCGCCGAGGTCCTGGATGCCGGAGACGAGGCCGGCGTCGTAGAGCTCGAGGCAGCTCTCGATCAGCAGCTTCTCCATGAACGGGTCGCCGACCTGCACCGACGGGCGGCGCTGCTCGGCTTCCTCGTCGAAGGTGGCGGACGCGAGCACGGAGACACCACCGATGCCGTCCCGGCCGGTCCGCGCGCCCAGCAGCACCACGATGTTGCCGGTGCCGGTGGCTTCCTTCTTCTGCAGGCGCTCGACCGGCAGGACGCCGATGCTGAGCGCGTTGACCAGGGGGTTGCCCTGGTAGCAGGGGTCGAAGACGATCTCGCCACCGATGTTCGGCAGGCCCAGGCAGTTGCCGTAGCCGCCGATGCCCGCGACGACGCCGGGCAGCACCCGGGCGGTGTCGGGGTGGTCGGCCGCGCCGAACCGCAGCGGGTCCATCACCGCGATCGGCCGCGCGCCCATCGCCAGGATGTCGCGGACGATGCCGCCGACACCGGTCGCCGCGCCCTGGTACGGCTCGACGTAACTGGGGTGGTTGTGCGACTCGACTTTGAAGGTGACCGCGATCGTGTCGGAGATCTGCACCACACCGGCGTTCTCGCCGATGCCGGCGAGCATCCGGACGTTCTTCGGTGCCTTCTCGCTGAACTGCTTGAGGTGCACCTTGCTCGACTTGTACGAGCAGTGCTCGCTCCACATGATCGAGTACATCGCGAGCTCGGACGCGGTGGGCCGCCGCCCGAGGATCTCGCGGATCTTGGCGTACTCGTCGTCCTTGAGGCCCAGATCGCCGTAGGGCTGAATCTCGTCCGGCGTCTTCTCGGCCTGCTCGACGGTGTCGGGACCGTCGGATCCGCTGACGAGCACGTCGGTCGCAGCGAAACCGCTCTGCTGCGTGGTCACTGTTGTCCCCCTGCGAGCTGACCGCCCGCGGACGACCCGGCCAGGGCCCGCAGGACGGAGGTGAAGAAGCCGAGGCCGTCCAGCGACGGGCCGGTCAGCGCCTCCACGGCGTGTTCCGGGTGCGGCATGATGCCGACGACGTTGCCGGCCTCGTTGGTGATGCCGGCGATGTCGCGCTGCGAGCCGTTCGGGTTGCCGTTGATGTACCGGGCGATGACCCGGCCCTCGGCCTCGAGCGCGTCGAGGGTGTGGGTGTCGGCGACGAAGCAGCCCTCACCGTTCTTCACCGGGATCAGGATCTCCTGGCCGGCGGTGAAGCCGTTGGTCCAGGCGGTGTTGGTGGCCTCGACCTTGAGCCACTGGTCCCGGTTGCGGAAGTGCAGGTGCTGGTTCCGGGTCAGCGCGCCGGGCAGCAGGTGCGCCTCGCAGAGGACCTGGAAACCGTTGCAGATGCCGAGCACGGGCAGACCGCCGCGTGCCGCATCGATGATGGACTCCATCACCGGCGCGAACCGGGCGATGGCGCCGCAGCGCAGATAGTCGCCGTAGGAGAACCCGCCGGGCAGGACGACGGCGTCCACTCCATGCAGGTCGGGGTCGCCGTGCCAGAGGCGGACGGCCTCGGCGCCGGCAAGACGGGCGGCGCGGGCCGCGTCCCCGTCGTCGAGCGAACCCGGGAAGGTGACCACACCGATCCGCATGGTCAGGCGACCTCCGCCGCGGCGGCTTCGACGCGGATCTCGAAGTCCTCGATCACCGGGTTGGCGAGCAGCTTGTCGGCGATCTCCCGGGCCCGGTCCAGGTCCGGTTCTCCAGCGAAATCGATCTCGATCCGGCGGCCGATGCGAACAGATGAGACATCGGTGACGCCGAGCCGGGGCAGCGCATTCGCCACCGCTTGACCCTGCGGGTCCAGGATCTCCGGCTTGAGCATGACGTCGACCACGACGCGAGCCACGGGCACTCCTGACTGATAGGTGTAAGCAGGCGAAGCCTACCCGGTGAACCTCGCACGGAAGCCGGGGGCCGGTTTCCGCGGCCGGACGTCAGGGTCATTGAGCAGGCGTGCGGGAACATCCCACAGTGATATGTATCGATTGGATTCTGGACGGGGGACGAACCGCGACTTAGGTTGCATTCGTCGATCTCGATGCGAGCATCCCCGGAAGGAATTCTCGACGTGCGCATACGACTCCTGGCCGCCCTCACCGGCGTGGTCGCCGCCCTGGTCGCCCCCACCACCGCCCAGGCCGCGGACCCCGACGTCACCCCGTACATCATCGGCGGTGGCACCGTCTCCTCCGCACCGTGGGCCGCCGCGATCTTCGCCAACGGCGCCTTCACCTGCTCCGGCACGATCATCTCGGCGAACTACGTGCTCACCGCCCGGCACTGCGTGGGCAGCTCGATGTCGGTACGGGTCGGCAGCGTGAACCGCGCCTCGGGCGGCGTCACCCGTACCGTCGCCTCGTCCTCGACCCGCTACGACCTCGCGCTGCTCCGCCTCAGCACCTCGGTCAGCACCACCTACATGCCGCTGTCCAGCGCGTACCCGCCGGTCGGATCGACGAACAACATCTACGGCTGGGGCATGACCTGCTACTCCGGCTGCTCGGCGTCGCCCACGCTGAAGACCGCCACGGTCCGGGTCACCTCGACCAGCGCGACCGACTACTACGGCGGCCGGGCGCTCGCCAGCACCCGGATCAACGGCAACGCGTGGCGTGGCGACTCGGGCGGTCCGCAGGTCTACAACGGCGCCCAGGTGGGCGTCGCGTCGACCGCGGACGGCACGAGCAACCAGTACTACGGCAGCGTGGCCTACAACCGGGCCTGGATCACCTCGATCGCCGGCGTCTGAGAACGAGCGTGTGGAGTTCGGCCGCTGTTCGCGCCCGGACTCCACACGGGGCGATCAGAGAATCGGTGCGGGTGCGTACGCCGCCGCCGCCGGGTGCTGAGCAACGATCTCGGCCACCCGGTCGGCCACGGCACGCACCTGCGCCGGCGCCGCGCCCACGAAAGCGGCCCGGTCCGCGACGAGCGTGTCGATCTCGGCGCGGGACAGCTGCAGCCGGCCGTCGGCCGCCAGACGGTCGAAGAGGTCGTTGACCGCCGCGCCCTTCTCCCGCATGGCCAGGGCGACGCCGACCGCGTGCTCCTTGATCACCTCGTGCGCGACCTCCCGGCCGACGCCCTTGCGCACCGCCGCGACGAGCACCTTGGTGGTGGCCAGGAAGGGCAGGAAGCGGTCCAGCTCACGGGCGATCACCGCGGGGTACGCCCCGAACTCGTCCAGAACCGTCAGGAACGTCTGGAACAGCCCGTCGGTGGCGAAGAACGCGTCCGGCAGGGCCACCCGGCGCACCACCGAGCAGGAGACGTCACCCTCGTTCCACTGGTCGCCGGCCAGCTCGCCGACCATCGACAGGTAACCGCGGACGATCACCGCGAGGCCGTTGACCCGCTCCGACGACCGGGTGTTCATCTTGTGCGGCATCGCCGACGAGCCGACCTGGCCCGGCTTGAAGCCCTCGGTGACCAGCTCCTGGCCGACCATCAGGCGGATCGTGGTGGCCAGCGACGACGGCCCGGCGACGATCTGGGCGAGCGCCGAGACCACGTCGAAGTCCAGCGACCGCGGGTAGACCTGGCCGACGCTGGACAGCACCCGCTTGAACCCGAGGTGCTCGGCGACGCGCTGCTCCAGGCTCTCCACCTTGCCGGAGTCGCCGTCGAAGAGGTCGAGCTGGTCAGCGGCGGTCCCGACCGGGCCCTTGATGCCGCGCAGCGGGTACCGGCCGATCAGGTCGTCGAGCCGGTCGTACGCGATCAGCAGCTCCTCGGCCGCCGACGCGAACCGCTTGCCCAGCGTGGTGGCCTGCGCCGCGACGTTGTGCGACCGGCCGGTCATCACCAGGTCGGAGTGCTCGATCGCCAGCGCGGACAGACGGGACAGGGCGGCCACCACCCGGCCGCGGATCAGCTCGAGCGACGCCCGGATCTGCAGCTGCTCGACGTTCTCGGTCAGGTCGCGGGAGGTCATCCCCTTGTGAATCTGCTCGAAGCCGGCCAGCTCGCTGAACTCCTCGATGCGGGCCTTCACGTCGTGCCGGGTGATCCGCTCGCGAGCGGCGATGGACGCCAGGTCGACACGGTCGAGGACGGCCTCGTACGCCTCGACGGCGCCCTCGGGCACGTCGACGCCGAGATCACGCTGAGCCTTCAGGACCGCGAGCCACAGCTGGCGCTCCATCCGGATCTTCTCCTCCGGAGACCAGAGAGCGACGAGATCGGCGGAGGCGTACCGGGCGGCGAGCACGTTCGGGATGGTCACGCCGGGGATTCTTTCACGGTCGCCGGGACGTCCTCCGGCAACCGGTGACGCAGGGTACGGACATCGCGGCTGATCAGCATGGCGGCGATGGACAGGAACATCAGCACGGCGGCCCCGATCAGGGTCGGCCGCAGCCCCGCCGACTCGGCGATCGGCCCGACCGCCACCTCGCCGACCGGCATGGCCAGGAACGAGCCGAGCATGTCGTACGAGTAGACCCGCGCCAGTCTGTCCGCCGGCACATGCTCCTGCATGGTCGTCTCCCAGGCGATGCCGAACTGCTCCAGCCCGATGCCGGCGACGAACCCGGTGACCAGCAGCACCGGCACGCTCGGCCAGACACCGAGGGCCAGCATCGGCAGGGTGACCAGGCTGCACGAGACACAGCCGAACAGCAGCAGGCGCCGTACCCGCAGCCGGATCGCGATCACCGCGCCGACCAGCATCCCGGCGGTCTGCGCGGCGAGCACCAGACCCCACGCCTGCCGGCCGAACGTCTGATCGGCGACCACCGGGCCGAGCACGTGGGCCGACCCGGCCCAGGCGACATTGCCGACACAGGCGCAGGCCACCACCACCCAGAGCCAGGTCCGGGAGCGGAACTCGACCCATCCGCCACGCAGGTCCGACAGGATCCCGGACCGCTG
Organism: Actinoplanes utahensis; assembly: GCF_016862455.1. Lineage (GTDB taxonomy): Bacteria > Actinomycetota > Actinomycetes > Mycobacteriales > Micromonosporaceae > Actinoplanes > Actinoplanes utahensis. The sequence continues at coordinate 53,661 of NZ_BOMZ01000050.1, forward strand.
GCGGGCCTCGGCCGGCGGCAGGCGCAGGAACGCGAAGAAGAATGCCGAGAGCGCGAACGAGACGGCGTCGACGGCGATGCCCCAGCCCGGCCCGACCAGCGCGACGACCACTCCGCCGAGTGGCGCGCCGACGATCATCGCGCCGTTGGAGCACATCCGGTTGAGCCCGTTCGCCTGTTTCCGGATGTCCTCCGGAACCGTCTGCGGCACGATCGCGGCGGTGGCCGGCAGCGCCACCGCGGCGACGACGCCGTTGACCGCGGAGATCGCGATCAGCAGCGGCACGGTCGCCGTCCCGGTCAGCACCAGCACGGCCACCACGGCCTGGGTGGCGGCCGCGGCCAGACCCGCGCCGACCAGCACCAGCCCACGCGGCAGCCGGTCCGCCACCACGCCGCCGAAAAGCAGGAACAACACGTTGGTGAGAGTGCGTGCGCCGACCACGAGCCCGAGGTCGCGAACCGAGCCGGTCAGATCGAGCACGGCGAAGGAGAGGGCAATCGGCGCGAAGGCGTTGCCCAGGGCGTTGACCGTGCGCCCGGCCAGCAGCAACCGGAAGTTGCGATGCCGCAGTGGGATGAGGACGCCGCTCACCGGGTCCTCATCTCGAACATCGCGACCGTGGTGCTGGTGCGGGTAGTGCCCGGGGTGTGCGGTGGCCGGGCCGCCTCGTGCAGGTCGCCCAGCGCGGCCCGGATCCGGTCGCGGATCTCCTCCCACTTCGCCGGCTCGACCCAGAACTCCCCGTCACCCAGCAGGCCGATTCCCGGCCAGTGTCCCTCGGCCGCCCTGCGGATCAGCTCGTTGGCCGCGGCCGGGAAGAGCACGCGTTTCTCGTCAGGTGTGAACGTGCCCCGGTCGGACCGGACGTCGTAGCGGTACCGCTTCGCCACACCACCGCGGATCTTCTCCTCCCCGGCCACCACGATGAGCCCGCCGGCAAGCAGATTGCGCAGGTGATAGCTGGCGTTGGCGTGCGTCAGGCCGAGCTCGCGGGCGATCTCCGCAGCGGTCATCGGCGCACTGGTGAGTAGGGCCATGATCTGCAGACGGACCGGATGGGCCAGGGCGCGCAACGCCGCCTTCCCACCCGGCTCGGCATCTCCCAAAGACATGCTTGGGAGTCTATGAACAGGGCGGGTCGACTGTCCAACACTTATTTGGGGGTGGCACACTGCACGAAGTAACGGGATTCTCGCTAAAGTTACCGGCGAGTAAACCGGCGGACTTCGAAAGGACTACTGATGACTGATTTCAGCCCCGAGTCGCTCTCGGCGATCGGCCCGAAGGAGTTCACTCAGCTCGTCAAGTCCACGCCGGACTCGAAGATCGCCGAGGTCATGTCCTCGGAGAAGCGCACCAAGATCCTCGACGAGGTCTTCAACCGGATGCCGACGCTCTTCCGCCCGGACCGCGCCGGCGACACCTCGACCGTGATCCACTGGATCCTCACCGGCGGCCCCGAGGGTTCCGCCGACACTTACGAGACGGTCATCGAGAACAAGACCTGCACCGTCACCAACTCGCCGGCCCGCGACCCGAAACTGGCCATGACCATGGACGCGGTGACCTTCCTCAAGGTCATCGGCGGCACCGGCAACCCGGTGATGCTGTTCATGACCGGCAAGATCAAGACGAAGGGCGACGTCACGCTCGCCACCAGCATTCCCAAGCTCTTCGACATCCCCAAGGGCTGATCACCGCGCACTCGATGCGAGAAGGTCCGGGCACGTCGTGCGCCCGGACCTTCTCGATGTCGTACGACCTTCTCGATGTCGTACGACCTTCTCGATGTCGTACGACCGGAGCAGGGCCCCGTTCCCGTCAGAGAGTGATCTCGCCCCGCAGCGCCTTCAGCGCGATGTCGGTGCGGTACTGCGCGCCGTCCAGCCGCACGCCCTCCACCAGGGCGTAAGCCGCCTCTCGGGCCGCCGCCAGGTCGGCGCCGGTGGCCGTCACGCTGAGCACCCGGCCACCGGCCGAGACCAGTGCGCCGTCCGCGTTCCGCGCGGTGCCGGCATGGATGACCCCGGGCCGCTCGGCGCCCTCGATCACGTCCCCGGTCCGCGGCACCCCCGGGTAGTTGTGGCCGGCCACGACGACGGTGACCGCCGAGCCGTCCCTCCACCGCAGCGGTTCGTGCCGGTCCAGCGTGCCGGTCGCGGCCGCGTGGAGCAGCCCGGCCAGCGGCGACTCCAGCAGGGCGAGCACCACCTGGGTCTCCGGGTCACCGAACCGGGCGTTGAACTCGATCACCTTCGGGCCGTCCGGGGTCAGCGCGAGCCCGACGTAGAGCAGGCCGGCGAACGGCGTACCCCGCCTGCGCATCTCGGCCAGGGTCGGCTCGACGGTCTCCCGCAGCACCCGCTCGGTCAGGTCGGCCGGCGCCCAGTCCAGCGGGGCGTACGCGCCCATGCCGCCGGTGTTCGGCCCCTCGTCACCGTCGAGCAGCCGCTTGAAGTCCTGCGCCGGCATCAGCGGGGCGACCGCGGTGCCGTCGGTGACCACGAACAGCGACACCTCGGGACCGGGCAGGAACTCCTCGAGAACGACCTTGCCGCACGCCTCGGCGTGGATCAGGGCCTCCTCGAGGTCGTTCGTCACGACCACACCCTTGCCGGCGGCCAGGCCGTCGTTCTTCACCACGTAGGGGGCGCCCAGCTCGTCGAGCGCGGCCCGGACCGCGTCCATGTCCGAGCAGGCGAAGGAACGGGCGGTCGGCACACCGGCGGCGGCCATCACCTCGTTGGCGAACGCCTTCGAGCCCTCCAGCCGCGCGGCGGCGGCGGACGGGCCGAAACAGGCGATGCCCTTGGCCCGCACCGCGTCGGCGACACCCGCGACCAGCGGGGCCTCCGGGCCGATCACGACGAGATCGGCGCCCAGTTCGACGGCGAGCGCGGCGACCGCGGCCGGGTCGGTGGGTTTCACCTCGTGCAGCTCGGCATGCTGGGCGATGCCCGGGTTGCCCGGCGCGGCGGCCAGGAAGTCGACGGACGGGTCGGCGGCTAGTCCGACAGCGAGCGCGTGTTCACGCCCGCCGGAGCCGATCAGAAGTACGCGCACGACGGCCCATCCTACCTGCGTCGGCGTCGCGTAAACTTCGGCAGTACCCGGGGTCCTCCGCGGTACGACCTTGGGGAAAGGCATATCTAAAAGTGCCGGTGATCGTGTTGGTCGGCGCCCAATGGGGCGACGAGGGCAAGGGTAAGGCGACGGACCTGCTGGGCGACCGGCTGGACTACGTGGTCAAGTTCAACGGTGGCAACAACGCGGGCCACACGGTCGTCATCGACGGCGAGAAATACGCGCTGCACCTCCTCCCGAGCGGGATCCTCTCCCCGGGGGTCGTGCCGGTGATCGGCAACGGCGTCGTCGTCGACCTGAACGTGCTGTTCCAGGAGATCGACGGCCTGGAGGCTCGCGGCATCGACACCTCCCGCCTGCGGATCAGCGCGAACGCGCACGTCATCGCCTCGTACAACCGCACTCTCGACAAGGTCAGCGAGCGGTTCCTCGGCGCCCGCCGGATCGGCACCACCGGCCGCGGCATCGGCCCGACCTACGCCGACAAGATGAACCGGATGGGCATCCGGGTGCAGGACCTCTTCGACGAGTCGATCCTGCGGCAGAAGGTGACCGCCGCCCTGGCCATGAAGAACCAGGTGCTGTCGAAGATCTACAACCGCAGCGCGGTCAAGGGCGAGGAGGTCGTGCAGGAGCTGCTCTCCTACGTCGACCGGCTCCGGCCCTACGTGGCCGACACCGCCCTGGAGCTGTCCCAGGCCATCGACGAGGGCAAGGTCGTGCTCTGCGAGGCCGGCCAGGCCACCCTGCTCGACGTGGACCACGGCACCTACCCGTTCGTGACCAGCTCGAACGCGACGTCCGGCGGCGCCTGCACCGGCGCCGGCATCCCGCCCACCCGGATCGACCGGGTCGTCGCCGTGCTGAAGGCGTTCACCACCCGCGTCGGCGAGGGCCCGTTCCCGACCGAGCTGCACGACAAGTTCGGCGACTACCTGCGTGAGGTCGGTCACGAGTACGGGACGACCACCGGCCGGCCCCGCCGCATCGGCTGGCTCGACCTGGTGATCGGCCGCTACGCGCAGCGCATCAACGGGGTCACCGACTTCGCGATGACCAAGCTGGACAACTACGACGGCCTCGACGAGATCCCCGTCTGTGTGGCGTACGAGGTGAACGGCGTCCGTTACGACGAGATGCCGGTCAACCAGACCGACTTCCACCACGCCACGCCGGTCTACGAGACCCTCCCCGGCTGGAAACAGGACATCTCCGGCTGCCGCAAGTTCGAGGAACTGCCGCAGCAGGCGCAGGACTTCGTGGAGTTCGTCGAGGCCCGGCTCGGCGCCCGGATCTCCATCGTCGGCGTCGGTCCCGGCCGTGAGGCCGTCATCGAGCGGCACTCGGTGCTCGGCGGCGTCTGATGTACGACGTCATCCTCCTCAGCCTCGCCGAGGGCTCGGGTGACGGCTGCGGGTCCGGGTGCGGCGGCTGCCAGTCCGCCTGCGCCACCCCGCGGACCCCGGTGCTGGCCTGCGCGGACGCGCTCCGCGAGGCCGGCGCCCGGGTGGAGACCGTCCTGGCCGGCTCCGACTCCGAGATCGACGACGTGCTGGCCCGGCTCGACGGCCCGGGCCGGCCGGACGGCCTGACCTGGCCGGATCTGGACAGCAAGGTGCGGCTCGTGGTGGCCACCGCCACCGACGGCCAGCTGCGCGCGGTCGTACGCCGGCTGGTCCGCCGTTACGCCCCGCCGCCCAGCAAACGCCCCGGCGACCTGGCCATGTCCCGGACCGTGCCGGACCTTCCGCCGCTCGCGATCCTGCCGCTCGACCCGGGCAACCGCGAGGACCTGGCCGCCCAGCTCGGCCTCCCGCGGACCCCCGCCGAGGTCGCCGCCGCGGTCATGACCGGCACGACGCGCCGGCTCGACCTGCTCCGCAACGACGGCGGCTCGGTGACTCTGGACGGCGCCCTGCTCGGCGGCGCCGACGACGACGGCCGGGCGGTGCCGTGGCGCGGCCGGGTCGAGGTCGACGACACCGTCCTGACCGACGGCGAGGAGGCGGTGCTGGCCTGCGCGATCGGCAACGCCGCCGGCTACGCCGAGTTCGACGGCCTGCGGCTGCTCGCCGACGGCGACCCCACGGACGGCCGGGTCGAGGTCTCCGTCGCGGTCCCGGTCATCGTCAAACAGCGTTTCAAAGGCACGAGGGTACGGGTGGAGGTCCGCCGGGCCCGCGGACGAGCCGTCTCCGTCCTCCCGCGCGAAGGGGAACTGCAGTTCCTCGACGACGGGGTGGCAGGATCGACGAGCCGGAAGCGGTCCTGGTGGACCGAAGCGGGGGCCTGGGCGGTCTACACAGGCTGACGTCCACAGGTTTCCACCGTGGGTGGATCCTGTGTCACCCTGGACGGGCTCGCCAAGATTGCCTGGTTACGGGGAGGTTCATCCGTGGAGGAGCACGCCGACCACGTCCGCGTTCCCGGGGCCGAGCCCTCGGTCCGGGAAGTGGAGCCGTTCTGGGCCGACGAGCCCGAGACGCCGGGGCCTGGTCCTGCCGTGCCACCTGGCGTTCCGGGGCCGTCGCCGCAGATGGTCGAGGTCGAGCCGGGGGTGTACCGGCCGGCAGCGGATCCGTCCCTGCCACCCGGAGTGCACGTGCCCGCCCCGCGGCCACCGGCCGACCCGATCTCGCCGCCGCCGCCGCCGCCGGTCAACGCTCCGGTCGGCTCACCGTGGGCGCAGCCTTTCGTGCCGCCGCCGCAGCCGCGCCCCCACACTTCCCAGGTCCCTCACCAGCCGCCGGCACCTGCCCCGGGGCCGCGGGCC
>NZ_BOMZ01000051.1 GCF_016862455.1 Actinoplanes utahensis
GACCTCCGGCACGGTGTCGTCCAGCCGCCGGCGCCGTCCCTTCCGGGACCGCCCGCGCCTCTGGTGCCGCCCGTGCCGGGGCCGCTGCCTGCCGATCTCCGGCGCGAGGGCGAGCAGCCGCGACCGCCCGCGCCGGCGCCGACCGACCTCCGGCACGGCGTGGTCCAGCCCCTGTCGCCCGCGCCGGGCCCCATCTATTCGCCGGGGCCGCAGCCGGGGCCCAACGGAGGCATGGCGATCCGCCCGCCACAGCCCGGGCCGTTGCCGTCCTACCCCGGGCCGGCGCCGCAGCCCGGTCCTCCGGGGCCCATGCCGCAGCCGGGTCCGATGCCCTTTCCGCCCGGGCCGCCGTACGCCCAGCACAACATGCCGGCGCCGCACCCTGCGCCCGGACCGCCGGGTCCCGGGCCGGCGCCCGTACCGCAGCCGGGTCCCGGGCCGGTGCCTGGACCGCAACCGGGTCCCGGACCCATGCCGGGACCGGTGCCCGGACCGGGGCCCGGACCGGGGCCGGTGCCCACCACGTCGCCCCAGCCGACGCCGGACGACCAGACCGGTGACGGCGGCTTCGGACCTGCCGTCGAGACTCCCCGGCAGCAGATGCCCTGGGACTTCCCGCCCGCCCCGAACCAGCCCGGCCCGCCGCCCGGTCCGAACCAGCCCGGTCCGCAGCCGGGCCCGCCGCCGTTCCCACCGGTGCCCTCGGCTGAGGCGGACCCGTTCCAGGAACTCAACATGCTCGCGGACGCCACCCCGACGGCGGAGGAGTTCGCTCGTCGCCGCCTGGCCCGTCCGTCCCAGCAGAGCGCCACCATGGGCACCCGGGCGATGCTCCGGAAGACCACGTTCGGCCTGCTCAACCTGGCTCCCGGGCAGGACGAGCTGGAGTACAAGAAGGACGTCGAGACGGTCCGCCGGAACTTCGGCGGCCTGCGTCAGGTCACCGTGGTCAACCCCAAGGGCGGTGCCGGCAAGACGGTCGCCGTGCTGCTGCTCGCGATGACCTTCGGGCAGAAGCGCGGTGGGTACGTCCTGGCCTGGGACAACAACGAGACCCAGGGCACCCTGGGCATGCGTGCCCAGCAGGACTTCCACGCCCGTACGGTCCGCGACATGATGCGTGACCTACATCTCTTCCAGGGTGCGCAGGGTCGCGTCGGTGACCTGTCGCAGTACGTCCGCTCCCAGGGTGAGGGCATGTTCGACGTCCTCGCCTCGGACGAGTCCGCGACGGCCGGCGAGATGCTGACCTCGGACGCGTTCGCCGAGATCCGGGACGTGGTGAGCCGGTTCTACAAGCTGATCTTCGTCGACACCGGTAACAACGTCCGCGCGGAGAACTGGCAGGCCGCCATGGACGCCACCGACCAACTGGTGATCACCATGTCGGCGCGTAACGACTCGGCCGAGCCCGCCGCCCGCGCCCTCGACCACCTGGAACAGAGCGGTCGCCGCCGACTGGTTCGCCAGGCAGTGACCATCGTCACCATGCCGCCGACTCGCAAGGACATCGACCTGCAGTGGATCGAGCAGCACTTCCGGGCCCGCACCCGGGCCGTGCTGGTCGCCCCCTACGAGCGGCTGCTCGACTCCGGCGAGCCGATCCGCTACGGCGAACTCTCCAACAAGACGAAAGAGGCCTGGCTCAAGATCGCCGCCGCAGTCGCCGAAGGCCTGTAGCAATCACCAGGCCCCTGTCGGTGGGTCGTGCTCGAGCACGACCCACCGACAGGGCTCACCTCAGACCGGCCCGAGCGACAACGCGCCACACCCGCCCCTGCCCCGCACCGGCTGAAAAATGCCGCACCGGCCAAAGAAGCGCCACACCGGCCGAGCAGGTGTGGCGATTTCGGACGCTATACGAACCCGAAACCCACACACCTGAGCGCGCCACACCCACGAGTCAGACCGACGGCGAATCAGACCAATGGCGGGTCGGGCCGACCACGAATCGGGTCAGCTGCGAACCGGACCGGCCACGAACGGGGTCCGCCGCAAGCCAGGCCGACCCCCAACCAGGCCGACCGCAAGCCAGGACGACCACCAACCAGGCCGACCGCAAGCCAGGACGACCACGAACCGGGCTGGCCCAGCTCGGGTCGGCCACGAACCGGACGGCCCGGCTCGGGCGGACCGTGGGTCAGGTCAGGTCAGGTCAGGGCGTCGGCGGCGGCCGGGTCGCTGTCGCGCAGGAACTGGGCGCAGCGGGCCGCCTCGTCCGCCTCGCCGATCGCCGCGGCGGCCTGGGACAGCACGTGCAGGCAGCGGAGGAAGCCCTGGTTGGCCTCGTGCGCCCAAGGCACCGGGCCGTGGCCCTTCCAGCCGTTGCGGCGGAGAGCGTCCAGACCGCGGTGGTATCCGGTACGGGCGTAGGCGTAGGCGGTGACGGTCTCGCCGGCTTCGAGGGCGGCGGCGGCCAGCGGCGCCCACGCGGCGCTGTAAGCGGGGTACTGGGCGGCGACCGCCTTGAACGCCTGGTCGGTGCCCGCAGCGGCGGCCTCGGCGAGAGCCTTGTCGGCTTCGGCGTCAGCGGGCAGTCGGGTGGCCGGCGGCTCGGGAAGGAGGTTCTGCATGCCCACATTCAACCCGGCCCGCCGTCGTTCATTCCGCCTTGACGGCGTTTCGCCACATGAACAACGCCTCAACCCTCAGTTCCACGGAGTCGTCCTGCCTCGCGTCCCCGCTCTCCTCGCTCTCCTCGCGATCTTGTGACCTTTCGCCCACGCCCCGGCCACAACCTCACAAGATCGCTGCCAAGGCGGCTGTGACGGGCCGCTGGGCGGGACGGCGGAGACGCAGGACGGCCGTGACGCGGGAGGGCCGGGAGACGGAAGGGCCGGGAGACGGGACGGCCGGGAGACGGGACGGCCGGGAGACGGGACGGCCGAAAGGCGGGACGGCCGAAAGGCGGGACGGCCGGGAGACGGGACGGCCGGAAGACGGGACGGCCGAAAGGCGGGGTGGCTGGGACGGGCATGCATGAGTGGCACCCGGGGGCGGTCGTGAGGGAACGCCTGGCGTAGCTGCCGCGAGGCACGGCGCTGTGCGTGGGCCGTACCGGAGAAGGGTTGGAGAGAAGCCGTCGCGGACCGGAAGTGTTCAGCAGTCCCTTGGAAAGCTGACGGGCCGCGACCGGAAGTGGTCAGTCCCAGGTGGTGCCGAGGCGGAAGAGGCGGTCGGCGTACTCGATCTGGGTCTGCCAGTCGACCGGCCAGGCTGCCAGGCCGAGGGCCGCGCCCGCGAAGGCTCCTGCCAGGCAGGCGATGGAGTCGGAGTCGCCGGAGGAGGCGGCGCCGCGGCCGAGGACCGTGACCGGCTCGTCCGGGGAGATCAGGTAGACGTAGAGGGCGGTGGCCAGCGCCTCCTCGGCGATCCAGCCGGCGCCGGTGGCGAGGCACGGGTCGCCGTCGAACCGGCCGGCGGCCAGGGCGGTCGCGACCCGGTCCAGTGCGGCGGCGCACTCGTCCCAGCCGCGGGCGATGAAGTCCTCCGGCGAGGACACCGTCGGGCGCTGCCACAGCTCGCCGAGCCAGTCGCCTCGGTAGATCTTGCGTTGTTCGGCGCAGCGGTTCCGGAGCGCGGCCAGCAGGTCGCGTGGCGCGAGGCCGTCGCGGAGCCAGAGCACGGCCCAGGCGGTGAGTTCGCTGGCGGCCAGGCCGGTCGGGTGGCCGTGGGTGAGGGCGGCCTGCAACTGGGCGGCGCCGGCCCGCTGGTCCTCGGTCAGGCCGGGCACCAGGCCGACCGGGGTGACCCGCATGTTGGCGCCGCAGCCTTTCGAGTCGGCCTGGGTGGCACGCACCCACGGCCGGCCGTCGGCCAGGTTTCCGCAGGCGCGCAGGCAGGTCATGCCGGGGGCCCGGTCGTTCTCGGGGCTGGCCGCCCATTCCAGGAAACGGCGCCGCAGCACGGGCTCGAACGCGTCCGGGGTGAGGTGCGGGCCGACCTCGATCAGCGCCTCGCCGACGGCCAGGGCCATCTGGGTGTCGTCGGTCACCAGCGCCGGCTCGCCGGTGAGCACCCGGGGGCCGCCTGGCCCGTATCGGGCCACGATCGCCGGATAGTCCTGGAACTCGGTCGGTTTCCCGAGGGAGTCCCCGTAGGCCAGCCCGAAAAGTGAACCCGACGCAGCACGCATGGAACAACCTTAGGTAGTCCGTCAACGAGGTGCGCGGCGGGCGCAAGATGGACGGCATGCCCGATCCGCTGCAACCAGTCCTGGGCGGGGACGCGCCGTTCGACGCGACCGCCGAAGAGATCGAGACCCGAGCCGAACTGGACGTGCACCTGGCCAAGAACACCCTGGCCGGGCTCTGTGTCCTGGGCCTGCGCCTGGACCGGGATCCGCCCGACCTGTCCGTGGTGGACGTGCGGGGCACCCTGTTCGTCGGCTGTCACCTGGCCGGGCCGGAGGTGGAGGCCGACCTGATCCGGCGCGGGGCGCACATCATCCCGCCGTTCGACGAGCGGCCCTATCCGACCCATCCGGCGCTGCTCTACACGCCTGAGGATCTGGCGGCCGGGTTCGCCGAGAACGGCTTCGCCGGCATGTTCGACACCGTGGTTTACCAGCATTTCGTGGCGCACGGCGGCGCGGTCCCGGACATTCGGGAGGCGCTGTCCCAGCGTCTGCACGACGCCGGGATCGACAACGCGCTCGGCAAGGCGCTCAACGAGTGGGCGCACGCGCACGGCACCGGCGGGGCGATCGGGATCATGGGCGGCCACGCGGCCCCGCGCGGTTCGGGGCCGTACCGGATGGCCGCCTCGCTGGCTCAGCGGCTGGCCGGGGCGGGTCGTCTGATCGTGACCGGCGGTGGCCCGGGTGTGATGGAGGCGGCCAACCTCGGCGCGTACTTCGCCTCCCGCGGCGAGCGTGAGCTGGAGACCGCGATCGATCATCTGTCGGTGGCGCCGCAGTTCATGGATCACGACCCGTACACGGCTGCGGCCCTCTCGGTCCGCAAGATCTATCCGCTGCCCGACCTGGACGTGGCCGGTCAGCTTCAGCACGGCGGCCTGGCGCTGCCCACCTGGCTGTACGGTCACGAGCCGGCCAACCTGTTCGCCGGTCAGATCGGCAAGTACTTCTCCAACGCCGTCCGGGAGGATTCGATCCTGCGGCTGGCCCGGGGCGGCATCGTCTTCGCGCCGGGCTGGGCCGGGACGGTGCAGGAGATCTTCCAGGCGGCGACGAAGACGTTCTACGCCACCGACGGCCCGTCCGGGGCCTATGTGTTCCTCGGCACCGAGCACTGGTCGAAACTGCCGGTGGTGGACCTGCTGGGGCCGCTGCTGGCCCGTTCGCCCCATGGCGACCAGTCCCATCTGGTCGTGGTGACCGACTCCCTGGACGAGGCTGTCGCAGCGCTCTCGCGGTAGTGGCGCGGCTACCGCACACTGCTGCCATGGATGCGTTGCTGTTCCTGCCGGTGATCCTCGGTCTGCTGATCGTGGTCTTCGCCGTGGTGCTGGTCGTCAAGGTGATCAGCCACAACACCAAGTCCGCCTACCGGCAGGGCCGGTACGGCTACAGCGGCTCGTCAAGCCGTCATCACCACAGCAGCGGCGGCGGTGGCACGCACTGGGAGTCCTCGTCGAGCGACAGCAACGACGGCGGTGGTGGCGGCTGGTGGGGCGGCGGCAGCGACAGCGGCGGCTCGTCGGGTGGCGACAGCGGTGGTGGCGGTGGCGGGGGCGGTGGCGACTGACCGCTAGGCGACTAGGCGACGTGCACGCGGCGCCAGTGCGCCGCGGGCAGGTCCCCCTCGGGGACGTCGGTGAGGCCGTTCTCGTCCATCGCGTTGTAAACGGCCAGCCGTGCGCCGTCGAAGAGGAACTCCACGGCATGCAGTACCCGGGGCCGCCAGTCGGCCGAGGTGGTCCGCTCGATGATGTTGACCGCGCGGAGTGGGCGGCCCCGGGCTTTACGCAGCGCGGCGTGCGGGTCGGACCGCCAGTCGAAATGCTCGTACCAGTCGACGGGCACCGTCATGTCGATCTGGTCGAAGGTGATCGCACACTCGTCGAATTTACGGTGCGTGATCTCCACACGACTGAGTCCGAAGTCGAGGATCACCGGGCCGTCAGCGAACCAGCCACGCTGGGCGACGTCCCACATGAGGTGGCTCGATCGCAGCCGGCGGCCGATGAGCCGGACGAACGAGTGTCGATGGGCCGCGGCGAGGGCTTCGGCATCGTGATGCCACTCGGGTTTCCAGCCCTCGATTCCGAGCACGATCACCGCCTCGCCGATCTTGACGGGTCGATGTTACCCGTGTCTCTCCGTAACCCTGCAAGACAACGACGGCCGGTCCCCACGAAGGGGACCGGCCGTCGCCGGTGGAACGCGGTGATTACTTGCCGAGCGAGGTGCCGGCCGAGCGGAGGTGCTGCGCGGCCTCGACGACCCGCTTGGCGAGACCGTTCTCGGCGAGCTTGCCCCAGGCGCGCGGGTCGTAGGCCTTCTTGTTGCCGACCTCGCCGTCGATCTTCAGAACACCGTCGTAGTTCTTGAAGAAGTGGTCGGCGACCGGGCGGGAGAACGCGTACTGCGTGTCGGTGTCGATGTTCATCTTCACCACGCCGTAGTCCAGCGCGCCGTGGATCTCCGACAGCAGCGAGCCGGAGCCGCCGTGGAAGACCAGGTCGAGCGGCTTCTCCTTGCCGTACTTGGCGCCGATCGCGTCCTGGATCTCCTTGAGGATCTCCGGGCGCAGCTTGACGTTGCCCGGCTTGTAGACGCCGTGCACGTTGCCGAAGGTGAGGGCGGTCAGGTAGCGGCCCTTCTCACCCAGGCCCAGGGCGGCGGCGGTGGCCAGGCCGTCCTCGACGGTCGAGTACAGCTTGTCGTCGATCGCGGCGGAGACGCCGTCCTCCTCGCCACCGACGACGCCGACCTCGATCTCCAGGATGATCTTGGCGGCGGCGGTCTTGGCGAGCAGCTCCTCGGCGATCTGGAGGTTCTCCTCCAGCGGCACGGCCGACCCGTCCCACATGTGCGACTGGAACAGCGGCGCCTGGCCCTTGGCGACCCGCTCCGCGGAGATGTCGATCAGCGGGCGGACGAAGCCGTCGAGGTGGTTCTTCGGGCAGTGGTCGGTGTGCAGCGCCACGTTGATCGAGTACTTCTTGGCAACGTGGTGGGCGAACTCGGCCAGCGCCACGGCGCCGACGACCTTGTCCTTGATGGTGGGGCCGGACACGTACTCGGCACCGCCGGTGGAGATCTGGATGATGCCGTCGCTGCCGGCCTCAGCGAAGCCCTGGAGGGCCGCGTTGAGGGTCTGCGAGGACGTCACATTGATCGCCGGGTAGGCGAACGCGCCGGCCTTGGCGCGATCGATCATCTCGGCGTAGACCTCGGGAGAAGCGATAGGCATCGGATGCGCTCCTTGCTCATTTTTCACGGCAGCAGAGGGCAGGACCGCGCTGTCCTCCAGCAGGAAGTATTCCGCAGTCGCGGTGCGTAACGGAAACTGCCCCGAAATCCGCATCGCCCGGCGGCCACAAACCGGGCGGATAGCTGTTTGTGCGGCATCCTGCCGGGGGAAGTCGCACCATGGACGAGGAACAGCCGAGAGACGGAGGGAGCCGGAGGATGACACACCCGATGGCCGAGCGTGATCTGGAGACGCCCGAGGTCGATGCGGCTGAGCAGGCGATCGTCGCGGTCCCCGGCTGGCAGGACGACGCCGGCGACGAGCCGCGGGCAGGCGGCACCGGCGAGTGGGACGGTCAGGAGGACAACCGGACCGTCGACTTCGACGACGATTACCGCTGACGGCCCTCAGCCGGAGTCAGTGCGGCACGCGGCACAAATCGATCGCTGGATTCGCACGGCGCTGACAGGATCGGCGTGTGCTGCTCACTCTGACGACCACCCACCGGCCCGCCACGGACCTGGGTTATCTGCTGGTCAAACACCCCGACCGGGTGCACTCCTTCAGCGTGCCCACCGGCACCGCGTACGTTCTCTATCCCGAGAACGGCGCGGACCGGTGCACCGCCGCCCTGCTGCTGGACGTGGACCCGCAGATGCTCCGGGCGCAGAAGGACGCCTTCGAGCTGAGCCAGTACGTGAACGACCGCCCGTACGCCGCGTCGAGCCTGCTGGCCAGCGCGATGGCGCGGGTCTTCCGGACCGCCCTGCGCGGCGCCTCCAAGGACCGTCCCGAACTGGCCGCCGTGCCGATTCCGCTGGAGATCCGGGTGCCCGTGCTGCGCGGCACCCCGGACCTGGTCTCCCGCCTGTTCACGCCGCTCGGCTGGACGGTGACGGCCACCCCGATCCCGTTCGAGCCGGAGATCGGCGGCGACAGCCGGTACGTGGATCTGCTGCTGACCGGCGACATCCGGCTCGCCGACGCGCTCAACCACCTCTACGTGCTGCTCCCGGTCCTCGACGACGGGAAGCACTACTGGGTCGCCCCGGACGAGATCGAGAAGCTGCTGCGCTCCGGTGAGGGCTGGCTCGCCGCGCACCCGGAGAAGGTGCTGATCGCCCGCCGCTACCTGGCCCATCGGCGGTCGCTGGCGACCACCGCCCTGCAACTGCTGGAGGCGGACCAGCCGGTCACCGAGGAGGAGGCGGAGCTGCCGGTGGCCCGCCGCGCCCCGCTGGCCGAGCAGCGCCGCGACGCCGTCCTGGCCGCCCTGGCCGAGGTGAACGCGTCCCGGGTGCTGGACCTGGGCTGCGGTCCCGGGGCTCTGCTGTCCGCGCTGCTCAAGGACCGCAGCTTCACCGAGATCGTCGGCGCCGACGTGGCCACCCGCACGCTGGAGATGGCGGCCCGCAAGCTGAAACTGGACCGGCTGCCCGAGCGGCAGAAGGACCGGATCAAGCTGATCCAGACCGCGCTCACCTACCGTGACGACCGGCTGCGCGGGTTCGACGCCGCGGTGCTGATGGAGGTGATCGAGCACGTCGACCTGCCCCGGCTGCCCGCGCTGGAGGCCGCCGTCTTCGGGCACGCGCAGCCCGGCGCCGTGATCGTGACCACGCCGAACGTCGAGTACAACGTGCACTACGAGGGCCTCACCGGGATGCGGCACTCGGATCATCGGTTCGAGTGGACCCGGGCCGAGTTCGCCGCCTGGGCCGAGCGCGTCGCGGCCACCTACGGCTACACCGTCACGATCCGTGGTGTCGGCGAGGATCACGAGACGACCGGCGCCCCGACCCAGCTCGCCCTGTTCACGACCGAGAAGAAGGAAACGAAGGAGGTGACCGCATGATCATCGACGTTCCCGAGCTGTCGCTCGTGGCCCTGGTCGGCATCTCCGGTTCCGGCAAGTCCACGTTCGCCCGTGCCCACTTCAAGCCCACCCAGGTGCTCTCCTCGGACTTCTTCCGCGGCCTGATCGCCGACGACGAGAACGACCAGTCCGCCTCCGCCGACGCCTTCGAGACGCTGCACTACGTGGCCGGCAAGCGGCTCACGGCGGGCCGGCTGACCGTGGTCGACGCGACGAACCTCCAGGCGCACGCCCGGGCCGGGCTGGTCAAGGTGGCCCGCGAGCACGACGTGCTGCCGGTGGCGATCGTGCTCGACGTGCCGGAGGCTCTGGCCTGGGAGCGCACGCAGGCACGCGAGGACCGTACCTTCGATCGCCGGGTCCTCACCCGGATGAGCCGTGACCTGCGACGTTCCCTGAACCAACTGGCCAAGGAGGGCTTCCGCAAGATCCACGTGCTGCGTGGCGTGGATGAGATCGCGGCGGCCGAGATCCGCTACGAGAAGCTGTTCAACGACCGTAAGGACGAGCACGGGCCGTTCGACATCATCGGCGACGTGCACGGCTGCCGCGCCGAGCTCGAGGCGCTGCTGATCGAGCTCGGCTGGGACCTGATCCGCGACGAGGCGGGTCGGCCGGTGGACGCCGTGCACCCGGACGCCCGGAAGGCCGTCTTCGTCGGCGACCTGGTGGACCGCGGGCCGGACTCGCCGGGCGTGCTGCGCCTGGTGATGGGCATGGTCGCGGCCGGGCACGCGATCTGTGTGCCGGGCAACCACGAACAGAAGCTGGCCCGCAAGCTGAACGGGCGCAACGTGCAGCTCACCCACGGGCTGCCGGAGACCCTGGAGCAGCTGGCCGCCGAGGACGACACGTTCGTGGCCGAGGTGCGGACCTTCATCGAGGGCCTGGTCAGTCACTACGTCCTCGACGACGGCAAGCTCGTGGTGGCGCACGCCGGGCTCAAGGAGGCCTATCACGGGCGGGCGTCCGGCCGGGTGCGTAGCTTCGCGCTCTACGGCGAGACCACCGGCGAGACCGACGAGTACGGGCTGCCGGTCCGCTACCCGTGGGCGCGGGAGTACCGCGGGTCCGCCGCCGTCGTCTACGGCCACGTGCCCACCCCCACCCCGGAGTGGATCAACAACACCATCTGCCTGGACACCGGCTGCGTCTTCGGCGGCCGGCTCACCGCGCTGCGCTGGCCGTCCCGCGAGATCGTCGCGGTGCCGGCGGCGAAGGAGTACTACGCCCCGGTGCGCCCGATCTTCGCGGCTCCCGAGAAGCCCGAGCAGGGCCTGGACCTTGCGGATGTCATCGGGCGGCGTCACATCGATTTCGGGTACGGCACGACGACCGTCCCCGCCGAGAACGCCGCCGCCCTGGAGGTGATGGGCCGGTTCGCCGTCGACCCGGAGACCCTGGTCTGGCTTCCGCCCACGATGGCCCCGTGCACCAGCTCGACCGTCGACGGCTTCCTGGAGCATCCGTCGTCCGCCTTCGCCGACCTGCGGGCCGCCGGGGTGGACCGGGTGGTGTGCGAGGAGAAGCACATGGGTTCCCGCGCCGTGGTCCGGGTCTCGGTGACCGGTGCCGGTGACGCGATCTGGACCCGGACCGGCCGCCCGTTCTTCGGCCCCGACCTGGACGAGGCGCTGCTCGCCCGGGTCCGTGCCGCGGCCGCGCCGATCTTCGCCGAGCTGGAGACCGACTGGCTGCTCATCGACGCCGAGCTGCTGCCGTGGTCGGCCAAGGCGGGTGGCCTGATCCGGGACCACTACGCCCGGGTGGGGGCGGCCGGCCGGGCCGCGCTGCCGGTTGCGCTGTCGCTGCTGGAGCAGGCGGCCGGGCGTGGGCTCGACGTCGCCGGGCTGCGGGATCGGCTGGAGCTGCGGTCCGCGGAGATCGACGGGTACTCGGCGGCGTACCGGGCGTACGTGAAGCCGACCGACGGGCTCAGCGGGGTGACGCTGGCGCCGTTCGCGTTCCTGGCCGGGGCCGGCGTCTCGTACGCGAAAAAGAACCACGACTGGCACCTCGCTCTGGCCGACCGGCTGGTCGCGGCCGACCCGGAGATCTTCACGCCGACCCGGCGGATGATCGTGGACCTGGCCGATCCGGCATCGGAGGCCGCCGCGACCGAGTGGTGGCTGACGCTGACCGGCGCCGGCGGCGAGGGCATGGTGGTCAAGCCGTGGGCCGGCCTGGCGGTGACCGGCGAGAAGGGCCGTCTCGTGCAGCCCGGCGTGAAATGCCGCGGCCGGGAGTACCTGCGGATCATCTACGGTCCCGAGTACACCCGCCCGGAGCAGTTGGACCGTCTGCGTCAGCGCAACCTGGGCCGGAAACGGGCGCTGGCGCTGCGCGAGCACGGGCTGGGCCTGGCGGCGCTGGACCGGCTGGCCGAGGGCGCGCCGTCGTGGCGGGTGCACGAATTGGTCTTCGCGATCCTGGCCGCCGAATCGGAGCCCGTCGACCCCCGTCTGTGACCACCGCGTCACGGCTCGCATCGCACAGGATTCATACAGGTACCGGCCCCGCGCGGGCCGGTACCCTGGCTCCTCGTGGACATCCATGCGCTCACGGAGCAGCTAGCTCTGAACCCGATGGACCCGAAGGACCTGCTCAGCGCCTTCGGGCTGCCGGGCGTCCTGGCCATCCTCTTCGCGGAGACCGGCCTGCTGGTCGGCTTCTTCTTCCCGGGTGACTCGCTGCTGTTCCTGGCGGGCGTGGCGGCCTCCGAGGTCGCCAACTCGATCTTCGGGGAGGGCGCCCAGCTCTCCATCGTGGGTCTGCTGATCGGCGCCCCGCTGTGCGCGATCATCGGCGCGCAGCTCGGGCACTGGCTCGGCGCGAAATACGGGCGCCGGATGTTCGACAAGCCGGAGTCGAAGCTCTTCAAGAAGGAGTACGTCGAGAAGGCGGAGTACTACTTCGAGAAGTTCGGTCCGGCCAAGGCCGTGGTGCTGGCCCGCTTCATCCCGATCGTCCGGACGTTCCTGAACCCGGTGGCCGGCACCCTGGGCATGCCGGCCAAGCAGTTCTTCCTGTGGAACGTGGTCGGCGCGATCCTCTGGACCGACGGCATCATCCTGATCGGTTACCTGCTGGCCGAGCAGATCTACAACGCCATCGGGGACAAGATCGACCGCTACATCCTGCCGGTGGTCGTCCTGATCGTGCTGATCTCGGTGCTGCCGATCGGCATCGAGATCCTCCGCGAGCGCAAGGCCAAGAAGAACGGCCTGCACCAGGGTCCGGAGCCGGCCGCCGCGATCGGTGTGGTCGCCGCCGCGAGCGTGGCCGGTCTGGCCGACGCCGCCCGCGAGGAGTACCACGAGCACTTCGACCAGCACCCCCCGCAGCAGTACGACCAGTACCAGGCCCAGCAGCCCCAGTACCAGGCGCAGCAGCACTCGGACCCGCAGCAGTACTCGGACCCGCAGCAGCCCGCCTACCCGCAGCAGGGCTACTACCCGGCCCCGCAGAACTATCCGCCGCAGCAGGAGCAGTTCCCGCCGCAGCAGTACGGGCCCTCGCAGGGTTACGACAACAACCGTTAGACAGACACGAAAGGCCGGCCCGATGGGCCGGCCTTTTCTGTGGTCTCGTTCAGACCGTGACAGCCGCGGAGCCGGACAGGCGCTCCAGGAACTCCTCCGGGCACTCCCGCAGGTTCTCCAGACGGCCGGCCGTCAGCGCCCGGTAGGTGAGCGAGGCGGCCTCCTCCAGGTTGCGGGCCCGCTTGTGGGCCAGCTCGACGGAGTCACCCATCACCACACAGCCGTGCTGGCTGAGCACCAGACAGTCGGTGCCGTCGGCAGCCATCGCCGCGGTCAGCGCCGCCAGCTCGGTGGTGCCGGGCAGCCGGAACGGCACGGTGGACACCCGCCGCAGGTAATAGGCGTGGTCGGTGGTCACGATCCGGATGTGCTCGCCCAAGGCGTCCAGCAGGAGCGCCGTCTGCGGGTGGAGGTGCACCACCGCGTTGACGTCCGGCCGGGCCCGGTAGAGGGCGAGATGTAAGGCCAACTCGCTGGTCGGCTCGATCTGTGACGCCGGCAGGCCACCGACGTAGGCGTTGCCCCCGTCGGAGATCCGCACCGGGGCGAAACTGTTCCGGCTGAGCCGGTCCAGCCATGATCCGCTCGCGGTCACCCAGATGGCGTCCTCGTCCGGAATGCGGGCGGACAGATTACCGCCCGATCCACACACAAGGCCCGCCTGCACCACGTCGTAACCCACATGTGCGAGCTGGTCACGCAGGTCACCGGGGACGTAGTTCACCCGTTCCTCCTCAGGTCCGCCGGCCGTCGCGGGGCCGGGGTCCTCGGCCTGGCGTCACGCCCCCATAGTCAATGACGCCAGGCTTTGCCGCTTTACCGAAGCCGCTTCACCCAGATCTCAGCGGGCCTTCTCGGTGGCCCGCTTCACCCAGGTCTCAGCGGGCCTTCTTGGTGGCCCGCTTCCGCGGCGGGGTCAGCAGGTCGGCGATGGTGGCGATAGCGGTCGGCACCAGCCGGTAGTACGCCCACACACCCCGCTTCTCCCGCTCCAGCAGACCCGCTTCGGTCAGAATCCGCAGGTGGTGGCTCACGGTCGGCTGCGAAAGGCCCAGGGGGGCCGTCAGGTCGCAGACGCACGCCTCACCATCAGTCGCGGACTGAATGAGGCTCAGCAGCCGTAGCCGGGCCGGGTCGGCGAGCGCCTTCAGCACTCCCGCCAGGCGCTCAGCGTCAGCGCGTTCAATAGGCTCGCCGGCAAGCGGCGAGATCTGAGGCATCGTCATTTCCGCCAACGCAGTTCCCACGATCTCCATCCTTCCACCAACTGCATCGATTCTCCTGCATGTCCGCAGGAACGAACCGGCTAACTTTCAGGCCGTAAGGCCGACATCGATCGCCGGGTCGGACTACCGGACACCCTCGCCCGGTCCTCCGTTCGTGCGATGACGACTTCGGTCTCTGCCTCCTGCAACGCCTCAGCCGCCATCTGGTCGCTACCCATCCGTGTCGAGGTCTCGATCCCCGCACCGGGGAGTGAGCGCGGCCACATTGTCAATTCATCGAATCTCGCCCCACCGATCTCCGACGACGACTTCGACACGGAACGCGTCGAGACCATCACGCCACACTGCGCGATCATCAGTTCGCCACCCACCCCACGACCCGATGAAAGCACGACACCACGCTGCGCGACGGACAATTCAGTGATGAATTTACCCAGGTCGTGCCGTGCACTCATGACATCGAGCGTACTGGCTGTAGGGAAACCGGAATCTTTCACCCCGGCAGGCCGGAACGGAACTATTGACGCACAGCTTAGCCTCGCTCTGTAAAGACTGTTTACAGATTTTTCGGCCGCACTCAGCCCTTCCCTAGACCATAGACGCTGCTCAAAGCAGGTAACGACGGAAGGCTACCCGCGCGCACCTCAGGACCACCTGGTGGCCGCGCTGTGAAGAGGCTGTGAAACCGGCAAAACACGTTTGCCCGTACGGGCGAGAACACCCACCGTACGGCCCATCTGGATCTATCCGGACAGCCGATCGAGTGACAACGACATAAACGGACGGTACCCGTTCGAGTGACCCACAGTCGTCGATACGGAACCGCTCACTCGGCCGGTCGTGACCAGTACTCGTCTTCCTGCTTCGGCGCCGACTTCGACAGCGCGGGCAGATCCGAGAACTGATCGGGTTCGGACCCGCCAGTAACAAAAGGCTTCGTTTGTGGGACAGCCCACTCGGACGGTGTAGCGGGTGTCACGAATTGGCCCGCCGGCTTTCCACCGAAGAACTCCCGGGGAGCGGCCAGCAGCAGCGCCCCCACCAAGAAGTACGCAACCACCTGGGCCGCCGCCACCGAGACGTTCAACACGATCCAGCCGGACGGGTACGCGTCGTTCAGCGCCTCGCTCAGGGTGCCCGGCGCGGCCTCCCCGGCCCGCTGCACGCCGAGGACCACCAGCGTGGCACACCCGGCCACGAGACCCAGCCCGCAGACGCCCAGGGCGATCGCGCGGGCCAGACGGCTGCCCCGGCGCAGCCCGGCGCCGAGGACCACGAGGAGCGCCAGGAAGATCAGCCCGAGCGCCAGGGAGAGGGCGGCGACCAGCCAGATCACCGTGACGAAATTGTCCGCCGAGGCGGAGCTGGGTGCGGCGTCCCGGAAACGGCCGACCACACCGGGGGTCACCGCGACCACGCCGACGGCATATGTCAGCCCGGCCACCGCCATCGTCCAGAGCACGACGGCCGCCATCGTGACGGCGGTGGGACGGCCGCCGGACGGGGACGCGACGGCAGGCGGCGACGGTGCGGCGTACGACATCGATGGGCTCCCGCGGGTTCGGCTGGCAAGAACCTATCGCGTACCGGGGCGGGAAGTGGCCGGACCGGTCCACCCCGCGAGGGATGAACCGGTCCGGAAGAGATCAGTCAGAGCCGGCGGGCCGCTGCGGCGGGTCGTCGGAGTTCCCACCCGATGCCGGGGGTTCCGGTGAAGGCGAAGGCGAAGGCGAAGGCGACGCTGACGGCGGCGACGAGACGGGCGGGGGTGCCGCCCACGGGTCGGTGCCGGGCTGTGGCGTCGGCTGCTCCTGCCCGGGGTACGGCGGCAGGCCCGGAGCGGGCTGTCCGGGTTGACCGTACTGCTCGGGCGAACCGAAGTGGCTCTGCGCGGGCGGCGCCGACGTGGGCGGCGGCGGATAGGCCGCAGCCGGGTAGGACGCGGCCGGGTAGGAGGGCTGCTGCGGCTGCGGGTAACCGGGCTGGGCCGGGTAGGAGGGCGGCGCGGGGTAACCGGGCTGCGCGGGCTGGCCGGGCTGAGCCGGATAGCCGGACTGCGCCGGGTATCCCGGGTACGCCGGGTAGGGCATCGCCGGGTTCCAGCCCACCGGCTTGCGGAAGTACGCGTTCGAGGCCGGCAGCGCGAGCAGGACGATCACACCGAGCAGGCCCAGCACGGTCACGCCGGTGGTCAGGTAGCCGACCGCCTCGTACCACCCCGGAAGCGCGGCCTCCATCTGCCGCTCGACCTGCGCCTGCTGGTATCCCGTGTCGGCGGCGCCGCTGGCCAGCGTGCCGGCCGCCGATCCGCCCAGCGACAGCGTGTTGCAGCAGACACCCAGGCCGGCGAAGACCCAGGTGGTGACCCGGGACCCGTTCTTCCCCATGTTGTTGAAGATCGCCAGGACGACCAGCCCGATCGCGATCAGCGCATAGACGACCGCCGCGGCGACCAGCACGAACCGGAATACGGAGGCCACATCGCCGGCGCCCTGGAGGTCGTCGAAGACCGTCTCGTAGGCATCGGTCATCGGGCCGATCATCGACACGGACAGGGCCGCGACCCCCAGCTGCATGGCCGCGACCAGATAGAGGAGCAGGGACGAGATGGTCACGGTCACCGGGCGGCCAGGCGCCGGATTCGGCACCTGATATGGCGGTACGGTCACGAGGGCCTCCTATAGATCAATTCACGGTATCCGTCGAGCGCCATATCCCGCGACCGAGCCTCACCCTTCGCAACCGTGTGGCAACATCGGGCAGCGATGGCCCCAAACGATCGCAAACCGTCCCTCCATCGGGTGGCGACACGCCTCGACAGCGCCCCCTAGACTTCGATGCCGTGGCGTCCACCTGGAAGCAACACGCTCCGGGGGCACGCCGTGCCCGCACGAGTCGCCCGCCCCGCGCACACACCCCCGGGGCCGAGGCAGACCGGCTGACGGCGCCATTCCGATTGCGCATGCCGCGTGACCACACCGCGGCCGCCCCAGACCTGACAAGGACCGGTGAGTCCCATGCCCCACGCCGACACCCTGGACATCGTTCACCATGACGACACCCGGACGCGATTCAAAGACGTCCGGTATCAGCTTCATCGCGACGGGATCCGGATCTGGTCCGCGGACGGCGAGCACGCCATCACGGACGTACTGATGACACAGGCCTACCGGCAGCGGGAGGCGGACAGATAGAAGAGAGGCCCCGGGGACATCCCCGGGGCCTCCTCTCATGCCGGCCGGTCAGCCGCGGCGGACCGAGAGACCGTCCTTCGTCTCGCCCACGTCGACCACCACGGTGTCGCCGTCCCGGATGTCGCCGGCCAGCAGCGCCTTGGCCAGCAGGTCACCGATCGAGGACTGGACCAGCCGCCGCAGCGGCCGGGCGCCGTAGATCGGGTCGTACCCGTGCTCGCCGAGCCAGGCCACCGCGGCGGGCCGCACCTCGAAACCGAGACGGCGCTCGGCGAGCCGGCCACGGAGCCGGCCGAGCTGGATGTCGACGATCGCGGTCAGGTCCTCCTTGGTGAGGGCGTGGAAGACCACGATGTCGTCCAGCCGGTTCAGGAACTCGGGCTTGAAATGCGCCCGGACCGCGGCCAGCACCTCGTCGTGGCGCTCCTCGTCGCTCATCGTGAAATCCGAGTTCGCCGAGCCCAGGTTCGACGTGAGCACCAGGATCGCGTTACGGAAGTCGACGGTGCGGCCCTGGCCGTCGGTGAGCCGGCCGTCGTCGAGCACCTGCAGCAGCAGATCGAACACGTCGGGGTGGGCTTTCTCCACCTCGTCCAGCAGCACCACGCTGTACGGCCGGCGGCGCACCGCCTCGGTGAGCTGGCCGCCCTCCTCATAGCCGACGTACCCGGGCGGGGCGCCGACCAGCCGGGCCACCGAGTGCTTCTCGCCGTACTCACTCATGTCGATGCGGACCATCGCCCGCTCGTCGTCGAAGAGGAAGCCGGCCAGCGCCTTCACCAGCTCGGTCTTGCCGACGCCGGTCGGGCCGAGGAAGAGGAAGCTGCCCGTCGGCCGGTCCGGGTCGGCGATGCCGGCCCGCGCCCGGCGGACCGCGCCGGACACCGCCGCGACCGCCTCCCGCTGGCCGATCACCTTGGCCGCGAGCGATTCCTCCATGCGCAGCAGCTTGGCGGTCTCGCCCTCCAGCATCCGGCCGGCCGGGATGCCGGTCCACGACGAGACGACCTCGGCGATGTCGTCGGCGCCGACCTCCTCCTTGACCATCGGCGGCTCGCTGGTCTCCTCCGAGTCGGCGGCGGCCTGGATCTCCTTCTCCAGGGTGGGGATCACCTCGTAGAGCAGGCGGGAGGCCTCGAGCAGCTCGCCGTCCCGCTGGGCCCGCTCCTGCGCCGCCCGCGCCTCGTCGAGCTGCTTCTTCAGCTCACCCACCCGGTTCAGCCCGCCGCGCTCGCGCTCCCAGCGGGCGGTCAGGGCGGTGAGCTCCTCCTCGCGGTCGGCGAGGTCGGCGACCAGCCGCTCCAGCCGTGCCACCGAGGCGGGATCGGTCTCTTTCTCCAGGGCGAGGCGCTCCACCCGCATCCGGTCGACCTGGCGCTGCAACTGGTCCAGCTCGACCGGGCGGGAGTCGATCTCCATGCGCAGCCGGGAGGCGGCCTCGTCGATCAGGTCGATCGCCTTGTCCGGCAGGAAGCGGTCGCTGATGTAGCGATCCGACAGGCTGGCGGCGGCGACCAGGGCGGCGTCGGTGATCTGCACCCGGTGGTGCGCCTCATAGCGCCCCTTGAGGCCGCGCAGGATGCCGATGGTGTCCTCGACGGTCGGCTCGCCGACCACCACGGGCTGGAAGCGCCGCTCCAGGGCGGGATCCTTCTCGATGTGCTCGCGGTACTCGTCGAGGGTGGTGGCGCCGACCATGCGCAGCTCACCGCGGGCCAGCATCGGCTTGAGCATGTTGCCGGCGTCCATCGAGCCCTCGCCCTTGCCGGCGCCGACGACCGTGTGCAGCTCGTCGAGGAAGGTGACGACCTGCCCGTTGGAACCGCGGATCTCCTCGAGGACGCTCTTCAGCCGCTCCTCGAACTGGCCCCGGTACTGTGCGCCGGCGACCATCGCGCCGAGGTCGAGCGAGACCAGTTTCTTGTCGCGCAGCGTCTCGGGCACGTCACCGGCCACGATCCGCTGGGCCAGGCCCTCGACGATCGCGGTCTTGCCGACGCCCGGCTCCCCGATCAGCACCGGGTTGTTCTTGGTCCGGCGGGAGAGCACCTGCACCACCCGCCGGATCTCGGCGTCCCGGCCGATCACCGGGTCGATCTTGCCGTCCCGGGCCAGCGCGGTCAGGTCGACGCTGTATTTCTCCAGCGCCTTGTAGGTCTGCTCGGGATCGGCGTTGGTGACCCGGCGCTCCCCGCCACGGACCTGCGGGAACGCGCCGACCAGCGCCTCCTCGGTGGCGCCGGCGTCCTTGAGCACCGCGGACACCGCGCCGCCCACCCGGGCGAGGCCGGCGAGCAGGTGCTCGGTCGACACATACTCGTCGCCGAGCGGTTTCGCGATCAGGTCGGCGGAGCCGATCGCGTTGACGAACTCACGCGAGAGGCTGGGCTCGACGGTGCTCGCGCCGCGCGCGGACGGCAGCTGCTCGATCGCCCGGACAGCGGCACGGCGGATCTCCACCGGATTGGCGCCGACCGCGCGCAGCAACGCGGTGGCTGTCGAACCACCGGTGTCGAGCAGCGCCTGCAGCATGTGCCACGGCTCGACGGTGGCGTGCCCGCGGCGGCCCGCGTCGGCGACCGCGGAGGTGATCACTTCGCGGCTCTTCGTGGTCAAGCGTTCGGTGTTCATGAGCTCCCCTGAAGCCAACTCAACTAACTCGAGCGAAGGCAGACTTGAGCGTAGCGCGCTCAACTTTAGCGCGCCGAGGCGAGCCTCCGTAACGTACGAGGAGTGAGGGTGTCCCGTGATCTGATCCGCCGCCTTCTCCCCCTCGGCATCGTCTTCCTCACCTCGGGAGTCGCCACCGCGGTGGTCGGCCCGTTCCTCGGCCTGTTCCTCAACACCGCCGTTCACGCGGACCCGGTCCAGGTCACCGTGTTCCTGGTGATCGCCTCCACCTCCGGGGTGGCGATGTCGTCGGTGATCGGCCGGATCTCCGACCGATGGCCGATCCGGCACACGCTGCTCGTGACCGCGGCGCTGGCCGGCTTCGCCGCCAGCGGGCTCACCGCCGTGATCAGGGACTACTGGATCCTGCTGGCGGTCACCGCGACGGCCATGGCGGTCGCCGGGTCGCTCTATCCACAATCCTTCGCGTACGCCCGTCAGGTGCTGCAACGCGACGATCCGGCCCGGGCCGCCCTCGGGATCAGCGTCCTGCGCACCGTCTTCTCGGTCGCCTGGGTCGGTGGCCCGTCGCTGGCCGCGTTGCTGCTCGACGTCGGCGACTTCCGGTACGTCTACGGCGCGGCCGCACTCCTCTATCTACTCGCCGCCCTGGTCGCGGCCCGTTTCCTGCCCGAGGTCGAAGGCTCGGCGGCGGAGGGCCCGGCCGCACCGCGGGACGGTGGGAGAGCGGTCAAGGCACGGGCGCCACGGATCCTCGTACCGATCATCATCGGTTTCGTCCTGTTGCAGACCACGATGGTCCTCGGCGGCCAGGTGATGCCGCTGTTCATCACGGCGGAGCTGAACGGATCGGCCCGCGACGCCGGTCTCATCTTCGGACTCTGCGCCGCCCTGGAGATCCCGCTGATGATCGGCTTCGGCGTGCTCTCCACCCGGATCCCGGTACGCCGGATCCTGCTGGGCGGCGCCGTCTGCGCGGTCGTCTATCAGGCCGTGGCCGCGACCGCCTCCTCGGTGTGGACGCTCGCCGCCGCGCAGATCCTCAACGCCCTCTTCATCGCCGCGACGTCCGGTCTCGGCATCTCCTATGTGCAGGATCTGATGCCGCAGGCGCCGGGGCGGGCGACCACGTTGTTCACCAACACGTTCCCGATCGGGCAGATCGTCGCGGCGCCGCTCTTCGGCGTCTCCCAGCAGTACGGATTCCGCCTCGCCTTCACCATCAACCTGGTGCTCAGCGCGCTCGGGCTGATCCTCCTGCTGGCCGCCCGCCCACGAAGGGCGTCACCGGAAGCGGACGGTCGTCCCGTTGGTGACCGGGATCACCGGCCCGCGGGCTAACGTAGAGATCGTGCGCGTACGGGTGGAACAGACTCCTCTGCCGGGAATCGGTGTCCGGCATGACCTGGTGACCTCATCAGGCCGGACGGTCGGGGTGGTCTCGCACCGCAACGGCCGCCGGGATCTGGTGCTCTACGACGTGGACGATCCCGATTCCAGCCTGGCGTCGATACCGCTCACCGACGACGAGGCCGAGGCCCTGGCCGACGTGCTCGGCGCCTCGCTCATGCTCGGCCAGCTCGCCGGTCTGCGGCAGCAGGCCGCGGGGCTGCTGACCGAGCAGATCGCGCTGCCCGCCGGCTCCCCGTTCGTGGGCCGGCGGCTGGGCGACACCCGGGCCCGCAGCCGGACCAGCGCCTCCATCGTGGCCGTGCTCCGCGACCGTGAGGTGATCGCCTCCCCGGGACCGGAGTTCCGGTTCGAGGCGAACGACGTGGTCGTGACGGTCGGCACCCGGCACGGCCTGGACGGCGTCACCGCCATCCTGGCCGGCGACGACGACGGCTGAGCCCGGTGGAACACCACACGACGATCCTGCTCATCGAGATCGGCGCACTCCTGTTCGGCCTCGGGATGCTCGGTCGGCTGGGTCGCCGCTTCGGCCTGTCCCCCATTCCTCTCTATCTGCTGGCCGGTCTGGCGTTCGGGCAGGGCGGCCTGGTGCCGCTCTCGGCCAGCGAGGAGTTCATCGCGATCGGCGCCCAGATCGGCGTCATCCTGCTGCTGGTGATGCTGGGCCTGGAGTACTCCGCCGACGAGCTCGTGGGCAACATGCGCTCGGCGGCCCCCGCCGGGCTGATCGACATGGTGCTCAACGCCCTGCCCGGCGCCGCGTTCGCGCTGATGCTCGGCTGGGACTGGAAGGCCGCGCTGGTGCTGGCCGGCATCACCTGGGTCTCCTCGTCCGGCGTGATCGCGAAGGTGCTCGGCGACCTGGGCCGGGTCGGTAACCGGGAGACTCCGGTGATCCTCTCGGTGCTGGTCATCGAGGACCTGGCGATGGCCTTCTACCTGCCCGTGGTCACCGCGGTGCTGGCCGGTCTCGGCCTGGCCAACGGCCTGAGCACGCTGAGCGTCGCGGTGGTCACGGTGATCGCGGTCCTGGTGGTGGCCATCCGGTACGGCGGTGAGATCAGCCGCTTCATGTCGGTGAAGGACCCCGAGGCCCTGCTGTTGAGCGTGCTCGGCCTGACGCTGTTCATCGCCGGAGTGGCCGGCGAACTGAAGGTGTCCGAGGCGGTCGGGGCGTTCCTGGTCGGCATCGCCATCTCCGGCCCGGTGGCGCACCACGCCACCCAGATGCTGTCCCCGCTGCGGGATCTGTTCGCCGCGGTGTTCTTCGTCTTCTTCGGGCTCTCCACCAACCCGGCCGACATGCCGCCGGTGCTGCTGCCGGCGTTCGGGCTGGCGGTGCTGACCATGCTCACCAAGGTGCTGACCGGTTACCTGGCGGCGCGCCGGGCCGGGATCGCGCTGCCCGGCCGGATCCGGACCGGTCTCGCGCTGATGCCGCGCGGCGAGTTCTCGATCGTCATCGCCGGGCTCGCCGTGGTCTACGGGGTGGATCCCCGACTCGCGCCGCTGGCCACCGCGTACGTGTTGATCACCGTGGTCACCGGGCCGATGCTGGCCCGACTGCCGGACTACGCCTGGTTCAAGGAACTCGTCCGCAAGCGGATGGCGGCCCAGCGGGCGGCCCAGAAGCCGCTGCCATCCCCGGAGTGACCTGCACCTCTTTAACGAACGCCTAAAGTTACTGTCCGGTATCTGAATGTGAAGCCTTGACACTTCCGCATCAGGACTCCACACGCTACCGTTGCGCGGCGACGACTCTGAGTATTGGGACGTTCGACACTATGGTCAGCGTGTGACGCCGACCGTTGATGTTGACGGTTGAGTGAGGCGGCGGCGTGAGCGTGCGTGAAGCTACATTCCTCGGTTTCGGCAATCCGGTCGATCCTCGGCCTGACGAGTTGCAGGCCTGGGCGTACAACCCCGAATCCGTTCCCCTGAGCAGCATGCCGAAGGACTGGGATCTCCTGATCTCCGGCGACGTGCTCGGCCCGACCCTGTTCGAACTGGCCATGGACCGGCAGTGCCCGGCCCGGCGGTTCGCGCAGCACTGCATGTACATCTACGCCGCTGACGGGGTGCGGCAGAACGCGAGCGGGCAGCGCAAGCGCCGGCTCAAGAAGTTCGTGGAGCGCGCGGAGGAGGTCGGCGACGAGCCGATGCAGATCTGGGCGCACAACTGCCGGGTCCTGATGACCCGGCCGGAGCTCTTCGACCACCACGACTGGATGGAGGGCGGCCTGGTGCGTTACCCGCGCAGACTAGGCCTTTTCAACCGGCGCTGAACACGTACCGTGTTCGACCGGTGACTACATGCTGTCGCGGCGGCCTCTCCTCCGGGAGGGGCCGCCGCTTCTGTCACTTGTCCGCTGACCGGCGCGGGCGCCACACCACCAGAGCCGTCGAGTGGGTCTGCTGACGGACGAGATCACGGCCCGCGTACGGGTTGGTCATCGCCTCCATCTGGGCGATCCGGGCGTACGCCGCGTCCAGCTGCTGCTCCAGCTCGGCCACCCGCTCCTGCAGGTCGCCGACCAGTTGCTCCAGGCCGATGATGCGCTTGATCCCGGCCAGGTTGACGCCGTCCTCCTGGCTGAGCCGCTGCACCTCGCGCAGCAGCGCCACATCCCGTTCGCTGTACCGCCGGCCGCCGCCACCGGCCCGGCCGGGCTGCACCAGGCCGAGCCGGTCGTACTGCCGGAGGGTCTGCGGGTGCATCCCGGCCAGCCGGGCCGCCACCGAGATGATCAAAACCTTCGCGTCGGAGGCCTGATCCATCGAGATGCTGATCTCTTCATACATGTGCCACCTCCCGGGAGGGTCTAACCGGCCCGGCGCAGACGGGCCTCGAGCCGCTCACGCCCCGGCGGCGGGGTGAGCTTCGCGAACTTCTCCAGCGCGTCCCGGGCCTCGCCGGACACGCCCGCCGGGATCTGCACGTCGACCGTGACGATCAGGTCGCCGGCCTGGCCCTCCTTGCGGACCACACCTTTGCCCCGGGCCCGCAGTTTCCGGCCGCTCGGGGTGCCCGGCGGCACCCGCAGCGTGACCGGGCCGTCCAGGGTCGGCACCTTCAGGTCGGTGCCCAGCACAGCCTCGACGATGGTGATCGGCACGACCAGGGTCAGGTCGTCGCCGCTGCGCCCGAACAGGTCGTCGGGCCGCACCTTGACCTGCACGTACAGGTCGCCGGCGACACCGCCGCGGTCACCGGGCTCGCCCCGGCCGCTGAGCCGGATCCGCTGCCCGTCGGCGACACCCGCCGGGAACCGGACGTTGATCGTGCGGGTCTTGGTGACCCCGCCGGTGCCCCGGCACTCGGCGCACTTCTCGTCGACGATGCTGCCCGAGCCCTGACAGTCACGGCACGGCTCGGAGAAGCTGAACGAACCCTGGTTGCTGGAGATCAGGCCGCTGCCGTGGCATTTCGGGCACGCGCGCGGGGTGGTGCCCGGCTTGGCCCCGCTGCCCCGGCAGGTGTCGCAGGCTCCCGGCGTGCGCAGGGTCAGCGGCAACGTGGTGCCCTGGACGGCCTGGGTGAAGTCGAGGGTGACCTCGGTCTCCACGTCCCGCCCGCGCTGCGGCCCACGCCGGGCCGCGCCGGGCGCGCCCTGGCCGCCGGAGAAGATCGAGCTGAAGATGTCGGAGAAGCCGGTGCCACCGAACCGCCGGTCCGCGCCGGCGCCCCCGGCCGCCCCGGAGAAGCCGCCGAACAGGTCCGACGGATCGAACTGCGCGCCACCGGCGCCGCCACGAGCCCCGCGCCGGAACGCGCCCGAGCCGAACAGCGAGCGCATCTCGTCGTACTCTTTGCGCTTCTTGTCGTCGGCGAGCACGTCGTAGGCCTCGGAAGCGGCCTTGAACTTCTCCTCCGCCTCCTTGTTGTCCGGATTGCGGTCGGGATGAAGATCGCGGGCGAGCTTCCGGTACGCCTTCTTGATCTCGTCGGGGGAGGCAGACCTGTTCACGCCGAGAACGGCGTAGAAGTCCTTCTCGAGCCAGTCCTTCGAGCTCATGTCAGTCCACCTCCTCGACTCGGCGACGCCCCGCCCGCCGGCGAACCGGCGGGCGGGACACAGTCACTGATTTCACTCCGGATCGGCGACCGCGACCAGAGCCGGGCGCAGCAGCCGCTCGCCCAGTGTGTAACCCCGGCGCATCACCTCGACACAGGTCGGCTCGGTGACATCCGCGGATGTCTGGTGAGCGACCGCCTCGTGCCGGTTCGGATCGAAGGGATCGCCCTTCTCCCCGAACGGCACCAGACCCAGCTTGCCGGTCACGGCGGTGAGCTGCTCCGCCACCGAGGCGAACGGTCCGACCAGGTCGCCGTGCTCCCGGGCCCGGTCGATGTCGTCCAGAACCGGCAGCAGGTCGGTGAGGACCTTGCCGGTCGTCTGCTCGGCTGCCGCACCCCGGTCGCGGTCGACCCGCTTGCGGTAGTTGGCATACTCCGCGGTCACCCGCTGGAGGTCGTGGGTCCGCTCGTCGAGCTCGCCCCGCACTGCCTCCAGCTCAGCGCCGAGGCCGGGCTTGGCCTCCTCAGCCACCGGCTTCTCGTCCTCCTCCTCGGGGGCGCGGTGCGCGCCGGCCGGCTTGTCCACCGGCTCCGTGTCGGGAGTCTCCTCGGTCGTCTCGTCGATCTCGCCCTGGATGACTTCCCGCTCGGTCGCCGGACCGCCGTTCTCGTCGTCCCTGGCACTCACTTCTTGTCGTCCTCCACGATCTCGGCGTCGACCACGTCGTCGCCACCGGCGGCCGGGCCGGTCGCGCCGCCCGGAGCCGCACCCGGGGCACCGCCCGGCGCGCCACCCGCGGCGGCCTGCGGGTCCTCACCCTGCGAGTAGAGCAGCGAGCCGGCCTCCTGGGAGACCTGCGACAGCCGCTCGTGGGCCGACTTGATCTTCTCGATGTCGGTGCCGCCCAGCGCGCTGCGCAGCTCGCCGAGCGCCTCGCCGATCTTGTTCTTGCTGTCCTCGGGGAGCTTGTCGCCGCTCTCCGCCAGGAACTTCTCGGTCTGCCACTGGAGCTGCTCGGCCAGGTTGCGGGTCTCCGCCTCCTCGCGGCGCTTCTTGTCGTCGTCCGCGTGGTCCTGGGCGTCGCGCATCATGCGCTCGATGTCGTCCTTCGGCAGCGCGGAGCCACCGGTGATCGTCATCTTCTGCTCCTTGCCCGTGCCCAGGTCCTTGGCGGACACGTGCACGATGCCGTTCGCGTCGATGTCGAAGGAGACCTCGATCTGCGGGACGCCGCGGGGCGCCGGGGCGATGCCGCTGAGCTCGAAGGTGCCGAGCTTCTTGTTGCCCGCCGCCATCTCGCGCTCGCCCTGGTAGACCTGGATCAGCACGGACGGCTGGTTGTCGTCGGCCGTGGTGTAGACCTCGGAGCGGTGCGCCGGGATGGTGGTGTTGCGCTCCACCAGCTTGTGCATGATGCCGCCCTTGGTCTCGATGCCCAGGGACAGCGGGGTCACGTCGAGGAGCAGGACGTCCTTGACCTCACCCTTGAGCACACCGGCCTGCAGGGCGGCGCCGACGGCGACGACCTCGTCCGGGTTGACGCCCTTGTTGGGCTCGCGGCCGATCAGGCTGTTGACCAGCTCGGTGACCGCGGGCATCCGGGTCGAGCCGCCGACCAGGATGACGTGGTCGATGTCGGAGAGCTTGACGTCGGCGTCGCGGATCGCGGCCTCGAACGGGCCCTTGCAACGGTCCAGCAGGTCCTGCGTCATCCGCTGGAACTCGGCCCGGGACAGCGAGGTGTCCAGGTGCAGCGGGCCGTTCGCCCCGGCGGTGATGTAGGGCAGGTTGATGCTGGTGGTGGTCGCCGCGGAGAGCTCGATCTTCGCCTTCTCGGCGGCCTCGCGCAGACGCTGCAGGGCCATCTTGTCCTGCGAGAGGTCGATGCCGTGCTCGCCGCGGAAGGTCTTGACCAGGTGGTCGATGATCCGCTGGTCCCAGTCGTCACCACCCAGGTGGTTGTCACCGGAGGTGGACTTGACCTCGATGACGCCGTCGCCCAACTCCAGCAGCGAGACGTCGAAGGTGCCGCCGCCCAGGTCGAAGACCAGGACGGTCTGCTCCTTGGAGCCCTTGTCCAGCCCGTACGCCAGGGCGGCGGCGGTGGGCTCGTTGACGATGCGCAGGACGTTCAGCCCGGCGATCTCGCCGGCCTCCTTGGTCGCGGTCCGCTGCGCGTCGTTGAAGTACGCCGGGACGGTGATGACCGCGTCGGTGATCTGCTCGCCCAGGTAGGCCTCGGCGTCGCGCTTCAGCTTCATCAGCACGCGCGCGGAGATCTCCTGAGGCGTGTACTGCTTGCCGTCGATGTCGATCGACCAGTTGGTGCCGATCTCCCGCTTGACCGAGCGAATGGTCCGGTCGGGGTTCGTCACCGCCTGACGCTTGGCGACCTCACCCACGAGCACCTCGCCGTTGCGGGCGAAGGCGACGATGGACGGGGTCGTCCGGGAGCCCTCCGCGTTGGCGATGACGGTGGGCTCGCCTCCTTCCAGAACGCTTACGCAGGAGTTCGTGGTGCCGAGGTCGATGCCGACCGCACGTGCCATGGTGTTCCTCGCTTCTCACAGCTGGGCTCACTAAGAGCGCTGGTTCACGTACAAAGGTTGAGTGGAACCGACTCAATGATGCCACGGCGCCGCACATCGTCAAATCGAAGTTGAGTCCGACAGGCGCAAGTCGACGCTCCGGAAGGGCACCGGCACATACCTGTCAGGTCACGGCATACCGGGACCCGTTGTCCTGGGTGCATAGATCGTGCACGCTTTACGCGTGACGACGCACGGAGACGCGGTCGGTCCGTCGGCCCTTTCCGCCGTCCCCGCCGCAACGGATGAGAAACTGCAGGTGAACGCGGCCATAGACCCATCAGATCGTACGGGTGGCGCCCAGGTTCGTCCGGTGAACCTGGAAAACGTGCCGCCCGCGCTGCGGGGTCTCGCGTCCGCCCTCGGCCGGTTACGGACGGCGCTCGGCGCGGTCGCGTACCCCCTGGCCCTGCCCTCAGCCGACGAGGCGCAGCGGGTCGGCTCGGCCCTGATCGCCCAATTGGACGACTATCTGCTGCCACGCCTGTCGCGGCCCGACGCCCCGTTGCTGGTGGTGGTCGGCGGCTCCACCGGCGCGGGCAAATCGACCCTGGTCAACAGCCTGGTGCAGGCGCCGGTCAGCTCGGCCGGGGTGCTCCGGCCGACCACCCGGTCGCCGGTGCTGGTGACTCACCCCGACGACCTGGCGTGGTACTCGCGTGGCGAGCTGCTGCCCGGCCTCACCCGGACCGGTCAGGCGAGCACCGCCCCGGACGCACTCCAGGTGGTGGCGACCCCGGCGATCGGTCCCGGGCTGGCCCTGCTGGACGCGCCGGACATCGACTCGGTGGTCGACCACAACCGCAAACTGGCCGCCCAGCTGCTGGCCGCGGCCGACCTGTGGCTGTTCGTCACCACCGCCGCGCGGTACGCCGACGCCGTCCCCTGGGAGCTGCTCACCACCGCCCGGCTCCGCGGCACCGTGATCGCCCTGGTGCTGGACCGGGTGCCGGGCGACGCCGCCGCCGAGATCGCCGCCCATCTGGGCGAGATGCTGACCGCCAAGGATCTGGGGTCCGCGCCGCTGTTCGTGCTGCCGGAGACCGACCTGGACGAGCGCGGGCTGCTCCCGGAGGCGGCGATCGGCCCGATGCGGATCTGGTTCGCCCAGCTCGCGGCCGACGCCGGGGCCCGCAGCACGGTGGTCCGGCAGACCCTCGACGGCGCCCTGGCCGCGCTCGCCCCGGCGCTGGCCGGGCTGGCCGAGGCCGTCGACGACCAGGCCCGGACGGCGCAGGCGCTGGACGAGCGGGTCGAGGCGGCCTACCGCACCGCCCGCCGCACCGTCGAGGACGGGCTGCGCGACGGCCGGCTGCTGCGCGGCGAGGTGCTGGCCCGTTGGCAGGAGTTCGTCGGCACCGGTGATCTGGTGCGCGGCCTGGAGTCACGGGTCGGGCAGCTGCGGGATCGGCTGGTCGCGGCCCTGAGCGGCCGTCCGACACCGGCCCGCAACCTTCAGACGGCCATGGAGTCCCAGCTGGTCACGCTGCTGCGCGGGGTCGCGGCGGACGCCGCCGAGCAGTCGTACTCGGCCTGGCAGGCGCACCCGGCCGGGGCCGCCCTGCTGGAGCCGGAGCTGCAGCGCGCCTCGGCCGACCTGGCGCAGCGCGCCGACCGCCTGGTCCGGGACTGGCAGCAATGGGTGCTCGAGCTGGTCCGCAAGGAGGCCGCGGAGAAGCGGACGGTGGCCCGCGGCGCCGCCTACGCGATGAACGGGGCCGGGCTCGCCGTGATGATCGCGGTGTTCACCTCGACCGCCTTCATCCCCACCGGCCTGGAGGTGGCGGCCGGCGCGGGCAGCGCGGTCGCGGCGCAGAAGGTGCTCGAGGCGATCTTCGGGGACCAGGCCATCCGTACTCTCGCCACCAGGGCCCGGACCGATCTGCTGGCCCGGGTGGAGGATCTGCTCGCCACCGAGGCCGCCCGGTACACGGACCGGACCTCGGCGGTGCGCCTCACGACGGCTCATGGGACGCTCCTGCGCCAGACCGCCACCGAGGTGGAGACCGCCAGGGAGGAACTCGCGTTGACCGGGTCAGGGTCATGAACGTGGTACAGAAGGTGCGCAACGAATCCGTCGACGCCGGCGATCTGGCACGCAGACTCGAGGCGCTGTCGAGGTTCCTGCGGGTCGTCGACCCGTACCTGCCGGACGGCAGGCTCGTCACCGCCCACACGCTGGTGGAGCGGGCCGGCAACCGGCTCTCGCTCTCCCTCGACCACACCGTGGTCGCCCTCGCCGGCAGCACCGGCAGCGGCAAGTCGAGCCTGTTCAACGCGCTCGCCCGGTTCAAGCTCTCCCAGGTCGGGGTGCGCCGGCCGACCACCGGCACCGCGCACGCCGTGGTGTGGGGCCCGCTGGAGCCGGCCAGCCGCCTGCTCGACTGGGTCGGCGTGCTGCCCCGGCAGCGGTTCGTCCGGGAGAGCGCGCTGGACGGCGACGACGAGGCGGCGCTGCGCGGGCTGGTCCTGCTCGACCTGCCCGACTTCGACTCGGTCGAGCAGGCCCACCAGCTCGAGGTGGACCGGCTGCTCGGCCTGGTCGACCAGATCGTCTGGGTGGTCGACCCGCAGAAGTACGGCGACCGGATCCTGCACCAGGCCTACCTGTCGCAGTTCAGCACGCACTCCGGCGTCACCATCGTGGTGCTCAACCAGGCCGACCGGCTCAGCCCCGGCGACACCGAGCTCGTGCTCGCCGACCTGACCCGGCTGTTGGAGGAGGACGGGCTCACCGGCGCTCCGGTGATCGCCACCTCGGCGAAGCAGCCCGGCATGCTCGCCGAGCTGCGGACCGCGCTGGAGGGCACGGTGGCGAACCGGCAGGCCGCGCTGCGCCGGCTCGCCGCCGACCTGGACGCGGTCGGTGAGGAGCTGGGCGCCGTGATCGGCCCGCCGGCCGCCGAGGACGAGGTGGACCGGGCGACCGTCAAGCAGCTGTGCGACTCGCTGGCCGCGTCGGCGGGGGTGCCGGGTGTGGCGGACGCGACGGCGGGCGCCTACCGGCACCGGGCCGCGGCGGCGACCGGCTGGCCGCTGGTCCGCGGGCTGCGGCGGCTGCGGCCGGACCCGCTGCGCCGGTTGCATCTGGCGGAGCCGGTCAAGACCGACTCGGTGTCGACGGATGTCGTGCCGCGTACCTCCGTGCCGGAGGCCGACGCCGCGCAGAAATCGGCGGTGGGTCTCACGGTCCGCGCGGTCGCGGAACGCGCCGCGGCGCCGCTGCCGGAGGTCTGGGCGCCCGCCCTGGCCACCGCCGCGCGTTCCCGGGCGGCCGACCTGCCGGACGCGCTGGACCGGGCCGTCGCACAGACCGACCTCGGCATGGAACGGCCGCCGCGCTGGTGGCGGGCGGTCGGGGTGGTGCAGTGGATCCTGCTGGCGGTCGCGGCCGTCGGGCTGGGCTGGCTGATCGCCGGTTACGCGCTCTCCGCGCTCGGGCTGCCGGACATCGACGTCGAGGTCGGCACCGTGCCGCTGGCGACCCTGCTGCTGCTCGCCGGGCTGCTCGGCGGGCTGCTGCTGTGGCTGCTGCTGAAGCCGGTCATCGAGGCGGGTGCCCGGCGGGCCAAGCGGCGGGCCGAGACGCGGCTGCGGGCGTCGATCACCGAGGTCGGGCGCGGGCACGTGGTCGCGCCGGTCCGGGAGGTCCTCAACGCGTACGCCCAGGCGAGAGAAGCGCTGGGAGTCGTACGTTCGGAGTAGTCCGGGGATCGGCCGCGGGCGTAGGCTCGCGGCATGCCCGCACCCCGGACCGCGTACGACGCCGTGATCCATGCGGCCCGCGACGTCATGAAACTGGGCTGTGCGCTCGACGCCGAGATGCTCGGCACCGCCCTGCTCGGCAGTGTGTACGCGGTGGCCGCCGAGGACCGGGCCGAGGCCGTCCGTGACTTCGTCGGCCGTTTCCTGACCGCGACCACCCGTCCGGCCAGCCCGGCCGCCGCCACCATCCGCGAGGTCTTCGCCGCTCTGGTGCCGGATGCCGAGGGCGCCGGCCGGGTGGGTCACGGCACGCACGCCCCGGCCTGGGCCGCCCAGCTCGGCCGGGTGCGCCCGACCGGCTGCTGGGCCTATGGGGACGTCTACGGCGACCAGACCTCCTACCTGGTCACCTTCGCCTACGAGGACAGCTCCGACGGCGGCCCCGAGCATGCCGTGGTGGCCCTCGTCGACCACAACATCGGCATCACCAAGGACGTCTTCGTCGCCACGTCGGCCGGCACGCTGCTCGATCAGGTGCGGGAGATCTGCACGGCCGACGAGCTGACCTGGTTCCGCTCGGAGGACCCGGGCCGGCTGCGCGACGAGGTGGACCGGCATCTCCAGGTCACCGACGAGCTGGGCGACCTACCGGAGGACGGTTCGCTGGCCACCGACCGGGCTCTCGCCGCCGCCCGGATCGCGTTGCTGCCGTCGGTCACCACGCCGCCGCTCGACGAGCCCGCCGGGCCGAACGGGCCGGATCTGGTCCGGGAGTTCCTGACCTCGCCCGAGGCGACCCGTTTCGACCTGCCCACCGGCCCGGCCCACACGGCCGAGGCGGCGTCGCTGGAGTTCTGCCTGAGCCTGGTGCTGGATCACGCGGCGAGCCTGCCGGGCGGTGACCCGTTGCGCTGGAGTCCCGCGGTGGGCGGCCTGTTCCTGCTCGACTGGGTGCACCGGCGGGCCGTGCTGGACCTGGACGACGCGGCGATGATGCCGCGGGTGGTCCGGGCCTGGTCGGCCTTCTCCACCCGGCGGCGCGGACTGCCGCCGGCCGCGGTCCAGGAGACGGAGACCGCGATGGAGGAGCTGATCCCCGAGTTCGCGCGGCTCTACACGACCGGCGAGCGGCGCAGCCCGGCCACCGCGGCGGTGGCCCAGCTGATCGCGGAGGGTGTCGACCCGAACGACAACGCCGCCATCGAGGCCTGGATCGAGGCCAACCGGGACGAGTGACCGCGGTCCGGCCGGCTCTCAGTGGGTCTCTCCGCCCGTCAGCGCCGGTTGATGTAGTGGTCGTCGGTGTATTCGGCGTGGTGGCGGCCCATCCGGGAGCTGCGGTCGTAACCGGGGTCCGGGTGGTTGGTGTGCTCGGCACGGTGCATGCCCCGGTACGGGCGGTTGGCGAGCCGGCTCTCCTCGGCGTTCACGTCGGGGAGCACGCGGCGCACGACGTTGCTGTTGTCGTGGTGGCTCTGTTCGAGGATCCGGGACGGGCGGATGTTGTACGGGCGTTCGGCCACTGCTGACCTCCGGCTGTGTCGGGGCCGGTCCGGTGACCGGCGGTCGTGGGCGTGGGATGCGTCGGTGGAGCGGGCCCGGCGCCGGGGCGGATCACCGGCCGGGGCGGTGTTCGAGCCGGCACGTTCGGCATGCCGTCGGGTGGCCCGCTCGGGTGGAGCGGCGGAGTTCTCGCAGGCGCGCTTCCGCGGGCGGCCCGGCGATCGGTGTCTGTCGTCTGGGCGGTGAGTGCCCCGATGATTTGGTTTGACACCGCCGGGTTTGTCGTATTTATCGCGATCAGCCGGTTCCGGTTCTCGGTGATCAGTGTCGGCATCACCGGGACGACCGGGCTCGGCGGGCACTTCCGGCAGGTCAGGAATGGACGGGAAGCCGTCCGGAATGATCGGCGCCGGGATTCGCTCCTCTTCCGGAACAGCCGGTAGGTCGGGAATGACGGGAATGCGACTCGGCGTCGGCCGGGTCGGTTTCGGAGCGGGCCGACGGGGTGCCGAGGTCGCCGCGGAAGAAGGCCGCCGCGGCACCGGGGGACGTGGCACGGAGGACTGCCGGCGCGGAACCGAAACGGTCCCTCGGGAGACGGAAGCCGACCGGCGCGGAACGGTCTCGGCCGGCTCGGGAGTGCTCCCTCCGTACCCCCGCGGTGAAGGTCGTGACGTGGCCCGCCCCGGGGTGGGCGAAGCGGAAGCCGACGGGCGGACCGGAGGCGGAGGCGAAGCCCACGACGGCGGGAAAGGCGCGGCCCGGGTCGGTGTCGGCAGCACCGGCCCGGTCGCGGTCGGGGGCAGGAACGGGATCTCCATCGGCCGCGGATGGTCCTGGCCGGTGATCTCGTTCGTTCCCGCGGTGAGCACGGCGAGCGTCGGCACCGAGGCGAGCCCGACGAGGATCGCGACCAACAGCACGTAACGCCGGGTGGGCCCGGAGAAGCCGAGGTCTTCGCGATACACCCCGTTGAGGCGCTTGCGCAGCACCTTGGGCGGTGGCGCGAAGTCGTCGTCCGGCAGGTGCGGCACGCGAGAAAACCCCCAAACGAAAAAGATCAACTTGGATCAGTCGCGGTCATTGGGGATGAACGACACGGGCCTCATTCGGCAGCGGCGCGCAGGGACCATTCGTACAAGAGTGAGAGCACAAAAATCCTTAAATCGGACAAATGCTCTTAGCGTGATGTCAGCAGAAAATCTTCATTCGTGATCCACGCGGGCTGTAAGGAAGGTCACTCATTCTGTCAGGATGGGGGCGACGGCACCGCCGCTGCCGTCTCCGCCGACCAGCGGGGTCACGGCGGTTCGTCCCGGCTTCCGAGCCGGAGCATGCCGCGCGGTAACCCCCACCCGGGCCAGGCGCGGCACCCGAGAGCCGCCGCGTGGCCGGGAGACACCCGCCGCGGGCGCAGAGACGAAACAGGAGACACGGATGGCGAAAGGCGAGAGCGTGGCCGGGGCGGACATTCCGGCCGGCGGCTTCGTCCAACTGCTGACCCCCGACGGGGAACGCGTCGACAGCGTCACCACCACTGACGGGACGACGTACTCCGTCGACTTCACCGACGAGGAATACCGCGGTCTCTACCGGGACCTGGTGACCGTCCGGCGGCTCGACACCGAGGCTGTCGCCCTGCAACGGCAGGGTGAGCTGGGGATCTGGGCCAGTCTGCTCGGGCAGGAGGCGGCGCAGGTGGGCTCCGGGCGGGCGCTGCGCCCGCAGGACATGGCCTTCCCGACGTACCGCGAGCACGGCGTCCTCTACACCCGCGGGATCGACCCGATCATGCCGTTCGGCCTCTTCCGCGGCGTCGACCAGGGCGGCTGGGATCCGAACGAGTTCAAGTTCAACACCTACACGATCGTGATCGGCTCGCAGACGCTGCACGCGACCGGGTACGCCATGGGGATCACCATGGACGGCAAGATCGGCTCCGGCGACGGCGAGGCCGTGATCGCCTACTTCGGCGACGGCGCGACCAGCCAGGGCGAGGTCAACGAATCGTTCGTGTGGTCCGGGGTGTTCAACGCCCCGATCGTCTTCTTCTGCCAGAACAACCAGTACGCGATCTCCGAGCCCCTGGAGCGGCAGACCCGCGTCCCGCTCTACCAGCGGGCCGGCGGCTACGGCTTCCCCGGCATCCGGGTGGACGGCAACGACGTGCTGGCCAGCTTCGCGGTCACCCGGCAGGCGCTGGACAACGCGCGCAACGGCCAGGGCCCGACGCTGATCGAGGCGTACACGTACCGAATGGGCGCGCACACCAGCTCCGACGACCCGACCCGGTACCGGATGGCCGGCGAGGTCGAGGCCTGGAAGGCGAAGGACCCGATCAGCCGGCTCAAGACGTTCCTCACCAAGCAGAAGATCGGCAAGAAGGACTTCTTCGCCGAGGTCGACGCGGACGCCGACAAGAAGGCGCTCGATCTGCGCGAACGGGTCCTGGCGATGCCTGATCCACAACCCGTGACGATCTTCGACAACGTGTACCCCAACGGCTCGCCCGAGGTCGACGCGCAGCGCAAGGCATTCGTGGAGTACCAGGCCTCGTTCGAGGGGAGCGGGCACTGATGATCACCCTGGGAAAGGCACTCAACCACGGGCTGCGCCGCGCGCTGGAGAACGACCCCAAGGTCGTGATCATGGGTGAGGACGTCGGGAAGCTCGGCGGCGTCTTCCGGATCACCGACGGACTGCAGAAGGACTTCGGCGAGGACCGGGTCATCGACACGCCGCTGGCCGAGGCCGGCATCGTCGGGACCGCGGTCGGCCTCGCCATCCGCGGATACCGGCCGGTCTGTGAGATCCAGTTCGACGGGTTCGTGTTCCCGGCGTACAACCAGATCGTCGCCCAGGTCGCCAAGATGCACTTCCGCTCCGGCGGCGCGGTCCGGCTGCCGATCACCATCCGCATCCCCTACGGCGGCGGCATCGGCGCGGTCGAGCACCACTCCGAGTCGCCCGAGGCGTACTTCGCGCACACCCCCGGCCTCAAGGTCGTGACCTGCTCCAACCCGGCGGACGCGTACACGATGATCCAGCAGGCCGTCGCCTCCGACGACCCGGTGATCTTCTTCGAGCCGAAGCGGCGGTACTGGGAGAAGGGCGAGGTCGACCTCGACAGCCCCCTCGCCGGGGCGTTCCCGCTGCACGCGGCACGGGTCACCCGGCCCGGGACGGACGCGACGCTCCTGGCGTACGGGCCGATGGTCAAGGTGGCGCTGGACGCCGCCACCGCCGCCGCCGAGGACGGGCGCAACCTCGAGGTCATCGACGTGCGCTCGCTCTCCCCGATCGACTACCCGGTGATCTTCGACTCGGTCCGGCGGACCGGCCGCGCCGTCGTCGTGCACGAGGCCCCCGGCAACGGCGGCCTCGGCGCCGAGATCGCCGCCCGCGTCACCGAGGAATGCTTCTACTCCCTGGAGGCGCCGGTGCTGCGGGTGACCGGCTACGACACGCCCTATCCGGCGGCCCGGCTGGAGGAGGAGTACCTCCCCGATCTCGACCGGGTGCTGGACGCCGTCGACCGCTCGTTCGGCTGGTGAGCCCGATGTCGCGGATCAAGGAATTCAACCTGCCCGACCTCGGCGAAGGACTGACCGAGGGCGAGATCCTGGCCTGGCTGGTCAAGGTCGGGGACACCATCGAGCTCAACCAGCCGATCGTCGAGGTCGAGACCGCGAAGGCGGCGGTCGAGATCCCGGCGAAGTGGGGTGGCGTGGTCACCCGGATCTTCCACGAGGCGGGTTCGGTGGTCGAGGTCGGGAACCCGATCATCGCCATCGACACCGACCCGTCGGCGGGACCTCTGCCCACGTCGTCCGGCCCGGCACCGGAAACTCCGGTCGCCTCCCCCACTCCGGCCACCTCAATCGCCTCGTCGGCTTCTTCGGCCTCTTCCGCCTCGTCGGCTTCGGAAGGCGAGGTCGAGGCGGGCCTCATCGGGGGTCCGGCGCCCGGCGGACGGACCGCGGTGCTCGTCGGTTACGGCCCGAGAACCACAACCGCAAAGAGACGACCCCGCAGTGGTACGGCCACGCCGTTCACAACCGCAACCACACCCACCCCGCCTCCGGCGGCTGCCGGAGGGTCCCAGGCCGCGACCGTGGCCGTCCCCCCGGCGCCCGTGGTCCAACCCGCGCCGCCGGTCGTACCCCCAGCCCCGGCCGTCCCGAACCGAACTGTTCAGGATCCAACAGTTCAGGTCGCGGTGCGGGTGGGGCCGGTGCTCGCCAAGCCGCCGGTCCGGAAACTCGCCCGTGATCTCGGCGTCGACCTCGCCACGGTCGCCGGGACCGGGCCGATGGGGTCGGTGACGCGGGAGGACGTACACCGCATCGCCGAAGGCGCGAAGCAGACCGTGACCGAGACGCCGGCCCCGGTCACCGCTCCGGCCATCACCGCGGCACCAGTCCTCGACGGGGCCCGTGAGCAGCGCATCCCCGTCAAGGGAGTGCGGAAGCTGACCGCGGAGAACATGGTCGCGTCGGCGTTCACCGCGCCGCACGTG
This sequence comes from Actinoplanes utahensis, assembly GCF_016862455.1. Classification (GTDB taxonomy): domain Bacteria; phylum Actinomycetota; class Actinomycetes; order Mycobacteriales; family Micromonosporaceae; genus Actinoplanes; species Actinoplanes utahensis. Next base: position 37,596 of record NZ_BOMZ01000051.1, read on the forward strand.
ACCGAGTTCCTGACCGTGGACGTGACCCGGTCGATGAAGACGCTCGACAAGCTGAAGGCGCGGCCCGAGTTCGCTGAGACCCGGATCTCGCCGCTGCTGCTGGTGGCGAAAGCGGTGCTGGTCGCGGCCAAGCGGCACCCGATGGTCAACTCGACGTGGTCGGGCGGGACCGGCGAGATCGTGGTCAAGGACTACGTGAACCTCGGCATCGCCGCAGCCACCGAGCGTGGGCTGATCGTCCCGAACATCAAGGACGCCGGCCGGCTCACCCTGCGGGAATTGGCCGACGCACTGAATGCGCTGGTCAAGACCGCGAAATCGGGTCGTACGCCGCCGTCGGACATGTCCGGCGGCACGCTCTCGATCACGAACGTGGGCGTGTTCGGCATCGATACCGGCACCCCGATCCTGCCACCGGGTGAATCGGCGATCCTGGCGTTCGGCGCGATCCGGCCGACGCCGTGGGTGCACAAGGGGAAGATCAAGATCCGCCAGGTCACCACCCTGGGACTCTCCTTCGACCACCGGATCATCGATGGCGAGCTGGGCTCCCGCTTCCTGCGTGACGTGGGCACCTTCCTCGAGGACCCGGAGGCGGCAATGCTTCGCTGGGCCTAGGGTCTTTCGGCCCGACCGGCGATTGACCTTCGATCCTTAGGTACATGACTGAGCTCACCCCCGAAATCGCTGGCCGCGTCCCGTTGTTCCGTCGATAATGGAGTGGACAACGGGACGCGCGCCTCCGTCACGAGCGGCCAGGCGACGCCCGTAGGGAACGACACCGGTCACCGCCGGGGGGAGAGAGCAGCAGCCATGAGCACCGCCCGCACCATGATCGACCGCTACCGCCAGCGCCGGATGATCAGCCGCCAGAACCGCGCGATCGACCGCGCGCTCCAGGTGGCGCCCACGCAGGCCATGCGCGACGAGATCGCGATCTTCGCGCAGCACCGGGTCTTCTGAGGCCCCCGGCCCTGATCAGGGCCGCCACCACGACGAACGGCCCGTCCGGGTGACCCGGGCGGGCCGTTTCGTGTCCGATCCCACTCTCGAAGATCCGGCAATCGTCCCTCCGGGGCGTAGACCGGGATTCCTCCCGCCGCGACCGCCCGGTACCGTGGGCACGGTCCCCAAATCGGCACGGCCGGTCGGTGCGGGTGACCGGGGCCGCCGGCAGCGACAGTGTCACGGCCCCAGCACGGCCAAGCCGGAAAGCTGGCACGGCCCCGTCCGTGGGGTCGCGTCCGTGCAAAGCTGGCACGGCCGCATCGATGAGGAGGCGCGTATGACGTCCGAGGGGCAGCACGCCGGTCAGCCGGCCGAGGCCACGTCGGGCGGACCCACGTCGGGCGGGTTCCCGCACGACCCTGATGGTCAGCGGCCCGACCTGCAGCGATCGGCCGGCCGGGCATCGGCCCAGCCGCCCGCTGAGGGCTTCCCGAATTCGTATGGGCCACCTCCGACCAGTGCCCCCGGTGGGGGTTCGCCGTTCGTCGTGCCCGCCGTCTCCACGTTCGGCCAGGGCCCCGCGCCCGCCGGGACGTCGTATGGTTCGGCCCGCGTCGCGGAGCCCGAGGGTGAGCTCCCGCAGCGGGGCGGCGCTTCGCCGTATGGATCGGTCGCCCCCGAGGCGGCGTCGTCCTACGGGTCGCCCTCGCCGTTCGGGCAGCCGGGCACGCCACCACCGTTCGGTTCCGCTCCCGCTTCCGTTCCGGCGTCCGCGCCGTTCGACGCCGGACCGCCGTCGTGGGCCCCACCGGGCTCCGCGGCCGCGGCTTCCCCCGGTGGTCCGTCGACCTCCGGACCCGCGGGATTCCCGGCTTCCGGCGCGCCGGGCGGGTCTGCTTCGTTCGGGTCGTCGCCGGGTTCCGGTTCCTCGGAATTCCCGCCGCCCACCGCCACCTACGGCACGCCTGCGGCGGCCTTCCCGCCCGCCGGCTCCTCGGATGCCCCCGGCTCCTTCGGCCCGCCCGCGGGCTCGTCGGCCGGTTCCTCCGGTTCGCCCGCTGCCTTCGGCCCGTCCGGCGGCTCCTCTTCCTTCAGTCCGACGGCCGGCTCGTCCGGCGCCCCGGCCTCCTTCGGCTCGCCGGCCGGCCCCTCGGGCGGTTCCTCCTCTTTCGGTCCGGCAGCCGGCTCGTCCGGCGCCCCCGCTTCCTTCGACTCGCCGGCCGGCTCGTCCGGTGGCCCCGCCTCCTTCGGGCAGGCGGCCAACTCGTCGGGCGGTCCGGGGTCCTTCGGCTCTGCGGCCGGCTCGGATCCGGCCGGGTTCCCGCCGCCCGCTTCGCCGGGCGGCCAGACGCCCGGTGGCTCGCCGTTCGGATCCGCGGGCTTCCCGCCCGCCGGAGGCCAGGCGCCGTCGGCTCCGGCCGGGCCCGAGAGCCAGGGCGGGTTCCCGGCGAAACTCAGCCCGAGCGGCCTGCCCACCCGCACCCCCGGCGCAACGGCTCCGGAAGACGGCGGCCTCGGCCATACCCCGTTCTCCGCGTTCGGTGACCAGCCGGTCCGGGTTCCCGGCGCCAGCCTTTCCGACCTGCCCGACGGCTCCGGCCAGGGTGACTCCGCCGGCAGCCCGGGCGGTTTCACCGCCGGCCCGGCGCAGAACAGCTGGATGCGGGAGAACGCCCGGCCCGCCGAGACCCCGGCCGTGCCGAGCGCCCCGCGCCCGGCGGCCGACACGTTCCCGTCCCGGCGTGGCGACGGCGGCGGCTTCCCGCTGCGTGCCCCCGCCGGTCCGGCCGCTGACCCGTCCACGGCCGGTTCCGGCAGCCAGCCCAGCCTGGACCTGCCGATCCGCAGCCAGCAGCCGTTCGGTTCGGCCTCGTTCCCGTCGCCGGAGGCTCCGGCCGGACGCGACACCGATGCGCCGTCCACCAGCCCTTCCGGATACCCGCAGCGGGTGCCCGGCGCGTCGCTGGGTTCGGGCGGCACGGTTCCGGCGTCCGCGCCGACCTCGGCCGATTCGCAGCACGGTTCGTTCCCGGGCGCCGACCCGCAGCACGGTTCGTTCCCGGGCGCCGATCCGCAGCAGGGCTCGTTCCCGGGTGCTAGTTCGCAGCACGGTTCGTTCCCGGGCGCCGACCCGCAGCACGGTTCGTTCCCGGGCGCCGACCCGCAGCACGGTTCGTTCCCGGGCGCCGATCCGCAGCAGGGCTCGTTCCCGGGTGCTAGTTCGCAGCAGGGTTCGTTCCCGGGTTCCGGGCCCCTCGGTCTGGAGCCGCGTGGTCCGCTCGATTCCAGCCCGAATGGCACCCACTCCGGCCTGGATGCACGCGGTTCCCGGCCCGGCTCGGACCCGAACGGTCCGATAGGTGGCTTCGACCAGCGCAGCCCGTCGGGTGCCTTCGACCAGCGGAACCCCGCGGGCTCCGACTCTCCGGGCCCGTTCGGCGGCTTCGACCAGCGTGGCCCGGCAGGGTCCGACTCGCCGAACCCGCTCGGCGGGTTCGACCAGCGTGGCCCGGATGCGAATGGCTCGCTCGGCGGGTTCGACCAGCGTGGCGGCTCCGACCGGGGTGATCTCCGGGCTTCGGCGGGCGGTCCTTCGGGCGCTGACGGCCACGCCGCGGCGGATCAGCAGGGTGCGTCCGCGGTTCCGCAGCCGCGTGATCCGGGCGCGAAACCCGCTGTCGGCTCGGCCCGCCCGGTGACGGCCAGCGCCTCGGTGCCCGGCCGGGTCTCGCCGGCCGAGGCCGCCGAACTGCCGCCGCCGTCGTCCGCGCCGCAGGCTCGCGTCTACGGTCGTCCGGCCCCGACAACGCCGGACGAGCCGCAAGATTCCCCGGACGACCCGTCGCGTTCCGACGAGTCTCCGTCCGGCGCGCACGCCGCTCCTTCGTTCCCGTCGGCTTCCGACTCGCCGTTCGGCGGCCAGTCCGGCAGCTTCCCCCCGGCCACAGACGGTTCGGGTGGTTTCGGTGCGGGCCCGGCACAGAGCGAGAGCCCGTCGGGCGGTTTCGGCCTGCCCAGGAACGACTTCGGTACGCCCCAGGGTGAGAGCCCGTCGGGCGCGTTCGGCCAGCCTCGAAACGACTTCAGCACCTCCCAGGGTGAGAGCCCGTCCGGCGGTTTCGGCCAGCCTCGAAACGACTTCAGCACCTCCCAGGGTGAGAGCCCGTCCGGCGGTTTCGGCCAGCCCCGAAACGACTTCAGCACCCCGCAAGGTGAAAGCCCGTCCGGCGGTTTCGGTCAGCCCCGAAACGACTTCAGCACCTCCCAGGGTGAAAGCCCGTCCGGCGGTTTCGGTCAGCCCCGAAACGACTTCGGTACGCCCCAGGGTGAAAGCTCGTCGGGCGCGTTCGGTCAGCCCCGAAACGACTTCAGCGCCCCGCAGGGTGAGAGCCCGTCCGGTGGCTTCGGTCTGCCGCAGCGTGGGGATGGTGGATTCGGCCAGCCTGGCGAGAGTCCGTCGGGGGGTTTCGGTCTGCCGCAGCGTGGTGGTTCCGCGCAGCCTGACAACGATTCGCAGGCCGGTGGTTTCCCGGGTGAGCCGTTCCCCGGCGCGCAGCAGGATGACGACCGTAACGGCTTCGGCTCGTTCTCGCCGGCCGGCGAGAGCGCGCCTCCGGCGAAGGCGACCGCCCGTGCGACGGCGAGTGCTCGGGTCTCCCCGCCGGATGCTCCCGGTGGTGGTTCGCCGTTCGCGATGCCCGGTTCGCCGCAGGCCCCGGCTTCCGGTGCGCCGTTCGGTGGCCCGGGTTCGCCCGCTGTTCCCGGTTCGCCGCAGTTCCCCGGTTCGGTTCAGCCGCCGTTCGGGGGCGCTGGCGACCAGTTCGGCCAGCCCGGTGACCAGTTCGGCCCCTCCGGTGACCAGTTCGGCCCCTCCGGTGATCAGGCCGGTCGTCCGCCTTTCGGTCATCCCGGAAGCCAGCCTGGCAATCAGCCCGGCGGCGAGTTCGGCCGGCCCGGTAACGAGTTCGGTGGTCAGCCCGGAGGCGAGTTCGGCAGTCAGCCCGGCAATCCGTTCGGCGGGCCCGGTGACCAGGGCGGACGCCCGCCGTTCGGCGCGCCCGGGGACCAGTCGGGACCGCCGCCGTTCGGCGCGCCCGGCGATTTCGGCACGCCCCAGCCGTACGAGCAGGGTGGCCGTCCGCCGTTCAATGACCAGTTCAACGAGCACACCACGGACGTGTCCGGCCGCGGCAACTCGCCGTATGTTCCGGCGCCCGCGCTGACTCCGCTTCCGGGCGAGCAGCCGGGTGGTGGCCTGTACCCGAACAGTCCGGCGGCGCGTGCCACGGTGACGCCGCCCGGCCCGGAGGACACCACGAGTTGGCCCGGCCCGGCCGAGGAGCAGGGCAAGTTCGACCAGTTCAAGGCTTCTTCGGAACCGGCCGCCACGCCGGCCCCGGCGAAGGCGCACGTCCGCACGGTGCCGGTGGCGCTGGCCGTCGTCCTGGGTGCGGCGATCATTCTCGGCATGGTGTTCGGTCTGGTCTGGTTGATCGCTGGGGACGACGAGTTCAGCGTGTCGGAGGGCCAGTGTGTGAAGCGCAACGGGTCGACTCCGCTCGTGGCGGATTGCAAGGAGGCGGACACGTTCACTGTCGTCTCGATCCAGACGGAGAAGAGCAAGTGCGGTGACGCGACCCAGCCGTACATCGTCGTCCCGAAGGACAGCGGTGACCAGGTGCTCTGCCTGAAGAAGAACGGCTGACCGCAAGCCTGATCGGCCCCCGCTCGGCGAGCGGGGGCCGTTTCGCGTCTGTGGACCGCCACGGTGGCCGGAAACCGGGTGAGGGAGGATTGGCGGATGGAATTTCGCGTGCGTGCGCCCGAACTCAAGGGTCGCGGTTGGCTGAACACCGGCGGTAAGGCTCTCACCCTGGCCGATCTGCGCGGAAAAATCCTTTTATTGGATTTCTGGACTTTCTGCTGCATTAATTGCCTCCACGTCCTGGACGAGCTTCGTCCGCTCGAGGAGAAGTACGGTGACGCCCTCGTCGTGATCGGCGTGCACTCGCCGAAGTTCGAGCACGAGCGTGACCCGAAGGCGCTGGCCGCAGCCGTGGAGCGTTACGGCGTGCACCACCCCGTCGTCGATGACGGCGACATGCACATCTGGCAGCAGTACGCCGCGAAGGCCTGGCCGACCCTGGCCGTGGTCGACCCGGAGGGTTACCTGGTCGCGTCGATGGCCGGCGAGGGGCACGCCGAGGGCCTGTCCCGGTTGATCGACGAGTTGGTCGCCAAGCACGAGGCGAACGGCAGCCTGCACCGCGGCGACGGGCCTTATGTTCCGCCGCCCGCGCCGGAGGGCCTGCTGCACTTCCCGGGCAAGGCGATCGAGCTGCCCGGCGGCCATCTGCTGGTCTCGGATTCGGCGCGGCACCGGATCGTCGAGCTGTCCCCGGACGGCGAGACCCTGGTCCGCGCGTTCGGCAGCGGTGTGCGGGGCGAGCCGTTCAGCGAGCCGCAGGGTCTGGTCCTGCTGCCGCCGGGTGTCGCCGAGACGGCGGGTTACGACGTGGTCGTCGCCGATACCGTCAACCACCAGCTCCGTGGGCTGAATCTGACGACCGGTGCGGTCACCCTGGTCGCCGGTTCGGGGAAGCCGTGGCGTTCGACTGTCGACGACCACGCGCACGACGCGCTCGCAGCCGATCTGTCGTCGCCGTGGGATGTGGCCTGGTTCGACGACAAGGTCATCATCGCGATGGCCGGGATCCACCAGTTGTGGTGGTTCGATCCGATCAAGCGCACGGTCGGCGTGTACGCGGGCACGACGGTGGAGGCGCTGCGGGACGGCCCGATCCCGGACGTGTGGATGGCCCAGCCGTCCGGCCTGTCGGTGGGTGGGAACCGGCTGTGGATCGCCGACAGCGAGACGTCCGCGCTGCGGTTCGTCGAGGACGGCGTGATGCACACCGCAGTCGGGCAGGGGCTGTTCGATTTCGGTCACGTGGACGGCCCGGCGGCTGAGGCTCTGTTTCAGCACCCGCTCGGTGTGGCGGCGACGGCGGACGGCTCGGTGTTGGTGGCGGACACCTACAACGGCGCGGTCCGGCGATTCGACCCGGCGTCCGGCGCGGTGTCCACGGTGGATTCCGGACTCGGCGAACCAAGTGACATCCTGGTCACCGCGGACAACACGGTCATCGTGGTGGAGTCGGCGGCGCACCGGCTGACCCGGCTCGCTCCCGGGGTGGTCACGACGGTCACTGGTGAGCGGCACAAGACCGAGCGGCCCCCGTCGCACCTGGCGCCGGGCGAGGTCACTCTCGACGTGATCTTCACGCCGGCGCCGGGACAGAAGCTGGACAGCCAGTTCGGCTCGCCGGTTCGGCTGGTGGTGTCGGCGTCCCCCGCCGAACTGCTGCTGGAGGGGGAGGGGACCACCACCGAACTGTCCCGCCGGATCGTTCTCAACCCGGATGTGCCCAAGGGCGTCCTCCAGGTGGTCGCGCAGGCGGCGACGTGCGATGTGGACGCCGAGTTCGGCGCCTGCCACCTGACCCGGCAGGACTGGGGTGTGCCGATCGTGATCGATCCGGCCGCTCCGGACCGGCTGCCGTTGATCCTTCGCGGCATGGACGCCTGACCCGTGTGACCTCCTCCGTGCCGAGTGACGGATAGTGCCGAGTGACGGATAACGGTGCATGGAGGACAGCAGACAACCGGACGACGCCGCGTTGATCCGCAAGGACGTCGCGGCGTTGTTCGACAGGGTACGAGAACAGGGTCGCCCTGGTGGACGTGCTCGTCAGAAGGCCTGAACGGTCGCCTGCCCGGCCATCCCGGCCCGCACCGCGGCCGCCAACCGCACCGCACCGGGTGTGTCCCCGTGCAGGCAGATGGAACGGACCGGGCAGGGCACGACGGTGCCGTCGACGGCGACCACCTCGCCGTCGACAGCCATTCGCACGGCCCGGGCGACCACCTCGTCCGGGTCGTGCACCAGCGCGTCCGGCCGGGAACGGGGGACCAGCCGGCCGTCGGGGAGGTAACCGCGGTCGGCGAAGCCCTCCGCGATCACCGTGAGCCCGGCGTCGAGGGCCCGGGCGGCCAGCACCGAGCCGGGCTGGCAGAGCACCGGCAGCGCGGAATCGTAGGCCAGCACGGCGGCGACCACCGCGGACGACTGAACCACGTCGACGGCGGCGGTGTTGTAGAGGGCGCCGTGCGGTTTCACGTAGCGCACCCGGTCCCCGGTGACCCGGCAGAACGCCTCGAGCGCCCCGATCTGGTACAGGATGTCGTCGCGCAACTCGTCGTGGTCGTAGTCGATGCGCCGCCGCCCGAACCCGGCCAGATCCCGGTAGCCGACCTGGGCGCCGATCACGACACCCTTCTCGACGGCGAGCCGGCACACCCGGTACATCGTGGACGGATCGCCGGCGTGGAAGCCGCAGGCCACGTTCGCCGAGGTCACCACGTCGAGGAGGGCGTCGTCGTCGCCGAGACGCCAGGCGCCGAAGCCCTCGCCCAGGTCGGCGTTCAGATCAATCGAGCTCACGGAACCTCACGGTAGTCCCCGGCCGCGCCTGCGCGAGCGGTGTGACGTCGTCGACCACCCCGACGACCGGATATCCACCGGTGGTCGGGTGGTCGGCGAGGAAGATGATCGGCTGCCCGTCCGCCGGGACCTGCACGGCCCCGAGAACCACTCCTTCGGAGGGCAGTTCGCCGGCCTTTGCGCGGGTCAGGGCGTTGCCGGCCAGACGGGCTCCGACCCGGTTGCTCAACGGGCTGATCCGGTACGAGGAACCGAACAACTCTTTCGTCGCATACCAGTCGTCGCGCGGCCCAAGCCGGACCCCGAGCACCAGTTCGCCGGTGATCGGCGCGGGCTCCCCGACCAGCGACGGCGCGAGCGCCGGAACCCCGATCGGCAGCGTGTCGCCGTCGGCCAGGCGGGCCGGCCCGAGCCCGGAGAGGGTGTCCGTCGACCGGCTCCCGAGCACCGGCTCGACCGCGATCCCCCCGGCCACCGCGATGTAGGACCGGACTCCACGGGTCGCCCGTTTGACGTCGAGGATCCCACCGGCGGGTACCTCGAACAGTTGACATCCGCGAAGCCGTTCGACGGGGCGGCGGTCGGCGTCGACGTCCGCGACGGCCCCGGTGACCGCGACCAGGGTACGGTCGGCGAACCGGAGGGCGCAGCCGAGCACTGTCGTCTCCAGGACGGCCGCGTCGTCGGCGTTGCCGACGAAACGGTTGGCCAGGCGCAGCGCGGGCTGGTCGAGAGCGCCGGAGCGGGGCACGCCGAGGTGCGCGTATCCCGGCCGGCCCAGGTCCTGGACGGTGGTCAGCGGCCCGGCCCGCAGCACGGTGATCATGCCGCCACCAACCGGACACGGGTGCCGGGGGTGAGCAGGGCCGGGTGCTCACGGCGTACGTCGAAGAGCTTTTGATCCGTCCGTCCGACCAGCCGCCACCCGCCCGGCGACGCCGTGGGGTAGATGCCCGCGTAACCACCGGCGAGCGCCACCGATCCGGCCGGCACGCGAGGCCGCGGAGCGGCGAGCCGGGGAACCGCCCACTCGTCCGGAAAGCCACGCATGTAGGCGAATCCGGGCGCGAAGCCGGAGAACGCGACGGTGAGCGGGGTCGCGGTCAGCCGGCGCACCGCCTCGTCCGGGGTGACCGCCCAGAGGTCGGCGACCGACTCCAGGTCCTCGCCGTCGAAGACGGTGGGAATGGCCACGTTCGAGCCACCGGAACGACGCTCCCCCGGTGCCGGCTCCCAGGCCGCCAGCAGCTCCGCGGTGCCCGGCGCGACGCCGTCGAGGAGGACGGTCAGCGCGCCGGGAACGATTTCGGCGGCGTGCAACTCGCCGGATTCGCGGCGTCGCCACAGCTCAGCGCGCCAGTCCTCGACGCGGTCCGGATCGGGGCACTCGATCAGTAGCCCTGCGGCACCCACCCGTCGTATCTTCATGTGGAAATCATCCCGGGGCGTCAACCGTATCCGGCGTCACTACCCTCCGGTAACCTACGGTGCCGTAACCTTGAGGACGTGACGACCTCAGCCCCGTTCCGGATGAAGCCGACCGACCTCGGCAAGCCGCGACTCCGCGGCCGGTTGCATCAGTACGCGTTCTTCGTCGCCCTCGTCTGCGGCATCGTGCTCAGCTCGATCGCAGTGACCCGCCCCGGCATCTCGCCGTTCGTCAGCTGCCTGATCTACAGCATCACGGTGTGCGGGCTCTTCGGCATCAGCGCGCTCTACCACCGGCGGGTGTGGAGCGAACGCGGTTACCAGATCATGCGCCGCGCCGACCACTCGATGATCTTCATCTTCATCGCCGGCAGCTACACGCCCTTCTGCACCATGCTGCTCGAGGGCACCCAGCAGATCGTCCTGCTCAGCCTGGTCTGGGGCGGCGCGATCGGCGGCGTCGCCCTGAAGATGATCTGGCCACACCTGCCACGCTGGGCGGGTGCGCCGCTCTACGTGGCACTCGGCTGGGTGGCCGTCGCGATCATCCCCCAGGTGCTGCACGTCGGCGGTGCGACCTGCCTGGTCCTGCTGATCGTGGGCGGCGCCATCTACACGATCGGGGCCGTCTTCTACGCCCTGCGCAAGCCCAACCCGTGGCCGGCCGTTTTCGGTCACCACGAGTTCTTTCACGCCTGCACGCTGGTCGCGGCGGTCTGCCACCACATCGCCGTCTACTTCGCCCTGTACGCCTGAGGGACGAAGCTCTGTATGCCTGAGGAACGAAAAGAATGGCCCGGGGCGCGCGCCCCGGGCCGTTTCTCACTGGTAAGCCGGCGGGGGCGGCGGCGGGACGTCGTCGCGGCGGACCTCGCGGTACTCGGTGGCGTAGGTCGCCCCGGCGACCGGCGGCTGCTGCGTCCGCGTCACCACGGTCCGGCGGCTACGGCTCCAGAACGCCAGCGTGATGATCAGGCCGGCCAGCCCGGCGAGCATCAGGATCCAGCCGATCACGCTGATGTCGAGCCCACTGATGTCCGCCTCCACGGCGAACGCCAGGATCGCCCCCAAAGCGATCAGGAAAATGCTTGCACCGATGCCCATCGGACCCTCCTCGGGTGGTGTCCGCTCGGCCGGGCGAGCCGCTCGACCGTGATGAATGCGTCGATCGAGCAGATACCCGCACGCCTCAAGTTCCAATCAGGCAAGCTGTTGCGATGACCACGCGGACGCTCATCCTGCTGCGCCACGCCAAGGCGGAGACGCCCGGCGACCTCGACGATTACGACCGCGCCCTCACCGATCGCGGCCGTTCCGACGCCGACGCGGCGGGCTCCTGGCTGGCGGACGCGCGGCTGCACCCCGACCTGGTGCTCTGCTCCCCCGCCAAGCGCACCCGGCAGACCTGGCAGAACGCGGCGATCGCGCTGACCCAGGCGCGGGCCGGCCAGCCGGCGCCCGAGGTGCACTACCCGGACTCGCTCTATCTGGGACGCGGCGGCGAGGTCTTCGACCTGCTGCGGGAGGTCCCGGGCACCGTGCGTACGGTCCTGGTCGTCGGCCACAATCCCACGATGTCCGAAGTGTCCGCTCTGCTGCTGCCGGACGATCAGTACACCGGCACCGTCGTGGAGATGAAGACCTCCGGAATCGCCGTGCACACCGGCGAGAAACCCTGGTCCGAGGCCGAGCCGGGGGCGATGCGCCTGACCCGCTCGCACACCGCCCGCGGCTGAGCCCCTCCCGCTACTTCCGGAAGCCAGGTCCGGACCGTCGCCGTATGGTCCTTGGGCGGTGACAAAAGACCGGAGCCCGGAGGACGTCGTTGTCCGCCGGGCTCCGGTCTTTTTCAGGAGAGTGGGAAAAGCTTGTGGATCAGAACGCGTCCTCGTCCAGGTCCATCAGGTCGAGGGTGGTGTTCTCGATGACGCGGCGGTCGGAGCCGATGCGCGGCAGGATCTCGCGGGTGAAGAAGCGGGCCGCGGCCACCTTGCCGGTGTAGAACTTCTTGTCCGCGTCGGAGACCTCGGTGTTCAGCGCGTTCAGCGCCACCTCGGCCTGACGCAGCAGCAGCCACGCGAGGATCACGTCGCCGAGGGCGAGCAGGATCCGGCGGGAGCTGAGGCCGACCTTGTAGAGCTCGCGGGCCTCACCGTTCTGCACGGCGCCCAGCCAGCCCAGCGTGACCGTGAGGATCTGCTGCATCTCGCCGAGCGCCTTGCCGAGGGCGAGCCGCTCGTCCTTGAGCTGACCGTTGCCGGCCTCGCTCTCGATGAAGCCCTGGATCTCGGCGGCGATGGTGCCGAGCGTACGGCCGCCGTCCTTGACAATCTTGCGGAAGATCAGGTCGAGGCTCTGGATCGCGGTCGTGCCCTCGTACAGGGTGTCGATCTTCGCGTCCCGGACGTACTGCTCCAGCGGGTAGTCCTGGAGGAAGCCGGAACCGCCGAAGGTCTGCAGCGACTCGGCACCGAGCAGCTCGTACGCCCGCTCCGAGCCGACGCCCTTGACCAGCGGCAGCAGGAAGTCGTTGATCTGGCTCGCGAGCTTCGCGGTCTTCTCGTCGCCGGCGGCCTCCGCGATGGCTACCTTGTCCTGCCAGGTCGCGGTGTAGATGACCAGCGCGCGCAGAGCCTCGGCGTACGCCTTCTGGGTCATCAGCGAACGGCGTACGTCCGGGTGGTGGGTGATGGTCACGCGCGGGGCGGTCTTGTCACCGTTCTGCACCAGGTCGGCGCCCTGCACGCGGTTCTTCGCGTACTCCAGCGCATTCAGGTAACCGGTCGAGAGGGTGGCGATCGCCTTGGTGCCGACCATCATCCGGGCGTTCTCGATGATCAGGAACATCTGCCGGATGCCCTGGTGCACCTCGCCGAGCAGCCAACCCTTGGCCGGGGTGCCGTGCTCACCGAAGGTCATCTCGCACGTGTTGGAGACCTTGAGGCCCATCTTGTGCTCGACGTTGGTGGCGTAGACGCCGTTGCGCTCACCGAGCTCGCCGGTGGCCGGGTCGAAGTGGTACTTCGGCACGATGAAGAGCGAGAGGCCCTTGGTGCCGGGACCGCCGACGCCCTCGACGCCCACCGGGCGGGCCAGGACGTAGTGGATGATGTTGTCGCTCAGGTCGTGCTCACCCGACGTGATGAACCGCTTCACGCCCTCGATGTGCCACGAGCCGTCCGGCTGCGGGATGGCGCGGGCGCGGCCGGCGCCGACGTCCGATCCGGCGTCCGGCTCGGTGAGGACCATGGTGGAGCCCCACTGCTTCTCGACGAAGAGCTTGGCCCACTCCTTCTGCTCCTCGGTGCCCTCGTGCCAGATGACGTTGGCGAACGAGGGGCCCGACGAGTACATCCACACGGGGGCGTTGGCGCCCAGGATCTGCTCGGCGACGGCCCAGACGAGGCTCCGCGGCGCCTGCGTGCCACCGAGACCGGAGGGCAGGTCGAGCCGCCAGAACTCCGAGGCCATGAAGGTCGCGAAGGACTTCTTGAACGACTCCGGCAGCGGCGCGGTGTTCGTCGCCGGGTCGAAGATCGGCGGGTTGCGGTCCGCGTCGGTGTAGCTGGCGGCGAGATCCTCGCGGGCCAGCCGGTCGACCTCGTTGAGCACGTCACGAGCGCTCTCCAGGTCGAACTCGTCGAACGGCGCCTGGCCGAGCGACTTCTCCGCTCCGAAGACCTCGAACAGGTTGAACTGGAGGTCACGAAGGTTGCTCTTGTAGTGCGTCATGGTGCTTGGCCCCGCTCTCCGGACGCGAGTTACCCGTCAGTAACCCCACTGTATTACTGATCGGTAGCCACCGACAACCCGGGCAGGGTTTCCGGGGTCTTTCTTGCGGACCCACCGATTGGAGGGAGGCCTGTCCGTCGGTTCGAGGGCCAAACGTCTCCGATCAGGTGGCATCCGGTACAGCCGTTCGGCCATTTGCGGACTTCGACACTCAGGTCACGTATCGCCGCGTCCGAAGGTTCGTTTCTCCGGATAGACGCTCACGAACAGGGGGATGCCATGTTCGCCACGATCAAGAGCCTTATCCCGGAGCCCCGCCAGGCGAACCAGCCGCGCCACTACGTCGGCCGGCACCGCCAGCCCGAGCCCGTGCCACCGACACCGGCACCCGTCTCACCGGCCGCGCCGAGCGAGCCCGAGGAGACAGCGGCGGTCTAGCTGCCCGCCGCTCCCACTTCCCAGCTCGGCACCGAGACGGCAGCGTTGCCCTCCGGTCCGGCGTACTCCAGCAAGACCAGCGCGATGTCGTCCTCGAGACGGCCGTGGACCCAGTCCACCAGCGCCGTCTCCAGAGACACCAGCCCGTCGCCGACCGTGCCGTGGCCCAGCAGACGCCACGCGCGGTCGGCGGTCGGGAAGAACTCACCGTCCCGGCGCGCCTCGCCGAGGCCGTCGGTGAACAGCAGCAGCCGGTCGCCCGGCTCCAGCCGCTCCACCCGGGCCTTCACCTCGGGCATGAACCCGAGCGGCGGGGCCGGCGCGGGCGGCTCCAGCGGGATGACCCGGCCCCGGCGCAGCAGCAACGGGGCGGGATGTCCACAGTTGACGATGGTCAGCGTGCCGCCGCGCTCCTCGACCAGGGCCGCGGTCACGAAATCCTCGTCACCGACGCTGCGGGCCACGGCCTTGTCCAGGTCCTGGACGATCGACCGCAGGTCGGGCTTCTCATAGGCGACGTGCCGGTACGACCCCAGCACGATGCTCGCCAACCGGACCGCGTCCAGGCCCTTCCCGCGGACGTCACCGATGATGATCCGGACCCCGTACGGCGTGTCGAGCGCCTCGTACAGGTCGCCGCCGATGTCCGCCGCCGCGGTCGCCGAGATGTACCGCCCGGCCACCGCCAGCGCGCCCACCTGCGGCCCCACCGGCCGGAGCACCGCCTGCTGGGCCACCGCCGCCAGCCGCAGCAGCCCGGCGATCCTCTCGTCCTGCCGCTCCCGGATCGTGGCGCCGGCCGCCGCGACCCCGGTGGCCAGGATGATCCCGACGAGGTTGACCAGCCCGGCGAGCCCTGGCTGACCGACGAGCCCGAGTGGGCCGGCGTGCCCACCGCCCATGCCGACGAAGACACCGCCGACCAGGGTCGCGACCGCGCCGGCGCCGAGCACCATCTGCCACCGGGCGAAGACCGCGGCCAGGAACGGGACCGCCGCCAGCAGCCCGACGAAGCTGGCCTGCGGCCCCTCAGCGAGCTCCATGGCGGACACGACGGCGAGCAGCAGAAGGGCCGCGCCGAGGCCGGCGCGGTTCCCTGGGCTCAGCGGGCGTCGTCCCGCCATGAAAGTAGGCATGGTTCCGCGGATTAGCATGCCCGATCGGCCTCACGTCGGGTATCAACTTGACCCGTAGGCTGAGGTGGTTCTGACCCACCGGTGGTTCTCAGGTCATTCGGACGGTCCGACTAGGTTCTACCTCGTGACCGACGACCTTCGCGACCTGCTGCGCGCCGCGTTCCGCTGGACCGAGCTCGGCCCCGGCCACGACTACCTGGTCAGTGACCGTTCCGGCTGGTGGCGGGACCCCCGGATCCTGGACGGGCTCGGCCCCGCGCTGGCCGGACTGTTCCACGCCGAACGGCCCACCGTCGTGGTCTCGCCCGAGGTCACCGGTTTCATGGTGGGCCCGTTGGTGGCACGGGCGCTCGGGGTGGGATTCGTGGAGGCGTACCGGGCCGGTGCCCGCCGCGCCATCGCCGAGCCGATGATCTGGGCCGACGTCCCCACCGACCACCGCGGCGACGTGCAGCGCCTCGGCATCCGGGAGAACCTGGTCGGCCCGGACGACCGGGTCCTCGTCGTCGACGACTGGGCCGCCACCGGCGCCCAGGCCCGCGGGCTGCGGAACCTGCTCGGCTCCCGGTACACCGGCGCGGCCGTGATCGTCGACGAGTGCCCGCCGGAGGTCTCCGCCGAGCTGTCGATCAGAGGACTGTTGCCCGGCGACGCGCTCTGATCGGGCGGTCAGGCCGGACGGACCCGCTGGTAACCGGCGAGGGCGCCGCGGGCCGGGTGCCAGCCGGTCGCGGTGTACGTGGCCAGACCACGCTGGACGTACGGGTCCTTGGCGATCAGCTCCTGCGCCTCCGCCTCGGTGTCGACGTCCAGCAGGATGATGCCACCGGTCGGCGGGTCGATCCGGCCGGCGGTGACGGAGTAACCCCCGGCTTCCAGGTCGGCGAGGTAGGCGAGGTGGTCCGCACGCGCCGCGTCCACCTCGGCGAGCGGCTTCTGGTAGGTCGAGATCATCAGATACACGCCGCCATCGTAGATCCAGCGCCGGGAGAATCGGACCGCCCGATATTTACCGACCGTCCGGGTAGTGACGGTTTGCCGATCGGGAAAGCTACCTTTCAGAGGTGCAGATCCAGATCACCGCGGTTTCCGACACGTCGCTGACCGAGGCCGCCGCCCGGCACGGCCTGCGCCGTCCGGTACTGCTCGCTCGACTCCTCGGGTGGGCGATCCTGCTGTTCACCGTGCTGCTGCTGGCCGTCACCGGCGATCTCGACCCGGTGCTGCTGACCGGCGGGGCGGCCCTCGCCGTGGCGGTCCCGCTGGCCCTGCTCAACCTCACGGCCCGGAACCTGCGGTCCGGGCCGCTCACCACCTACGAGATCAGCGACGGCGGGATCGCCAGTTCGGACACCGAGAGCCGGCATGCATACGCGTGGCGCGCCTTCCGCTCCGTCGAGGAACTCTCCGGGCAACTGCTGTTCCGGCTGCGCGGCGCACGGCTCCTGCCCGTCCCGACCGCCGGGCTCAGCCCCGCGCAGATCGAACAGGTCCTCGGCACCGCCTCAGCCCGCGGCCTCCGCGTCCACCGCCTGCCGGCGAACTGACCGGAATCACCCGTTCGAGCGCGCACAGCGCCCGAAAAACACGCGCTGTCGGTCAGCGGGTCAGCGCGTCGACCAGGTGCGGAAGTTCAGCGCCGAGCGGCTCGCGGTCGGACCGCGCTGACCCTGGTAACGCGAGCCGTAGACGGCCGAACCATACGGATGCTCGGCCGGGCTGGAGAGCCGGAAGATGCACAGCTGACCGATCTTCATCCCCGGCCACAGCTTGATCGGCAGATTGGCCACGTTGGAGAGCTCCAGCGTGACGTGCCCGGAGAAGCCCGGGTCGATGAAACCCGCCGTCGAGTGGGTGAGCAGGCCGAGCCGTCCCAGGCTGCTCTTGCCCTCCAGCCGGGCCGCCAGGTCGTGTCCGAGAGTGACCACTTCTAGCGTCGATGCCAGCACGAACTCGCCCGGGTGCAACACGAACGGCTGACCGTCCTCCACCTCGACCGGGGCGGTCAGCTCGTCCTGCTGCTCGGCCGGGTCGATGTGCGTGTACAGGTGGTTGTTGAACACCCGGAAGAAGCGGTCCAGCCGAACGTCGATGCTGGACGGCTGCATGAGCGCCGGCTCGAATGGCTCGAGTGAGAGTCCACCGGACTTGATCTCGGCGGCCAGGTCACGGTCGGAGAGCAGCATCGCAACACCATACCGACCTGCCCGAATCGGCGTGTTCGCTGGCCGGGTCGAACATGTGTTCGATAGAATGCGGGTATGGCTTCCTGGTCCGATTTCGCGGTCGCCGAGCCCACGCTCGCCGACGGCATCCGTGCGCTCCTGCAGCAGTACGGCCCCGGCATGGGCTATCTGGCGACGATCCGCCCCGATGGTGGCCCACGGGTCCACCCGGTCTCGCCGGTCTTCACCGGCGACGGGCTCTACTGCTTCATCGTCGACTCGCCGAAACGCCGCGACCTGGAACGCGACGGGCGCTACGCCCTCCACGCCTACCCACCCGAGGACAACGACGACGAGGCCTGCCTGACCGGCCGGGCCCTCCCGGTCCGCGATCCGCTCACCGTCGCCCACCTGGCCGGCGCGCTGCACGCCTCCCCCGACGTCGACTGGCGCCTGTTCGAGCTGACCGTCGAGACCGCGATGCTGCGCCGCCACGGCCCGGCCGGCGCGCTGCCGCTGGCCGCTACCCCGTTCCTGCCGGCTTACGCCCGCACGTGGCGGGCCCCCAGCCCGTCCCGGCCCACCCTCGCCATTGCCGGCTGACCACCCCATCGGCCACATCCTCGCCGTCGGCGGCTGACCGCTCACCTCGTCCGCTACATGCTGGCCATCTCCGGCTGACCACTCACCTCGTCCGCTACATCCTGGCCATCTCCGGCTGATCACCCCGGTCCAGCAGGCGCCGGCCGCCGCACGCCCACGCCTATCTCCGGCTGACCACCCGGTCCAGCAGGTGCCGGCTGCCGCACGTCCACGCTCATCTCCGGCTGACCGCTCCGGCCCATCCGCTACGCCCGCAAACCGCTCCCCGGGGCGGTGCCGCCACCGACTCGGATAATCAGGTACAGTGAGGCAGCTTGCGGGTGTAGTTCAATGGCAGAACATCAGCTTCCCAAGCTGACAGCGCGGGTTCGATTCCCGTCACCCGCTCCACTTGCCGGAGCCCTGGTCAGGACACATGTCCTGCCAGGGCTTCCGTCGTTCCAGCGGCTGAAAACGGCTGCATGTGCCATTGACCCGCCGTGGTGGCCGTTTCTCCGCCCTCGGCGGCCCGCTTCGCCTTGCGCTTGCTGGGCTTGCGTCAGCCGGCCTTGACCGCCCTGTCCATCGCATCGGCGATGCCGTGATCGGCCTCCTGGTCGGTGTGCTGGTAGATCTGTGCGGCGCCCGGACTGTCGTGCCCCATCCGCGCCATGATGTCGCGCAGGCTCGCGCCCTCCGCCCTCCGCCCGGCGCCCTCCGCCCGGCGCCCTCCGCCCGGCGCCCGGCGCCCTCCGCCCGGCGCCCTCCGCCCGGCGCTGGCACGCGCCACCGCCGACACCGCTGCATGGACATCTACGGTTCTTTACGCGCCACAGCTGTCCACGCAACAGCCCGGTGGCGAAGGTGGTGGTCGCGACATGGTCGGGGCTCGCGTCCTCTGATGGTCACCGACGGGTCTCAGACGACAGATGAGGGCCCTGGCGGACGACAGTCCTGCCAGGGCCCTCAGTCAAGCAGCGGTCAGCAGCCGGGGTTGGACGCGGCGCAGGCGGTGCCGTTGTTGTAGGCGTCGTTGAAGTGGTTGTAGAAGGCGTTGTAGAGAGGGTGTGAAGTGGTCGGCTCCGGGGCCATCTTCACGAAGATCTCTTCGTTGTCGGTGAGGGCGTCGGCGCTCCAGTTCTGCGAACCGGTGTAGACGCGGTACTGGTAGGTGGTGCCGAACTTGGCGTAGAGGGCGAAGAACTTGTCGTGCACCTTCGCCTTCTTGCGGATCTTGATGCCGGCGCCCAGCAGGTCCTGGTAGACGCTCTCGGTCATGTTGATCGAGGGGTCGGTGTCGCTCTTGGTGCCGACGACCATCCAGATCTGGCAGCCGGCCGACTTGAACCTCTTCACCAGGCTGACCAGGCCGGGACGGCCCGAGGTCACGAACGACATGCCGATGCGCAGCCGGCAGTTCGCGTCCGGGGTGGCGTCGTTGAGCCGGGTGACGATGGTGTCGGTCTCGCCGGCCTGCTCGGGTGAGGCGTACGCGTCCGCGGCGGCGGCCTGGTAGTAGCCACGGCCGGAGGCGGCGTCGTAGTAGTCGTTGTCGGTGTAGTGCCTGCGGTTCCACATGTCGGTGAAGTTGGCGTTGAAACCGTTGTAGAGCGCGGTGTCGCCGTACACCGTGATGGTGTTGTTGAACGAGTCGGGACCGGTCGCGTAGGTCAGGTTCGCCGAACCGAACCACGAGACGTTGTTACGGGTGACGCCGTTCGGGTCGGCCGTGGTGCTGAAGGTGAACATCTTCGTGTGCATGTCACCGTCGGCGCTGGTGCTGATGCAGGCGCGCCCGTCCCCGTACGTGCAGAACCTGTGGTTGGTCAGGGTCTTGATCGCCTTGACCGCGGTGTTGTTGTTCGTGGTGTCGAGGTCTTTGTTCTTGCCGTCGATGACGACCGAGACGTTGACGTTCCGGTTCTGCGCGTTCACCAGGGCGTTCGCCACCGCGGGGATGCTCAGCGAGTGGATGGTCCCGCGGATGGTGGACGTCGCCGGCGCGGCGTTGATCAGCCGGATGAGCTCGTTGGTGATGGTGTGGTCGCGGTTGCTGAACGCGGGCGGGTTGTTGAAGTGTGCCCAGACCGGGTGGCCACCGATCGTCACCCCCGCCGAGGACACGGCCGCCGCTTCGACGGTCTCCTCCTCCTCGGCCATCGCCGCGGTGGGCAGGCTGAGGGTCACGGTGGTCAGGGCCAGGGCCGTCCCGGCCCGCAGGAACAGGTGTCGCCGCAAAGGAAATGCCTCCCCATCGTTCACGATCGCTACGAGAGTGGGAGTATGGCCGCCTCTTCGACGAGCGTCAATCTGCTGGTCAGAGCCTTTGTGGAGGGGTCAGCCCGGAACCCGTGCCGTAGCAACCGGCGGCGGGTTACGAGCTGTCGCCGATGGCGATGAAGACGTCGTCGATCGCGCCGGCGAACTGATCGTTTCCGGGCGCCGGGCCCTTGCCGCCGACCCGCAACGGCTCGGCGTTGGCGATGGCGAGCTGGGACGGCACCGGTACCCACGCGCGGGGCGCGCCGTCGACGAACATGATCAGGCGGGTCGCGGTGCGACGGCACTCCAGGTCGTGCCAGACGCCGTCGGCGACGTCGATCCACGATTCGGCGCGGTAGATGCGGGCCCGCAGGCCGGCGATCACGCAGCTCGGATGCCCCTGCCGGTGATCGACCTGGAGCTTGTACTGGCTGACGCCGCCGACCGAGTAGCCCTTCTGCAGGACGTTCGCACCGTCGGCGAGGTCGGCGTGGGTCATCCGGATGGAGGCGCCGTAGCGCAGCGGCCGGGTGCCGGGATTGAGGCTGTCGTCGCGCAGACCTTCGAGGATCGCCCGGGGGCAGTCCCTTTCCCGCGGAAGGTGGCATCGGTCCGGATAGGCGACGGCAAGACCGGACCCTTGCGGTACGAGTCTCAGCGCACCCCCGTTCTGCCCGAGCGGGCGCAGTTCGTGCCCACCGTCGGCGTCGGCGATCGGCCTGCCGACCCCGTCGTCGAAGTCGTAGTGCACGGCGAACGGCCCACCGGCGATCCGGATGCGGCCCGGCGGGATGGGTGCGGAGAAGGCGCCGACGTTGCTCAGGAAACCCGGGCGGGCCCGGCTCGCGGCCAGTGTCGGGGCGACGGTCGTGGCGCTGGGCGACGGCTGGCTGTGACCGGCGGGCGGCCGGGGCCCGGCGACCGACGGGGTGTGTTGCAGGAGAAGCGTGATCGCGCCCAGGACCAGCGACGCTGACAGGACGCCTGTCGATACGGTGTGCCGCCGAGAGTGAAGCATGAAGACTATTGTCCGGATTGTCGCGTGAGGACCGAACCGCAACACCCAAGGACGGCGAATACACCCATACGTGTTCGCCCGAACCACCGAATCCGTTGCGGGGTAACGCAGATCACCGCATCCGTGCCGCCGGATGTGCCGCGCCGGCCGGTTCACCGATCACCGCGTGCAGCACGTCGTCCAGAGTGATCACTCCGAGCGGCCGCTGCCCGTCGCTGACCAGCACGATGTGCAGGCGGTCGCGGCGCATGGTGAGCAGCAGGTCGGCCAGGCTCCGATCCGGCGGCACCACACCGAGCGGCCGGATCACCTCGGGCGGAATGGGCAGGCGGCGCTGTGCTCCGGCGTACCCCAGGATGTCTTTGACGTGCACGAAGCCCAGCACCCGCCGGGTGTCGCGCTGCACCACCGGGAACCGTGACCGCCCGCTGCGGGTCGCCACCGCCTCCAGCGTCGCCGGTGACACGTCGGCGGCCACCGTGGTCACCCGGGACCACGGCAGCAGGGTGTCGGCGGCGGTGCGGTTGCTGAGGCCGAGAGCGGCGTGGATCCGGGCGTACTGCTCGGAACCGAGCAGGCCCTCGCTGCGTGCCTGGGTGACCATGCCGGCCAGTTCCTCGGCGGTGAAGACGGTCTTGACCGAGTCGGTCGTCTCGATCTTCCACAGCTTCAGGATCATCTTGGAGGCCCAGCGCATCGCGTTGAGCAGCGGCTTGGTGGCGGTGCAGAACGCCAGCATGAACGGGCCCAGGATGAGCGCCGAGCGTTCCGGCCCGGCCAGCGTGATGTTCTTCGGGACCATCTCGCCGACCACCGTGTGCAGGAACGTCACGATCATCAGGGCCAGCACGAACGCGATCGGGTGCACCGCGTTCTCCGGCATGCCGATCGCATGGAACGGGCCCTCCAGCAGGTGCGCCACGGTCGGTTCGGCGATCGCGCCGAGCACCAGGGTGCAGATCGTGATGCCGAGCTGCGCCCCGGCGATCATCAGCGGGATCTGGCTCATCGCCGACAGCGCCCAGCGGGCCGCCTTCGACGTCGCGGCGAGCGGTTCCAGCGCGGTGCGCCGGGACGCGATGAGGGCGAACTCGCCGCCGACGAACAGCCCGTTGCCGATCAGCAGCACCGCGACGAACAGCAGCTCGTTCATGCCGTCACCGCCGCTGCGCTCCGGTACCGCCGTGCCGTGGAACCCGAACGGGCCGAATCGTTCGCAGGCTCAGTCATTGGCCGGCTCCGGCGGCGCGACCACGCGCACCTGCTCGATCCGGTGGCGGTCGACCTCCATCACGGTGAACTCCCACCCGTCTTCCTCCAGCGACTCACCGGCGACCGGGATGTGGCCGAGGCGGGCGAGCAGGAAACCGGCAAGCGTCTCGTACGGCCCCTCGGGCAGCCGGAACCCGGTCTGCTCGTGCACCTCGTCCTCCCGTAGGACGCCGTCGACCAGGAACGTCTTCTCCCCGCCCGGGGCGGTCAGCTCGCTGGTGCCGGTCTCGTCGAGATCGGTGTCGTACTCGTCGGCGATCTCCCCGACCAGTTCCTCGATCAGATCCTCGGTGCTGACCACGCCGTCGGTGCCGCCGTACTCGTCGACGACGATGGCCAGGTCGGCCCCCGCCGCCCGGAGCGCCTCCAGGACCTTGTCCAGCCCGAGGCTCTCCGGCACGTAGACCGGCTCCCGGGCCACCGCGGACACCCGGGTGGCGGCCCGGCGCTCGGGCGGCACACCGAGCGCGTCGTTGACGCCGACCACCCCGGTGACGACGTCGAGAGTGTTCTCGTACACCGGGAAACGGGTGTGCCCGGTCTCGCGAGCCACCGTGATCAGGTCGGCGACGCTGGCGGTGGTCTTGAGCCCGACCACGTCGACCCGTGGGGTCATCGCCTTGGCCGCCCGTTTCTCGCCGAACCGGATGGTGCGGCGCAGCAGGGTGGCGGTCTCGGTGGGCAGCGCGCCGGCCGAGGCGCTGATCGCGGCGAGCAACCCCAGCTCCTCCGGCGAACGGGCGCTGGCCAACTCCTCCTGCGGCTCGATGCCGAGCCGGCGGACCAGCCAGTTCGCGGTGCCGTTGAGCGCGGCGATCAACCATCTCAGCAGGGTCGAGAAGGCGCGCAGCGGGCCGGCGGTCCGCAGGGCGATGCCCATCGGGCGGGCCAGCGCCGCGTTCTTCGGCACCAGCTCGCCGAAGAGCATCGACAGCAGCGTCGCCACGACCAGGGCGAGCACGTGGGTGATCGTCTCGGTGGACTCACCGGCGATCGGCTCCACCACCGGGTTGAAGATGGTCGAGAGCGCGGGCTGGGCCAGGTAACCGGTGAGCAGCGCGGTGAGCGTGATGCCGAGCTGGGCGCCGGAGAGCTGGAAGGAGAGCTCGTGCAGGGCGGTGCGGACCTTGACGGCCCGGCGGTCGCCGGCGGCGGCCCGGCCGTCGATCTCCACCCGGTCCACGGTGACCAACCCGAACTCGGCCGCCACGAAGAACGCGTTGCCCATCGTGAGCAGCGCGAACGCCACCAACGGGAGCACCGCGGTCAGGAACAGCCCGTCCATGATCGATTCACCTCGGACCTCATTCTGCCGGACCGGGACCACCCACCACTAACCGTGCCGGGTGTGACATCCCGTCCTAATCTTCGGGGCATGAACCTGATGGAAGAGTTCACGCTTCTCGCGTTCGACGACGACGGCCGCAAGATCGTCGACAGCACCCGCCTCGATTACACGCTGGGTGGCGCGATCCTGCTGGAGTTGGCGCTGGCCGAGCGCATCGAGGTGGTGGACAAGAAGGTCGTGGTCCGGGACCCGTCGGCGACCGGCGACGAGCTTCTGGACCAGAGCCTCACCCGGATCGCCACCGACACCAAGAGTCGCAAGCCGGGCCACTGGGTGCAGAAATTCGCCAAGGGAACCCGGCAGCGGGTGCTCGACGATCTGGTCGCCGCCGGGGTGCTGCGGGCCGAGGAGGGCAAGTTCCTGATCATCTTCCCGCAGACCCGGTACCCCTCGGCCGCCGGTGGTGAGCCGGTGGTGGAGACGGAGGCACGGGCGCGGATGCGGGCGGCCATCGAGGGTACGGGCGAGGCGGATCCCCGTACCTCCGCGCTCTGTGCCCTGGTCGCCGCCAGCGACACCAGCCGCAAGGTCTTCGCCGACCTGGACCGCAAGCTGGTCAAGAGGCGCCTGAAGGAGATCAGCGAGGGCGCCTGGGCCGCCGCCGCGGTGAAACGGGCGATCGAGGAGGTCTTCGCCGCAGTGGCCGCCAGTGGGGCCGCCGTCGCCGCCGCTGCCGCCGCCGGGTCCTGAGATGCGACGAGGCCGCCGGTCAGCGTGACCGGCGGCCTCGTCCAGCAGGTACGTCAGGCGTCCTGTTTGAGCGAGCGGAGCAGGACGGTAGCCACGTCGACCACCTCGACCTCTTCCTGCTTGCCCTTGCCGGTGACCCCGTCACCGATCATCGTGTAACAGAACGGGCAGCCCACGGCGATCGTCTTCGCGCCGGTGGCCAGGGCCTCCTCGGTGCGCTCGACGTTGATCCGCTTGCCGATCCGCTCCTCCATCCACATCCGGGCGCCGCCGGCGCCGCAGCAGAAGGACCGTTCCTGGTTGCGCGGCATCTCCACGACGTCACCCTGGATGGCGTTGCCGAGCAGCTCACGGGGAGCGTCGAAGACCCGGTTGTGCCGGCCCAGGTAGCAGGGGTCGTGGTAGGTGACGCCGCCGTCGACCGGCTGCACCGGGGTGAGCTTGCCGGTGGCGACCAGGTGGGCCAGCAGCTGGGTGTGGTGGACCACCTCGACCTTCAGGCCGAGCTGCTCGTACTCGTTGCCCAGGGTGTTGAAGCAGTGCGGGCAGGTCGCCACGATCTTCTTGCTCTTCTGGCCCTCGAAGGCCTCGTTGAGCGTCTCCACGTTCTGCTGGGCGAGCATCTGGAAGATGAACTCGTTGCCGATCCGGCGGGCCGGGTCACCGGTGCAGGTCTCCCCCTCACCGAGGATGGCGTAGCTGACGCCGGCCTCGTTGAGCAGCGTGGCCACCGCGCGGGTGGTCTTCTTGGCCCGGTCCTCGAACGCGCCGGCGCAACCGACCCAGAACAGGTACTCGAACTCCTCGACCTCGCCGACCCTCGGCACCTCGAAGTCCAGACCCTTGGTCCAGTCCTCGCGGGTGTTCTGCGGGGCGCCCCACGGGTTGCCCTTGTTCTCCAGGTTGCGCAGCATCACGCCGGCCTCGGAGGGGAAGCTCGACTCGATCAGCACCTGGTAACGGCGCATGTCGACGATGTGGTCGATGTGCTCGATGTCGACCGGGCACTGCTCGACACAGGCGCCGCAGGTGGTGCACGACCACAGCACGTCCGGGTCGATGACGCCCTGGTCCTCGGCGGTGCCGATCAGGGGCCGGTTGCCCTCGGCGAGGGCGAGGACGTCCATGTGCGCCAGCTGCGCCTCGGTCGCCTTCTCCTCGCCCATCAGGTCCTTGCCGCCGCCGGCGAGGAGATAGGGGGCCTTGGCGTACGCGTGGTCACGCAGGCTGAGGACCAGCAGTTTCGGTGACAGCGGCTTGGCGGTGTTCCACGCCGGGCACTGCGACTGGCAGCGGCCGCACTCGGTGCAGGTGGAGAAGTCGAGCAGACCCTTCCAGGTGAACTGCTCGACCTGGTTGACACCGAAGAGGTCCTTCTCCGGGTCGGCCTCCTCGAAGTCCAGCGGCTTGCCCTCGCTCATCATCGGCTTCAGCGCGCCGAGACCGGAACCGGCCGGCTTCTCCGGGCTGCGCTTGAAGTAGATGTTGAAGAACGCGAGGAACCGGTGCCAGGCCACACCCATGGTCGGGTTCAGCGAGATGGTGATCAGCCAGCTCATCGAGATCAGGATCTTGATGAGCGCCATCCAGGTGGCGCCGTCCTCCCAGGCCGGGAGCACCGAGCCGATCGCGTGGCTGAGCGGGGTGGCCCACAACGGGTACTCGAAGTGGTCGGTGGCGACCTTGAAGCCCCGGATCAGGAACCCGAAGACCAGAACGCCGACGATGATGGCCTCGACGAAGTACGCCTGCCACATGGTGGAGCCCAGGAACCGGCTGCGTTTCACCGCCCCCGGCTTCTGCCGCTGACGCACGAACACCAGGTACAGGATGCCGATCGTGCCCAGGATCCCGATCCACTCGGTGACCAGGCCGAAGACCACCCAGTGCCCGATGATCGGCAGGCCCAGGTTCGGGTCCACCACCTCGAAGTAAGCCTCGAGCACGAGCGACGAGAGGATGACGAACGAGACCATGACGAACCAGTGGGCCGCGCCGATCGCGCTCCACTTCAGCATCCTGGTGTGACCGACGGTCTCCACCAGCATGGTCTTCGTCCGGGTTTTCGGGTCGGCGAAGCGGGCGGGGTCGGGCTGACCCTGGCGGATCACGGCGGTGATCGTCATGACGGCCTTGACCGCCAGGTAGACGGCTACCACCGTGATTGCCGCCGCTAAGACGGTGGCGATTATCTGCGCGTAGCCCATCTGGTTGTGCCTCCTCGGTCGGCGGTGCGCCAGCCCATGTTACTCACGAGTAATAGACGGGCGCGCGCCGAAGGTCAAGGGAGTGCGCCCCCACGCCGAAAGCGCACCCCACGCAAGGCGGGGGTGCGCTCGCTTCTGCAGTTTTTCACGTGACCGCGGGACCGCGACCTGTGACATTTACCGCCAGCGGGAGAGCAGGCCCAGCGAGGCCACCATGCAGCCGAAGCCGACCGCGAGGTTCCAGTACTCCCAGCTGGCCACCGGCCACTGCTGCGAGGACAGGTAGTAGACGACCAGCCAGGCGATGCCGACGACGATCAAAGTCACCGCGGTGACCGGCAGCCAGACCGGACTCGGCTTGTTGGACGCACCCTTGACTGCCGGAGCGATGTCCGTCGGCGGGGTGTAGACCTTCTTCTTGCGAACCTGTGACTTCGGCACGGTGCTCTCCTGAGGGCAACAAGTGGTGAACAACCCACCGCTGAGCGGCTCCGGAAGTCCCGAATGCTGCCCGTGGCGAATACTGTTCGCCAGCTAGCGTAGTCAAGGCAGTACGCGGACAGGCACCCGCCGGGGCGAGAAAATACCCCGCGCGTCTGTTTCTGAGGGAGGCTGGGTGGTCGTTCAAGGAGGTGGAGCCTCCTGGCAGCTGGTTTTCCGGCGGCTCGCGCGGGGTCTGCGACCCCGGCGTGACCGCCGCAGATCCGTCTGGTCGGTGGGGGTTCCGCTGATCGCGCTGGCGGCGGGTCTGCTGTTCACCACGTCCGCGACCACCGCCGACGGTACGGCACTGCGCGACGACCGCCGGTTGCAACTGACGCAATTGATCGCGGAGAAGCGCAAGCGCCTGGAGGCCAACGAGAAGAGGGCCGCCGACCTGCTCGCCCGGGTCGACCAGGAGACCGCCCGGCTGACCGAGCTGGACAAACCGGCCCGGGATCAGGCGGTCGCGCTGCGCCAGTCGGCCGGCTTCTCGAAGCTGAGCGGACCGGGCATGACCGTCACTCTCAACGACTCCCCGCGCCGGGGATCCGACTTCGGCGACAACGCCCCGAACAATGACGATCTGGTCGTCCACCAGGGCGATGTCCAGGCTGTCGTCAACGCCCTGTGGGCCGGCGGGGCGGAAGCCATGACGATCATGGATGTCCGGGTGATCTCCACCAGCGCGGTACGCTGTGTCGGCAACACGCTGCTCCTCCACGGCCAGGTCTTCTCGCCGCCATTCAAGATCACCGCAATCGGCGAACCCACAACGATGAGTCGTGCGTTGGATTCCGCGGAGGGTGTCAGGGAGTTCCGGCAGGCCGCCGCCGACTTCGGGCTCGGTTACACGGAAAATGTGGAGAAGAACGTGACAGTGCAGGCGTACGACGGATCGACCGACCTCCGATCGGCGCAGGCCGCCCAGTGATGGTTCCCCCCGAGCAGCCCACCGGCCGGTCCGGCCGGCACCGCGCCCCGGACTCCGACGGGCAGACCGCGTACATCCCCCGGATCACCGACGCCTCGCCGGACGGTGTGCCCGGCGGCCCGCTCGCACCGCCGGTCGGCCCGGGCGGCAACGTCGACCCCCGCCCGGCCCGTCCCGCCCTCGACGACATCAGCGCCGCGGCCGCGGCGGCCCGCCGCCGCGCCGGATCCGACCCGGTGACGACGGCCCCCGCAGACGATCTGAGCGCCCCGGCCACCCCGGTGCCCAATCAGACCCCGAATCGGCCGATCTCGCCGCCCAGAGAGCCGCTCAGGGCCCCGCAGGCGGCCACGCCGGAGATTCAGGGCAGCGAGACGACGGCGTGGGCGCCGCTCGACGCACGGACGGACCAGGCGCTCCAGGGATGGTCCCGGGCCGGCTCGGCCTGGCCGCCGCCGGAGATTCCGGCGGTGCCGACGGGCCCTGCTCCGGCTCCGGGCTCGTTCCCGGCCCCGCCCTCGGTCCCAGGTCTGGCTCCGGGCGCGGTCCCGGGCTTGGCTCCAGCGCCCAACTCCACTCCGGCTCCGGGCGCGGTCCCGGGCCTGACTCCGGCATCGGCGGCCCCGGGCTCGGTGCCCGGCTTCGCTCCCACTTCGGGCTCGGTGCCCGGCCTGGCTGCGGCTCCGGGAGGTCCAGGCCCGGTGCCTGGCTTGACTCCGGCTCCGGGATCTCCGGGCCAGGTCCCAGGTTCGACTCCGGCTCCGGGCTGGGCGGCCGGGCCGACGCGAGATCCGAGTCCCACCACGATCATCCCTACCGTCGACGCCCCGACCGGCATCCTGCCCACCGTCACCCCGGGCAAGCCCGCCATCCCGCCCGTCCTCCCGCCGGGGAGCGTGGCCCAGGCCGCTCGCGAGGCGGCCGGCCCGGACGGCGTGATCGGCGCGGCCTCGGTGACCGCCGTCCCGGTGGCCCCCCGGCCCGCCGACCCGGGGGACGGCCTGCCCGACCTCACCGAGCCCGAACCGGTGAAACGGGGCGAGCGGGTGGTCAAGCTCCGGCCGGAGCAGACCGACGAGGGTTACAAGAGCGTCTATTCCGAGCTCACCCGCCCGACCGTCGGTTCACGCATCCGCGCCGGCATCCGCACCTCCGGCGAACTGATGATCACCTTCGGGCTGGTCGTCCTGCTCTTCGCCGGCTACCAGGTCTTCGGCAACTCGGCGGCGGTCGACTCCGAGCAGGACAGCCTCACCCAGGAGCTGGACGAGGCGTGGGCCGACCCGACCGTGGCCCCGACCGCGAGCACTCCGGCCAAGCAGGGCCCGGCCGCGCCCGGGGCGAACCTGGTCGGCCGCCTCTACATCCCGAAATTCGACAAGAAGTGGGTGGTCGTCGACGGCGTGCAGCCCGACGACATCCGCTACGCGCCGGGCCACTACCCGGAGACCGCCAAGCCCGGCCAGATCGGCAACTTCTCGGTCGCCGGGCACCGGGTGCGGAAGATCTTCTGGCGGCTCGACGAGATGGAGGACGGCGACGTCATCGGCGTGGAGACCCGCGACAAGTGGTACGTGTACCACGTCTACCAGCAGGAGATCGTCAAGCCGAACCAGGTCGAGGTGGTCGCCGCGGTCCCCGGCAAGCCGAAGGCCAAACCGACGAAGGCGCTGCTCACTCTCACCACGTGCAACCCGAAGTTCAACAACTACGAGCGCCTGATCATCCACGCCGAGCTGGTCAAGACGGTTCCACGGAACCAGGCCCTGCCGGACGCCGGCATGCCGGCCGAGATGAAGGCCTGACGCATGTACGCGTGGATCTGGCGGAGACTCCCGGGTGGCCTCTGGGTCAAGGTGACCTGCTCGCTCGTGCTGGTCATGGCCGTCGGCGCCCTGCTGTGGTACGTGGTGTTCCCGTGGGCCACCCCGCTGCTGCCCTTCGACGACGTGCAGGTCGAGGCCGGCACCGGTGAGGACGCCGGCACCACCGTCCCCGGCGACGAGGGCCCCGACGAGCTGCCCTACAGCACCACCTCCAATCAGCCCCCTCCGAGCTCCAGCAGGTGATGACGTGCGCATTCTGGTGATCGACAATTACGACTCGTTCGTCTTCAACCTGGTCCAGTACCTGGAACAGCTCGGTGCGGAGTGCGAGGTCCGGCGCAACGACGAGATCACGGTCGCCGAGGCCGGCGCGTTCGGCGCGGCCGGGATCCTGCTCTCGCCCGGTCCCGGCGAGCCGACCCGGGCCGGGATCATGATGGACGTGATTCGGGAGTACGCCGGGAAGATCCCGATGTTCGGCGTCTGCCTGGGTCATCAGGCGATCGGGGCGGCCTTCGGGGCGACCGTCACCCGCGCTCCCGAACTGCTGCACGGCAAGACCTCCGAGGTCCACCACAAGGGCGCCGGCGTGCTCGCCGGGCTGCCGGACCCGTTCACCGCCACCCGGTACCACTCGCTCGCGGTGCTGCCGGAGACGCTGCCCGCCGAGATCGAGGTGACCGGCACGACCGGATCCGGCGTGGTCATGGCGATGCGCCACCGTGATCTGCCGATCGAGGGCGTGCAGTTCCACCCCGAGTCGGTGCTGACCGAGGGCGGGCACACCATGCTGGCGAACTGGCTGGCCTCATGCGGGCTCCCGTCGGCCCTGGAGAAGGCTCCGCCGCTGGCCGCCGAGGTGGAGACTCGCCGCCGGGCGGCCTTCGCCACCGCCTGACCCGCCGCATCCACGCAGAAGGCCGGTGCCCCCCGCTCGGGGTCACCGGCCTTCTCGCGTCAGTTCTCTTCCTCGCCACCCGCCCCGGTGCCGTTGCCGTTGCCGGGGCCGGCCGACGCCGAGTCGCTCGGGTTCGGGGTCTGCACCGCGTCGATGACCTGAAGCTCGATCTTGCTGCCCTTGAGGACTTCCTTGCCCGGCGTGACGTCCTGGTCCACGACGGTGCCTGGGGTGCCGTCGGCCAGCACCTTGATGACCACGCCTTGCAGACCGCTCTGCTCGAGCAGGAGCTGGCAGGCCTCCAGCCCGCGGTTCTTGCACTCTGGCGCCTTGACCATGTTGCCCTTGGAGACCTTCACGGTGATCGTCTCGCCCGGCTCGACCGATTCGCCTTCGCTCTCCACCTCCAGCACGGTGTCCTTCTCGGCCGTACCGTTGATGTTCTGGACCCTGACCTCGAGCTTGAGATCCTCCAGCGTCTTCCGGACGTCATCGATGTTGTCGCCCTTGAGACCCGACGGGATGGAAATCTTGTCGGGCTCGTTGCAGAGCTGGTAACCGACCTTGGTGGTGATCTCCACCGACAGACCCGCCTTCGGGTCCTGGTTGATCACCGTGCCCTTGCAGTCCTGGCCCGTCGTCGGCGGCAACGCGACGATGTTGGTGAACTTCGCCTTGGTCAGCTCCGCCCGCGCCTGCGGGGCCGTCAAATTCTTCAGGTTTGGCACGGTCGACTTCTCGACCTGGGCGACCGGCTCCTTGTCCTTGTCGTTGCTCTTGCTCGTCGCCAGGGCCACGCCCAGCACGACGACCACGAGCACGGCCAGACCGGCGACCACGGCCATCACCCAGGAGGACCGGCTCTCCGGCTTCTGCTGTGGCGGCGCCATCGTGGCACCCATCGGGCGATGCACCGTGGTGGCGCCGGCCGGCGGCCACTGCTGCCCGCCGCCGGTCATCGCCACCGTCTCGTCCTGGCTCATCACCGGCGTCGCCATCACCGGGCGGCCGGAGACGGCGCGCAGCGCGTCGGCGCGCATCTCCTGGGCGCTCTGGTAACGGTTGAGCGGGTTCTTGGAGAGCGCCTTCAGCACGATCGCGTCGACGTCCGGCGGGACGTCGCGGACGATCGAGCTGGGCACCCGCGGTTCCTCCCGGACGTGCTGGTAGGCGACGCTGACCGGGCTGTCGCCGACGAACGGGGGCTGGCCGATGACCAGCTCGAAGAGGACACAGCCGGCGGCGTACACATCGGAGCGGGCGTCCACGGACTCGCCGCGGGCCTGCTCGGGGGACAGATATTGTGCGGTGCCGATGACCGCGCTGGTCTGCGTCATCGTGGTGGCGCCGCTGGCCAGCGCCCGGGCGATGCCGAAGTCCATCACCTTGACCTGGCCGTTCTGCGTGATCATCACGTTGCCGGGCTTGATGTCCCGGTGGATGATCCCGTGCCGGTGGCTGAACTCCAGCGCGGCGCAGATGTCGGCGATGGTCTCCAGGGCGCGGCGTGGCTGCAGCCGCTGCTCCTGGGCGAGGACCTCCTTGAGAGTCCGTCCGTTGACGAACTCCATCACGATGAACGGCAGCTTCTCGCCGGTGGGCGAGATCTCCTCGCCGGTGTCGTAGACGGCGACGATGGCCGGGTGGTTCAGGGCTGCCGAGTTCTGTGCCTCGCGGCGGAACCGCTCCAGGAAGGTGGCGTCGCGGGCGAGATCCGTCCGGAGCATCTTGATCGCGACGTCGCGACCGAGACGCAGGTCGCGCCCACGGTGCACCTCGGCCATGCCGCCGTAGCCGAGCAGCTCGCCGACCTGGTACCTGCCACCGAGCAGGCGGGCCTGCGCCGTCATAACGTCTGTCGTCCTTCGTTCGGTCGGAACCGGCCGAGCTGGGCATCGGCCTTCATAAGACGGTACGACGCCACCGACACAGGGTCAGCGACCACGCCCGAGCGGAGGATAGCCGGGGAGCTGCTGTGATAGCCCAGCGTCGGGCTCCCGGCGGAGGTGCTGTTGCGGTCTCGTAACAGGAAAGAGATCACCCCGGCGCACAGCAGCACGAGCAGTGCCAGCACCACAGCGAGGACGAGCAGAACCTGACGGCCGAAGGAGCTCTCCGGCTTGGCGGCCGAGGGGTGAGCGGCCGGCGGATGGTAGGCGTTGTTGACCGGTGGAACCGGCTGCGGCCGGTACGGCGGCGGGGCCGGCGACATCGGCTGCGCGATCGGCGCCGGGGCCGGCACGGACGCGGCGCCGCGGGCGCCGGAGACCGGGCGCGGCACGGCCGCCCGGGCCG
Source organism: Actinoplanes utahensis (assembly GCF_016862455.1). Classification (GTDB taxonomy): domain Bacteria; phylum Actinomycetota; class Actinomycetes; order Mycobacteriales; family Micromonosporaceae; genus Actinoplanes; species Actinoplanes utahensis. The sequence goes on from NZ_BOMZ01000051.1 coordinate 70,759, forward strand.
CTCCCGAGGACGGCGCCCCGGACTGCGGGCGGTTCGGCGGGGCGCTGATCGGATGCGCGTTCTGCATCGGCGGGGCGGACTGCTGCTGCGCGGTGGTCAGCGAGGACGCCGCCTGCCGGGCCACCGAGGCCATCGCCGAGGCGCTGGGCCAGCGGGCCGACGGGTCCTTGGCCATGGCCCGGTCCACGATGGCGCGGACCGACGGCGGGATGTCGGCGGGCAGCGGGCGCGGGGTCTCCCGCACGTGCTTCATCGCGATCTCGATCGGGGTGGCCCCGTCGAACGGCCGGTGGCCGGAGAGGCACTGGTAGGCGACGACACCCAGCGCGTACACATCGGAGGCCGCGGTGGCGACGTCGCCGGCCGCCTGCTCCGGCGAGATGTACGACGCGGTGCCGAGCACCGCGCCGGCCACCGTGAGCTGACCGACGAGCGCCGAGCGGGCGATGCCGAAGTCGGTGAGCACCAGGGTGCCGTTGGGGCGTACCAGCAGGTTGCCGGGTTTGACGTCGCGGTGGACGATCCCGTTGAGGTGCGCCGCGTGCAGCGCGTCGGCGGCCTGCGCGACCAGCGCCATGGTCCGTGCCGGCGTCAGCCGGCCGACCCGGCTCAGCGTCCGGGAGAGGGCGTCCCCCTCGATGTACTCCATCACCAGGAAGGCGATCTGCTGATCGCTGCCGTAGTCGTAGACGTCCACGACACCGGGGTGGTTGATGGTGGCCATGGTCCGCGCCTCGCCACGGAAACGCTCGGCGAAACCGGGCTCGTCGAGGAGGGCGGGCAGCAGGATCTTGACCGCGACGGTCCGGCCGAGCACGTCGTCGATGCCGCGCCAGACATCGCCCATGCCGCCGCCGGCGATCCGCTCCTCCAAGCGGTATCGCCCCCCGAGTGTGACCCCCGGGCGGATCATGTCACTTCCCTCCCTGACCGGCAGCGGCCTTCATGATGAGGCCGGCGATGCGAGCCGCCTCCGCGCTGGCGTGACCGCCGGGCACGTTCTCCAGCATGACGCACACCGCGGAGACCGCCTTGCCGTCCTCGTCGTACGCGAACCCGATGAACCACCCGTGCGGGTCGGCTCCCTCGGCGTTCTGCGCGGTGCCGGTCTTGCCTCCGACGGTGAACCCGTCGATCCGGGCCTTCTTGCCGGTGCCCTTCTGGACGACGCTGACCATCATCTCCCGGAGGCCCTCGGCCACCTGGGCGTCGATCGGCTCGCGCAGCGTCTTGGGCTTGGCCGTGTAGAGGGTCGCACGGTCCGAACTGAGCTGCTGCTGCACCAGGTACGGCTTCATCTGCTTGCCGTTGTTGGCGACCGTGGCGGCGATCAGCGCGCCCTGCAGCGGCGTCATCCGCACGTCACGCTGGCCGAGCGAGGACTGGGCGAGCGCGGACTTGTCGACGCTGCCGTCCGCGTTGGCGATCGGGCCGGTCCGACTGGCGGCCACCGAGAGGCCCTTGTCGCTCTCCAGGTCACCGACCTTGATCGACGCGTCCTCGAACCCGAACTGCTTCGCCATGTCGACCACGGCGTCGCGGCCCAGTTTCACGCCGAGCTTGGAGTAACCGGTGTTGCAGCTCGTGGTCAGCGCCTCCTTGAGGCTGATCTGGTCGCCGGGGCAGACCTCGTCCTCGGAGTTGCGGATCGTCGCGCCGCCCTCGCGGTAGACGCTGCCGGCCGGAATCTGGGTGTCCAGGCTGTATTGGCCGCTCTTCAGTGCGGCCGCCGACACGATGACCTTGAAGACCGAGCCGGGCGGCAGGGTGTTCGCGGTGGCCCGGTTCAGCAGCGGCTGGTTCTTGTCGGCGTTGAGCTTCTTGTACGCCGCCGCAGCCACGTTCGCGTCATTGCTGGCCAGCGGGTTGGGGTCGTAACTCGGCATCGAGACCAACGCTTGGATCGCACCCGTGGTCGGGTCGATCGCGACCGCCGCGCCCTTGGTCACGTCCCGCTCGTTGTTGACCATCTCCTTCCAGGCGACCTCCTGCGCACGCGGGTTCAGCGACAGGACGATGTTGCCGCCGCCCTTGCTCTCACCGGTGAACATGTCGCTGAGCCGGTCCGCGAAGAGCTTGTCGCTGGCGCCGGAGAGGATGTCGTTCTCGGCGGCCTCGATGCCGACGGAGGAGCCCCGGACCATCTTGTAACCGAGGATCGGGGCGTAGATCTCCTTCTTCGGGTAGAGCCGCTGGTACTTCAGCTCGCCGTTGGTCTCTTTGTTCTGGGTCAGGGCGACACCGCCGACGGCTTCGATCGCGCCACGGGGGCGGTCGTACTCGGCGATGGTGACCCGGTTGTTGTAGGCGTGGGTCCGGTACTCGTCGGCCTTGTAGCCCTGGATCCAGTTCACCTTGCCGAAGATGAGAGCGAACAGGACGAGGATGACGACGCCGGCGCGGCGGAGAGGGGCGTTCACGGCTTGATCACCTCCGTCATGGCGCCGTGCAACTGGGTGGGTGCCTTCTTCGGGCCACTGGGCCGGTCCGGCGGGCTGTTCGCGGGTCGGCGGGCCGCGTCGGAGATCCGCAGCAGCATCGCGATGAGCAACCAGTTCGCCATCAGTGACGAACCGCCCGCGGAGAGGAACGGGGTGGTCTGGCCGGTCAGCGGGATCAGACCGGTGATGCCGCCGAGGATGACGAAGACCTGCAGGCCCAGGGTGAAGGCCAGACCGCCGGCGACCAGCTTGCCGAACGAGTCACGGACCGCCAGCGCCGCGTGCAGGCCGCGCTCCACGATCAGCAGGTAGAGCACCAGGATCGCGGACAGCCCGAAGAGGCCGACCTCCTCACCGAGACCGGCGAAGATGAAGTCGGTCCGGACCTCGGGCACCGTGCCCGGCGAACCGGCGCCCGGGCCGGTGCCGAACAGGCCGCCGGTGCCCAGGCCGAGCAGGCCCTGCACGAGCTGGTAGCTGTTGCCGCTCTCCCGGTTGTAGTTCGCGTCCGAGAACGGGTCGAGCCAGAGCTCGGCCCGGTCGTAGAAGTTCGCGAACGGGCCACCGACCGAGGCGCCCAGCAGGTACGCCAGGTAGACGCCGCCGAAGAACAGCAGCAGGCCGATGATCAGCCAGCTGGACCGCTCGGTGGCCACGTAGAGGGTGACGATGAAGAGACCGAAGTACAGCAGGGCGGTGCCGAGGTCCTTCTCGAAGACCAGGACCAGGAGGCTGAACAGCCACACGGTCACCACCGGGCCCAGGTCACGGCCACGCGGGAAGTCCAGGCCGAGGAACCGGTGGCTGGCCAGCGACAGCACCTCGCGCTTGCGAACCAGGTAGTACGCGAAGAAGGAGACCAGCGCGATCTTGGCGAACTCACCCGGCTGGATGGAGACGGAACCGATCCGGATCCACAGCTTCGCGCCGTTGACCTCGGAGATGCTCGCCGGCAGCACCGCGGGGATCATCATCAGCACGATGCCGACGAGACCGAGGGTGTACGCGTACCGCGAGATGATCCGGTGATCGCGCAGCAACAGCAGCAGAACCGCCGCCAGGATCAGCGACAACAGCGTCCAGGCGAGCTGGCGGCCGCTGGTGTCGGCGAAGAACGTCGGGATCGGCTTCTCCTGGGCGATCGCCCGGGCGATGTCCAGACGGCGCAGGAAGGCCACCCCGATGCCGTTGATCAGCGCGACCGACGGCAGCAGCACCGGGTCGGCGAACGGCGCGGTGAACCGGACGACGACATGCAGACCGGCGAACAGGGCGCCGATCAGCGCGGCCGGCACCCAGAAGTTCGGCCGGATCTCGTCGAACTGGTTCGCCTCCACCGTCGCGCCGAACGCGGCGACGAGCAGCATGGCGAACAGCAGCAGGCCGAGTTCGGCGTTACGGCGCGTCTTCCATTGCCGGATACGCGACATCTCGCCCGTGGCTGCGGGCGTGGGAGCCGGTACGGCGGACGCGGTCAAGAAAATCCCCAGACGTTGTAGGCCGTGCTCAGTCGGCGGTCCGGCACCCGACCGGGTCGACGCTCGACTGGGCACTTTCGGCGGTGTCAGCAGCAGCGGGCGCCGAAGGTGAAACGGAGGCGCTCACGGCCGCGGTGGACGTCGGACGTGCCGACGCGGAGGCCGACGGCGCCGTGCCGTCTGCGGCGCAGAGCGGCTTGAGATTCGCGTTCAGCGGGTTGTCGCTGGTCAGGTCGGCCAGCGTGGCCCGGGCGTCGTCCTGGTCGTCGGCGAGGATGCCCTGCTTGACCCGGTCCTGAGCGCCGGTGGTCAGGTCGTCCAGCCGGACCGTGCTGGTCTCGCTGACGGTCGACAGCTCCAGGCCGGCGACCTGCCCGGGCACACCACGGAAGATGGCGAGCTGCCCGGCCTCGGTCGCGCCGACGTAGTACCGCCCCTGGGTGTACTTCCACCCGGCCCACAGGCCACCACCGAGCAGACCGAGCAGGACCAGGATCATCAGGGCGGTCCGCACCGGATGACCGGCCGGCTCCGGCTCACGGTCGTAACCGTTGGCCGGCTCCGGCTGCGCGGCCGGGCGGGGCGGCTTGAGCGCCGCGGCCCGGGCCGCCGAGGTGGAGCTGTCGGCGACCGTGGTGTTGCCCCGATCCAGCGACGCGGCGCCACCCACGATGGGAGCCTGCTCGACGATCCCGTCGACGGCATCCGCGATGATCACGGTGATGTTGTCCGGCCCGCCGCCGCGCAGCGCGAGCTGCACCAGTCGCTCGACGCACGCCTTCGGGTCGGTGATCTCCCGCATGGTCTGCGCGATCGTCTCGGCACTGACCACACCGGAGAGGCCGTCGCTGCAGATCAGGTAACGGTCGCCGGTGAGCACCTGACGAACCGAGTACTCCGGGTCGATGTCGCGGCCGTCGAGCGCCCGGGTCAGCAACGACCGCTGCGGGTGGCTGCTGGCCTCCTCCGGACTGACCCGTCCCTCGTCCACCAGCATCTGGACGTACGTGTCGTCCTTGGTGATCTGCGCGAACTCGCCCTTGCGCAGCAGGTAGGCGCGGGAGTCGCCGATGTGCACCATGCCGAACTTGCTGCCGGAGAAGAGCACCGCCGTCAGCGTGGTGCCCATGCCCTCGAGCTGCGGGTTGGCGTCGACGGTGTCCCGGAGCTGCTGGTTGGCGGTCCCGACGGCATGCCGCAGCGCGTCGACCATGGCGTCCCCTGGGACGTCGTCGTCGAGCGGCGCCATGGCGGCGATAACGATGTTGGACGCGACGTCACCGGCGGCCATGCCGCCCATGCCGTCCGCGACAGCGAGCAGTCGCGGCCCGGCGTAGACGGAGTCCTGGTTGAGGTCTCGGATCAGACCGCGGTCACTCTGGGCGGCATAGCGCAGGGTCAGGGTCATGGCCGTAACTCGAGAGAAGTGCGCCCGATCCGGATCGGAACGCCAAGGGGGACGGGAGTGGGTCCGGAGACCTTACCGCGATCAAGGTAGGTGCCGTTGGTCGAGCCGAGGTCCTCCACGAACCACTGCCCTTCCCTCGGCACCAGCCGGGCATGCCTGGCGGACGCGAAGTCGTCGGTGATGACGAGCGTCGAATCCTCGGCACGGCCGATCGTGATCGGAGCCTCACCGAGCGTGATTCGCGTACCGGCCAACTGACCGGCAGTCACGACCAGTTGCCGCGCCGCCTTACCGCGTTTCGCCTTCGCCGGCCGGCCCTGCAGCACCGCGCCACCCACCCCCCGCGGGCTGGCGACGATGCTCTTGGACCGGCCACCGGCGAAGAGATCCCGCCGGATCACCCCGACCACCGTGAACACGAAGATCCACAGAAGGATCAGGAATCCGAACCGGGCGACGGTGAGGACGAATTCGGGCAAGGCCGCTAGCCGTCCACTCGGAAGGTCAACGTGGTGGTGCCCAACTGGATCATGTCGCCCGGGTTGAGCGCGACAGCCGACACCCGCTGGCCGTTGACCATGGTCCCGTTCGTCGAGCCCAGATCGGTCAGCACGACCTGATTGCCGTCGTAATCCAGCCGGGCGTGGCGCCGCGAGATGCCGACGTCGGGCAGGCGCAGGTTCGCCTGGTCACCGCGGCCGATCACGGTCGAACCCATCTGCAGCGGGTAGGTCCGGCCATCGCCGGACACCAGCCCGACACTGCGCGGGCCGCCGTGATGCGGCTGACCGTAACCACCCTGCTGGTCATAGGGCGAATACTGCGGACCGGCGTCATAGGCCGGCTGCTGCACCGGGGCGACCTCGCCACCGGTGTAGACCTCGGCCGTCACCCGGAACATACCGGTGTCCAGGCCGTCGCCGCGCTCGATCTCGACGATCACGTCGCCGTAGACCGTCCAGGCCTGCTCACCGATGAACTCGGCCTGGGACTGCGCCAACTCCTGCGCCAGCGCGGCGGCATACGGCGCCAGCCGGCTGTGGTCGTAAGGCGAAAGATCAATCACATAGCGGTTGGGTACGAGGGTGCGGCCACCGGCGAGGATGGCCTTGTGTGCCTCGGCCTCCCGCTGCATGGCATTCAGGATCTCCACAGGGTGCACGACACCCTTGAACACCTTCGCGAAGGCCCCCTCGACCAGGCCTTCCAATCGCTTCTCAAAGCGCTGCAGCACGCTCACCGGCTCCTCCTCGGGTTCCGAGGACATGATGGTATCCGGCGACCGCTTGCGCATCTGTAGCCCAAGAGTTGCCGGCACTTCTGACCCTCGTATGGCGCCCCTCGACGCCGTGCTAGTGTTTCCTCCGTCGCGGGGCGATACAAACTCGCTTAGTGACGTGCGACAGCGTAGTCTGTCGCAGCCAGTAACAAGAAGCAGGCTCGACCCGCTGCTTCAGCCGGAAAGATCAGATGTATGATCTTCCCGGAAGTCACATGGGGATGTGGCGGAATGGCAGACGCGCACGGTTCAGGTCCGTGTGTCCGAAAGGACGTGGGGGTTCAACTCCCCCCATCCCCACGATTCGCTGAGGCGCTCTCTGTCCGCAAGAACCGCGGACTGGAGAGCGCCTCGTCTTTTCTGGCCCGGGGCCGAGCCCCGAACCCCGCGTTACGGTGGTTGCGGTTCAACGCGGTGGCTGCGGTTCCCTCACGGCGGTAGCGGTTGCTGTGGTGGTTGCGGTCCGCGCGGTGGGTGCGGGTTGCGGGGATCGCTGTGAAAGGCTCCGGGGCTGCTCAAGATCAACACCTTTGGGTGGTACGGGTGTCGCGCCGGAGTGGTGGCGCGGGGACTTCGGCGGGGCTTGGGGTGTTCTCTTTCAGGTGAAGGCGTGACGGGCGTTATGCTCGCCGCCTTATTCGGATCTCAGGGTGGGGTGCGGTCGTGACGGCGACTGGGTCGGGTGTTCTGCAAGGCAAGCGCAATGTCCTGGGTGTGCTTGTGGACGCGACGGACTATGCGACGGCGACCGCGCGGATCATCGAGGCGGCCAAGGAGCACCGTGGGTTCGCGGTGACCGCCCTGGCGGTTCACGGGGTGATGACCGGGGTCGAGGACGCGGCGCACAACGCGCGGCTCAACTCGTTCGATCTGGTGACTCCGGACGGGCAGCCGGTGCGGTGGGCGCTGAACCTGTTGCACAAGGCCGGGCTGACCGACCGGGTCTACGGGCCCACGCTCACGCTCAAGGTGGTCGAGCAGGCCGCCGCCGAGGGGCTGCCGATCTATCTGTACGGGTCGACGGAGCCGACGCTGGAGCGGCTGGTGCCGGCGCTGATGGGGATGTTCCCGGCGCTGAAGATCGCGGGCGTGGAGGCGTCGAAGTTCCGGAAGTCGGAGCCGGGCGAGCCGGAGGCGATCGCGGAGCGGATTCAGGCGTCGGGGGCGCGGATCGTGCTGGTCGGGCTGGGCTGTCCGCGGCAGGAGATCTTCACCTACGCGATGCGGCCACTGCTGAACATGCCGCTGCTGGCCGTCGGCGCCGCGTTCGACTATCACGCCGGCCTGCTGAAGAACCCGCCCGCGTGGATGCAGAAGTACGCGCTGGAGTGGCTGTGGCGTCTCGGCCTCGAGCCGAAGCGGCTGTGGAAGCGTTACATCCTGCTGAACCCGGCCTACCTGAGCCGGCTCTTCGCGCAGAAGACGGGGCTGTGGAAGGCGAACGCTCCGGCGCCGGCCACGGAGCCGGTGCGGGAGTTCGCAGTCTGAAAGATCTTTTTTACGACAGTGCGACGCGGATCACATCCGCGTCGCATCTTTTTGTCCATATAGTCCCACCCGTCCCGGCCAGTGAGCGACAGTTCACACACCCTGCGTAACGATAAACCCCTACGGGGTACGCGTCGGGGCATATCCCGGTTTCCCTCCTTGCGCAAACGGTGAACGCTGTCGATGTGGACACCACGATGGACGTCATTCTGATCGGCACTCTCGCTGCCGCCTGGCTCGCCGCCGGGCTGCTGGCGGACCGCATGCACAATGCCGGCACCGCGCGTCAGCTCCGGCGCCGGGCGCTCCTCGTCTCCGCGCTGCTCGGCGCGGGCGTGGCGGTGTTCGTCGCGGTGCCCCTGGTCGCCGCGCTGCTGCCGGGCGTCTCGGCGGCACCGACGGCCGCGCTGCTGCCGGCCGTGCCCGCTCTCATCGTGGTGACCGTGACCGTGCGCCGCCTCGGCTGGGTCCGGCGCGGCGCGGGGGCGTTCGCCACCGCACCGCGCACCCCGATCCCGCCGGGCCTGCGGGCCGCTGCGGCACACCCGCTGCTGGCCGCGCCGTTGCAGGTGACCGGGTTGGCCGCGCTCGTCGCGCTGCCGATCGCCGGCCGCCTGGTGGCCCTGCCGGGCGGGGAGGCCACCGGCGTGGCCGGTTTCGCCGTCATCGGGATCGCGCTGGCCATCGCCGGGATCGCGGTCCGGGCGGGGGTGCGGCACAGCCGCCTGGCCCCGCTGGTGTCGGCACCGCTCGGCCGCCGTGCCCCGGAGAAGATCCCGGCCGGCGCCCGCTGACCCCTACGGTGCGGTCCCGCCTTCCACGGCACCGACCAGGCCGGCGCCGCCACGTCGGCGATCATCGCGGCCGCGGTTGTGCCAGGCCGCGATCGAGATGATGGAGGCCCTTCCCGCGGATGCCGTCAGGCGTCGCGTGGGCCACGCCGCAGCCTTTCGGCGTCCACCGCTCAGGGCCTACCGATACCTCTTACTGCTTCTTGGCTTCCTGCACGTAGAGAAGCTCCAGGATGGAACGTGCCGCCTCGAACCAGCGGTCCAGCCACTCCGAGGGCGGCAGGGTGCCACGAGCCGGCAGTTCCAGCAGCAGGCCGCGCAGCAGCGGGTGATCCGCCATCGACTGGCTCGCCGCCGATCCGGTGTCCGACCAGGCGGCCGTGCCGAAGACGGGATCGCTCAGATCCAGGGAGGGCAGCTTCGCGGCCCGGTCCAGTGGGCTGGTCGGCTCGATGCTGCTGTGCGACCGGCCGGGCGACCGGGTCGGCAGACCGGACGCGCTGCGCGACACCAGTTCGCCGTCACTGCCGCTGTCGGCGGCCAGTGCCTCACGCCGTCCCTGCCGGTACGCGCTCACGCCCCCGCTGAACCGGTCCTGCGCTGTCGACGCACCGTTGCTGAGGTTCTCGGAACCAATCGTCATCTGTCTGCCTTGCCTCGTTCGGTGATGTGTCCCGGCCCACAGCGCGGTCCGGTCCGCGCTTGGACTCTTCAACGAGGCTCGCCGCGCACAGCGACGGCGAAATCGGGCAAATAGCGACACTCTGTCGGTGCGATCCGGTCCCCGGGCCGACCGCGCCGACGTCCTCAGAGGTCGAACTCACCGTCCTTGGCGCCATCCACGAACGCGTCCCACTCGGCCGCCGTGAAGATCAGTGCCGCGCCCGCCGGGTTCTTCGAGTCCCGTACCGCGATCGCCTCGCCGACGAACGCCACCTCGACACAGTCGTCACGGCCCGGACCGCTCCGGCTGCTCTTGAACCACCGGGCCCGGCTCAGATCGACCCGGAGGCCCTTCGCCTCGATCTCCACAACGGCTCCTCTACGCGGCAGCGGCCCAGACGGTCGCGACGACCACACGGCACTCATCGATTGGATCGTTCTGAATCAACAACGACCGGCGTCGCCCGCGGACTCGGACCCGATGCCCGATTCCTGGACCGGCGTCATCCCATCGGGCGGATCCAATGAGTGAATCCGCGCGCGCCCCGGTTCGCCAGAGGTCCGGAATGACCCGCCGCCCGTACGCCTGAATTGATCTAGCACTGCACGGGAAGCCGACGTAAGCGCTGCTCAGGCGGCCAGGGCGACAGACCGTCGAGCAATTTAGTGCGGCTATTCCGGTACGTCCGTATTTGCGGGATAATTGGCTGACATGCGGCTTAGGTCAGCGCCGGGGACTCGGTTTTGCCCGATTTCGGCACGGGTTATCTTCGACGGCGAACGGCCGGGCCGCGCCGCCACACATCGGAGGTCACGCCGGCCGCCGCACCGAGTCCGCGCAGCTCCACAGCAAGGCGGCGCCGACGGGGAGCGGGAGCGCCGCGGCGATCCCACCGCCGGTTCTCGCGACCCGCTCATGATCGTCCCGACACAGTGGATGATCACGGAGAATCACGGAAGCGTGACATGCAACTTGCATCGACGAGACTGGTGGTGCAATCTTTCCGTATGGCCACCGTCACTTAATGTTCTTGAGTGACACGGTCAGAGTTGATGAAATCGCAACAAAACGACGTCCATCACGGGGCGCCGAGCCCTGGCGGTCCTTTCTGGACTTCCGCCCCGACACGGGTGGGGCTGTTCGGCGGCAGTGACGTTAAGCAACCTCCTTCGACGGTGAATCCTCCGAAGGCTTGCAAGAGTGCATTCAGGCGGCAAACTGGGGCACTCGGTCACCAAAGTCCACATCCCACATGAGTCTCAGGGCAGGAGATGACGTGGTTCTACCTCGGTCCGGTGATGTCGTCCACGTGACGAGAGCGGCGAGCGTCCAATTCGCATCACCGATGCTGTTCCGGGTCATCCGGGTTCATGACTGGCCGACCTACGAGGGCTGGGTCTGGCTGGACGGCTACGAGCTGAACGCCGCCGGTGACGCAGTCGAACGCCGTTCCATCTTCGTGCAGGTCAACGGCCTGCGTGCGGTCGGTAAAGGACCCGATCCACGCGCCCGCAACGCGCGCCAGCCGGCCACTCGTCCGGGCACTCTTCCCGCCCGGACGGTCCGCGCCACCAACCGCTGACGTGTGCAGCCCAGGTGTGTGCAGTTCCGGCGTCAGGGACTGCTGAACCACACACGCCGGTTCGGGGCGCGGCCCCCGCGGTCACTAGCTGGGGGCGCCGGCTGACGGCACGGTGGCCGACGGGGCCGGTTCACCGGCCCGCGCGGCAGCCACGACGAGGGTCACCAGAGTGTCGGACGGCACCTGCTGGCCCTCCGCCGGATCACAGTTGATGACAGTGCCCGGCTCAGCGTCGCTCTCCCGGCGGATCACCCGCCAGCCCAGACCGGTACGGGTGAGTGCCGCCTGCGCGTCAGCGACCGGCATCCCCCGCAGCGCCGGCACGGTGATCTCGGAGTCCACCGGATCGGTCGTCGGCGCCACGCTCACCGTCTCAGTGGTGGTGGTGGGCGCGGTGGTGACCGCGGCGCCGGGCGGACTGGTGGTGATCCGGACCGCGGTCGGCGTGGTGGTGGGCGGGTCGGTGTCACCGCCGGTGTTCTGCAGGATCACCGTGATCCCGAAGACGAGCAGGCCGGCGAGCGTCACCGCGACGGTGCCGACGGCGATCGGCGCCCACCAACGGCCGGACGGCTCGGCCGCGTCCGGGTCGGCCCAGTCGCTCTCACCCTCGAACGGATCGCGGGGCACGGCGCCGTACGGCCGGACCCCGGCTCTGCCGGTCCAGACGTCGTCCGGCCGCGCGGAGTCCGGCGGCGTGTAGTCCGGCCGCGCGGAGTCCAACTGCGTGGAGTCCGGCCGCGTGGAGTCCGGATCGCCCGGCCGGGTGGAACCGTCCACAGGCTCCGGCTGGTCCGGATCGCGATCCTCGGGCATCACCGGTTCCTTCCGCTGGCGTACATCCGCACTCGTCGCAGCGTCAAAGTACCGAATCTTGCAGGCGGAGTGGCGTTTTCACCAGCGGAAAGCAGCCCACGTGACCATTTCCCAGACATCGGCGGCGAGCAGTACAGTGCGCGGCATGGCCGACAAGGGCTTGACATCGCAGGCCGCCACGGCCGCCGGGATCGCCGCCGGCACCGGGGCCGCACAACTGGGCCTGGGCTACGGACTGGGCGTGATCGCCTGGCCGGTGACCGCCACCGAGGCGGAGAGCGCCTGGCTGGGCAGTCTCGGCTGGGCCACCTGGATCACGGCGAGCGCCACCGTGCTGGGCGCGGTCATCGCCGGGCGGCTGAGAGCTGAACGACCCGGCCGCTGGCGTGCGCTCTGGCGATTCGTGCTGTCGCTGGCCTCGGCGCTGGGCGGCCTGGTGCCGGTCATGCTTATCGCGCTGCCGGCCCGTTCGGCGGTGCGCGCCGACATGCTCTCCCCGCAACTCGTCGCCGCCTCCTACGCGCTGGCCGGCCTGGTCGCGGGCCTGGTGATCGCTTTCTGGGCGGTCTCCTCCGGGCCGGTGGCGGCCAATCTGATCGGCACCGCCCTCTGGCTGTGGGCCCTGGCCCTCGCCGGTGTGGCGGCCGAGCTGGCCAGCGGGCGTGACTTCGCCACCTATCTGACGAGCTGGCAGTTCGCCGAGTCGGTGTCCCCGGTGCGATACGGCGGGATCTACTGGCCGAGTGCTCTGCTGACCCTGTTCGCGGCCTTCCTGATCGGCTTGGTCGCGGCCGCTCCGGCGGCCCTGCGAGGCGAGCTGGGACTGGGCACGGCGATCTCCGGCGCGGTCGGCCCGCTGCTTGTCGCGTTCTCGTTCCTCACGCTGGCGCCGCAGCTCACCGCGGCGACGGGTCCGCTGCAGTCGGCGTACCTGATCGCGCCGTACGCGGTCCTGGCCGGCATCGGCGGGTCCGCGCTGACCGTGGGTCTCGCCAAGGGCCGGCAGCACCGTCTCGACCGGCAGGTGGGATCGCCGGCCGCCCTGTCCGGCGCTCCTGTCGAGGCGGAACCCGCGAAGGCGACCGGGCGCGCCGCCGCCCCGGTCCAGCGGGCCACCGCTCCCCAGCCGGCGCCCGCGGAGAAGCCTCGGGAAATACCGCTGGAGACACCGCCGGCGAAGCCGCCCGCGCCGAAAGCGCCGGTCGGCGATCCGGAGATCGCCGCCGCCAGCAGGCCGGCGCCCGGCCGGGCGCCGGCGAAACGGAGGAACGGCACCGGTGACGCCGCACCGCCCCGCTCGACCATCACGCCACCGCCGGCGAAGCCGACGATCGCCCGGATCAACCCGCCCGAGGATCCGAAGAAGTGACTCACATCGGCCAGGTGTGGACCGGCTCGTTGGAGCGCTGGAACTCCAGATAGCGCTGCGTCATCTCGCGCAGCGCCTCCGGCCGGGCGCGCCCGCGTTCCTCCGCGGCACGGACCGTCGCCGCCTGCCAGGTCGCCCCGTTGCGGCCGGCCCGGCAGCGGTCCTCGGCGATGCCCAGCAGCCGGTCCCGCTGGGCCGGATGCACGCCGAGCCGGTCCAGACCGGAATGCGCCCATGGCAGCAGCACGTCTAGCACCAGGTCGGTCGCCCGTACCTCGCCTGTTCCCGGCCAGGTCAGCACGGCCTCGATGCCGTCCCGGGCACCGGCCCGGAAGTTGGCCTCCGCCTCGGCGAACGTCAGACGGCGCCAGATCGGCGGGTCGTGCTCGGCCAGCTCACGCACGAGTCCGAAGTAGAAGGCGGCGTTGGCGAGCAGGTCGCTCACGGTCGGGCCGGACGGCAGGACACGGTTCTCCACCCGTAGGTGCGGGTGCCCGGCGGCCACGTCGTACACCGGCCGGTTCCAGCGGTAGACCGTGCCGTTGTGCAGGCGTAGCTCGTACAGCTGGGGAATGTGACCTGCCGTGCGCACCGCAACCGGATCCTCGTCGCTCACCTCGGGCAACAGCGGCGGGAAGTAGCGAAGGTTCTCCTCGTAAAGGTCGAGGACCGAGGAGATCCAGCTTTCGCCGAACCAGACCCGCGGACGTACGCCCTGCGCGCTGAACTCGTCCGGCCGGGCGTCGGTGGCCTGTTCGAAGAACGGGATCCGGGTCTCAGCCCAGAGCCGGCGGCCGTAGAGGAAGGGCGCGTTGGCGCCGAGCGCGAGTTGCACGCCGGCGACGGCCTGGGAGGCGTTCCAGTAGCGCGCGAAGTCGTCCGGCGCGACCTGGAGGTGCAGTTGCGCGCTGGTGCAGGCGCCTTCCGGCGCGATGGTGTCGCTGCTGGTGGTGAGCCGTTCGGCGCCGCGGATGTCGATCCGGAAGTCGTCGCCGCGGGCACCGGCGATCTCGGCGTCCAGCGCGCGGAACCGCTCGTTGTCGGTGAGGTTGGCCAGCACCAGGTGCTCGGGGGTGAGAGTGGGCAAAATCCCGATCGTCAGGAGACGGCTCTCGGCCTTGCGGGCGCAATCGGAGGCGGCGCGCAGGGCGTCCAGGATGTCCTGTTCGAAGTCGCCCAGCCCGTCCCCCAGCAGCCGCCGGGGCGGCACGTTGAGCTCGAGGTTGAACCGGGCCAGCTCGGGCTGGAATCGCGGGTCGCCGAGGTCGGCCAGGATCTCGGTGTTGCGCATGGCCGGGCCGGCGTCCGGGTCGACCAGGTTGATCTCGATCTCCAGGCCCGCGCTCGGCCCGCCGTCCTCGAACCGCTCGTCCTGCAGCATGCCGGCCAGGACATCCAGGCAGCCGCGCACCTTCCGCCGGAAACGCACCCGATCCTGCGGCGAGAACGCCGCGGTGGCCAGATCTTTGCCCATGTGCCCTCCCGGGGATGACTGAGGACGAAACGGACGGTCGATCACCGCTCTGTGAACGAAAGCTTGCGCTCGGTTCACCCTGCCATTCCCGGCGGAGGACCGCCAGACATCCGAAGAAGGCGCCGCCCGGGGTTGCGGGCGGCGCCTTCGGTGCGAGAGTGGACGGTCAGCCCTGCTGCAGGATGGCCTCGCCCTCGATCTCGATCTTCACCTTCTTGCCGATCATGACGCCGCCGGCCTCCAGGGCCATGTTGTAGGTCAGGCCCCAGTCCTCCCGGTCGATCTCGGTGTGCGCGCTGAAGCCGAAGAGGTGCTGCCCGTACGGGCTGGTGGTGGCGCCCTCGAACTCGACGACCAGCTCGACGGGCCGGGTCACGCCCTTGATGGTGAGCTCGCCGTCCAGGACGAACTCGGCGCCGGCATGCGACTTCACACCGGTGCTGCGGTACTCCATCGTCGGATACTTCTCGGCCTCGAAGAAGTCGCCGGTGCGCAGGTGGTTGTCCCGGTCGACCTGGCCGGTCTCGACGCTGGCGGTCTTGATCGACGCGGTCACCGAGGAGTCGAGCGGATTCTCCCCGACCACGATGGTGGCGCTTGCCTCGGCGAACTGGCCGCGCACCTTGCTGACCATGAGGTGTTTGACGACGAAGCCGACCCGCTTGTGCGCCGCGTCCAGCTCGTAGGTGCCGGCGGCGGGGATCTGGAGGCCTTCGAACGCACGAGTGCTGACGGTCATGACACTGCCTTCTCTCAAGAACGCTGCGGGTGGATGCTTGTCTGACACAGCAACTATATGCTGAGCAATATTCCTCCTGTCAAGCGCCTGCTAATGTTGACCTCGTGAACAAGGACCTGGACGACCCCCGCCTCACCGCAGTCGGCCTGCTCGCGGAGGCCTACACCGGCTTGATGAGCCGGCTCGCCGCACAATATGAGGAGCACCGTCTCTCCCAGGTGGAGTTCGAGGTGCTGATGCGCCTGGCCCGGTCCCCCGGCAACCAGCTCCGGATGACCGATCTGGCCGGCCAGACCACCCTCTCCACCAGTGGCGTCACCCGAGTCGTCGACCGGATGGAGCGCACCGGCCTGGTCCGGCGGGAGGCGTGCCCCAGCGACCGGCGCAGCTCCTACGCGGTGATCACCGAGGACGGCATGCAGCGTCTCGCCGAGGTCCTGCCGGGGCACCTGGAGCTGCTTCAGAAGTGGTATGTCGGGGTGCTGCCGGAGGATCGGTTCGCCGGCATGCTCGACTCGCTGCGAGCGATCCGCGACGCGGTCAACCCGAACGCGGCGGCGGGCAGCGCGGAGACCGCGCCGCCCGCCTGAAAGAGACTTTCTAGAGACCGAGTCCGCGAGCGATCAGCATGCGCTGGACCTCGGAGGTGCCCTCACCGACCTCGAGGATCTTCGCGTCGCGGTAGAAACGGCCCACCGCGGACTCGTTCATGAAGCCGTAGCCGCCGTGCACCTGGGTGGCGTACCGGCTGTTCTCCATCGCTGCGTTGCTGGCGTTCAGCTTGGCGATCGCGGCGTACCGCTTGAAGTCCTCGCCGGCCAGCATCCGGGCGGCCGCGTCGTAGTAGCCGAGCCGGGCCACGTGGGCGCGCATGTCCATGTCGGCGATCAGGAACTGCACGGCCTGGTGGCCGCCGATCGACTTGCCGAAGGCGGTGCGGTTCGTGGCGTACGTCACTGACTCGTCCACGCAGCCCTGGGCCAGCCCCACCGAGAGCGCGGCGATGGCGATCCGGCCCTCGTCCAGGATCCGCAGGAACTGGGCCAGGCCGCGGCCCCGCTCGCCGAGCAGGTTCGCGGCGGGAACCCGCACGTCGTCGAAGGACAGCTCGTGGGTGTCCGACGCGCACCAGCCGACCTTGGAGTACCCGGGCGCCACAGTGAACCCCGGCGTGCCGGACGGCACGATGATCGTCGACAGCTCCTTGGAGCCGTCCGGGTTCGTGCCGGTCGCCGCCATCACCGTGACCAGGCAGGTGATGTCGGTGCCGGAGTTGGTGATGAAGGCCTTCGTCCCGTTGATCACCCACTCGCCGGTGCTCTCGTCGAGGACGGCACGGGTGGTGGTGCCGGCCGCGTCCGAGCCGGCGCCGGGCTCGGTCAGGCCGAAGGCGGCAAGCGCCTCCCCGCTGATCAGCCGGGGCAGCCAGCGTTCCTTCTGCTCGGTGGTGCCGTACCGGAAGATCGGCATGGCGCCGAGCGAGACCGCGGCCTCCAGGGTGACGGCGACCGAGCTGTCCACTCTGGCCAGCTCCTCCAGGGCGAGACAGAGCGCGAAGTAGTCGCCGCCCATCCCGCCGAACTCCTCCGGGAACGGCAGGCCGAAAAGGCCCATCTTGCCCATCTGACGGACGATCTCGTACGGGAAGGTCTTGCCCTCGTAGTGCTCGGCGATGACCGGCGCGACCTGCTCCTGTGCGAACTGCCGGACGCTGGCGCGCAACTCCGCGTACTCGTCGCCGAGCCGGAAGTCGACCATGACTACCTCTCTCTAAACCGGAGTGACGCCGTGCCGGCGCCGTGAGAAGGAGCGGTCCTTGCCACGGGCGACGGCGAAGCGCCGCACCAGTTCGGCCCGCAGATCGCCCGGCTCGACCACCGTGTCCACCACGAGTTCGCTGGCCAGGCGCATGATGTCGATGTCGCGCTCGTACTCGGCGCGGGCTTGCGCGACGAACGCGGCCCGCTCCTCCGGGTCCTCGATCGCCGCGATCTTGTTGGCGTAGACGGCGTTCACCGCGGCCTCTGCGCCCATCACCGCGATCTTGGCGGTGGGCAGGGCGATCGTCGCGTCCGGCTCGAAACCGGGACCGGCCATCGCGTAGAGACCGGCGCCGTACGCCTTCCGCACCACCACGCAGATCTTCGGCACCGTGGCCTCGGAGATCGCGGTGATCATCTTGGCGCCGTGCCGGATGATGCCCTGCTTCTCCACCGCGGTGCCGACCATGAAACCGGGCACATCGGTGAGGAACAGCAGCGGTACGTTGAACGCGTCACAGAGCTGCACGAACCGGCTCGCCTTGTCGGCCGAGTCGACGAAGAGCACACCGCCCTTGAACATCGAGTTGTTGCCGACGATGCCGACGACCTCGCCGTTCAGCCGCGCGAATCCGACGGTCAGCTCACGGGCCCACAGCGCCCAGATCTCGAAGTACGAACCCTCGTCGACCAGGCCCTTGACGTACCGCCGCATGTCGAAGGCCTGACGCTCGCTGACCGGAACCAGCGCGGCGAGATCGATGTTCGCCGGACCGGTGGCGGCAGCCGCCGGTGGCGTCCCGGTCCAGTCCGAGGGCAGATAGGAGAGGTAGTCACGGACCACCTCGAGCGCCTCGTGCTCGGACTTGCAGAGGAAGTGGCCGACACCGGACTCGGTGCAGTGCACCCGGGCGCCGCCCATCGCCTCGAGCGTGGTCTTCTCCCCGGTGACCATCTCGACCATCCGGTCGGAGCCCAGGTACATGCTCGCGTTGCCCTCGACCATGACGACCACGTCGCAGAAGGCCGGAATGTACGCCCCACCGGCGGCGGACGGACCGAACAGCGCACAGACCTGCGGGATCGACCCGGATGCCTTGACCTGGGTGTGGAAGATCTTGCCGGCGCCGCGCCGGCCCGGGAAGAGATCGACCTGATCGGTGATCCGGGCACCGGCCGAGTCGACCAGGTAGACCATCGGCACACCCTGCTGATAGGCGCGCTCGATGATGCGGATGATCTTCTCGACGGTCCGGGCGCCCCACGAGCCGGCCTTCACCGTGGAGTCGTTGGCCATCACGCAGACGTTTCGGCCGTCGATCCGGGCCACTCCGGTGATCACGCCGTCGGCGGGCAGGCCGTCGGCGAGACTGTTGGCGTAGAGACCGTCCTCGACGAACGAACCCTCGTCCACCAGCAGCGTGATCCGCTCGCGGGCGAAGAGCTTGCCCTTGGCCGCGTTGGCGGCGTGATAACGCTCCGCCCCGCCGGCCAGCACACGCTTGCGGACCCCGGCCAGCGCTTCGCCGTCCATGGCTCCCCATCCTTAACGGTCGTTAGACTTAACGCTCGTTAGGCTAGCTCAGGTGAGGCACGGCGGCAACGGCGAACGGGAGCCCCCGCCGGCTGCGGGGACTCCCGTTCGTTTTCACTGCTACCGGAGCTGTGGAGGAGCACCGGTGATCATCGGCGCCGGAGAGCGCCGATGCGGGTCACGCCCGGGACCGGCGCAACCCGGTCTGTTACCGCGCAGTTCAGCGCAGCGTGCCCAGCAGGTCGAAACCGCCGAGGCCGGCAGTCCCGGTGCCACCCAGCTGCTGGGTCAGGCCCGACACCGCGGACTCCTCAGCGCTGCGGCCGCCGGCCTTGTTGCCGTACTTGTCACCCTTGTCGCCCTTGTCGCCCTTGACGTAGCCCGGGGCCTTGGGGGTGTCCTGGTGGTCCACGGCGGCCGGAGCCGGCGCGGTGCCGTAGCCGTCGCCCTTGACGTCCGTGTCGTCGGCGGGGAGCTCGTCCACGTCGTCCCGGCCGCCCTTGTCGTACCCGGCGTCGTCGTTGCCCTGGTCGTCCTGGTCGCCGTAGCCACCCTGGTCGCCGCGGACGTCGCCGTCGTCGTCCTTGCAGTCGTCGCCGCTGTAGTCCTGGACGTCGTTGCCCCAGTCGCCGCAGTCGTCCTCGCCGACGACGTAACCCGGAACCGGGTAGACCGGGACGAGCGGCTTCACGAACTGGACCGGCTGACGGTACGCGACCCCGCCGCCGATGTGGTTCGCGCAGGAACCGAACGCGCTGGCGTAACCGAGGACGCCGAGCGAGTTGCCACAGGCGTTGATCGGCACAGTGATCGGGGCGGCGACCTGGGAGCCGTTCGCGAAGCCGCGGTTCCGGTAGTTGGCCTGCCCGATCCCGATGAGGCTGGAACCCGAACCCGGGAACAGCCCGCTGCCGTTCTCGGTGCGCTTGGCCTTCTTGGTGGTGCTCTCGTACGGCTGAACGACCTGCCCGCCGAAACCGCCGCCGATCTGGTTGGCGCAGGCGCCGTACGCGCTGGAGCCGCCGATCAGGGCGAGCGAGTTGCCGCAGGCGTTGGCCGGGATGGTGACCGGCATGGCCACCTGGGTGCCGTTGAGCCAGCCGACGTTGCCGACATTGGCCTGGCCGATGTCGCTGCCACCACCGACGGTGTACCAGCCGTGCTCGGCGGTCTTGGTGCTCTCCAGCCGGTTCGCCGAGACGCCCTTCGCGTCGGCCGCACCGGCCACCGCCGCCGCGTTGCCGGCCACGTTGACCGGAACGGTCACCGGCACGGCCACCTGGGTGCCGTTCGCGAAGCCGCGGTTACCGGCGCTGACCTGGCCGATGCCACCCTTACGGCCGTTCTCGACCTGGTTGGCGCCGGCGCCGATGCTGCGCGACACACCGGCGACGGCGGCCGAGTTGCCGACCAGGTTCACCGGAACGGTCACCGGCATCGCGATCTGCGTGCCGTTCAGGAAACCGGCGTTGGCGGCATTGGCCTGACCGATGTCGGCCTGCGCGACGGCGGCCGGGGCGAGCAGCAGCGCACCGGCGGCGAGGACACCGGCACTCAGAGTCTTACGAACCCACGTCTTCTTCATGAGAAAAGGGATGCCTTTCGAAAAATGATCAGCAATGAAACGCGTATTCAATTGAGGTGCTTTTTCCGGAGCTGATTTCGGGCACAGCGGTGCCCTGGTGTGATTTCTCCGGTTTTCGACTCAGCAGGTCAGCGCGCGTCCGCTTCGGACTGCGGATTCGCCGTTTGTGCGCAAACGGTTGAGGAATGCGCCGGTGGAATGCGGTTGCGCGCCGTTACTGGTCAGGCGAGACGGTCGGTGCCTCGGCGTCGTGCCGGAAGGCTTCGGCCGCGAACGGGAGCGGGCGTTCCTCCACCGCGCCGTTCGCGACCCGGGCCGGGAGCACGGCCACCGAGCCGGTCTCCTGGGATGTCGCTCCGAGGGTCATCCGTACCGGCGTGACCCCGCGGTAGGCAGGCACGTCGGTGCGGGTCGTCTCCGGCGCCGGCCGGGCGGCCGGGATAAGCCGGTGGACATAGGCCTTCGCCGGACGGGACGGCGTCACGCCGCCGGCCCGGGCGGCCCGGGTGCTGTGGTTCGCCGCCGTCCGCTCCGCCGGCTGGGCGGGCATCCGGACAGCGGCGGGCGCCTTCGGCAGTTCACTCACGGGCTCCGCCGTCGCTGGCAGCGCTCGATCGTCCGTCGTCCCACCGCTGGCGCGCGGGGAACCGGTCGCCGCGTGCCGCGCGACGTCGTCGTGAACATCCTGCTCAGGCGTGTCCACCGGCCACTCGGGCCGATGGTTCTCCGGTGCGGGCGTCTCCGGCGGCTGGGCAACCGCTTCCAGGATCTCGCCGACCGCGGG
This sequence comes from Actinoplanes utahensis, assembly GCF_016862455.1. Classification (GTDB taxonomy): domain Bacteria; phylum Actinomycetota; class Actinomycetes; order Mycobacteriales; family Micromonosporaceae; genus Actinoplanes; species Actinoplanes utahensis. Next base: position 91,951 of record NZ_BOMZ01000051.1, read on the forward strand.
TTCGTACCCGGTCACCGTCGCGACATCGTCCAGCACGGCCCCGACCAGATCGTCGGACCCGGCGGCCTGCGCGGCGGAACCGGTGAGCAGCCAGGCCGCCCCGGCCAGCCCACCGATGACGAGTGCACGCAGGGCCCACCGGGATCCGGTACGCCGTGCGCGGCGCTCCGTCCGCCGCTCCGCCCCCTGGCTGTGGGACGGCATGAGCGGGGAGCCGCCGTGAGTGATCACGGAGCGGCTCGCCGTGCGCTCGTGGCGCTCGACCCCCCAGCCCATCATGATCCACTCCTCATCGTCGGTCGGCGGCCGATTAGTCCTGTTAGTCGGTAACAGGTGCTATTGGCTGCTCGGTATTGGTAACGACGGGAGCGAGCGGAAAGTCACGCGGACAAATCGGAAAATCGACCGCTGGAAAGAGCAGTGAAAGTCACACCAAGCGCGTACGTGGCCCCGCTCGAAGCACGCCGGACGGCAGTTGCCGGCCCACCAGACGCTCGGCCAGTTCAGCGGCGACAATCAGGCGATCAAGGTCGATTCCGGTGTCGATGCCCATGTCGTGCAACATGTGCACCACCTCCTCGGTGGCCACGTTCCCGGAGGCGCCCGGCGCGTACGGACATCCACCCAGGCCGCCGGCGCTCGCGTCGAACTCGGTGACGCCCAGGTCCAGAGCGGTCAGGATGTTGGCGAGACCCGTACCCCTGGTGTTGTGGAAATGGAGCAGGTCCGGGCGTACCACGGAGAGAAGGTCGCGGACCCGCCGCGGAGTCGCCATGCCCGTCGTGTCGCCGAAAGCGATGCGGTCCGCGCCGTCGGCGCGGACCCGCGCCACGATGCCCGCCACCCGGTCCGGATCGATGTCGCCCTCGAACGGGCACCCGAAACTGGTCGCGACGATCACCTCGAGCGTCGCGCCGGCCTCGTGCACCAGCGGGATGAGCTGCCCGATGTCGTCCAGCGACTCCTCGGTGGACCGGTTGAGATTGCGCCGGTTGTGGGTGTCGCTCGCCGACACCACCACCTCTATCTCCCGGAAACCGGCGGCGAGCGCACGCTGGGCGCCACGGGTGTTCGGGATCAGTGCGGAATAGCGCACCTCAGGGTTGTGCCAGGCCGCGGCCCACACCTCGTCGGCGTCGGCCATCTGCGGGATCGCCTTCGGGTGCACGAAGGAGACCGCCTCGATCCGGCGCACCCCGGTCCGGCTCAGCGCGTCGAGCAACTGGACCTTGGCCTCGGCCGGGATGGGCTCCTCGTTCTGCAGGCCGTCGCGAGGCGCGACCTCGCGAATGGAGATCACCGCATCCTCCCGACGATGCCGGTGTCGTAGTCACCGGACAGGAACTCCGGGTTCTCCAGCAGCTCGGCGAAGAACGGCAGGTTGTTCTTCGGCCCGGCGATCTGGAAACCGGCGACGGCGGCACGGACCTTCGCGATCGCGTCGTCCCGGTCGGCACCGAAGACGATCAGCTTCGCCATCAGGGAGTCGTAGTTCTGGCTGACCGTGTTGCCGGCGACGTAACCGGAGTCGACCCGGACGCCGTCACCTCCCGGCTCGACCCAGGTGGTGATCCGGCCGGGTCCGGGGAAGAAGCGTTTCGGATCCTCGGCGTTGATCCGCAGCTCGATTGCATGGCCGGTCTGTCCTGTTTGTTCATTCTCCAGCGGAAGTCCCGACGCAATCCGGAGCTGCGCCTCCACCAGGTCGATGCCGTGGATGAGCTCGGTGATCGGGTGCTCGACCTGCAGGCGCGTGTTCATCTCCAGGAAGAAGAACTCACCGGTAGCGGGGTCGAGCAGACACTCCACTGTGCCCGCATTGCGATAGTTGACCGCTTCGCCCGCTTTGACGGCGGCGGCCAGGAGGCGCTCGCGCAACTCCGGGCTCACCGCGGGAGAGGGCGCCTCCTCGACCAGTTTCTGGTTACGGCGCTGCACCGAACACTCCCGCTCGGAGAGGGCGATCACCCGGCCGTCAGCCAGCCCGAGGATCTGCACCTCGACATGCCGTACCCGTGGGAAGTAGCGCTCGATCAGCACGGCGCCGTCACCGAACATCCGCTCGGCGAAACTGCGCACCTTCTCGAACTCCGTCGCCAACTGCGTGGCGTCGGCGGCGACGGCCATGCCCATCCCGCCGCCTCCGGCAGCGGCCTTGACCATCACGGGGAAGCCGATCGCCTCGGCCGCTTCCAGCGCGGCCTCGGCACTGTCGGCGGGATCCTGCGATCCGGGCGCCACCGGCACGCCGGCGGCGGCCATCAGGTTCCGGGCATTGATCTTGTCCCCCATCGCGGCTATCGCATCGGCGGCGGGACCGACCCACACCAGGCCATTTGCTTCGACGGTACGGGCGAACTGCGCGTTCTCGCTCAAGAAGCCATACCCGGGGTGGATGGCCTGGGCACCGGTCGACTTGGCGGCGGCCAGGATCGCCTCGGCGTTGCGGTAACTCTCCGCCGGATTGGCCGGGCCGACACAGACCGCCTCGTCCGCCTCCAGGACGAACGGCATGTCGGCATCCACATCGGAGTGGACCGCGATCGTCCGGATGCCGAGCCGCTTGGCGGTCCGGATGATCCGGCGGGCGATCTCCCCGCGATTGGCGATGAGAAGTGACTCGATCATGGCCCTCTTTCCGTCGGGTCCTCGCCTTGTGGGCGAACTGTCCGTGGTCTCGGGTGCGCGTCGGCTCCGGGGATCGCCCAGGACCTCGGCTGAGTGCTTCAGTTGTCAGTGGGGCCTTCGTCCAGGCCCCGCTTTCCTTCGGCCCGGTCCTGCCCGGGCTCGGTCTTTCCCAGATCCAGCCTTACTCCACCCCGGCCCTGCTCAGATCCGGCCCTGCCCTGCCCGGGTCCGGCCCTGCCCGGGTCCAGCCCTGCCCTGCCCGGGTCCAGCCCTGCCCTGCCCGGGTCCGGGCTTTGTTCAGTGGCCGGTCAGTGCATGAATCGTCGCGTCGCGCAGCAGGGCGGCGCGGCGCACCCGGTCCACCTCGCCGCCCAGGAACGGCGTCGAGTTCATCAGGCCGAACGCGGCGTGTGCGAGCACCCGCGCCTCCGGGGCCGGCATCTGGGGGCGGAGCTGGGACAACACCGCCACCCACTCCTCCACGTAGAGCCGCTGGAGTTTCCGGATCTGTCGGCGCGGGTCCTCCGGCAGACGGTCCAGCTCGTGCAGGTGCAGGGCGATCACCGCGGGGTTGGCGAGCGCGAAATCCACATGGAAATCGATCAGGTCGGCGAGCGCGGCCTCCGCGTCGCCCGGATGCCGGGCGACGCGTTCCTTACCGCCTTCGAGCAGACTTTCACTGACCGGGATCAGCGCGGCGACGAGCATCGCCTCTTTGCCGGCAAAGTGGTGGTACAGCGCTGGGCCGGTGACGCCGGCGGCCGAACCGATGTCGTCCATCGACACGCCGTGGTAGCCGCGGGACGCGAACAGTCCCACCGCGATTTCCAGAATCTCGTCGCGGCGTGACCGCCGCCTCGGCGCCGGAGGGGTCGTCCGGTGCCGCTGATCTACCGTCGTCACCCCGCAACTGTAACCCGGCGCCGGGATTTGGCTTAACGGTCGTTCAGCCCATTTACCGCCTCGGTGTGCAGTTGCTCAGCCAGTTCGCGGGTGGGCGCGTCCGGCCCCATCCGCTTGAGCAACCCGCTCAGGAGCCGCTCCGCCTCCGCGGGTGATCCGGAACGCAGCAGCGCCTCGGCGAGCATGCCCTCGACCATGTCGGCGTCGTCGTCGGCGCCGATCTCGCGCAGACGTTCCGGCGCACCGTACAGGTGCGGAAGGGCCTCCGCATAGCGGCCACGGCGCATCAGCAGGTTCCCCACCTCGAAGGCGAAGATCGACCGGCCCCACCGGACACCCGGCACGGTCGCCACCTCGTCCGGCAGCTCCTCGTAACGCTGCCCGGCCAGCTGGATCACCTCCTCCGCCTCGGTCACCTCGTCGGCGTAGTTCAGTGCCATCAGCCGGCGGCGCAGCAGCCGCAACTCGCCGGCCAGGTCACCGGCCTGGCGCAACGCCTCACCGGCGGCCCGGAAGGTCAACGCCGCCTCACCGTCACGATCCAGGTCGTAGAGAAGCTGCCCGGCCTGCTCCCCGACCTGCCCACGACCGGCCGGATTGTCCTCCAACTGCTCGATCAGCTCCCGGTAGATCGCCAAGGCGCGGGCCGTGTCACCGAGATCCCGGTAGACGGCGGCGAGCAGGAACCGGGTGTCGACAGCCGGTTCCTCGAAACCCAGCCGCTCGAAACCGAGCAACGCCTCCTCGCCCACCTCGGCCGCCTCCGCCGGACGGCCCGCCGCGTGATAGGCCTGCGCCAGATCCCGGCGGGTGAAGATCCCGGCCTGCGCGGCGCCCTCCTCGTGCGCGGCCTCCTCCTCGGCCAGCAGCGCGATCGCCTCGACGAAATCGTCGATCGCCCGCTCCGGCTCCTCCAGGCGCAGCAACGCGCGCCCCCGGTTGGCCCGGGCGGCCAGCGCCGCACCCGGCAGGCCCGCCGCCAACGTCTCGCTGAGGGCCGTCACCGCCTCGACCGGATCCCCGGTGAGCTGGCCGACCACCACGGCGGCCTCCGCACTCGCCATGGCCGGACCGTGCTCGCGGTAGAAGGCCCAGGCCGCGGACGCCGCCTCGTACGCCTCCTCATGCCGGTGATCCATCGCCCGGTTCTGCGCCCGGACCATCGCGTGATAGGCCTGCCGGCGCTCGTCGCCGGTCTCCTCAGCGAACCGGTCCGCCCGGTCACCGGCCTCGTTCGCCTCGTCCAGGCGGCCGAGCAGCCGGTACATCTGGGCGAGACGGATCCACGCGCTCGCCCGGCTCTCCGGGTCACCGTGGGCGTCATGGAACGCCGTGTTCGCCTCGACCACGGCCAGCAGCTCGGCGGTCGGCTCCTCGTCGCGCGCCTGCAGCACCGCGATCCGGGCCCGCATCATGCTCGCCTCGCCGGCATCCCCCGCCTGGGTGAACAGATCGGCGGCCCGCTCCCAGACGGCCCGGGTCTCCCCACCGGCCGCCTCCGGCAGCAGGAACCCGCGCAACGACCACAGCCGGGCGGCAAGGGCCGGCTCGGCCGGAACCGGGAACCGCTCGTCGAAGGTCTCCAGGACCGATCGGGCGGCGTCCTCACGGTCCTCGCGCTGATAGCGCTCGGCCAGGTCGATCAGGTCGACGGGGGTGGCGTTGTCGTCGATCGGCGCGACCGGCTCCGGTGCCGGGACCGGGACCGGCGGCGCCACCTGCGGCACCGGCACCCGCCGGGCCGTCGCGGAGAGCGGGACGTCCACCCCGTACGGCTGCGCGTCCATCATCTCGACGACGGTGGTGCTCTGGTACGTCGTGCCGTTGCGGGCGTCGAACCGGGCCGCCAACTCGGACGCGAACGTCGCCAGTTCGGTGGCGAGCTCGGCAGCGGTCCGGTCCGGGTGATCGGACCGCCGGACGACCGTGTCCCCGTGGCCGAGCGCGGTGAGCCGGCGCAGCAGCACCACCGCGTTGGCGGCGAAGTTCATCGCGGCGCCGGGTGAGGGCGCCCGGTCCAGCCAGTCGATGTGCCGCTGCAGGATCTCCAGGCCGCGGTGCTCGTTGCCAGTCCGCGCACAGAACCGGATGTGCCCGCCGATCTCCCACAGGTCCGCGAGATTGTTGCGTTCCAGCAGGTACGAGCGGCGGTGTGCGTCGGCTGCCTCAGCCGGCCGGCCGGTCTTCAGGTAGATCACCATCAGCTCGCTGAGGATGTTCTGCGGCTGCTCGGAACAGGACAGGTCACCGGTGAGGACCGGCGCCGCCACCTCGGCGGCCTCGTCGAAGCGCTCGGCGGCGGCAAGGTGCCGGACCAGACTGGTCGGGTCACAGCCCGCACAGTCGGACAGCGCGTTCCGCGGCGCGGCCTGCCACTTCTTGAACCAGTCCTCCGCCTCCTCCCGGTTGCCGACATGCTTGGCGACCAGGTAGCGGTGCTTGTAGACCGGCTGAAGACCGTGACCGGATTCCCGGTACCGCCGCTCCATGTCGTCGAGCACCGCGTAGGTGCGCGCCAAAGGCACCTCGGGGAACGAGGTCATCGAGTTGACCATGCTCTTGAACAGCCACAACAGGTTGTGCGTGAACCTGCCGTGGTACGGCCCGGGGTTACGGTCGAAGTCGGCGACACACCAGGAGAAGGTCGGGAACGCCTTCACCGGCTCACCGCCGTAGATGTACGCGGTCGTCGCGAAGAGCCGCGCGTAGAACTTCAACTCGGCGTCGTCGGTGGTATCGACGTGCCGGAGCACCTGCTCGACCAGGGCGATCTGGGCAGCACCGTACGGCAGGTGCTCGGCCTCGCCGAGCCGCTCCCACAACTCCTGCGCGGTCTTCATCAGGACTCCTCACCGGGGACGGCACGATCCAGCAGGCCCAGGAACGACGTGGTCAGCAGCGCCGCGTCGGCCGGGCGGATCGGGTGGTGGCCGAGCAGCAGCGCCTGCCCGTAAAGCGACTCGACGGCCAGACCGGCCAGCTCGGCGTCGCCGAGAGCGGCGACCCGCCGGATCAGCGGATTGCGATGGTTCAGCACCAACTGCGGGCGGTCGGCGGGCACGGTCCGGGCCAGCGCGTCGAGCACCCCGCCCCACAGGTCGTCGGCCTGATCCCGGCTCGCGGTGAACTCGTCATGGAACGCCGCCTCCCGGCTGACCAGATAGAGCGCGGGCAACGTCACCGGATCGAAGGCGCGCACCACGACCTCACAGCCGAGCTTGTCCAGCCGGCGCTGGGCAGCCGCCAGGAACGGGCGCAACAGCAGCTCGGTCTCGGTGTCCAGCGCGGTGAACCGGGTGGTCAGGTCGGTGGGATCGAGTTTCTCCGCCCGCACCTCGGGATCCAGCACGGCCAAGCGCTGGATCAGCTCAGCGTCGTAGACGTAGCCCCCGTTGATCAGGCCCACATCCTGCGCGGCGGCGACGGCGGCGAGCTGGCGGAACTCGTCGTCGGTCGCGGCGTACCGCAGCACTCCGTGCCGGGACCGGAACTCGGCGAGGGTGACCTCGCCCATGTTGGTCTGCATCGGGTACCACTGCTCGACCAGGCGCAGCATCTCGTCGTCGTGCAGGGCCAGCGCTTTCACCCCGAGGTGGTGGATGCGCAGGAAGGCGGCGAGGCGGCGCGGGTCGGTCGCCGACAGCCGCACCAGCCAGCCGCGGAGCTGGTCGGCGATGGCCTCCCGGGTCTCGGCGAGCATGCCGTCGTCGTAGAGCGCCTCCCGGCTCGCGGTGGGCCGCAGCTCGGTGCTGTCGACCACACAGCGGGCGAAGAAGGCCCACTCCGGCAGCAGGCCCTCGATGCTCTCGGAGAGCAGCATCCGCTTCAGATAGACCCGGTGGCCGCCGCGGGTCGCCGGGTTGACCGGGGTGGGCAGCACGAACGCGGCGCCGGTGAGCCCGGCGCCCGGCACGTCGAGCTCGATCACGTCGAACGGGCGGAAGCCGAGGGTGCGCTCGGCATAAGCCAGGCGGGACTCGTGCGGCAGCTCCCACGGCAACGTGCCGACGGTGACCTTGCGCCCGTCGACCTCGACCCGGACCGGCAGCAGCGAACCGTAGTCGGTGGCCAACTCGGTCACCGACTCCGACGTCAGGAACTGCTCGGCGCCACGGCGCGGCAGCAGGGTGACCGTGGTGCCCGGCTCACGGTCGGCACCGGGACGGACGTCATAACGCCCGTCGGAATAGCCGATCCAGAGCACCGGGGCGGCATCGGCCCGGCGGGTGTGAACCCGGATCTCGTCGGCGACCAGGAAGCAGGAGAGCAGACCGATGCCGAACTGCCCGAGGAACTCGTGCCGGGCGAACCCCAACTCGTCCCGTTTGGAACTGCGGCCGATGGTGGCCAGCAGCTCGTGCACCTGCGCCTCGGTGAGGCCGATGCCGTTGTCGTCGATGCGCAGCGAGCCGTCACCGGTGGCGCCGGACGACACGATCGTCACCACGCCCTCGTGGCCGGGGCCGAGCGCCGTGATCGCATCGACGGCGTTCTGCAGCAGCTCGCGGGCGTAGACGCGGGGGCTCGCGTAGAGGTGGTGGCTGAGCAGGTCGACGATGCCCCGCAGGTCGACCTGGAACGTGTTGCTCACGGGCGGCACGGTACCGCTTACCCCCGACAAAATCAGATCGATATCACCTCGGCGCGGCCCGCTCCCGGTTGGCGACCACAAGGACGGCCAGCACCAGCACGAGAACGACCGGCCAACTCTGCTGGGCCGGCGTCCAGCCGGTGGACACCGGAGCCGGCCACGGCGAACTGCTGTCGGTGAAGAACAGGCTCACCACCACGGCGGCCCCCTGGGCGGCAGGCCCGAGAAGCGCGCCGGACGGGTCGTCCCGGTACCGTGCGCCGAGCGCCGCGGCCGCCACCGGCAGCAGACCGCACACCGCGGCCTGCAGGATCACGAAATCCACCGGCCAGGTGAACGCCGGCCCGCCCGCGGACCGGACAACGGCGTGGAGCACCACCCAGGCCAGAGCGGACGGCACCAGCAGGACGGCCAGCCGAAGCCACTGCACTCGCCATCGCGCGATCGGCGTGACGACGGTCGAGGCCATCAGGTCGGGCAGGGCGAAACCGGCGGCAGCCCCCAGAACCGCGGCGGCGAGCCGCAACCCGAACAGCGCGGTCCCGGACTGCGGCTCGGGCGAGGACCACACCGGGTATTGCACCAGGAGGGCCAGGGCCATCGCGGCGGCGAACGGCCACCACGGCACCGATCGGATCAGGTGCCGCAGCAGTGGCCCGGTCATCGGCACACACCACGGTCGGCCGGGACCATCTCCCCGTCCGGAACCGGGGCCGGCTCCGCGGTGGGGATGGCGGGTGGTGTGATCGTCACGCCCAGGCCGGCCAGCGCGGTCGCCCGCGGGTCGAGCACCTCGGTCCAGTGGGCGACCAGGTGGGCCGAGACCTCGGCGGGCGGTCGGGCCAGCAGGCTCTCGGCGGCCCGGATCTCCGCCGGCCCGTACGTGGTCCGGGACAGGGTCCACCCCCGGCCCGGCGCCGCGGTGCCGAGCAACCAGAGCGCGACCACCGTACGGTGCTGGCCGCGTCCGTCGCAGGTGCGCCAGTTGTCCGGATCCTCGCGCCGGAGGATGCCTACCGCCGTGGCCGCGTAATGACCGGCGAGCGTCTTCCGGGAGCGCTCCGCCCAGGAGCCGAACCGACCCCAGTGGTCCTCGGTGACGACCTCGGGATGGCCGGGCGTCATCGGGGTCAGGTCGTCGATGGTGGAGATCTGCCGGACCGACGGTTTCAACGCGCTCGCCGGCAGTAGTTTCGCCATCGGCTCGACCGCCTCTCGCCAGTACCCGATCCACGGCGCGTAACCGGGAAGGGCGCAGTACCGCACACCCTCGTGGGACCGGCAGTCCAGCATTGCGGGGGCGGTGTGTCTCCGGGCGCTCTCGACGTCGATGGCGTCCGGGGTCTCGGCCGTTTCCTGCCGGACCGCGAGGCCGGCGCACACCAGCGCCGCCACCGCGATCACCGCCGTCGCTTTCGGCGCGGCCTGCCGGCACGCCGCCGCGACGGCCGCCACCAGCAGGCCGAGCAGATAGAGCAGGTGCCAGCCGAACGGCTGTGGAACACCGAAATCCCAGGTCACGAAGATGATCGGTAGCAGGTGGACGGCCGGCGCGGCCGGGTCCGACGGCATGACCAGCAGGAGGAACAGGAGCACGGTGAACGCGGCCACGGTCAACGGGCCGGCGGCGCCCTTCGGCAGCACCCGGCCCACGGCCACACCGGTGGCGGCCCCGATCGCCGGGACGACGGCCGAGGTCAGCGTGACCCACGGCTCGAACCGGCCGACCGGCCAGGTGGGCAACAGCAGGAGCAGGACCGCGAGGTGGACGACCGCTCCGGCGGCTGCCGCGACCAGCACGGTCGCAAGCAGGGCGAGACTCCGGCGGCCCGGACCGGCGGGCATGGTGCGGGTGCTCTCCTCGGCGCCGGACCGGTGGTCCCGGCCGGCCGCCAGGTGCGCGGCGACCAGCAGGAAGGCCGCCAGCACCAGGGACGCCATCCCGACGTTCTCGTGGAAGGTCTCCCAGCTCGGCATCCGGTTCCACGACCAGACGGCGCCCAGGGCGATGGACAGCAGCACGCCGATCCACAGGAACGGGCTGCGCCACATCCGCCGGGCCTCGGCCCGGGCCAGCGCGATCGTCGCGGCCCGGGCCTCCGGCGCCGGGCGTCCGGGTCGTTCCACGGTGATCGTCATCGGGCCACCTCGACCGCGGTCCGGCCGAGCAGCATCAGATAGCCGTCCTCGATGCCCGGCCGGGCCGCCTCGGCTCCGGCCGGCGCGTCTCCGATCGTCCGGTAGAGCCCGTCGGCGTTCCGCCAGTACGCCGCACTGCCCTCGGGTGGGGCCGCGGAGAGCCACACCCGCCCCTCGGCGACTCCGGCCAGGTCACGTGGACGGCCCTCGAAGACGACCCGGCCGCCGTTCATCACGACGACCCGCTCGCAGAGGGCCCCGACGTCCTCGGTCTGATGGGTGGAGAGCAGCACGGTCCGCTGCTCGCCGAGCCGGGAGATCAGGGCCCGGAACAGCATCCGCTGCTCGGGGTCGAGACCGACGGTCGGCTCGTCCAGGATCACCAGGTCCGGATCACCGAGCAGCGCCTGGGCCAGGCCGAGCCGCTGGCGCATGCCGCCGGAGAGCCTGCGCACCCTGGTCTGGGCCCGGTCGGTCAGCTCGACCTCGGCGAGCACCCGCCGGACCTCGGCACGCCGCTGCCGGGTGTCGGTGATCTCCTTCAGCACGGCGACGTAGTCGAGCAGGTCGTAGGCGGTGAAGTTGGGATAGAGGCCGGGGTTCTGCGGCAGGTAACCGATCCGGCGCCGGATCTCGGTCCGGTCGGCGGGCACCGCCGGATCCAGCCCGAACATCCGCACCGAGCCGCTGTCCGCCGCGAGGGCGGTGGCGAGGCAGCGCAGCAGGGTGCTCTTGCCCGCGCCGTTCGGGCCCAGCAGACCCGTCACACCGACACCTATCGCCAGGTCGACGGCGGCGAGGGCGGTCGTCGAGCCATAGTGTTTGGCCAGACCGCTGACGGTCACCGTGGTCATCGGCTCGCTCCCAGGTCGAAGCGGCGCCGCCGCAGGATCAGAACGGCCGCGGCGGCCACCGCCGCGGCGAGATAGCCCAGTTGAGCGGTCGGGCCGAAGACCACCGACAGGAACGGCTCGCCATGCACCAGCCGGCTGGCCGCCAGCACCCCGGCGAGCCAGAGGCCACCGAGTGTCGCGGCGGCGACGGGCAGCGCCAGAGCCGTCGCCAGGGCCAGCGTGCCCGTGCAGAGCAGCAACGCGGGCAGCAGCCAGGCGACGGCGAACCAGCCCGGGCCGGGCAGCAGGACCCCGGCCGTCGCGGCCATCGTCATGGCGACACCGATCACGGAGATCGCCCGCCACAGCACCAGGGCCGGGCCTGCGGACGGTGTGGTGCCGGTGATCTCGTGCATCGGGTCGGCCGGTGGGCCGTATGCCCCGGAGACGGCCACGACCGGCAGGACCGGGGCGAGGATCAGGAAGCTCGTCGCCAGCACGGCGCCACCGGCTCCGCTCCGCAGCAGCCAGGCCGCGGCCACGGCCAGACCGAGGACCGTGACCGTGGCGGCCAGCCACGACCAGCGCAGGGCGGGAGTGGCGGTGAGCAGCCGGATCCGGTGCTCCGGCAGGCCCAGGCGCCTCAGCAGCCGGTGGCCTGGACCGGCTTTCGGGGCGTGGACGTGGTCGTAGACGACCGACCAGTTCCCGGTCAGCCAGGTGAAGTCGACCCGGATCGACGACCGGCAGGGGGGACAGGCCTGCATGTGGGCCTCGACCGCCATCGCCCGGCTGGGATCGAGTTCGCCGCGTTCGTACTCCCCGAGCAGTCCGGCGTCGATGTGCCAGTCGTTCATCTCGGGCCTCCTCCGATCCACTCGCTCACGCCTCGTCCCGTCCACACCCGCATCCCGCTCCATCTCGCTCATGCCAGGAGCTGTCTCAGCCGGGTCCGGGCGCGCATCAGCCGGGTTTTCGCGGTGCCCTCCGGGATGCCGAGCAGTTGGGCCGCCTCGCGCACGGTGAGGCCGTCGAGGGCGGTCGCCTCGATCAGGCGGCGCAGCTCGGGCGAGAGCCGGTCCAGGGCCGGGCCGAGGGCGCCGTGCTCCACCCCGAGCAGCACCAGCTCCTCGGCGGACGGCACGGTGCGGGCGTCGTCGGGAACGTCGGCGGCCGGGCCGCTCAGCCAGCGGTGGGCCGGGCCGCGGAGGGCCGACACGAGGCGGCGCACGGCGATGGTCCACAGCCAGGCGGCCGGGTCGGCGGTCGTCTCGGCGAACCGGTGGGCGTCTTTCCAGACCGCGACGAACGTGTCCTGGATCGCGGCGTCGACCACGTCGGGGTCGGCACAGCGCCGGCGCAGGCGGGCCCGGAGCCAGCCGGCATGGCGGTGGTGCAGCAGGCGCAGCGCCGCGGTCTGCCCGGCGGCGATGGCGCGCAGCAGGTCAGCGTCGCTGCTCTGCTCACTGACCGGGGGCACCGGTTGCGGTCTTCTCCGTCGCACATCTGGACTATCGCCGACCACATCGATTTCGGTTCACCCGAAAAAACGGCGCCGCCCGGGGGCGACGCCGTTCGGTGGATCAAAAATCAGTGCAGACCGCCCGGTTCCGAGCCTCTGGCGATCGGCGCCCGGACCAGATTGCCCCATTCCGTCCAGGAGCCGTCGTAGTTACGGACCTGTGGATAACCGAGCAGGTACCGCAGGACGAACCAGGTGTGGCTGGACCGCTCCCCGATCCGGCAGTAGGCGATGATGTCGTCCGCCGACTCCAGCCCGAGCTCGTCTCGGTAGATCTTGATGAGCTCGTCGTGCGGTTTGAAGGAGCCGTCCTCCTCGGCCGCCGACTTCCACGGCTTGCTCACCGCGCCCGGGATGTGCCCGCCGCGCAGCGCGCCCTCCTGCGGATAGGCCGCCATGTGGGTCAGCTCGCCGGTGTACTCCTGCGGTGACCGGACGTCCACCAGCGGCCGACCGCTGGAGATGTGGCCCATCACCTGGTCGCGGAAGGCTCGGATCTCCGCGTCGTTGCGAACCGGAACGGGATAGTCCGCGGCGGGGCGGACGGTCTTCTCCCTGGTCAGGGTCCGGTCTTCGGCCGCCCACTTCTGCCGGCCGCCGTCGAGCAGCCGCACGTCGCGATGACCGAAGAGACTGAAGACCCAGAGGGCGTACGCCGCCCACCAGTTGAAGTTGTCACCGTAGAAGACGATCGTGTCGTCGCGGCCGATGCCCTTGGCCGCGCACAACGCCGCGAACGCCGCCGGGTCGAGGTAATCCCGGCTGATCTGATCGTTCAGCTCCAGGTGCCAGTCGACCTTGACGGCACCCGGGATGTGCCCGGTGTCATAGAGCAGCACGTCCTCGTCCGACTCGACGACGACCAGGCCGGGCGTTTCCAGGTTGGCGGCGAGCCACTCGGTGGTCACCAGTTTGTCGGGATGTGCGTACGCCTGAAGTGCCGGCGCCGGATCGTTCGGAACGGACATGCCTGTCACGCTAGCGCCATTCCGCCGCGACGGTTAACCGGATGAAATCGTCGTACCCGGTGCCTACGCTCGTGCCCATGCTGCTTCGGATGTCCACCTTGCTGCTCAAGACCTTGCGTGAGGAGCCGGCGGACGCGGAGGTGCCGAGTCACCGCCTCCTCGTGCGCGCCGGGTTCATCCGCCGCGCCGCCCCGGGCGGCTACACCCTGCTCCCGCTCGGCAAGCTGGTCCTGGACCGGGTCACCGCGATCGTCCAGGAGGAGATGGTGGCGGCCGGCGGTCAGGAGGTCTCCTTCCCGGCCCTGCTGCCCCGCGAGCCCTACGACGTCACCGGCCGCTGGACGGAGTACGGCGATCTGCTCTTCACCGTCAAGGACCGGCGCGGCGTCGACCATCTGCTCGCGCCCACGCACGAGGAGATGTTCACCCTTCTCGTGCAGGACATGACCGGGTCCTATCGGGATTTCCCACTGCTGCTCTTCCAGATCCAGACGAAATTCCGCGACGAGGCGCGGACTCGCGGCGGCCTGCTCCGCGGCCGCGAGTTCCTGATGAAGGACGCCTACTCCTACGACCTCTCCGAGGCCGGGCTGATCGAGACGTACGCACGGATGCGCGCCACCTATCAGCGCATCTTCACGCGGCTCGGGCTGGAGCACGCCATCGTCTCGGCCGTGTCCGGCGCGATGGGCGGGTCCGCCTCCGAGGAGTTCCTGGCCACCGCCGAGGTCGGTGAGGACACCTTCGTCGGCTGCACCGTCTGTGACTACGCCGCCAACACGGAGGCCGTGACCACACCCGCCCCGCCGGCACGCGCGGTGACCGCGCCGGCCCTGGCGGTCCACGACACCCCCGGGACGCCCAGCATCGCGTCGCTCGTCGCGCTGGCCAACGAGCGTGCCCTCGGCGGCCGGACCGACTGGGCAGCCTCGGACACCTTGAAGAACGTGGTGGTCACCGTGCACCACCCCGGCCGTGAGCCGGAGGTGCTGGCGATCGGCCTGCCCGGCGATCGCGAGGTCGATCTCAAACGGGTGGAGGCGGTGCTGTCACCGGCCACCGTCACCATGTTCGACGACTTCGACTCCCGCCCGGACCTGGTCAAGGGATACATCGGGCCACAGAACCTCAAGATCCGATATCTGGCCGACCCGCGGGTCGTGCCCGGCACCGCCTGGCTGACCGGCGCCAACGAGTCCGGCAGGCACGCCACGGACGTGGTGGCCGGCCGCGACTTCACCCCGGACGGCACGATCGAGGCGGCCGAGGTGCGGCCCGGCGACCCCTGCCCCGCCTGCGGCGACGGTGCCCTGACGATGCGCCGGGGCATCGAGATCGGGCACATCTTCCAGCTCGGCCGGCGATACACCGACGTGTTCAAGGTGGACGTGCTCGGTACGGACGGCAAAGCGGTGCGGCCCACCATGGGGTGCTACGGCATCGGCCTGTCCCGGGCGGTCGCGGCGATCGCCGAGCAGCATCACGACGAGCGGGGCCTGGTCTGGCCGGCCACGGTCGCGCCCGCCGACGTGCACATCGTCGCCGCCGGGAAGGACGGCCAGATCGAGGCCGCCCTCACCCTCGGCGCCGCCCTGTCCCGCGCCGGGATACGTGTCCTCGTCGACGACCGCCCCAACGTCTCGGCGGGCGTCAAGTTCACCGACGCCGAGCTTCTCGGCATCCCCCGATCCGTTGTAGTCGGTCGCCGACTCGATGAGGGGTATGCGGAACTGCGCGACCGCCGCACGCTGGAGCGGACGGAAGTACCCCTTGCGGACGTGGCGGGTGTAATCACGAGGGAGCTCGGGTAACCGTGAGACGACAGCGGTGGAGGGACAGGAGCATGGTCAGACTGGTCGCGGATGCGATGACAAGGAAAGTCGTCTACCTGCCGGAGGACACCCCGCTGGACGAAGCGGCCCAGGCGATGCGTGATCAGGGGATCGGCGATGTGGTCGTGACCCGGGGCGCGACCCTGGCCGGCATCGTCACCGACCGGGACATCGTGATCCGCGCCATCGCGGAGAACCTCGCTCCGGCCACCACGACCCTCGCCGCCGTGGCCACCCGCGAGCTGCTGATGGTCGAGCAGAGCGCCACCGTGGACGAGGCCGTCCAGGCGATGCGCGACCGTGGCGTACGCCGTCTGCTGGTCTGCGACGCGGACCGCAACCTGGTCGGCATCCTCAGCCTCAGTGACGTCGCCCTTCTCCCGACGTCGTCGGCCGCTGCCTGAGCCCTCTTTTCTCCGACATCGCCTTCTCCGTCGTCAACAACGGGACGGGGAGCAGACCGACGCGCCGGTACCGGCGGGCGGAGAGAGCCGTCCGCCGGTCCCGGCCGGCGGGCAGAAAGAGAGGCGTCCGCCGGTTCCAGCCGGCGAGCAGAAAGAGGCGTCCGCCGGTCCCAGCCGGCGGGCAGGAACAGCCGACCGACGGGTCCGAGCCGGCTGAGCGGGAGCCGATTGGGACGGGACGCGTCCTGACGGGGAGAAGGTAGACAGCGAGGCGGCTATCGGCACGCGGGCGACGGGATACCGAGACGGCCGGGCCGGAGATCAGCGCGTTAGGGTCGATCTCGTGACTGACATGCCGCCGAAGCTGGCCGAGATCGTCGACGAGTTCGCCGGAGCGCCGCGCGAGGTCGTGCTGGAGATGCTTCTCGAGTTCGCCGACGCCGTTCCGCCCCTGCCCGCCGATCTGGCCGGGCACGACGGCATGGAGCAGGTGCCGGAGTGCCAGACCGCGTTCTTCCTCCGGGCGATCGTGCAGCCGGACGACCGTGTGGTGACCCACTTCGACTGCCCACCGGAGGCGCCGACCACGCGCGCTTTCGCCGGCATCCTGGCGGAGGGACTGGCGGGGGCGACCACGGCCGAGGTCCTGGCCGTACCCGATGACCTCTATGCCCGGATGGGGTTGTCGCAGACGATCAGCCCGCTGCGGGTACGCGGCGGGACGGCGATCCTGGCGCGACTCAAACGCCAGATCGCGGAGCAGGCGCCCGCTTCCCGGACGGAGTGACGTGGATATTCAGGTCTGGTCCGACGTCATCTGCCCCTGGTGCTACATCGGCAAGCGCCGGCTCGAAAGGGCGGTGAAGTCCCTCGACGGCGAGGTGACGATCACCTACCGGGCGTACCAACTGGACCCCTCTCCGGTGCCGGAGCCCCTGCCGGTCAAGCAGGTGATGGCCGCGAAGTTCGGTGGCCCGGACCGCGTGGAGCAGATGTTCACTCAGGTGGCCGCGGTCGGTGCGAGCGAGGGACTGCGGCTCGACTTCGATCGGGCCCTCGCGGCCAACACGTTCGCAGCGCACCGGTTGATCTCCTGGGCCGCGATCCGGGAGCGGCAGGCGGACATGCTGGACGCGCTCCAGCGGGCCCACTTCACCGACGGCATCGACATCGGCTCCCTGCCCGCTCTGGCCACGATGGCCGGCGCGATCGGTCTGGACCCCGCCGAGGCTCTCGCTCACCTGGAGTCCGAAGCCGGCACCGCTGCGGTTCATGCCGACATCGAGGAAGCCCGCGCCCTCGACATCAGCAGCGTTCCGGCATTCGTCATCGACGCGAAATACGTGGTGTCCGGCGCGCAGGAGCCGGCCACCCTGCTGGCCGCCTTCGAGGAGATCACTCGCCGCGAGGACGCCAACGCCGGTCGATGATGTTTCACGTGAAACGGCATCGGCAGTGATCACTACTCGACAGGGCGGGCGAGCCCGTCGATCACCTCGGCGCCCGGCAGCGCACCGAGAGCCGGCCCGGGGATGGCGATCTTGCTGTTCCGGACGCCGGATCCGATGATCACATGCGGTACGGCCACAACACGTGAGTCGACCAGGATCGGCCAGGAGGCGGGCAGCCCGATCGGGGTGATCCCGCCGTACTCCATGCCGGTCAGCGACACCGCCTCCCCCATCGGCGCGAAGCTCGCCTTGCGCACGTCGAGCCGGCGGCGGACCACACCGTTCACGTCGGCTCGGGTGGTGGCGAGGACGATGCAGGCGGCATAACGGGTCTCGTCGCCGCGGCGGCCGGCCACGATCACGCAGTTGGCGGACTCGGCGAGGCCCACCCCGTACGCATCGCAGAAGGCAGCCGTGTCGGCAAGTGTGGCGTCGATCGGGGCGACCAGGACCTGGTCGACGTCGATCACCGCTTCGATGGGCCAGACCGCCAGCGCCTTGGCCACCGGCGGGGCGAGCAGGTCCGGGCGGGACTGGGCGGGTTCGGTCTGCAGGGTTCCCAACATGCCGCCATCTTTACCCAGCCCGCTGAGCAAGCCACACCCGCCTGACGATGGACGGACAATAGCTCCTAAAGGCCCGAGACGCAGCCGAATCGTCGATCACGAACGTGACGGCATCGGCGGAATCCTCAGTTCCGGACGGATCATGCCGACCGTCAGAGGTTGTGGAGGATCGCAGACAAGCACGCATCGGCACCGTCAGTGGGCTGGCCCTACTGGCCGGCTCCACAGCACTGGTCGCCATCTCCGGTGGCCATCACTCATTCTTCGCCGTACTCCTGCTCGGCCTGCTCGCCCTGGTGATGTCGCACGCCCTGGTCGTCGAGATCCAGCGCCAGGCCCGGCGCCGGTCACAGGTCACCTGGTACCGCACCGACACGGTGAACACCGTGCTGCTGGCCTGCTGGGCACTCATCGCGACGGTCACCAGCGCGATGCCGTACGCCTCGCTGCCGGTCCGAGCGCTCGCCGGCGCGCTGGCCGCCGGTTACGCCGCGGCCTGCATCTACTTCGTCGTCGAGCGACGCCGAGCCGTCACCGCCGCGCCGCGTCCCGCCCCGGCAGGTCCGGCATCGTCCTCGCCGGCCCCGGCGCCGATGTCGCCGGCGGCCCTCGCGCCGACCTCACCGGCGGCTTTCGAGCCCGGCGTCGAGCTGGCGCCCGGCTTCGCCGCAGAGCCACCGTTGCGGCCCGCCCCGGTGCGCGTGCCCGGCCCCGCAACCGAAGCGCTGGACGAGCCGCTCAGGGGCGCGGTGGCGGACTCCACGCCGTCGCTCTGACCGGTCAGGGTCGGCAGCACCACCATCAGCGGCGGCACCGGCACCCCACTGGTCTCGATCGGCAACTCGGGGACCGGCAACCAGTCGACGCCGATCTGCTCCGGGCCGGAACCGTCGTCGCGCCCGACCCGTGGCTCCCCATCCGCGACGGTCACCGTGAAGACCGACGTCATGCCCGACGGATAGGGCATCTCGAGCACGTAGCGCGCGTCGCTGACGATCAGGCCGGTCTCCTCGAACACCTCACGCCGCAACGCCTCCTCAGCCGTCTCACCCGGGCGCAGGCCCCCGCCCGGAAGTGTCCACCACTCGCCGCCACCGGACCGCCGGCTGCGCTCGTGCACCATCAGCACACGGCCGGCCCGCACGATAACGGCGGCGGCCCGTCTTCGCTCGCTCACGTCATGCAGGCTAGCCGCCCGACCTGCGTGCCGCAGGTCGCCGTCATTCCCCTGTGGATATCCGACACAGTCGGGGAACCCGCAACCACGGATCTACGCGTGCGCAACAGTGACCAGCGGAGACGCCCGCTCCACCGGCTCCCAGGTCAGCGCGACGCCGGATCGGGCGGCCGGGAGCCTCCGCGTGGATCCGGTGTGCTCGATCACGTTCGTGCCGTCAAGAGCGCCTGCCGCTCCCGGCGCGGGGACCGAAAATCATCAGGCCTGCTCCGATAGGAGACCGTCGGCGCCGTCGATCACCACAACAGTGGGCTGACCACTGTTCGCATGCGCACTCGGACAGGATCCTCTTCGTCCGGGTGCCGTTGAAGGGTGTCCGCATAGGCACCGATCCGGTGCTGACCATCCACTCCGAGATCTCCGTCACGGAGGCCCGGGAGCCGGCCTGCGACGAGCGCCACCGCGGCCTGTGGAGGGCAGCCACACAATCCACGGTGTCACCCCGAGCGTCCCGTCGCTCTTGACGAGGACCAGCGAGTCACCGAGCCGGGCCACCGGTCTCATCGCCCCAGGTCGACGGTCTCATGCCATACCTCGTCCCTCCCGGTCACCGCCGAATCGCACGACGGACCAGGACGGGCCGCACGACGGGCCAGCACCGCGGACCGCACGACGGCCGAAACGCGCCGCAGGACGGGCCGCGTGGCAGGCCGCAGGACGGGCCGCGTGGCAGGCCGCAGGACGGATGTCGCCTGCCAGGATGAGGCGGACTCCGCTGGCTAACATGCCGCTACGGCTGCGCTCGGTGGGGACCCACGAAAAAGGCGATCCGCATCGACGCGGATCGCCTGTCGTGATCGTGGAGCCCAGGGGACTCGAACCCCTAACCCCCGCCTTGCAAAGGCGGTGCTCTGCCAGTTGAGCTAGGGCCCCGTGATCCGCTTTATCGCAGATCGGGAGCGGTGGTCGCCTCGTGCCAGAGGGCGCGCTCGTCGCTGGAGGCCTTCACCTTCTTGACCACCAGGGCAGCAACCCCGACAACACCAGCGATGATGAGGAGCTTCTTCAACACTGAACTGCTACCCCCAGAGCCGCCCGGATGATGTCACCCCGAAACGGAGAAGCTTCGGGGGAAATGACGAGTGACCCCGACTCGCGTCTTCCGCGAGTGGGGCCCTCAGTCACTCGTGGGGCTAGCTGGAATCGAACCAGCGACCTCAGAGTTATCAGCTCTGCGCTCTAACCGACTGAGCTATAGCCCCTCACCTGCGGACAGAACGTTACCGCATCGGGTTGCGGGTCTCCAAAGCGGGGGTACCCGCAACCCGATACGAATGTCAGTCCCGTTCAGCGAGCGTGAGCTCGATGCCGCCGACCAGATCGGCACAGACGTTGTAGATGAATGCGCTCAACGTGGCCAGCGCGGTGAAGAGGACCACGTTGACCGCGCCGATCAGCATCGAGGTGCCGATGACGCCCCAGGCCGTGATCGTGAACGTGCTGTCGCCGGTGCCCTCGGCACCGCTGGCGGTGACGAGCTCCTTGAGGTTGCCGTTGATCGAGCTCCACACGCCCATCGTGTCGAGGGCGAGGTAGAGCACCGAGGTCGCGACGACCACGACGATGAAGAGCACGATCGACACCGCGAACGCGAACTTCATCACCGACCAGGGGTCGATGCGCTTCAGGTTCAGCCGGGCGCGACGAGGGCCACGCGCGGCCGCCGACGAGACCGTGGAACGGGCCGACCGCACTGCCTCGGAGACACGGGCCGCCCCGACCGCCGCGGCGCCGCCGGACTGGTTGCCCGTCGAGGACGACCCGGTCCGCTGCTTCGCGGCGGGCGTGGCCGGCGGCGCGGACGCCGGAGCGCCCGCCTGACCGGTCACGGGAGCGCTGCCGCTGGTCGTGCTGCCCGGAATCCGGCCGGAGGTGGTCCCCGGCGCGGCACCCTTGCCCTTGGTGACGACCGGCACGGAGGCCGATCCCTTGACCGACGGCTGTGTTCCCGGCCGTTTCGCGTCAGCGCCGTCGGTGCTGCCGGCTGCCGGCTCACCCGGCGGCGGAGCCATGCCCGGCGCCCGAGTGAATTTCGGCGGGGACGCGGCATCGGCGGGGACAGCGGCACGCCCTGCGGTCTCGCGGCCGTTGGATGCGGCAGTGTCCTTCTTCGCCGCATCGTCCGGAGTCGCTGAGGTCCCCGGGCCCCCCGACTTCGCCTGTGTCTCCGGCATCAACTAGTCCTGTTCGTCAGGCTCGTCGGCATTGCGAGCAAGCGCCACGATGGTTACACCTTCTGGGAGGTCCATCAGCTTGACCCCCATTGTGTTCCGATCCCTCGTGCGCCGTACAGGCTTCACGGGAGTCCGGATGACACCACCATTGCTGGTGATGGCAAACAGTTCATCCTCCGGGCTGATCACCAGAGCGCCGACTAGTCCACCACGACGCTCAGTGATCTTGGCGGTCAGCACCCCCTTACCGCCACGACCCTGCACCGGATATTCCTCGATAGGTGTGCGTTTCGCATACCCACCATCAGTGGCGACCAACACATCCATGTCCGGCCGGACCACTTCCATCGCGAGAAGCTCGTCGTTGTCACCGAACCGCATGCCGATCACACCGGACGTCGCGCGGCCCATCGGGCGCAGCGCGTCGTCGGTCGCGTTGAAGCGGATGGCCTGGGCCTTCTTGGACACCAGGAGCAGGTCGTCCTCCGGGGCCACCAGGGCCGCGCCCACCAATTCGTCATCCTCCCGCAGGTTGATGGCGATGATGCCACCGCTGCGGTTGGAGTCAAATTCCTCCAGGCGCGTCTTCTTCACGAGCCCATTCTTAGTGGCGAGCACAAGGTACGGTGCGACCCCGTAGTTGGAGATCTGGATGACCTGCGCGATGTGCTCGTCCGGCTGGAAGGCCAGCAGGTTCGCCACGTGCTGACCCTTGGCCACCCGACTCGCTTCGGGCAGTTCGTACGCCTTCGCCCGATAAACCCGGCCCTTGTTCGTGAAGAACAGCATCCAGTCGTGCGTCGAGATGACGAAGAAGTGCGAAACGATGTCGTCCTGCCGCAGCGTAGCGCCGCTCACGCCCTTGCCGCCGCGCTTCTGAGACCGGTACAGATCGGTCTTGGTGCGCTTGGCGTAACCGGTACGTGTGATTGTCACCACAACGTCCTCGCGCGCGATGAGGTCCTCCATGGAGACCTCGCCGTCGAACGGGATGATCTGGGTGCGCCGATCGTCGCCGAACTTCGTGACGATCTCGGCCAGCTCATCGGAGATGATGGCCCGCTGCCGCTCCGGCTTGGCGAGGATGTCCTTGAAGTCGGCGATCTCGATCTCGATCTTCACCAGCTCGTCGACGATCCGCTGCCGCTCCAGGGCAGCCAGGCGGCGCAGCTGCATGTCGAGGATCGCGGTGGCCTGGATCTCATCGACGTCGAGCAGCGTCATCAGGCCCTGGCGCGAGTCCTCCACCGTAGGCGAGCGCCGGATCAGGGCGATGACCTCGTCGAGCATGTCCAGCGCCTTGGCCAGACCCCGCAGGATGTGCGCGCGCTCCTCGGCCTTGCGCAGCCGGTACGCGGTCCGCAGCTGGATGACCTCGATCTGGTGCTCGACGTAGTAGCGGATGAACTGCGCCAGGTTGAGCGTGCGCGGCACCCCGTCGACGAGCGCCAGCATGTTGGCGCCGAACGTCTCCTGCAGCTGGGTGTGCTTGTAGAGGTTGTTCAGCACCACCTTGGCGACCGCGTCGCGCTTGAGCACGAGGATCAGGCGCATGCCGGTACGTCCGGAGGACTCGTCACGGATGTCCGCGATGCCGGTGAGCTTGCCCTCCTTGACCAGCTCGGCGATCCGCTCGGCGAGGTTGTCCGGGTTCACCTGGTACGGCAGCTCGGTCACCACGAGGCACGGCCGGCCCCGGGTGTCCTCCTCGACCTCGACGACCGCGCGCATCCGGATCGATCCACGGCCGGTGCGGTACGCGTCGTTGATCGCCGACTGCCCGACGATCAGGCCCTTGGTCGGGAAGTCCGGGCCCTTCACGAGCTCGAGCATCGCCTCGAGCGCGGTCGCCTCGTCCGACTCGGGATGGTCGAGCTGCCACTGGACGGCGGCGGCGATCTCCCGCAGGTTGTGCGGCGGGATCTTGGTGGCCATGCCGACCGCGATGCCCTCGGAGCCGTTGACCAGCAGGTTCGGGAACCGCGCCGGCAGGATCGTCGGCTCTTTGGTCCGCCCGTCGTAGTTGTCCTGCATGTCGACGGTGTCCTCGTCGATGTCCCGCAGCATCTCCATCGCCAGCGGGGACAGTTTCGACTCGGTGTACCGCATGGCGGCCGGCGGGTCGTTACCCGGCGAACCGAAGTTGCCGTTGCCGTCGATCAGCGGGTACCGCAGGGACCAGATCTGGCCCATCCGGACGAGCGCGTCGTAGATCGACGAGTCGCCGTGCGGGTGGTAGTTGCCCATCACGTCGCCGACGACGCGGGCGCACTTGACGTAACCGCGGTCCGGCCGGAAGCCGGCGTCGTACATCGCGTAGAGGATCTTGCGGTGCACCGGCTTGAGGCCGTCGCGGACGTCGGGCAGCGCTCGGCCGACGATGACGCTCATCGCATAGTCGAGGTACGAGCGCTGCATCTCGACCTCGAGACCGACCGGCTCGACGCGTTGGGTCACACCGCCACCGGCGTCCGCGATGGTCTCGTCGCCGTCCGGGGGTTCGGGAGTGTCAGTCACTTTTAACCCTTACTCAAGGTGATGCCAGGCATATGCTGCCAGAACGGGCATAACGCTGTGGATAACGTTGTGGAAAGTGGATGCACGCTGTGGATACTCAGATATCCAGGAAGCGCACGTCCTTGGCGTTGCGCTGGATGAACGACCGCCGCGCCTCCACGTCCTCACCCATCAGCACGCTGAACAGCTCGTCCGCCACGGCGGCGTCGTCGAGCGTCACCTGGCGCAGGGTGCGGGTGTCCGGGTTCATCGTGGTGTCCCACAGTTCATGGAAGTTCATCTCGCCGAGACCCTTGAACCGCTGGATGTCATCCGGCTTCGCGTTCGGCTTCTTCTGCTGGCGCAGGGCGATCAGGCCGTCGCGCTCCCGGTCGGAGTAGGCGTACTGCGCGTCGTCGCCGCGCTTGTTCCACTTGAGCTTGTAGAGCGGCGGGGACGCCAGATAGACGTGGCCCTGCTCGACGAGCGGCCGCATGAAGCGGAACAGCAGGGTGAGCAGCAGCGTCTGGATGTGCTGGCCGTCGACGTCGGCGTCAGCCATGAGGATGATCTTGTGGTACCGCAGCTTCGAGATGTCGAATTCGTCGTGGATACCGGTGCCCATGGCCGTGATCAGCGCCTGGACCTCGTTGTTCTTCAGCACCCGGTCGATCCGGGCCTTCTCCACGTTAAGGATCTTGCCGCGGATCGGGAGGATCGCCTGGATCCGGCTCTCCCGGCCGGACTTGGCCGAACCACCGGCCGAGTCACCCTCGACGATGAACAGCTCGGTCTCGCGCGGGTCGGTCGACTGGCAGTCGGCCAGCTTGCCGGGCATCGAGCCGGACTCCAGCAGCGACTTGCGGCGGGCCAGCTTGCGGGCCTGCTGGGCGGCGATCCGGGCGCGAGCCGCCTGGTCGGCCTTCGTGATGATCAGCTTGGCGTCCGCCGGGTTCCGGTCGAACCAGTCGGCGAGCTGCTCGTTGCAGACCTTCTGCACGAAGCCTTTCATGTCGGTGTTGCCGAGCTTGGTCTTGGTCTGGCCCTCGAACTGCGGGTTGGCCAGGGTCACCGAGATGATCGCGGCGAGACCCTCACGGATGTCCTCGCCGGAGAGTTTCTGGTCACCCTTGAGGAACTTCTTCTCCACGCCGTAGCGGTTGACGATGCTGGTCAGCGCGGCGCGGAAACCCTCCTCGTGGGTGCCGCCCTCGTGGGTGTTGATGCGGTTGGCGAAGGTGTAGACCGACTCGCCGTACGACTCGTTCCACTGCATCGCGATCTCGACGGCCATGCCCTCCTCGGGGGCCTCGGCCTCGAACTGGATCACGGTCTTGTGGATGGCGCTCTTGGTCGCGTTCAGGTGCCGCACGAAGTCGGCGATGCCGTCCTCGTACATGAACGTGACCTTGCGCGGCTCACCGTTCTCATCGACCTGGTCCGGCCGCTGGTCGGTGTAGTTGATGGTCAGCGCCCGGTTGAGGAACGCCATCTCCTGCAACCGGCGGTAGATCGTCTGGTAGTCGAAGTCGACCGTCTCGAAGATCTCCGGGTCCGGCCAGAACTGCACGGTCGAGCCGGCCTGGTCGGTCGGCTCGCCCTTCACCAGCTCACCGGGAACGGAGTAGTCGTACTTCTGACGCCAGAAGAAGCCGTCCTTCTGGATCTCGACGGCCATCCTCGTCGAGAGCGCGTTCACCACGGAGACGCCGACGCCGTGCAGACCACCGGAGACCTTGTAGGCTTGGCCGTCGAACTTGCCACCGGCGTGCAGCACGGTCAGCGCCACCTCGACGCCGGGCTTCTTCAGCTGGGGGTGCAGGTCGACCGGGAAGCCACGGCCGTTGTCGGTGACCGAGACACCTCCGTCGGGCAGCAACACGACGTCGATGGTGTCGCAGTAGCCGGCCAGCGCCTCGTCGACGGCGTTGTCCACGACCTCCCAGACCAGGTGGTGCAGACCGCGCTCACCGGTGGAACCGATGTACATACCGGGACGCTTGCGGACCGCTTCAAGGCCTTCGAGCACGGTGATGGAGCCGGCACCGTACTCCTGCTGATTCTCTGACACCCTCGGCCACTTTCTCGCGCCGGACCGTGAGGCCCCGCAACGGGGTTGGCGGGCCCTCGGCAGCGGCCAGGAGCACACGGGGAGCCAGAGATGACACCGCGGGAAAGAAGCGGACCACCGGTGGAACCGTGCACGCCGGTCGCCGCGGACGGCCCGCGGATCGTGATCGGCTGGAAAAACCGCATAGCGTGACGATGGTGCTGGCAAGCCGCCCAGAACACCTGGCCAACTGTCCAGAACGCACCGGCAACCACAGTTTTCCCGGTCGCTGTCGATTCTACTCCGCCGGAGCGAATCGGCGAGGGTCCGGCACCCCTTCAGGGTGCCTGAGAGTGCCGTAGCGCGATTTGAGGCGCTACCCAGGTAATCCCCTACACGGCACCGCCACTGTGCGCAATGGCAAACGCTGCGGCAGTTTCCGCCCTCGGGCGCGCCTGCATCGCGCTGTCCACACTCACTGCGACACTGCTCGACAGCGTCCCGGGCCTGTGTCGTAACCTCGCCCGCGCGGGCCGCGGATGGCCGGACGGTCGCAGGGCAGGTCGAGGAGGGGTGGCCCCGGATGGCGCACGACAAGGGCCTGGACAACGTCGCGGTGCACTGGCCGCGGACGAATCAGTACTACGACCCGGTGGCTCCCGCCGAGTTCGTCGACTTCGGAGCGATCGCCGACCGGCCCGAGATCGCCGCGCCCACCGGTGCGCTGGCGCTGCACATAGCCAAGACCGGAACGGTACGCGCGACCGCGTACACCGAGCTCGTCGATCTCCTGCTGGGCCTCGAGGGTGTGCTGTACGCCACCGACGCCGCGGCCGAGGACGAGGACCCGGTGATCGACCCGGACGGCTGCGCATGGATCGCCGGCGGCCTGGAGCGTTTCGTCGAGGGTCACGACAAGTTCGGTGACCTGGTCACCTTCGACACCGTCACCGAGGTGCTGCGGACCGCGATCTCGGCCGGCCGGCTCGCCGATCAGCAGTTGCGCTGGCTGGACCACCGACTCGCGGCTCTGCGCGACGACAATGGGAACTCGCCGCACTGGAGCTTCGCGCGGACCGAGCTGGCCGTCCTGGCCGGTTTCTACCGGCGCTGCGCCGAGCGCGGTTTCGCGATCTTCGCCGACTACTGAGACCGGCCGCCGAAAGCAGCCCGGCTGCTTTCGGCGGCCCGGCCTACGGAAGCCGGTTGCGGGCCGGATGGCGGACCAGCCGGGTCAGCCCACCGGTCACGGCGAGCACGACAAGACCGGAGAAACCCCAGAAGATCCGGGTACGGTCCTCGACCTCGCGCCGCATCGCCGCCGGCAGCTCGCTCGGCGCACAGGCCGGTGTCCCGTCGTCCACCACATATCCACAGGACGTGTCCGGAGTCACGGCCGGAACCAGCGGCGCGACGGCGAACGCCAGCAGGACGAGGGCACTGCGGAAGAACGCGATCATGCAGGTTCAGACGCACGACCCGACGGATCGGTTTCAGCCGTACGTGTCCCGGGGCCCACGCCCTTCGACCCGGCGCGGCCCCCGGCTCCAGGACGGCGCCGCCGGCCCGTGGATGTTGAGCCGGGTCACCACGTTGTGGCCGACCTCACCGGCGATCTTGCGCAGCAGGGTCGCCGCCAGCAGCCGCAACTGGGTCGCCCAGGCGGTCGACTCCGCCTCGACGGTCAGCACCCCGCCCTCCAGCCGCATCGGCCGGCTGTGCGCGGCGATGTCCGGCCCGACGACCTTCTCCCAGGTGCCGAAAACGGTCGCCTCGGCTTTCGGTTTCTCCCAGCCGCGTGCTTTCACGAGGCGTTCCAGCATCGCCCCGAACAGCTGTGGATCGCGCGGGTCCGGTCCCGGCCCGGAATAGCCCCGCAGCCGTTTGCCCCGGCCCTGGCCCGTTCCGGGGCGGCGGGGGGCACGGGCGGCCTCCCGGCGCCGGGAGAGCGCGGCGTCCAGCACCGCGCGGGCGAGCTCGGGCCCGGCCAGATCACCGCCGTCGTCCACCGGCTGTGGGTCCGGGCGTTTCTCCTCGGGGGCACGACCGACTCGCTCAGTGGCTCCAGAAGACCCGCGAAGCTCCCGAGCCTCATCCACCCCCGCCCAAAGGTCCCCGAGAGCCTCCGTGAGCCGCTGAGGCGGGTTCTCCGCCCCACGCGGCCGGTCGCCACCCGGCCGATCGCGATCAGAGTCAGGAAACACGGGTCACCGATCCCGTCATCACGTCGTAGCGCGCGCCGCGCAGACTCGCCGGCACGTCCTCCGGCACCGCACATGTCACCAGCAACTGTCCCGCGTCGGAGACCAGCGCGGCCAGCCGGTCCCGCCGCTCGGCGTCGAGCGAGGCGAAGACGTCGTCGAGGACCAGGATCGGCTCGATGCCGTCGGAGCGCAGCAGGTCATAGGCGGCCAGTCGCAGGGCGACCGAGAAGGACCAGGTCTCGCCCTGGCTCGCGTACCCCTTGACCGGCAGGTCGCCGAGGACCAGCGCCAGGTCGTCGCGGTGCGGGCCGACCAGGGTGGTGCCGCGTTCGATCTCCACCGGCCGCCGTTCGGCCAGCCGGTCCAGGATCGCCGTCTCCAGCGCGGGCCGGTCCATCTGGAGCGCGTCGCCGAGGCGGGAGGCGTACGAGATCGCGGCCGCACCGCGCCCGGCGGCGACCGCGTCGTAGGCCTTGGTCAAGTGCGGCGCCAGCGCGGCGGCCAACTCGAGACGGCCGGCCAGCAGCTCCGCGCCGTGATGGGCCAGGTGCTGGTCCCAGACGGCGAGGGTGGACAGGTCCTGCCCGCGGTTGCCGCCGACCTTGCGGTTCAGATACGCCGAGCGGAGCAGGGCGTTGCGCTGCTTCACCACCCGGTCGTAGTCGGCGCGCACCCCGGCGTACCGCGGCTGCCGGGCGACCAGCAGATCGTCGAGGTAACGGCGGCGTTCGGAGGGATCGCCGCGGACCAGTTCCAGATCCTCGGGGGCGAACAGCACCATCCGCAGCGCGCCGAGCACCTCGCGGGGCCGGCGCACCGGCGACCGGTTGAGCCGGGCCCGGTTGGCCCGGCCCGGCACGATCTCCAGCTCGACCAGCAGCTCCCGTCCTTCGTGGACGAGCGCGCACCGGATCACCGCGGAGGTCGCCCCGGACCGCACCAGCGGAGCGTCGGTGGCCACCCGGTGACTGTCCAGAGTGGCCACGTACCCGAGCGCCTCGATCAGGTTGGTCTTGCCCATGCCGTTGTGGCCGACGAGCACGGACACGCCGGGTTCGAGATCGACCGCCACCCGCTCATACGAACGGAAATCGGTGAGCTCGACCCGGCGTACGTGCATGGATCAGCGCTTGACGGCGTGTCCGCCGAACTGCTGGCGCAGCGCGGCAACAGCCTTCATCGCGGGCGAGTCGTCCTGCCGGGACTCGAACCGGGTGAAGATCGAGGCGGCCAGGACATGGGCGGGAACGGCGAGACGGACCGCCTCGTCGACGGTCCAGCGGCCCTCACCGGTGTCCTCGACGTAGCCCTTCAGGTTGGCCAGCGTCGGATCCTCGTCGAGAGCACGGTCGAGCAGATCGAGCAGCCACGACTTGACGACGCTGCCCTCCCGCCAGCTCTTGATGACCGCCGGCACGTTGTCGACCAGCTCGGACGCCAGGAGGATCTCGTAACCCTCGCCGTACGCCTGCATCATCCCGTACTCGATGCCGTTGTGGATCATCTTGGCGTAGTGGCCGGCGCCGTGCGTGCCGGCATGCGCGAACCCGAACTCACCGGCCGGCTTGAGCGCCTCGAAGATCGGCTTGCAGTGCTCCACCTGAGCCGCGTCGCCACCGACCATCAGCGCGTACCCGTTGGTCTTGCCCCACACGCCGCCGGAGACGCCGACGTCCAGGTAGTGGATGCCCTTGGCGCCGAGACGAGCGGCCCGCGGGGCGTCATCGGTGAACTTCGAGTTTCCGCCGTCGATGACGATGTCACCCGGCGAGAGCAGCTCGGCGAGCTGGTCGACGGTGTCCTCGGTGATCTTGCCGGCAGGCACCATGGTCCAGATGACCCGCGGCGCGGCGAGCTTGTCGACCAGTTCGGCCAGGCTGGCAGCGTCGCTGATGTCTGGGTTGTGGTCGAAACCGACGACTTCGTGCCCCGCGGCACGAATGCGGTCCCGCATGTTGCCACCCATTCGGCCGAGACCGATCAGGCCGAGTTGCATGGTGATCTCCCTAGATGAGCGATTGCTTCAAGCTCAGTATCAGCGAGTCACCCGGATCGGCATGATCAGATAGCGGTAACCCGGGATGATTTCGCCACTTTCGCCAGCGGGGGAGATCACAGCGGGCTTGAACGCGTCGACGAACGCGAAGACCGCCGTCGGAGCGCCGAGGTTCTGCAGACCGTCGATCAGGTACTGCGGGTTGAAGCCGATCGTCAGCGCCTCACCGGTGAACTCCGCCTCCATGGCCTCGCTCGCCCGCGCCTCCTCGGTGCCGCCGGCCTCGACCACGAGACCGTCCTCGCTGAAACTCAGCAGCACCGGGGTCTGCCGCTCGGCGACCAGCGCGACACGGCGGACCACCTCGACCAGGGCGGCCACGCCGACGCGCGCCTCGGCGTTGTGGGCGGCCGGGAAGAGCGAACGCACCGGCGGGTAGTTGGCCCCGTCGAGCAGGCGGCTGGTGGTGCGGCGGGCGCCACCGGCGAAACCGATCATGCCCTCGCCGGCGCTGCCCTGAGCCAGCGCCAGGGTGACCGCGCCACCGACCGGGCCGAGCGCCTTGGCGGTGTCGTTCAGCGTCTTCGCCGGCACCAGCGCGTTCAGGCTGATCTCCGGGTCGTCCGGGGTCCACTCGATCTCACGCATGGCCAGCCGGTAGCGGTCGGTCGCCAGCAGCGCCATGGTCGAACCGTTCAGCTCCAGTCGCACACCGGTCATCATCGGCAGCGTCTCGTCCCGGCCCGCGGCGATCGCGACCTGGGAAACCGCTGAGGCGAACGTAGCGGCGTCGACGGTGCCCGCGCTGGATGGCATGTCCGGCAGGGCCGGATAGTCCTCCACCGGCATCGTGGGGAGGGTGAAACGGGCACTGCCGCAGACCAGCTCGAGGTGCGCGCCGACGGCGGCGATGTCCACCGGCTTGCCGGGCAGCGCCTTGGTGATCTCGGCGAGCAGACGGCCGGAGACGAGCGCCGACCCGTCCGCGTCGGCCTGCACGTCGACGGTCACCTGGCTGGAGACCTCGTAGTCGAAGCCGGACACCCGCAGGCGACCGCTCTCCACCCGGAGCAGGACACCGGCGAGCACCGGCACCGAAGGCCGGCTGGGCAGGCTCTTGGCTGTCCACGCCACGGCGTCGGCGAGCGCGTCTCGCTCCACCCGGAACTTCATGCTGTCCTCCGCGATGCGTCCTCATACAGGGGCATGGACCCCACTGAACTCTATGGCTCCGGCGGTGTTGGTGCGTGCCCGACCCCGTTCCGGCTTCTTACACCGAGAAGACGAGGGACTCCAACCCTTGCTTCTCGGTGCTGATCAACCTCAGGCGAGGCGAGCCGGAAGCGAGCATCCACACCTTCCACAACGCTGATGATTGGTTTTTGTTCTCTTAGAAGAGATAACTAGTCGTCTTCGTAGGGGCTGTGCATACTGTGGAGAACTGCCGTTTCCGCTGGTCAGCGGGTTATCCACCGGTGGTTCACATGTGGGTAACCGGGGTATAAACCCGGGTCTGTGTCCACAGCCGTCGGGCTCGGAGCGAGTTATCCACTGTTGTCCACAGGCTATCCACCGGTTGTCCACCGGTTTTATCCCCTGCGCTGTGGATTACGCAGGAACGCTACCGGCTCGTCGTCCACAGAACCTTCAACAGGCTATCCACAGGCTCCCCCAGCCTGTGAGATCTTTTGTGACTCTCTGTGTCTGTCCACATCGATGTCCACAGGGTTGGTCCACATCTGTGGGTTTCAGTGTCAGCTGTTATCCACCGACTGGGGACAGAGCCTGTGGACGCCTGTGGATTAGTGTGGACAACGTTGGCACGAAACGTACCCGTTCCGGCGTTGACAAGTCGCATGCGAACAACCTCAGAAATAGGCGTAGATGAGCTTCGATTTCTGTGGATTCGGAAGATGATCTGGGCATAACTTGTGGACAACCCCGTGTGTAACCGGTGGACAACCAGAAAATCGCGGGGAAATAGCAGCTCAGAGGCGAGTAACCCGATCGTGGACCGCCTGTGTATAACCCGGGAAAGCGGCCGATGGCGTCGACGGCCGTCCCTGCGTGCCCACTCCTGTGGATTGCCGGCGATCCGGGGTCGGAGGCAGTCGAGCCGCTTCCTGTGGATTACCGACCCCATCGGGTACGGGCGTCCCGCGCTGAGCCGTTCCGCTGCTGCTCAGGCCCGCTCATCAGGCGAGTCGACAGCATGTCGGCACAGCAAAACCGGGCCCGGCAGTCAGCGGGCCCGGACGGGGAGATGTTCCGGGGGTGTGTTCGGGCGGCGGTGGCCCGTACCCCTCAGGTGTTCTGTTTGATCCTGTTGGTGAGCTCGGCGATCTGGTTGTAGAGCGACCGCCGCTCCGCCATGTGCTGCCGGATCTTGCGGTCGGCGTGCATGACGGTGGTGTGATCCCGGCCGCCGAACGCCTGGCCGATGCGCGGCAGCGAGAGATCGGTGAGCTCGCGGCAGAGGTACATGGCGACCTGGCGGGCGTTGACCAGCACCCGGCTGCGGGAGTGACCGCGCAGATCCTCCAGGGAGACGCCGAAGTAGTCGGCCGTCGACACCATGATCTGGTCCGCGGTGATCTCCGGGCCGGCGCCGTCCGGCATGAAGTCGCGCAGCACCTCCTCGGCCAGCGAGAGCTGGACCGGGGAGCGGGTGAGGCTGGCGAACGCGGTCACCCGAATGAGGGCGCCCTCGAGCTCACGGATCGAGTTGGAGACCCGGGAGGCGATGAACTCCAGGACGTCGTCGGGCGCGTACATGCGCTCCTGGGCGGCCTTCTTCTGCAGGATCGCGATACGCGTCTCCAGGTCCGGCGGCTGGATGTCGGCGAGCAGACCCCACTCGAACCGGGTGCGCATCCGGTCTTCCAGGGTGGCCAGCTGGCGCGGTGACCGGTCCGAGCTGATCACGATCTGCTTGTTGGCGTTGTGGAGCGTGTTGAAGGTGTGGAAGAACTCCTCCTGCGTCCGCTCGCGGTTCTCCAGGAACTGGATGTCGTCGATCAGGAGGATGTCGACGTCGCGGTACCGGCGCTGGAACGCCTGCGTCTTGTCGTCCCGCAGGCTGTTGATGAAATCGTTGGTGAACTCCTCGGTCGACACGTAGCGCACCGAGCGCGCGTGCCCCAGGGTGGTGGCGTAGTGCCCGATGGCGTGCAGGAGGTGGGTCTTGCCCAGCCCGGAGCTGCCGTAGATGAAGAGCGGGTTGTACGCCTTGGCCGGGGACTCCGCGACCGCGACGGCCGCCGCGTGCGCGAACCGGTTGGACGAGCCGATGACGAACGTCTCGAACATGTACTTCGGGTTGAGCCGGTTGCCGTCGTTGCCGCCCGGCCGCGGGGACGCGCCTGGACCGCGCAGATCGACCGGCGGCCGGCCCGGGCCGTTGTCGCCGACACGCTGCGGCACGTCGTCGCGGCGGTCGGGGCCCGACATCGGGCCGGTGTCCGGATGACGCCGGTTCTCCCGCATCTGGGCGGCGTCCGCGGCCATCCGGTGCGCGACGTTGTCATTGGGCTGCTCGTTCTCGACCGGCCGCACAGCCGGCGACCGGTTCACCGGCGGCGTCTGCGGCATCGGGTCGGCGAAGAGCGCCTCCTGGCCGTCCCGCGCGGTCGGCACACCTCGGGAGAACGGCGTCTGCGGCGCCGAATGCTGGGCGGACCCGGTCGGGTACGGCTCCGGCACGTGGTCGGCAGGACCGAAACCCGGTTGCTGGTACGGCGGATCGGGCATCCGTTGCTGCCCCGGGTACCCCGGCAGTTCCTGCTGGTAGGGAGCCGGGTCGGCGTAGTGCCGCGGCTGCGGTTCGGCCATCGGCGGCGCCTGCTCGGCGGGAGTGCCGTAGACGGTGCCCGGCATCCCGGAACCGTCCTCCGGAGGGCGGACCGTGACCGCCACCTGAATGGGCCGGTTCAGCCGCTTGGTCAGCGCCTCGGTGATCGCCGGGCGCAGCCGCGACTCGATGATGTCCCGAGTGTAGGTGTCCGGAACCGATAGGAGTGCAGTGTCCTCGACTATCGCCCGCAACCGGGTGAACTGGAGATAGGCGCGCTGCTGCCGTGACGCGATCTCGTCGGACAGCTCGTCCAACGTCTCGCGCCACAACGTGCCCAGGTCGACCTGATCGGCCACCGCCGCGCCACCCCCATCGCCACCGACCCCCGGTGGGCATTGTCCGGCCTTCCACCTGTGCCTTTCGGCGCCCGTGCGGGCAACCGTCCGGCTCCCCAGCCCAGCACAGTTAACGTGCTGAACACGCACGGCGTCCACCGGCTATCCACAGGTTATCCACAACCTGGGGCAGTGCCGGTGGCCGCTCCCGGCCGGATGGTCGGCAGGTTTACCGGAGCCTGTGATGGCGCGGGTGGGCAAACAGGCTCACCGTGGCGAACGATCCACCTGCTTGTCCGGTTTTGGCCGCCGCTCCGCGGTGCGCGAACGGCCAGTGAGACCAGCAACCGCGCACGCTAACAGCGGCGGCAGGTGGACTACAACCGCTGTCCGGGCCATCCCCTACCCGCAGGTAAGAAAAGATTCACGTCGTGCACGGAAAGACCTGGTAGGGGCTTGCCACCCGCTCATGTCGGCGTGCCGACCCAGGATATGGTTGACCGTCCCTGAGCGCCTGCGTAGGGTTGGGCGGTTGCTCCGCCGCGCTCTGCTAAAGTGGCGTCTTGCAGCGGATGCCCTGATGACGTAGTACGAAGACGGAGTTCTCACGTGAGCAAGCGCACCTACCAGCCGAACAACCGCCGGCGTGCCAAGACCCACGGCTTCCGGCTGCGCATGCGCACCCGTGCCGGTCGCGCCATCCTGTCTGCCCGCCGGTCCAAGGGCCGCGACAAGCTGTCGGCCTGAGCCGACTGCTAGTCGGGTCGGAATGCCCAGGTAGTCGTGCTAGCCGCGGCGCAACGACTGCGGCGTAGCGCGGACTTCGCCGCAGCGATTCGCGGTGGCCGTCGAGCCGGCCGCGGAACCCTGGTCGTTCACCTGCTTATCGACGAGCCGGCGTTCGCCTCCACGGCGCGCGCCGGCTTCGTCGTATCCAAAGCGGTGGGCAACGCGGTGGTCCGGAACAAGGTTCGCCGTCGTCTGCGGCACCTGGTCCGGCCACTGCTCAGCGAGCTTCCCGCGGGGACATCGCTGGTGATCCGGGCGCTGCCGGCATCGGCCGACGCCGCGTACACCACTCTCGCCACCGATCTCGAAGGTGCGATCGTGGCCGCCCGTAGACCCCGGCGGCCACGATGAGCCCGGCCGCCCGGCTCCTGACGGCTGTGGTCGTCGCGTACCGTCGATACTTGAGTCCGGTGCTGCCGGCCCGTTGTCGGTTCTATCCCTCGTGCAGCGCGTACGCCCAGGAGGCCCTGGCGCGCCACGGTGCCATCCGGGGTACGGGCCTGGCGATCTGGCGGCTCCTCAAATGCCATCCCTTCCACCCTGGCGGGTATGACCCGGTGCCTGACCCGATCCGTCACCGTCCTGCCGATGTGACTGGAGCTTAGATTGAGTCTCGACCCGATCTACTACGCCATTTCGTGGATCCTTCTGCGCTGGCATTCACTGTGGGACGCGATCGGCATACCTGACGGCCGTGTCCTCGGCACCAACTGGGCCTGGATCCTCTCGATCTTCTTCCTGGTCGTGACGCTGCGGGTCATTCTCTTCCCGGTCTTCGTCAAGCAGATCAAGAGCCAGCGTGCGATGCAGGCGCTGCAGCCCAAGGTGAAGGCGCTGCAGGAGAAGCACAAGGGTGACCGGGAGACGCTCCAGAAAGAGATGATGGAGCTGTACCGGACGGAGAAGGCCAACCCGCTCATGGGCTGCCTTCCGATGTTCCTGCAGATCCCGGTCTTCTTCGGCCTCTTCCACGTGCTCCAGCACCTCAAGCCCGCCCTGCCCGACGACATGAAGCAGCTGTACGGCTGGCCGCTCGAGCAGTTCAACAGTGCCGCCCAGGCGCACCTGTTCAACGTGCCGATCAGCGCCAAGTTCGGTTCGACCGCCGCCGAGCTGTCGGTCCTCGGCGCCAACGGCACCACGGTCAAGATCCTGGCCGCCGTCCTGGTCCTCGTCATGATGGCCACGACGTTCCTCACCCAGCGCCAGATGATCCTCAAGACCGGCTGGGCCGAGGACCCGCAGCAGCTCATGATCCAGCGGCTGATGCTCTACGGCATCCCGTTCACCCTGCTGTTCTCCGGCGCGCTCTTCCCCATCGGTGTGGTCATCTACTGGGTCACGAACAACCTCTTCACCCTGGCTCAGCAGCAGTGGGTGCTCCGTAAGTTCCCGCCGCCGCAGATGGCCAACAAGGGCGGCGCCGCGGCCCGCCCGGCGGCCGGCGCCAAGACCGCCGGCGCGAAGAGCCCGGTTCAGCCGGCCCGCACCGGTGGCCTCTTCCGCCGCAAGCCCGTCGAGGAGCCGGCCATCCCGGTCGTCGACACCAAGGCGCTCGCGCCCAAGCCCGGCGCCAAACCGGTGAATCCGAAGAAGGGCGCCCGACCGGCGAACAAACCCAAGGGATGATCGCGGCCCGGGCCCATTTCAGGTCCGGGCGCACCCCTTGGCTTCACAGACCTCCCCGTGCCGACGGCTACGCATCCGGTACGGGAAAC
This sequence comes from Actinoplanes utahensis, assembly GCF_016862455.1. Classification (GTDB taxonomy): domain Bacteria; phylum Actinomycetota; class Actinomycetes; order Mycobacteriales; family Micromonosporaceae; genus Actinoplanes; species Actinoplanes utahensis. The sequence goes on from NZ_BOMZ01000051.1 coordinate 128,580, forward strand.
ATCGGACCGACTTCGGTCCGGCCCGAGTGACAACGGAGATGAGACCGTGACCGACACCAGCACTCCCCCTTCCGCCGACTCATCGGCTCCCGCTGACTCGGCGGCTTCCGCTGATGCCACGGCTTCCGCTGACGCGTCGGCTGCCGCCGCGTCGGCCGGCGCTGAGGAGGGCAAGAAGTCGGAGAGCGTCGCCTCGGACGGCGACCTGTTCCGGCAGAGCGAGATCGCCGCGGACTACGTCGAGGGTCTGCTGGACATCCTCGACTACGACGGCGACATCGACGAGCTGGTCTCCGCCGGCCGGCCGATGGTCGAGGTCGTCGGCGGGCGTCTCCAGCCTCTCGTCGGCCAGCGTGGCGCCACCCTCGAGGCTCTGCAGGAACTGACCCGTCTGGCGATCTTCCGGGCCACCGGTTCACCGAGCCGGCTGCTGCTCGACATCGGCGGCTACCGGGCCACCCGCCGCAAGGAGCTCGCCGCGGTCGCCCGTAACGCGGTCGAGAAGGTCAAGGAGCACGGCGACCCGGTCCGCCTGGAGCCGATGTCGGCTTTCGAGCGCAAGTGCGTGCACGACGTGGTCAACGCGATCCCCGGCGTGCAGAGCGAGTCCGAAGGTGTCGAGCCGAACCGGCGCATCATGGTGCGGGTGGCGGACTGATCGTGAGCACTTCCCGCCACGGCGCGGGTGACACCGGCCCGGGCTTCGTATCGCCCGGGCCGTCGTCTTTCCCAGCGCCCTCGTCCCCCGCCGCTGCTTCCCCCGCGGCCCTTGTCGCCGCCCCACCGGCTTCGGCTGCCGAGGTGTTCGGTGAGCGTCTCGGCCTGGCCGGCCGGTATGCCGAGCTGCTCGCCACCGAAGGCGTGATACGTGGGCTGATCGGGCCGCGGGAGACGCCCCGGCTATGGGACCGCCATCTCGTCAACTGTGGTGTCATGGCGCCGCTGATCCAGCCCGGCGCCTCGGTGATCGACATCGGCTCCGGTGCCGGACTGCCGGGGCTCGTTCTCGCGGTGGCCCGGCCGGACCTCGTCATCACGCTGGTCGAGCCGCTCGCCCGGCGGACCTCCTTCCTCGAGGAAGCGGTCGACGCACTGGGGCTGGACAACGTCACAGTGCTGCGGGGCCGGGCCGAAGAGGTCGACCTGCCCGGCGCGGACGTGGTGACGGCCCGGGCGGTCGCCGCGCTGGACAAGCTCGCCGGTTGGTGCCTGCCGTTGGCGGCGGTCGGTGGGCGGTTGCTGGCGATGAAGGGCTCGTCGGCGGCCGACGAGATCGCCGAGCATCGAGCGGCGATCGAGAGCCTCGGTGGCGCCGAGGCGGTCATCCGAATGTGTGGGAGCGGCCTGATCGAGCCGCCCACCACGGTGGTGGAGATCGTCAAGGAGCGGCATGTCGTTCCCGGGCGCCAGCGGGCGGGCGGGGCAAGCCGTACCTCCGCGCCCAGCCGAGGCGGATCCCGCGGTTCCGACGGCGCCGACCGGAGGAAGAAGACTCGGCGGCGTTAGACCGTTTGAACGGCCTGACGCCGCGGTCAGGCCGTTTTCGGATCTTCACCGGGGTCGGATCCGGGATCGGTACGTGCGAGGGCGTAGTGAGCCGCTCAGCGGTTCTGTGGTCGGCTGGTGATGGTGCTCCGGTCGTACCCCGCAAGGGTTTGATCGGGAATTTGACGTGCACGGACGAGGGGATCGTCGCCGTCTGTGCCCGGCGTCATGGTGATTGCCGCGTTGTTGGAAGACGATGAAGCGACGCTGTGCTCGCCGGATCGGACATACGACCATGGCGACACATGCCCGACACCCGTAGGCTGGCCGGATGTCGATAGTGTGGACCGGATCTCCTTTGCCGGAGCGCACGTTCTGCCAGCCAACCCCTTCCTAACCAACAGGGATGAAGCGGTGCATGAGTACGGTGTTTCACGTGAAACCGAGTCGCCTCTCGACAGGCCGTCGGGAGTGAGCGTGGGCGGGCTGCACGCTGGCGAACAGAACGTTCCGCAGCCCCGTGCGGGTGGTTATGAACACCCGCCGGCGTACGGATATGGCACTCCACTGCCACAAATAGGTACACAGGCGACTGCTCCGGCCCCTGCCCCAGGTGTCCCGGCGCAGCCCGTCGAGCATGTTTCACGTGAAACGCCGGTCGCGGATGAGGACGATCCGCCCCTTGCCATGGAAGCGTTGCGAGCTGTGCAGATCCTCAACCCGAGCGGCGAGATCATCATGCCGCGCCCAGACCACCCGCGGGTGATTTGCGTCGCCAACCAGAAGGGCGGCGTCGGGAAGACGACCACGACGGTCAACCTGGCCGTGGCGCTCGCGCTTCACGGCAACCGTGTGCTGGTGGTTGACCTTGACCCGCAGGGCAATGCGTCTACCGGCCTGAACGTCCCCCACCACGCGGGCGTGCCCGACGTCTACGACTGCCTGATCGACAACGTGCCGCTGGCCGAGGTCGCGCAACAGGTCGAGGGCATCCCGAACCTGTACTGCGTGCCGGCCACGATCGACCTGGCCGGCGCCGAGATCGAGCTGGTCTCGGTGGTCGCGCGTGAGTCACGCCTCGCGCGGGCCATCGCCGGTCACCCGGAGAAGTTCGACTACGTCTTCATCGACTGCCCGCCGTCGCTGGGCCTGCTGACGGTCAACGCGCTCTGCGCGGCGCAGGAGGTCCTGATCCCCATCCAGTGCGAGTACTACGCGCTGGAAGGTCTCAATCAGCTGATCAACAACATCAACCTGGTGCGTCAGCACCTGAATCCGACCCTCGATGTCTCTACGATCTTGCTGACGATGTACGACCGGCGTACGCGTCTAGCGGATGCGGTGGAGCAGGATGTGCGGAATCACTTCGGTGCCAAGGTGCTGAACGCGGTGATCCCCCGGAATGTACGAGTTTCCGAGGCACCGAGTTATGGCCAGTCGGTGATGACCTACGATCCGGGTTCACGAGGAGCCACCAGCTATTTCGAGGCGGCTCTGGAGCTTGCGATGCGTGGCGTCAACACGGGAGGCACGGCATGAAGAACCGGCGGGGTGGCCTGGGGCGTGGCCTGGGCGCGCTGATCCCCACGGCGCCTGCCGGGGACACGGGGACCTCCGTCGACGTGCTCTCCGAGCCGGTTGTCGAGGCGCCCTCCTCGCCGGCGGACCTGGCCCCGGCGTCTTCACCCGCGCCTTCCGATGTTCCTCCGCCTGCCCCGGCTCCGTCTCCTGCCGCACCGGAACTCGACCTCGCTCCCGTGCCGGGGGCGCGGTTCGCTGAGCTGCCGGTGTCGGCCATCGAGCCGAACGCCAAGCAGCCGCGGCACGTCTTCGACGAAGAGGCGCTGGAAGAGCTCAAGACCTCCATCCAGGAGGTCGGCTTCCTTCAGCCGATCGTGGTCCGTGACCTCGGCGACGGCCGGTACGAGCTGGTCATGGGTGAACGGCGCTGGCGGGCCGCGCAGGCCGTCGGCAAGGAGAGCATTCCGGCGATCGTGCGGGACACGCCGGACGATGCGATGCTGCGGGACGCGCTGCTCGAGAACATCCACCGGGCCAACCTCAACCCCCTGGAAGAAGCCGCGGCCTACCAGCAGTTGCTGGAAGAGTTCGGCGCCACGCACGAGGAACTGGCGCGGCGGATCGGTCGCAGCCGACCGCAGATCTCCAACACCATCCGGCTGATGAACCTGCCCGCTGCGGTGCAGCGGCGAGTGGCGGCCGGGATTCTGTCGGCCGGGCATGCGCGGGCGCTGCTCGGGCTGGACAACAACGCGGCCCAGGAGGCGCTCGCCGAGCGGATCGTGAAGGAAGGGCTCTCGGTACGAGCCACCGAGGAGATCGTGCATCTGGCGGCCTCGGACGACACCGTGGTGAAGAAGACCGCTCCGGCTCGGCGGGCGAAGGTTCACGCGCCCGCGTTGAACGATCTGGCGGAGCGGTTGTCGGATCGGTTCGACACTCGGGTGAAGGTGGACATCGGCCGGAACAAGGGCAAGATCACCATTGAGTTCGCTACGGTTGATGACCTTGAGCGGATAGTGAGCATGATCGGGGTCGAGGAAGAGGGCGCCGCTCGCGAGGGCGATCAGCCCGAGGAGTGATCTCCGCTTCCCCAGTTGTCGAAGGCGCGTGAAAATTCACGCGCCTTCTTTGTTTCGGCCACCGCTCTCGGCTTTCGCGGCCCTGAAGCGGGTTCTGTCAGAACGATTCTCCTGGGATTTCGAGGCGAGGTGTTCCGGGGAGTTCAGCCGTTCCAGAAGGCCCGTCGAGACGTTCTAGGCTTCCCGCAGCCCTATCCCCGTAGGTCGTCCCCATGCCCGAGCTTCCATCGATCCGCTGGGTCAGCGCGACCGCGTCCGAGTAGTCTCGCGCCGAATGGAAACCGTCCCCGACGATGTCCTCGCGGGGTTGGTTTCGCCGCTGCGTGTCCGTCCGAGCGCCGACGTACATCTGCCGAGGCGAGCTGCGCCGGTCGTTCCGGCTGGCGCGCATCCTGGTCCACTCGCCTGGGTCATGACCGCTCCTCGCCTTGTTTCCCCGACGGCCTTCCTGTCGGCACGGGCCTGGTCGTCCGGATGGGCTCGCTCGGTTGCTCGCCCAGCAATCGCCACGGTGGTCCCGACACGTCATCCTGTGTCCGCCTTCCCGTGTCAGCCGTCACGGTGCTGCGATGTTTCACGTGAAACCTCGGGCTTCCGGAGCGGCTTGCCGGTGGCGGTGCGGTGGAGGGCGGGGACGATGCTGAGGTCGCGCGGACGCTCGGCGTCGGAAAGCCGCGGGCGCAGCCAGTCCCGCAACTGATCAGCCGTCAGGGCCCGGCCGGGATGGATCTCCACGGTGGCCCGGAGCCGCTGGCCGAACTCCGGGTCGGCGACCGATTCCAGCAGCACGTCGGAGACGTCGGGATGTTCCGTGATGACGGCGGCCACGGGCCCGGGATAGACGTTCTCGCCGCCCGAGACGATCATGTCGTCGAGTCGCCCGTCGACGAACAGCCGGCCGGCCGAATCGAGGTGGCCGAGGTCTCCGGTCGCGAGCCAGCGGCCGTCCGGGTGCCAGCCCTGTATCTGAACCTCGCCGGTCTCCCCGGGCAACAACGGTGTGCCCGCGGAATCGACGATCCGGATCCGCACCCCGCGAGGAGCCCGTCCGACCGTGCCGGGGCTGCCTTCAGATCAGCCGGTGTGGCCATCGCCGCCCAGCCTGCCTCCGTGGTGGCGTACATGTTGAACGTCCGATCCCCGAATCGCTCGCGTAGCCGTGCGGACAGGTCTGCCGTCAGAGGTGCGGCACCGCTGACGATGCCACGCAACGAGCCGAGGGCCGCCGGCCATCGTGAGGCAGGCAGCTCACAGATCCGGCGTAGTTGGATCGGTAGCGCGAACAACAGGCCGGCCCGGTTGTCGGCCACCGCGTGGAGAATCCGTTCCGGATCGCCGCCGGGTACCAGCACCACGGGCGCGCCCAGAATCAGGCCGGCGGACAGATAGGTCAGGCCGTACCCGTGATGCGGTGGGGTCGCCACCACGATCGGCTCCCCACGGCGCACCGGTGTGAGCCGCAGATGCGTAGTCACCGGTCCGACAAGCATGCCCACCGACAGCGGCCGAGACACAGCGCGCGGTATCCCGGTGGTGCCCGACGTCAGCACGAACGTCCGTCCCGGCTTCGGTCTTCCACCGCCAGTCGCCACCCTGCCGGTCCGCTCTCGCGCCGCCGTGTTGGGCGGCCGGCCGACTGCCCTGTCGGCAGCGTCCTGGACTGCTTCGTCGTCAACGGCGGTGAGGAGATGCGGCCAGGCTATCGAGGGCAGGCCGACCTCGGGACCGCCCGGTTCGTGAACGAGACTGGAGATCCGTTCCTGGCGTAGCAGTTCCACGAGACGTCCGTGTGGCAGATCGGGTGGCAGCAGAATCACGTCGGCGCCCAGCCGAGCCAGCCCGACCGCTGCCGCTACCAGACCGCGATGCCCGCCACAGGCCAGCCCCACCCGATCGCCGGGCCGCACCCCGAGCAACGTCACTGCTCTCCTCGCACCGATTCCGGCGACGAAGTCCAACTGCGGATAGGTCATCGGCCCGTCCGCATCCACGAGCGCGATGCCGGTGGGCGGACCACCCGCCAACGCCGTGGCGAGACTACGGCCGTGCCGACGGCTGGCCTTCAGAAGTCGCACCAGCCGGCTCGGCCGCAGCAGTCCGGTCGCCGCCAGAACACGTAGCGGCTCGACCGCGTCGATCATCCGGACGCCCATCGCCAACGCCCGTTCGACGGTGCGGGGCAGAGCCGCCGAAACGACCACACCGATGCGGGCCCACCACGGCCACCAGGATCGGCGATGCGCCAGCACCCGGCAGACGACGTCGGCGGCCTCCGCTGCGGACATCATCGGGACATGCTGATAGTGCGCGGTGGGTGCGCTCATCCGGGTGCGGACCAAACTGAGGTACGCCGTACTGACGGTCACCCGATCCCGCCGCAACTCCACGGCGGCCCCACGAAGCCACGTGTCGAACGCCGCCTTGGAGGAGTGATAGGCCGACCAGTTCGGCGAGTGCATCGCGAGCCCGGCAGTCGACACGTTGACGACCTGCCCGCCGCCGGCTGCACGCATGACCGGCAGAAGCGCCAGCAGCAGCGCACCGGACCCAGGTGATTCACACTGAGCGTGCGTTCGATGTCATGGAAGCGGTCGGCAGTGTCGGCCACCGGCCGCCGGATGGAACGCCCGGCATTGCAGACCACGACATCGATCCGGCGATACCGGCCGACCAGATCCACGGCCAAGGCCGCCGCCTCCTGAGACGAGGAAAGATCAGCTGGGTGTACGAACGCTTCCCCGCCCGCGGCGACAATCTCCGCCCGGACTTCCTCGAGCCGGCCCACGGTCCGGGCCACCAGCAGTACGGTGGCCCCGGCACCTGCCAGCCGGCGAGCCGTCGCGGCGCCGATACCTTCCGACGCTCCGGTGACGAGAACGATCCGCCCATTCACAGCCGCCCGAAGCCGCTGCTCGTTCGGTCGCCGACGGGCAATGCCCGCTGCGATCCGTACCCCATGCTTGATCCAGCCCATCGCGCCATTGTGTGACATGGCGTTCTCCGGATCCAGGTTGCTTCTCCTGGCCCTATCCGTCCTATCCGTCCTATCCGCCTTGTTCGCCTTGTTCGCCCTATAAGGATGCGGACTGTGCAATGACGGCGCTTGCCTCGCAGGGCTTGGAACGAAACACGTCTGAGGCGCGCGATCGGCGCCCGATCCGGCCCCGGCACCTGATGGTCTGGCCGTCTCCCGCACGGAAACCGGCCAACGTGCCCCCCGGTTCGAGGACTTCGTGATGCACGAGGTGGCGATCCAAAGACTCGAGCCTCAGCCGCAATATGAAGCGGAAGCAACGAGCATCCAGACTCATGAGACGCGCGACTGTGCGGGACGGGACGTTAAGCAGGCGCGTCGACTCCGGGAGCCGATCCAGCGAGTGGCACGCGGTGTCAGCCGAAGCGAGTCACCCACATGAACAGTCACGCCGGCCCGCAGCCCGCCGTCTGCCGCCCGTCCCGTCTGCCGCCCCCGTCTGCCGCCGTCGTCTGCTGCTCGCCATCCGTCGTCTGATGCCCGGCTGCCCGCAGCCCGCTGCCCGCCGTGCCTAGAGAAGTTTTCAGCGGCGTAGGTACGGGTTCCCGACCAGCCCTTGCAGTCCCTCTCGCTTGCAGCGTCTTCGAGCCCCGCCTCCGTTGCTTAGCTCAGGCCGCGATTCTGTGCCGCTAACGGTTCTTGGCACCGGCTGTCCCCAGCGCCTGCCGAGGCCTGTTCGTGTCGGCCGTGCCTTCGTGCCACCATCGGATCCTTTGTGTCGCCGTGCCTCCATGCCCGCTAGGCGTTTCTCGAGTCGCCCGCGCCAGGCTGAGTGCCCGCGTTCGTTCAGCTTGCCAAGATCCTTGCTGGTGACCTTTGAAGATCCGGAGCCGAATCCTGTTGCCCCGGAGCATGCTCAGGCGTGTCTTCCGGAAGGTTCTGTCTGACCACCGGGCGGTTGTCTCCGAGTTGGATCGATATAGGCGTGAAGGCCCCGACTGCGTTGCATTGCCGGGTCCGGGCCGTGTTTCACGTGAAACAGAGATCTAGCCGTTTCACGTGAAACGGCCCGTCGCGCGCCGCAAATCGGATAAGGACACGACGGTGACCCTCCGCGGCTCCGGGATCTTCGTCCCCTCTTACTGGCAGTCGCTCGGTGACTTGGGGCGCGAATGTGCGAATGCTCAACCGGTCGTCTTCTTCCCCCTCATTCGAGCGGCGGCCCTTGATCGGTACGTGTCCGTCGGCCAGCTAGAGCGCGTACCTCCAGTTGGCGGCCGTAACAGTGCATCTGACTGTGGGGCCCTACACGGCGGGAAGACATTCGTGCCTTGGGCTACCCGGCCAGAAGTCGATTCAATCCCTGAGCGGGTGGCCATCCGACGGGAGGTTGCTTCGTGCCATGGCCCCATGCGCCAGGAGGGATTTGTGCCGTGGAGCCAACCAGCGGTTGTCGGAACGAAGGTCGAGTCGTTCGTCGTGCCATGGGATAAGACCATGGCGAACCGCGAAGGTGTGAGGATTTCCAGCCTCCGTTGTCTTCTACGACGAAGCGAACGAGCCTTCTGCGAGCCGCAGCATTCGGTGTCCACTCGGTTTCACGTGAAACCGGTGTTTCCGGTTGAGGCCGGCAAGCAGCTCGTTGATGTTGCCCGCTCTCGAGGCTGCGTTGAAGAGGCGAGGACGTGCAGCCGTTGTGGCGGGCGAGATTTGCCAGTGACCAGAACGGCCGATCACAGCAAGTTCTAGGAAACGATGGTGGCAGCCGAGGGGTGAGACCAGCGCCGCTAGAACGCAGGCGCCTGCTGATTCCCGAATTCACGGCGCCCATGCCGACCAGGTCGTGCCGGCTCAGCGGTTCGCGCCGGTGGACCGCACCCCGGTCACGACCAGTGCTGACACAGATGATGACGATGGCGTTGCGGTTTACCTGTCGTCTCTCTCTACCTCCCATTTCGTACGGTCGTCGCCGCTCTCCGTCGGACTGCGGCCGTCCCGCCTGCTCCGCGCGAGGTGGGTGCGGTGGGTTGCGGCCGACACGCGGGCTGCGGGCTGATGCGGTGGTTCCGCTCACCCCCTCTACGGGCTCGCCGTTCGTCCACACCCGCTCCAACCGCTCGCGTGGCGATCTACGGCTCGAATTGGACCGCAGGTGTCCAGGCACGCTCCGGAAGCACATGCGTGGAGACTTGCGGCTCGGCTCAGACCACAGATCTCCACGCGAGTTGGTGTGGAGATCCGTGGTCGGTTGAAGCACCAGAAGAGGTGCTTACCCCCGGGAACGGCTGCTGAAGGCGGTCGCCGACAGCGGGCGGCAGGTCGGGCTGCTGATCGAGACCAACCACCCGTCGCGGTACGGGGCCGAGGTGGAACGCCGGCTCGTCGGGATGCTGCAGTCGCTCGTTCCCTACAAGGCCCGCAGGTCGCTTCACGCATCGCGAGACCGGCTATCAGATGACCGTAGACTCGCCCGTGCCCGTGCCCGTGCCCGTGCCGTCGCGCGCCTCGCGCCCCGCGCCCCGCGCCCCGCGCCGTCCGCGCGCCCCGCGCCCCGCGCCGTCCGCGCGCCCCGCGCCCCGCGCCGTCCGCGCGCCTCGCGCCGCCCTTACCGCTGTTCGTTGTCGGATACGCCTTGTGCATTGCTCACCACGGCTGAAGGCCATCGCCGCATGGACGCCGGCGCCGACCCATGCCGAGGTGTGCTTCCCGTCGCCGGAGCCCTAAGTTCATCGCGCCGCGGCCCTCGGGGTGCCGGTTCCCGCACGGAGACCGGATATGACTCTGCGGCGGGGTGCTCTACCTGCCTGACGAGGCGACGGGTGGAATTGCGGGGAGTGTTGCCGAGCTCTGTGAGCGGCTGCTCCGGGAGGCGACCGGCTCCGTCGAGCGGACCTGGTGTGTCAGTGGATCTGAACCAACGTGGGGAGGCACACCGCGTTGTGCTTGCGTCGTGGGCGGCGACCTTTGTCTCCGGAAACTGCCGATCTGGCGATGCCGCAAGGAACAGGCCGGTTTTGAGCCTGCAATAGCTTCGACATCAAGCAGGGCGCTGCACCTCGCAGCGGCACCACGGCTGTCGGCATCCGCCCGCCGCGGTGGCATCTTGAGCGAAGCCCGGGTTGGTTTGTGCCGCTGGCTTCCAATGGGTGGGTCCCGAGCGCGGGTCTGTACGGCGATGAGAACGAGTCGCCGGGACTGGCTGGGTGTCAGGCGGGCAGAAGACGCAAAGTTTTCAGCACGGCTTGAGAACAACTCGGTGATGGGTCTGTTCCAGGCAGATCGGGTCGCCCGGCTATCGGCACCGATGTAGAGCACACAACACAGGTTGAGGAGGCCGCATAGTGACCCGTCCTCCAACGGTAGGTCGTGGGGCCGCACGGTGACCCCTCCGAGACGAGGGACGACGGGCGCCTCGTATGCGAGAAGCGTTCGTGCGAGCGCATTTCGAGGGTGCCGACGAGCTAATGATCTACGACGTAGAACCGGGCGGGGTGGCGTCGGAGAGACAGATGGCGGAGATGCAGACATGCGCGGACTCCACTATCCACAACCTGTGTGTGACGCCTGTTGATGGTGGGACGTGGCAGGTTTCACGTGAAACGATGCCGATGTTGTGGACGTCGTCCACCGCTCTATCCACAGGGTGCGCAAGCGTTCTACGTCGAGTTTCACGTGAAACCAGCGAGCCTGTGGATAACTCCTGTGGATAACTTGGGGATGGGTGTGTGGATGACGGGACCTTCACGATCGTCGACGTGACAGTGCGCGGTGAGGCGGTCGAGGCAAGTCGCTCAGTCGTGCGAAATTGACCCGGGACAGGTCGTTGCGGGCTGGGCTAAGGTCACGTCGTGTCGGAGAACACCACCCCCCTGCCCGACTTCACTCGTTGGCCTTCGTTCCCGTTCGAAGGCGATATGCGGGTCAAGAAACTAGCGCCGCCTGTGGACGTCGAGCCGCCTCGGAGCGGTGAGGACGGGTCGGATTGTGTGGCCTGTGGGACTCCTGACGACGCCTACATCTGGGTGAGCGAACGCTGGCGGGTGCGGGCGATGGATCGGCCGACCGGTCTTCCCATGGTTCTGATCCTGGAGTGCCGGTCGCACCTGGACCTCGGGGACCTTCCGAACCTGCTGGCGGCGGAGCTCGGCGTGATGACAGTCCGGCTGGAAAGGGCGATCCGGTCGCTGGACGGCGTGGCGCGGGTTCATGTGAATCGTTGGGGTGACGGTTCTGCCCATCTGCACATGTGGTTCCTGGCCCGGCCCTATGGTCGGCTGCAGCTTCGGGGGACGTTCCTGTCGCTCTGGGACGACATTCTTCCGGTCGTTCCCGAGGCGAAGTGGCGGGAGAACGTGGCTCTCGTCGCGGCTTGGCTCGCCGATTTCGGTGGTCAGGCCAACGCCGAACCGGCTCATATCGAGTGGGAATCCCCCTCCACCTTCAGCGTCCCGGTGCCGTCCGGCACGGATGCCGACCCGGAAAGCGGTCGACGTCCGGCGACGCTCGGTGACGTCGAGGCGGCCGAGACACCGTACGGCCCAGCGGTTCCCTGAGCGCGTACCTACCCCTAGGTTTCGCATTCCTGACGTGCCGGACGCGCGTCGTCGCGCGTACTTCAACGGGATTCTCGACCGCGACATTCAATCCTGCGCCAGGGACGGCAGAAGCGGCGAGGTAGGCGGCGTAGAGCAGCACCACAGGCGCGCCGGAAGCTGTGGTGCGCAGCATGGTCAGAATCCACACCAATCGGCGCCGTGGGCGCCCGCGAGCGGGCATTGCGGCCGGCATTGCGATCATCCGGCGACCCTCGGGATGACGTTCGGCGCGGAAGACGGGGATACGGGCGGCGAACGGCGGCTGATGAGAATCGCCGTAAAGGGACGGCCGAAGTCCAACGCACGGGGGGATGGATGACCCGACCTCATCGGGACATGGGGATGGACAGCCAAAGCCCAGCAGGACGTGGGAAAGGACGGCTGAAGGCCGGCGGGACATAGGGAGGGACCGTTGAAGGCCGACGGAACTCGGGCCGTTGCTACGTCCGCAGACCGGGTAGCAGCCGGGGCCGGCTTCCGGGTGAGGGAAACCGGCCCGCAGCCACATGGACGGCCGGAGCGGTCAGTGGGAGTTGCGGGCGATGGCCCGCTCGACCAGGGCGCTCATCACCGCGCCCAGGTCCACGCCGGCGGCCTGAATCGCGAGTGGCAGCAGGGACGTCTCCGTCATCCCCGGGGCCACGTTGCACCCCAGCACCTGCGGTTCCCCGTCCTCCGCCACGATCACGTCGATCCGGGACAGGTCACGCAGGCCCAGGGCCTTGTACGCCGCCAGCGCCGTCTCCGAGACCCGCGCCGCCACCTCCGGCGTGAGCCGCGCCGGCACGTGCCACGTCGTCAGGCCGGCGGTGTAGCGGGCCGCATAGTCGTACACCCCGTCGCGCGGGACGATCTCGACGATCGGAAGGGCTTCCGGACCGGCCCCCGAATCGATGATCGACACCGCCACGTTGGTCCCGGTCACGTATTGCTCGACGAGAGCTGTGGAGTCGTACGCGAAACAACCCACCATGGCCGCCGGCAGGTCCGCAGCGTCCCGCACCACCGCGGCTCCCAACCCGGACCCGCCCTGTGCGGGTTTCACCATGAGCGGCAGCCCGAGCCGGGAGACGATCCGGTCGAGCACCGCGACCGCCCCGAGTTCGGAGAACCGGTCGTGCGGCAGTGCCACCCAGTCCGGTGTCGGAATCCCGGCCTCGTGCAGCATCGATTTCGCGGACGGTTTGTCCCAGGCGAGCCGGGCGGTCCGGGCATCGGCGCCGATGTAGGGCACTCCGCACAGGTCGAGGACGCCGCGTAGTGACCCGTCCTCCCCGGTGGCGCCGTGCAGGGCGATCACCACCGCGTCGGGCGGGTCGGCTTGAAGGGCGGGCAGCAGGGACACGTCGGCGTCGTGCAGTTCGGCGGTCAGACCGGTGGACCGGAGGGCGTCCAGCACCCGGCGGCCGGATCGGTGGGACACGTCCCGTTCGTAGGACAGCCCGCCGGCCAGCACCAGAACTCGCACTTCGTCACGCGTACCCATGTCTGTGATCATGCCAAGTCGGGACCGGGAGCGTCCGCGGCGGCCGGGCCACGACGACGCTGATGGCCCGGCTGCAGGCCGGCGCCGCCGAAGACGGCACGCATGGCGAGTTCCTGTTCCATGACTCCGGAGAGGCGGCGTACGCCTTCGCGCAGCCGGTCGGGTGCGGAGAAGCTGAAGTTGAGCCGCATGTTGCCGCGTCCCGTGCCGTCGGCGTAGAAGCCGGTGCCGGGCACGTAGGCGACGCGCGCGGCGATGGCGCGGGGCATCATCGCCTTGGAGTCGAGGCCGTCCGGCAGGGTGGTCCACACGAACAGGCCGCCGGACGGACGGGTCCAGGTGGTGCCGGCCGGCATCAGGTCGTGCAGCGCGCCGAGCAGGGCGTCCCGGCGCTCGCGGTAGATCTCCCGGTAGACCTTGATCTGCTCACGCCACGGCATGGTCGTCAGGTACTGCGTGACGGCGCCCTGGGCGAACGCGCTCGGGCAGAGCACGTTGGCCTCGCTCATCATGACCAGTTTCTCGCGCACGGCGTGCGGCGCGAGGATCCAGCCGACCCGCAGGCCGGGCGCGAAGGTCTTGGAGAAGGTCGAGCAGTAGAAGACGCCTTCCTTGCGGCGGGCCCGCAGCGGCAGGGGGGCGTCGCCTTCGAAGGACAGCATCCCGTACGGGTCGTCCTCGACGACCAGCAGCCCGGCCCGCTCACAGATGTCGAGGACCTGCTCGCGCCGCTCCTCCGACAGGGTGACGCCGGCGGGGTTCTGGAAGGTCGGGATGGTGTAGAGGAACTTGGCCTGGCGACCCTCCCGGGCGGTGGCCGCGATGGCCTCCTCGAGTGCTGCCGGGATCAGACCGTCGTCGTCCATCGCCACGTGCCGGACCTGTGCCTGGGCGGCCTGGAAGACGCCGAGTGCGCCGACGTAGGTCGGCCCCTCGGCGAGCACCACGTCGCCCGGGTCCAGGAACAGCCTGGCGAGCAGGTCGAGAGCCTGCTGGCCGCCGACGGTGACCACCACGTCGTCGGGGGAGGCGTTGTTGATGCCGGAGAGGGTCATCACTTCACAGATGCGTTCGCGCAGTTCGATGGTGCCCTGACCGATGCCGTACTGCAGGCTGGTGGCGCCCTGGCGCGCGGCGAGGTCGCCGAGCATCTCACCGACGGCGTCGAGCGGGAGCGCGGCGATGTACGGCGAACCGCCGGCGAGGGAGACGACCTCGGGACGGCTGGCGACGGCGAAGAGAGCGCGGATCTCCGATGTGGTCATCCCGCGCACCCTTCGCGCGTACCGATCGGTGTAATCGTCCTGGGTTGTACCGGTCATCCGGATCACCTTCCTCGAAGCGGTTGCAACGATGGTAGTCCCGCCCGACCTGCTCCCGTTCATGGTGATTGGGACGTAGGATTCGGCGGGGGCGCGGCGGCGTCCGGTCCTTTCCCGTGAGCGAGCTGCAAGGGGTCCGCCATGTCCCGACGCCTGGTCAACCTGACCCTCGACACTCTCGAGGACCTTCCCCGGCCGTGCCGGCAGTGCGTTTACTGGGAGCTTGATCCGGTCTCCGCGGAGCGGGCCTGTGCGACAGGTGATCCCGGTCTCGAAAAAGAGGCGTGGGTGTCGCAGACCCTGCTGGAGTGGGGTTCGTGCGGCAAGCTCGCCTACGTCGACGGGATGCCGGCCGGCTTCGTGATGTACGCGCCGCCCGCCTACGTGCCGCGTTCGATGGCGTTCCCGACGTCGCCGGTGAGCGCTGACGCCGCGTTGCTGACCATGGCCAAGGTGGTGCCCGCTTTCGCCGGCGGCGGCCTGGGCCGGATGTTGGTGCAGGGGGTGGCCCGGGACCTCACCAAGCGCGGTGTGAAGGCGGTGGAGGCCTTCGGCGACGCCAAGCCGGACGACACCGACGAGACCTCGGGCTGTGTCGCGCCGGTCGACTTCTTCCTCTCGGTGGGCTTCAAGACGGTCCGCCCGCACCCCCGTTATCCGCGGTTGCGGCTGGAGTTGCGGACGGCCCTGTCCTGGAAGTCCGACGTCGAGTACGCGTTGGAGAAACTGCTCGGCTCGATGAGCCCGGAGACCCTGTTGCGCCCGGTCCGCCCGGTCACCGCCACCAGGTCAGCGGAGAACTAGGCTCTTCTAACCCTTTTCGGCCAGCGCCATACGCAACTGGCGCACGTCGATCGAGCCGGTCGGCACGTCGCGTTCGACGGGGAAGTACATCCGCTGCACCGCCGCCAGGATCGCCTCGACGATCTGCTCACGGAACATCGGGTCGATCAGCCGCTCCCGGTCCACCGGCGACGTCAGGTAACCGAGGTCCACGCGGACCGTCGGCATCCGGGTGAGGCGCAGCAGGTCCCAGGTCTTCGCGTGGGTCCGGCAGTCGTGCATCCCGGTGCGCACCACGATCTCCCGCTGCACCAGGTTGGCCAGCCGCTCGCCGACCGTGGAGCTCAGCCCGTTCCCCGTGCCGTAGTGGTAGGTCGCCACGCCCTCGGCGGAACCGGACGAGTGCCCGTCCAGGTGCAACGAGATCAGCAGGTCGGCGCCGAGGCTGTTGGCCAGGGCGGCCCGCTCGGACCCGCTCATCGGGGCGGCCGGCGACGGGCCACGGGTGAGATGCACCCGCATCCCGGCGGCGGAGAGCCGGCCCTCCAGGCGGGACGCCAGGTCGAAGACGAGATCCGCTTCGTTCCACCGCAGCGGGCCGTCGGGCACCACCACACCGGTGTCGTCACCGCCGCCGTGGCCGGGGTCGATGACGATGGTCTTGCCGACCAGGTTGGGGCCGGACTGGCGGAACGCCTCGGCCTCACGCAGCCACTGCGGGCGGCCGCCGACGACCTTGCGGCCCAGGCGGCGCAGCGCCTTCATGGTCTGCGGGCCGCAGGAGCCGTCCGGGACGAGCCCGACCTCGCGCTGGAACTGGGCGACCGCGCGGGCGGTGCGGGCGCCGTAGATGCTGTCGGTGCGACCGGTGTCGAACCCCATCTCCAGGAGCCGCTCCTGCAGCGTCCGGACGTCCTCCCCGACCAGGGCGTCGGGCACCGAATGGAAGAGCGTCCGCGAACCCAGCCGCCAGCGGGCCGCGTCCAGCGCGCCCCACGTCTCATCGCCGACCATGCCGTCGATGCCGAGCCCGCGGCTCTGCTGGAAGGCGCGGACCGCGTCCTCCAGAGCATCGTCGAAGACATCGGGATCGGTCTCGGCGAGCAGCTCCAGGCCGACCAGGATCGACCTGATCTCGGAAACGGCCACGCCGGTGTCTCCGCGTCGGATGGACCGCACTCACTACTCCCTAGGGGCGAGAAAGGACGACCTTCAGGAGAGTACGCCCCGCGGCCCAGAACGGGCGCGGGGCGTACACCAGCGACAGGTCAGAGCGCCGATTCGATGAACTTGACCAGGAAGCTCTTCGGCTTGGCGCCGACCACCGAGTTGAAGGGCTCGCCGTTCTTGAAGAGAGTCAAGGTAGGAGCCGACATCACCTGGTAGTTGAGAACGGTCTGCGGGTTCTCGTCGATGTTGAGCTTGACGATCTGAACCTGCTCGCCCAGCTCAGAGCTGGCGATCTCGGCCAGCAGCGGGTCGACCTTCTTGCAGGGCACGCACCACTCGGCCCAGAAATCCACCAGTACCGGCTTGTCGGACTGCAGCACGTCATTGGCGAAGGTGGCGTCGGTGACCACCTTGGTTGCTCCCACAAGGACCTCCCGGGTCTTACAGCTCTACGAATGAAGCGATGAAGCGCTCGGCGTCCAGCGCCGCGGCACAGCCGGTGCCGGAAGCCGTGATGGCCTGCCGGTACGTGTGGTCGACCAGGTCACCGGCGGCGAACACGCCGGGGACGTTGGTGCGGGTGCTGGGCGACTGCACCTTCACATAGCCCTCGTCGTCCAGCTCGATCTGGCCCTTGAACAGCTCGCTGCGCGGGTCGTGGCCGATCGCCACGAAGACGCCGGTCACGTCGAGGACCTTGCTCTCGCCGGTCTGCACGTTCTTGAGGCGGGCGCCGACGACCTTGCCGTCAGAGCCGAGGATCTCCTCGACGACGGTGTTCCACTCGACCTTGATCTTCTCGTTGTCGAGGGCCCGCTTCTGCATGACCTTGCTGGCCCGGAAGCTGTCGCGGCGGTGCACGATCGTCACGGTCTCGGCGAACCGGGTGAGGAAGGTCGCCTCCTCCATCGCCGAGTCGCCGCCGCCGACGACCACGATGTGCTGGCCGCGGAAGAAGAACCCGTCACAGGTGGCACACGACGAGACGCCGTGGCCGAGCAGCTCCTGCTCGCCGGGCACGCCGATCGGGCGCCACGCGGAACCGGTCGCCAGGATCACGGCGCGGGCGAAGAACTGCTGGTCACCCACCCAGACGGTCTTGAGGCCCTCGGTGCCGGCCTCGGTCGGCTTGTCGGTCAGCTCGACCCGGGTGACGTCGTCGGTCAGGAACTCGGCGCCGAATTTCTCCGCCTGGGCCCGCATGTTGTCCATCAGCTCGGGACCCATGATGCCGTCCCGGTGGCCCGGGAAGTTCTCCACCTCGGTGGTGGTCATCAAGGCGCCGCCGGACTGCACACCCTCGATGACCAGCGGTTTCAGGTTGGCGCGGGCCGCGTACAACGCCGCGGTGTAGCCCGACGGTCCGGAACCGATGATGATCAGATTGCGGACCTCGTCCACTGCCGACTCCTCAGTCTGTTTTTGTCGCACCAATAGGTCGGCGACACTGCACGCTAGAACGTCATGCTAGGCATGCGCCATTCCCACGCACGCGCTGGTGTTGGACCTCACGCGGCGGTGCGGTCAGCGTACCGGGAGTTTCCGGACGGTGTCCGGGTCCGACGCGGGCGTGCCGCACTCCGGTCCGGCCGCCCACACCCAACCGCCGTTGGTGGCGCTGAACCGCACGACCAGCGCCGGGCGCCCCTCGAACCGGGCGTAATCCACGAACTCCACGGTGATCGGACCGCCGGCGTTCTCCTGGGCGATCGCGTCCAGGCAGACGGCCAGCGCCGTCGGGTCGGCCAGCCGGCCCAGCGGATCGGCTTTCGCCGCCGAGCTCGCGTTGGACTCCACGCCCTCGTCGCCACTGAACGCGGTCGACCTCTGCTCGGTCAGCGTCGTGTCGGAGTAATCGGTGCCGCTGTGCAGGATCTCGCCGATCGGCGGGGCCGCGGCCAACGGTGCGGCGGCGGTGTCCGCCTGGCCGGCGGCCGGCCGGTTGTCCGCCGAGTCGGTCAGCAGCCCGTTGAGCCCGAAACCGGCGACCGCCAGCGATGCGGCTGCCACGGTGAGCGGCGCGGCCCACCGCCGCGCACGCCGGGCCCTTCCCAGATCAACGACCTTCGCCGGTACGGGGGAAGCGCTGCTCTCGTCAGCCGCCTCCCCCGGCACGTCCCCGGTCGTGCCGCCGGCGCCCGCCGCGGGACTGCGGAACAGCCCGTCCAGCCGGGCCGCCAGGTCGGCGGGCATCGGCTCGGGCTCCAGGTCTCGCAGGGCCGCGGACGCGGCCGCCATCGCCGGCGCGAACGCCTCGAACGCCGCCCGCCACGACGGATCCCCGGCCACCAGGGCAGCCACCCGCTCCTCGTCGGGGGTGCCGTCCAGAGCGCCACCGACGAAGTCGGCGAGCAGGTCGATGTCGACCCCCTCGAACTCGGCGCCCGTCACCGCGGCTCCCTCCGCTCAGAACCGGTCGGCAGTGGTCCTGCCGCCTCCGACCGGGATGGGACGGTCTTGCCGTCGCCGCGGTTCCCCCGCAGATATCCCAGGGTCGTCGCCATCCGGGCCCGGCCGCGGGCGCACCGGCTCTTCACCGTGCCCTCCGCCACGCCGAGCATCACGGCGGCCTCGGCCACCCCGTAGCCCTGCACGTCCACCAGCACGATCGCGGCCCGCTGATCGACCGGCAGGGCGGCCAGCGCGTCCCGCACCACGAGCACCGTGTCCGGGTCGGGGGCCGGGGCGGCCGGTTCCGGGCCGGTGCGGCGGTCGTCGTCGCGTGTGCCGTCCGGCAGCGGCACCGTGGGGTGGGCCTGACGGCGGCGCAGACGGTCCAGGCAGGCGTTCACCACGATCCGGTGCAGCCAGGTCGTGACCGCCGCCTCGCCGCGGAACCGGGCCGCGTTGCGGTGCGCGTTGAGCAGCGCGTCCTGAACGGCGTCGGCGGCCTCCTCGCGATCGCCGACGGTCCGCAGGGCGACCGCCCACAGCCGGTCGCGGTGCCGGCGGACCAGCTCGGCGAACGCGTCGGGGTCGCCCTCGACATGGGCGCGGATCAACTCGGCGTCGCTCGGCGCAGCGCCGGGTGGTCCGTCCCGCGAAGTCACGTCAGCAATCTAGTGCACTGGGACCGGCCGGAACGGATCAGTATCCGTACAGCTCGATCTCGTTCACGTCGGCCTGGAAGCCGGGGGTGTCCGTGTTGCGCGGCAGCTCGGTGATGAAGACCAGCACGTACTGGTATTTCTGGTCGGGAACGAAGGACAGGAGCTGGGTCGACCCGGCGTTCTTGTTCGGGGCGGAGTCCTGGTCGCCGACCTTCTGGAACTGCTGGAGCAGCTTCTTGTCACCCTCGGCGCTGTCACCCGGGTCGCTGGTGCCGGTGCGCAGCTCCATCCCCACGCCCCCCAGGGACGTCGTGACGCGCACATCGGAGAGGGCACGTGGCTGGCCCAGGTTGATCAGGATGCCCATGCCGTCCTTGAGCTTCCCGAATCTCGGTGAGCCCTTGTAGTAGGACAGCTCCCAGGCGGTATCCATCTTGCCGTCGACGGTGAGCGCGGCGTCGTCCTTGTCGAAGTCGCGGGTGCCACCCGGCGCGTCGACGATGCGGACCATGTCGGCGGTGAGCTTGATCTTCTTCGGCTCGGCGGCCGGAGCGGGCGGATTGTCCGCCGAGCCGTCCTGACCGGTGTCGCCGGCGGCGGTGTTGCCGGTTTGGGAGCCCGGGTCGTCGGTGTTGCCGGTGTTGTTGATCGCGCGGATGCCGAAGATCAGGCCGACGATCGCGATGACGATCAGCGCGCCGACGCCGAGCAGGATCTTCGGAGCGCTCTTGGCCTGCTCGCCGGACTGGGCGGCGCTGCTCTGCACGAAACGCAGCGGGCCGACGTCCTCGAACTCCTCGTCGTCCTCGGCGGCGGCGTCGAGCCGGCCGAGCTCGGCGGTCAGCGCGTCCGACGCGGGCGCGGCGACCCGCAGGTCGAGCAGGTCCATGGTCAGGTCGTCGAGGTAGGCCGGGATGCCGGCCCGGACCTGCCGTGGGGCGGTCACGTTGCCGGTGCTGTCCCGGTTGGCGTCGGGCAGCGTGTGCCCGCCGACCTCGCTGTGCGGCCAGTGACCGGTGAGCGCGAAGTAGAGGATGCCGCCGACCGCGCGGACGTCGGACTCGACGCTGTCGGCCGCGTCGGCGCGCGCGTCGGCCAGGACCACCCGGCCGTCGTCGGCGATCAGAACGCTGCCGGGATGCACGTTGCCGTGGATCATGCCGGTGGCGTGCACGGCGGTCAGCGCGTCGGCGACCGAGTGCGCGATGGCGATCGCCCGGGCCGGGTCGAGCGGCCCGTCGGCCACGACCAGCTCACGCAGGGACTCACCGTCGACCCACTCACGAACCACGTAGGCCCGCTGCTGCTCGTCGATCGCGTCGTAGACACCGGCCAGGTTGGGGTGGATCACCCGGCTCGCGGCGACCGCGGCCTGGAGCATCTCGGTCGCCGAGTCGCCGCCGGGGTGCCGGAGCACGACGGCGACCGCGCGCCGCAGGATCACGTCGATGCCGCGCCACACCTGCCGGCCGGCACTGTCATTGTTGACGTGCTCTTCCAGCTGGTAGCGCTCGGCCAGGACCTCACCGGCGGTGGGGGCACCGAAGGTCATGACCGGTCCGGCCTCGTCGGCCGCGGTCTCGTGGCCTTCGCCGACCTGGGTCACCAGTCCTCCCTCGGTGGTGCATAGCTGGTGCCGCATCGCGGGATGCCGGCCCCTCTCGGCGCAGGGGAGAAGTCTCCCGTGCACATGCCGACACCGACCATACCCGCACCGGGCACCTGACCGGCAGGTCGTCCCCCCGGCGCGGCATCGTCCCAGAACTCCGCGAAACGGGCGAACAGGTGCGGGACGGTTCAGGACTTACCTGTTCAGGCGGGTGCCCGGGATCAGCGGCCGATCTTCCGGCGCACCATCCCGACCACCTGGCTGACCTCCTGGACGCGCAGCAGCAGGGCCGTGCCCAGGTAGGCAACCATGATCACGGCGCCGCCGACGGCCAGCTGCAGGATCGCCTCGACCCGGCCGTCCGGCGCGCCGGAACCCGGCAGCAGGCGGACCACCAGGTAGGCGAGGCCGGCGGCCACTCCGGCGGCGACCGCCACCTTGAGCAGCGCGGTGACGACCGAGCCGAGGTTGAGCCGGCCGATCCGGCGGCGCAGCACCGCCAGCGAGATCAACGCGGACACCAGGTAGGAGATGCCGTTGGCGGCGGTCATGCCGGCCGCGATCAGCGACTCGTTCAGGATCGCGGCGAGCACGAAGTAGCCGGTGATCCGGATCGCCACCACCGGCAGGTTGATCAGGGCGGCGGTCTTGTTGCCCTGGAGCGCGTAGAAGGCGTTGGTGCAGAGGAAGCTGATCGACAGCGGCAGCACCGCGAAGGCGGCCACGGTCAGCACCGTGCCCATGGCCAGCGCGTCGGAGTTGGTGATCCGGCCGCCCTGGAAGAGGAAGACCGCGATCGGGCCGCTCAGCACGGCGTAGACCACCACGATCGGCGCGAGGGCCGCGGATACCAGCTTGATGCCGCGGGTCAGGTCCTCGCTCACCTCGTGGAGCCGGCCGTCGGCGGCGGCCGCGCTCATCTTCGGCAGCAGCGCGGTCATCACCGAGACGCCGATGATGCCGTGCGCCATCATCATCAGCAGGAAGACGTTGTTGAACGCCAGAGCGCCCGGGTTGTCCTCGCCCTCCGACCCGTTCAGGGCCCGGACCAGGGCGAACACCGCGATCTGGTTGGCGCCCACATAGCAGAGCATCCAGCCGGCCAGGCTGCCGATCTCACCCAGCCCGAGCGCTCGCGGGTTCCACCGCCAGGCCCAGCGGAAACCGACCTTGCGCAGCGCCGGCAGCAGACCCAGCGCCTGGACCACCATGCCGAGCAGGGTGCCCAAGCCGATCAGGGCGATCTCGCCGGCCGTGATGTTCTCCGGTGTCAGTTCCTTGTCGGTGCCGAAGACCAGCAGGAACACCCCGCACACCGCGATGACCACGACGTTGTTGAGGATCGGCGCCCACATCGGCGCGGCGAAGTGGCCGCGGACGTTGAGCACCGCGGCGATCAGCGCGGACAGGCCGGTGAAGAAGATGATCGGCAGGATCAGGTACGCGAAAGCGGTGACCAGGTCGCGGAAGGCCGGGCTGGTGGTGTCGCTGCTCGTCTGGATCGCGGTGATCAGCGGTGCGGCCAGGACCACCAGGGCGGTGGCCACGCCGAGCATGACGACCGCGAAGGACAGCAGCCGCTGGGTGAACTCCTGCCCGCCGTCCGGGTCGGCCTTGCGCCGCCGGACCAGCAGCGGGATCAGCACGCTGGAGAGGATGCCGCCGAGCAGCAGCTCGTAGATCTGGCCGGGCAGGAACTGGGCGCCGGTGTACGCGTCACCGACCGCCTCGCCGAGGACCATGCCGATCAGCGCGTTACGGACGAAGCCGATCACCCGGCTGACCAGGCTGCCGACCGCCATGATCGCGCTCTGGCCGGCGGTGCTGCCGCCCGGCTCGGCCGGGGACTCCTGCGGCGGGCCGTCGACCGAGATGACGGTCACACCGTCCTGCCGCGGTGGTTGACCGTCGGGTGCCGCGTGCGTGCTGCGGTACAGGCCGCCGTTCACCAAAGCCTCCAGAGCCCTGCCGATGTTGCAGCCACCATAAAGGCAAAACTCACACGTGGTGACGTAGGAGGGTGCCGGGCTCGGCGCCGGCCAGCGTCTCCACCATCCAGCATGCCTCCAGTGGGACCAGCGGCTCACTGAGCGCATCCAGCACCGTCGGGTGGTCGCAGCCGGCCTCGGTCAGCGCGCCGAGCAGAGCCGGCACTCCCGCCAGGTCACCGGAGTCGGCGATGCGCCGGGCCAGCGGGCGCGTCGCGGCGTACCACTCCTGCTCGGGGAGGAGGGTGAGGACGGTGTTCGTACGGCGTACGAGATCGGAAAGGTCTTCGTGGGGGAACCGCTCGCCCATGCGGACCTGGAGACGAGGGACCGCCGGGGTGCTCAGGATCGCGACCTCGGCCTCGTCCAGGACCTGCGGTGACGGCCCCGGGGACGCCGGCCACCAGCGCTCGTCGGCGAAGATCGGAAGCGGAGCCTGCTCCGGTCCGGCGGGAACGGTGGCGGGCACCTCGCGGCGCAGCGATCGGTATGCCGCCTCCCGCACCGCCGCCACCGCGGCCGGATCGTCGGCGTCCCCGGCCGGGGCGAACGGCGACAGCAGCGCGACCACCAGGCCCGGATGCGGCAGCAGGGGGTCGGCGAGGGCGATCACACGGGCGAAGGACTCCAGCTCCGACCAGTGGAGGGCGGCCGGGTACGGGCCACCGGCCTCCGCGTAGCCCAGGTGCTCCGGCTCGCTGGAGGCGGGCCGCCGGAGCCCGAACGTCCGGTCGCCGGAGGGCAGGTCGATCCGCAGGACCAGCGCATATCCGCCGACCACCGGGAACGAGACGCGCACCTCGGCGGGAAGGTCACCGGTGCGGATCGGCCTGCCGGTCCAGAAATCGGGGTCCTCGGTCAGGCGGCGTAGCGCCTCGGAAACGGGCATCCCGTAATCCTGCCCGCCGATGGCGCGGAGTGTCACTTCCCCGTCCCACCGCCCTACCCACCACCCGAATGCGGACCTTCGGCCAGATAGGCTGGTCATCCCATGTCTGTGTTGAACGACGCCCAGCAGAGAGCGGTAGCCGAGTTGCTCCGCGTGTCCCCCGTCGCCGATGAGCTCGGCCGCCGGTTCACCGCCGCCGGTCATGAGCTGCACCTGGTCGGCGGATCGGTCCGTGACGCGCTGCTCGGCAGTCTCGGCGACGACCTCGACTTCTGCACCGACGCCCACCCCGAGCAGACCCTCGCGGTGGTGAACGGCTGGGCGGACGCGATCTGGGAGACCGGCCGCGAGTTCGGCACGATCGGCATCCAGAAGAACGGGCTGCGGATCGAGATCACCACGTATCGGGCGGAGTCCTACGACGGGGTCACCCGCAACCCGGTGGTCTCCTACGGCACGTCGCTGATCGACGACCTGTCCCGGCGTGACTTCACCATCAACGCGATGGCGGTGTCGGTGCCCGGGCACGAGTTCACCGACCCGTTCGGCGGCCTCACCGACCTGGCCGCCCGGGTGATCCGGACGCCGGCCGCGCCGTCGATCTCGTTCGGCGACGATCCACTGCGGATGCTGCGCGCGGCCCGGTTCGCGGCGAAGCTGCGCTTCACTGTGGACGAGCCGGTCGTCGCGGCGATGCGGGACATGGCGCCGGACCTCGACCGGATCACGGCGGAGCGGATCCGGGACGAGTTCACCAAGCTGATGAGCGCCGCCGACCCGCTGACCGGTCTGCGCCTGCTGGTCGACACCGGTCTGGCCGACCGGTTCCTGCCGGAGATCTCCGGCCTCAAGCTGGAGATCGACGAGCACGCCCAGCACAAGGACGTCTACGAGCACACGCTGATCGTGGTCCGCAACGCGATGCGTCTCGAGGGTGACGAGGGCCCGGACTTCGTGCTGCGGATGGCCGCGCTGATGCATGACATCGGCAAGCCCGCCACCAAGGCGGTCGGCCGCGACGGGCGGGTCAGCTTCCACCACCACGAGGTGGTCGGGGCGCGGCTCACCAAGCAGCGGATGAAGGCCATGAAGTACCCCAAGGACGTGACCTCCGAGGTGGTCGGGCTGGTCGCCCTGCACCTTCGTTTCTACGGGTACGGCCGGGGTGAGTGGACCGATTCCGCGGTGCGGCGTTATGTCACCGACGCCGGCCCGCTGCTGTCCCGGCTGCACAAGCTGACCCGTTCCGACGTCACCACGCGCAACCGGCGCAAGGCCTCCCAGTTGGCCGCCGATTACGACGCGCTGGAGGAGCGGATCGCCCGGATCGCGGCCGAGGAGGACCTGGCCAAGGTCCGGCCCGACCTGGACGGCAACGCGATCATGGAGCTGCTCGGGGTGCCGCCTGGCCCGATCGTCGGCCAGGCCTGGCGTCACCTCAAGGAGCTGCGGCTCGACCGTGGCCCGCTCGATCGTGACGAGGCCGAGGCGGAGCTTCTCAAGTGGGCCCGCGAGCAAGGTCACATCTCTTAATCTGCATTCGTGATAGTGACGTGGATCACTCATAACCGGGACGCGCGTCGAAACGGTAGCGTTCTATGCTGAGCCCCGACTCACCGGTCCGCATCGAGCCGGTCTGAATCTTCGGGGATTCCTCATGTTCTTGATCAACCGTCGGGCTCTTGCTGTCATCGGCGCCGCAGCCGCGGCCATCGGCACCACCGGCTTCCTCGCGACCCCGGCCCAGGCGGCCAGCGTCGGCGTGGCGCGGGTCGTCGGGACCAACGCCGTCTACTTCCAGGCCGCTGCCGGTCAGGCCAACACCCTGTCCATCAGCGTCTCCGGCCGGACCACGATCCTGGACGACGTGGTCGCGATCCAGGCGGGCGCCGGCTGCAAGGCCGTCTCCGGGGACCGGACCAAGGTCACCTGCACCACGTCGGCCGGGACCGCGGGCTACAACGTTCAGCTCGGCGACAAGAACGACAGCCTCTACAACCGCACCTCGCTGTACCTGATGGCGAACGGCGCCGACGGCGACGACAAGCTGTACGGCGGCAGCGGCCGGGACGTGGTCTACGGCGGCAACGGCATCGACGTGCTGAGCACCGGCAACGGTAACGACGCGCTGTCCGGCGGCGGTTCCAACGACACCCTCTACGGTGGCGCGGGCGACGACCTCATCTACGGGGGCCTCGGAGCCGACCGGGTCTACGGCGGCGCCGGCGACGACACGGTCCAGGCGGAGGCCGGCGACGACTTCGTCTGGGGCGAGGCCGGCTGGGACGAGATCTACGGTGGCGAGGGCATCGACTCGATCGCCGGCGGCACCGAGGTCGACTTCGTTGAAGGCGGCAACGGCAACGACAAGATCTGGGGCGGTTCCGGCGAGTTCTACGACGTGGACCTCGGCTGGTTCGGCGACGTCCTCGACGGCAACGGTGGTAACGACACCGTGTCCGGTGAGGACGGCATCGACCTCGTCCTGGGTGGCGCCGGCAACGACATGCTCGGTGGCCAGAACGGCAACGACGAGATCCAGGGCGGCGACGGCGCCGACCAGATGTGGGGCCAGGCGGGCGACGACGACCTCTGGGGCGAGGGCGGCGACGACCGGCTCTCCGGCAACGAGGGCGACGACTACCTGATCGGCGAGGACTTCGCCGGCGGTGAGCCCGTCGGCAACCCGGCCGCCCTGGACGTGGCCGACGGTGGCGCGCACCTCTACGAGGACGTCTGCTTCGTGATGACCGCGGCGAACGCCACCAGCACCTGCGAGATCGTGATCACCCCGACCTCCGGCGCCCTCTCGGCCGAGCCCGGCAAGGGCAAGGCCGCTGCTCCGGCCGACCAGGACGCCCGCGTCGCGGCCGTCAAGGAACTGCTGACCAGCCGTAACTGATCGAATTCGGAAAACGGCCCGGCCGTCCGGCTTCCCGCCGGACGGCCGGGCCGTTTCGCATTCCGGTCGGGCGCGGGAGGATGGGCGGCATGTTCGTGGTGCAGACACCGATCGGCCCACTGGGGGTGCGGGTGGTGGGCGACGTCGTGGTCGGCGTGCGATTCGGTGCGGAGAACGGCCCGTCCGCCGACCATCCGGCGGCGGTGGAGCTCGGTGCCTACTTCGCCGGTGAGCTCACCGACTTCGCCGTGCCGTTCGAGCTGCGTGGCGGGTCCGCGTTCGAGCGGGCGGTCTGGGGCGAGATCGCCCGGATCCCGTACGGGGAGATGGTCACCTACGGGGCGATCGCGACCGCGCTGGGCGACCCGGGAGCGGCCCGTGCCGTGGGGACGGCGTGCAACCGCAACCCGATCCCGGTGATCGTGCCGTGTCACCGGGTCGTCGGCGCGGGCGGCAAGATGGTCGGCTTCGGCGGCGGCCTGGAGCGCAAGCGCATCCTGCTGGAGCTGGAGGCCCGGGTCGCGTTGCAGCGGGCCTGGGGCTGACCGGCCCGGGTCAGTCGCCGGCGGGCAGGCAACCGCCGTCGGCGGTCGTGCTGCCGTACTCGATGTGCGCGCCGTACTCACGGCTCAGATAGCCGACGATGCAGGCCTGGCCGGTCCAGTTGCCGATGATCACGCCGTCGTGTGGCATCCGGTCGCGGCTGCCGGGAGCGCGGACGTACGACTCGGGCAGACCGGCCGCGGTGAGGGCCTTCTCGACGGCCCTCTTGTCGTACACCTTCCTCTCATGCAGTGGCCGCAACGCGTCCTCCGCCCGGATCGCACATCGGATCGCGCCCGGAAGAGCGGTCTCGGGCAGCGGCCGGCGGTTCAGATAGGCGTCGTTCGCCTCCATCTGGCGGCGCAGCATCTCCTCGCGGTACGCCTCGTCGAGGTACTCGTTCGACGGGCGGGGCAGCGCGCCCTCACTGCGCGGGGTGGCGACGTCGGCGGGGGTGGCCGAGCGGCCCGGCGCGGTCGTCGCCTTCGTGCACGGCAGTGTGTCGGTCGCGGGCGGCAGGGAGACCGCGATCATCGGGGAAGCCGCGTTCCCGCCGTCGGGGCGGGCGCCCGGCTCGGCGCAGGCGGACAGCAGCGACAGCGCCACGAGGATCGGTACGTATCGCCCGGCATGCATGAACGAGCACTGTAGCGGACACGAATCAGGCCGGGCCGCGGGTGCGGTCCGGCCTGATTCGGATGTTGCAGCGGGGTCAGCGCTCGACGTCACCGCGGATGAACGCCTCGACGGCCTCGTGGGCGTCGTGGTCGCTGTACTGCACCGGCGGGGACTTCATGAAGTACGACGACGCGGACAGGATCGGGCCACCGACGCCGCGGTCCTTGGCGATCTTCGCCGCGCGGACCGCGTCGATGATCACGCCGGCCGAGTTCGGGGAGTCCCACACCTCGAGCTTGAGCTCGGCGTTCAGCGGGGTGTCGCCGAAGGACCGGCCCTCGAGACGGATGTACGCCCACTTGCGGTCGTCGAGCCACGGCACGTGGTCCGACGGGCCGATGTGCACGTCGCTCTTGATCATCTCGTGCGGGATCTGGCTGGTGACCGACTGCGTCTTCGAGATCTTCTTCGAGACCAGGCGGTTGCGCTCCAGCATGTTCATGAAGTCCATGTTGCCGCCGAAGTTGAGCTGGTAGGTACGCAGCAGCTCGACACCACGGTCCTCGAACAGCTTCGCCAGCGCACGGTGCACGATGGTGGCGCCGACCTGGCTCTTGATGTCGTCACCGACGATCGGCAGACCGGCGTCGGTGAACTTCTGCGCCCACTCCGGGTCCGAGGCGATGAAGACGGGCAGCGCGTTCACGAAGGCGCAGCCGGCGTCGATCGCGGCCTGGGCGTAGAACTTGTCGGCCTCCTCGGAGCCCACCGGAAGGTACGACACGACGACGTCGACCTCGGCGTCCCGCAGAGCCTGCGCGACGTCGACGACCTCGGCGCCCGACTCCTCGATGATCTCCCGGTAGTACGTGCCCAGACCGTCGAAGGTCGGGCCGCGCTGCACGGTGACGCCGGTCGGCGGCACGTCGGTCAGCTTGATGGTGTTGTTCTCGCTGGCGACGATCGCCTCGCTGAGGTCCATGCCGACCTTCTTGGCGTCCACATCGAACGCCGCGACGAACTTCACGTCCGAGACGTGATAGTCGCCGAAGGTCACGTGCATGAGACCCGGAACGCGGTCGTTGGGGTCGGCGTTCTTGTAGTACTCCACGCCCTGCACGAGGGACGAGGCGCAGTTACCCACACCGACGATGGCGACGCGGACGGAGCCCATCGCGTTTGCCTCCTTGTTGTTCATCACGGCCGGTCCTGGAGGGGACGCGGTGTTTCGGGGGAAGCCGCTCCCGGCGCCGGCGGTCCACCGGCGGGTGCGGGGTTCGGTGCGCCGGCGAGACCGGCGCGATTTCGGAAAGCAGGGGTCCGGCCGGAGCGCTCGTTGGTGATCAGCTCCTCCAGCCAGCGGACCTCGCGCTCGCACGCGTCCAGCCCGTGTCGCTGCAGCTCCAGCGTGTACGCGTCGAGACGGTCGGCGGCCCGGGCCAGGATCTCGCGCAGTCCCTCGCGGCGCTCCTCGATGCGGCGCCGCCGGCCCTCCAGGATGCGGAGGCGGGTGGCGCGATCGGTGCGCGAGAAGAAAGTGAAGTGCACCCCGAAGCCGGCGTCGTCGTACGTCTCCGGGCCGGCCTGGGTCAGCAGGTCGGCGAAGTGCTCCTTGCCCTCTGCGGTGATCTTGTAGACAACGCGCCCCCGCTTGCTGGTCATCGGGGGAATGATGTCGTTGTTGGTCTCTGCCTCACTGATCCAGCCGGCCAGCTTCAGCCGCTTCAGAGTGGGGTAAAGGGTGCCGTAACTGATCGCGGCGCGGAGTGTGCCGAGTTTGGTGGCGAGTTCCTTACGGAGCTCGTACCCGTGCATCGGGGCCTCCTGAAGGAGGCCGAGGATCGCCAATTCCAGCATGGCCCTCCCTCGAACTGTGTCCCGATGTATCGGCTCGATACATCGCAACCGTAGATCGGGACCTCCGGCTCTGCAACTCCGGGGTCCCTGTGCAGTCATTGCGCCACGCTGTGTGATGGCTGTCGCCGGGGGCGCGGGGACCGCGTACTCTCTTCGCCATGCGCACGCAGCGGCAGATCGTCGACTACTCGCTACAGAGGCGAGCGGTCCTGCGTGATGTCCGGAACGGCCGGATCGGCACGCTGGAAGTCTGCGACGCGTCTCCTTACTTGAAGAACGCAGCGACGTACCACGGCGAGCCCACCGACGAACGGTGCCCCGTCTGCCGGCGTGACAATCTGACGCTGGTGCACTTCATCTATGGAGACGAGCTGAAGCAGTCCGCCGGCCAGGCCCGGAAACTGGCTGAACTGCCCATGCTCGCGATGACGCTGCGTGAGTTCCAGGTCTTCGTCGTCGAGGTGTGCCGCTCCTGCGCCTGGAACCACCTCATCGAGAGGTTCGTTCTCGGCCGTGACGGCCTCGCCGCCGACGAGATGTTGCACACCGACGTTATGGTCTCGTCCGGTGGTGCGATCTCCCACCGGACAGGTAAGGCGTCACACAACGGGGAGGCCCGGCGATGAACCGGACCGATCTCGCTAACGTGTACGAGTTTGTGGCCGGAATCCGGTCATCGCAGACACAACTTGACAGGGCTGCCGGGACCGCAGCCCCCAACGCCCGATCGAGGCGCGATGTCAGGGTGGCCTTTTCCGGGCCGCCGGGCCGCGCCCCTGCGACGGTAGGTGTGAGGGAATGAACGCGAACGGCGATCCGCAGTCCGCAAGAGCCCGGGTACAGGTACCCGGGCCTTCCGCTGCTTCCACCCCCGGCGGCGCGCCAGTCGACGGCGCCAAGCCAGGACCCGACGCATACCGACGGCCGGCCGGCTCCGCCTCGGTCTCCGGCACGCCGGGCCGGGCGGCCGTGGGCAGCGCCTCCGCGCGCGCCTCGGTCGGTTCCGCGTCCGTGGGCTCGGCGTCCGTGGGCTCCGCTGCCGTGGGTTCGGCAACGCCCGGCCGGGCCGCGGTGGGCTCGGCGACGCCGGGCCGTGCCTCGGTGGGCGCAGCTCCCGTCGGCGGCCGTGCCTCGGTCGGATCCGCATCGGTGGGATCCGCATCGGTCGGCGGGCGCGCGTCCGTCTCCCCGGGCGGTCCCGGCGGGCCGGGCGGCCCCGGTGGTCCCGGCGGATCCGGTGGGTCCGGTGGTTCCGGTGGCGGCGGCAAGAAGGGCCGCAGCAAGGCGGACAAGAAGCACCGGCGCGCGAACATCCTGACCGCGGCCGCTGCCGTGCTGGTCATCATGCTCGGCGTCGGGATCGTCGGCGGCACCTACTTCTTCGACGACGTCAAGCTGCCGCCGCCGAAGCTCGAGAACCAGGTCAACGTGATCCTCACCGCGACCGGCCAGGAGCTGGAGAAGACCGGGTCGGCGCGGATCAGCGTGCCGCACGACCAGATCAACGAGGCGATGAAGAACGCCGTCATCGCGGCCGAGGACAAGAACTTCCGGAGCCACAACGGCATCGACATGAAGGGCATCGCCCGCGCCGCGTGGAACAACTTCACCGGTGGCGAGCTGCAGGGCGCCTCGACGATCACCCAGCAGTACGCCCGGCACGTGGCTGACGAGAAGGACATCAGCTACAGCCGCAAGCTCCGCGAGGCCGTGATCGCGCGGAAGCTGGAGTCGGAGTACAGCAAGGACCAGATCCTCGGCATGTACCTGAACTTCATCGACCTCGGCCGAGGGCGGTACGGCGTCGAGTCGGCGGCGCAGGGCTACTACGGCGCCGGCTTCACTGTCGACAAGACCGTCAAGGGCAAGAAGCAGATCAACGCCTACCAGGCCGCTGTGCTCGCCTCGATCATCAAGCAGCCGTACAAGACGAGCACCCATCCCGGCTACGACCCGGGCAACAAAGAGGCCCTGGCCGAAGCCAAGCAGCGCTGGGAGTACACCCTCAAGAACATGCTCGAGATGGGTGCGATCACCCAGGAGCAGTGGGACAAGCGCCAGTACCCGATGCCGCTCGACCCCAAGAAGAGCAAGACCGTCAGTACCGACGGCAAGCCGGTCGGCATGGTCATGCGGCACGTGACCTACGAGCTCAACAAGCTCGGCATCACCGAGGACAAACTCGCCAAGGGCGGGTTCACGATCACCACCACGATCGACCCGAGGGTGCAGAAGGCGGCGGAGAAGGCCGGCATGCGGTCGAGCAAGACCTCGCCGATGAACGGGCGGCCGGCCACCTACCAGGCAGCGGTGATCGGCATCGACCCCAAGACGGGCGGAGTGCTCGGGTACTACGGCGGTGACGATCCGACCGGCACCGACTACGGCGGCTACATGTCGGGTGATGGCAGTGGCGTGCAGGCGAAGGGCGGTCAGTCGCCGGGCTCGACGTTCAAGATCTACACCTTGGCGGCGGCGCTGAAGGCGGACTACTCCTTCGAGACCATCTGGGATGGCACGAAGGAGAAGCCGGGCGGCGGCAAGATCAACAACGCCGGCGCGGAGACCAGCAAGCTCTGTGAGGGCAAGGTCACCCACTGTGACCTGCGTTTTGCGACCATCAAGTCGTACAACTTCCCCTTCTACTGGATCGCCAATGAGCTCGGTCAGGACAAGGTCATCGATGCGGCTCGGGCCGCCGGCGTCGAGACCATGTGGAACGACGACTACAAGAAGATCCCGCTCGACTCGACCAAGCCCGACGAGTGGAACAAGAACTTCGACAACGAGGTCGCCTTCGGCCAGTACCGGGTCGTGCCGCTGGAGCACGCCCAGGGCGTGGCCACCATCGTGAACCAGGGCGTCCGCAACGACGCCCACTTCGTCAAGCAGGTCCAGCAGCGCGACCCGAAGACCGGCGAGAACAAGGTGATCTGGTCGGAGAAGAAGGCCGGCAAGCGGGTCTTCGATCCGGACCAGATGGCCAACCTGCTCGACGTTCTCCAGGAGATTCCCAAGGCGGTGGACAACCCCATCAAGGGGCGTCCGGCGGTCGGGAAGAGTGGCACCTGGGAAATGCCGAACGGAAACGACAACGGTGACACCTGGTTCGTCGGCGGTATCCCGCAGCTCGCCGCGACCGTCTGGGTCGGCGGCTCCGGCAACCGTGTCGCGCTCAAGGAACCCGGCGACAAGGACATGTACGGGTCCGGCACTCCCGCGGAGATCTGGGAAGAGTTCATCGAGACCGCTTCTGAAGCGATGAACTGGGAAGTGGCGAAGTTCCCGGAGGGTGTCAAGACGGGACGGGACGACAAGGGCAACGGTGTGAAGCCGGTCGTCGTCGAGCAGCCGCAGGGCGGATTCGACGAGGTGTACTGCTCCATCGCGCCGCCGGGCGACCCCAACTGCGTCGGCTTCCAGAACAACAACCAGAACCAGAACCAGGGCAACAACCCGAACCAGAACCCGAACCAGAACCCGAACCAGAACCAGGGCAACAACGGCACCAACAACGGGGATGACGACGACGGCGGTCGTTAGCCTCCCGGCCTGAGAACGGCGTCCACCTCGACGAGGTGGACGCCGTTTCCTGTCGGGACCTGTGGGTCTGATGAAGATCGGTGTGCCGGACGTGGCCCGGCACCTCGGGCGGCCACCGATGCGGCATGATGCCAAGACATGAGCGCCCAACCGCCCGCCGACCGGCCCGACGTCTCGAGAGCCACCTCGGACGGTTTCGTGCGGGGACTCTCCCAAGCCATCGGCGGGCCGCTCGGCGCACACGCCGTCCCGCCGGAGTCGCGGCCCGGCCGGTTCTGGACCGCGCCGCGGATCGTGATGGCTCTCGCCTGCCTGATCCTCGCGTTCTCCTGGGTGCAGAAGTCACCCTGCATGGACGGCAACTGGCAGAACAACGTCCAGTACACCCGGTACTGCTACACCGACGTGCTGGCGCTCTACTACGCCGAAGGCCTCAACGAAGGCAAGGTGCCCTACAAGGACCACCAGGTCGAGTACCCGGTGGTCACCGGGTACTTCATGGGGGTGCTGGGGCTGCCGGTGCACGCGTACGGGGAGAAGAACCCGGACATCAACCAGGGCAGCTGGTTCTACAACGCCAACGCCCTGGTGCTGTCCCTCCTGGCGGTCATCAGCGTCGCGATCGTCCTCGCCCTGCGCCGCCGGCGGCCATGGGACGCGGCGATCCTCGCGCTCTCCCCGATCGTGCTTCTCACCGCCACGATCAACTGGGACTTCCTGGCGATCGGGCTCTTCGCCATCGGGCTGCTGCTCTGGGTGCGGCGGCATCCCCTGTGGGCGGGCGTCCTCTTCGGACTCGGTGCGGCGGCCAAACTGTGGCCGCTCTTCATCCTCGGCCCGATCCTCATCCTCGCGTTGCGGACCGGCCGGCTACGCCCCTTCTTCGGGGCCTTCGCCACCACCGCGGTCACCTGGCTCCTGGCCAACCTGCCGGTCATGGTGCTGTGGCACGAGAGCTGGCTGCGGTTCTTCCGGCTCAACTCGGAACGGCCGATCGACTGGGGCACGTTCTGGTACATCGGACGTTACTTCGACGGCAAGTGGAACAGCGGAGCGGCGGGCGACCAGGGGCCGTTCCAGTGGCTCAGCGACCACGTGCCCACGCTCAACTACCTGTCGTACGCACTCTTCGGCCTCTCCTGCCTGGCGATCATGCTGCTCGGTCTGCTGGCCCCGCGCCGTCCCCGGCTCAGCCAGCTCGCCTTCCTGGTCGTCGCCGCCTTCCTGATCTTCAGCAAGGTCTGGTCCCAGCAGTACGTCCTCTGGCTGATCCCCCTGATCGCCCTGGCCCGCCCGAAGTGGGGCGCGGTCCTGGCATGGACGGTCGCTGAGATCGGGTACCTGGCGGCCTTCTACGCCGAGCTGATGGGCGCGGGCGGCAAGTCGGTCATCCCCGAGGGCACCTTCGTGCTCGCCTCCAGCCTGCGCCTGATCACCGTGGCCGTGCTCTGCGGGCTGGTGGTGCGGGAGATCTGGCGTCCGGAACTGGACGACGTACGCGTGACCTACGGCGGGATCGACCCGGATGCCGGGCCGCTCGACGGTCCGGAGCATCCCTGGATCACCGGGCTCCGCCGGTTCTTCGGCATGGGACCGTCCCAGGAGGCGCCGCCACCGCCGGTGATCCCCAAGGACGAACCCAGCCCCGTCCCCAGCTGACCTCTTCCGAGCTCTTCGACCTCTCTCGATCCGGGTGGCCGCCGCGGCCACCCGGATCGTCGTTTCCGGGCCGTCTCGGTCTCCGGTCAGCCGACTCAGCTCAGGTAGAAGACGACGGCGTCGGGGAGGTCCTCGCGCCGGATGTTGATGCTGTCCACCGGCAGGTCACCGGCCGTCTCCCAGGGCGTGCCGGCCACATGGTCGCGCAGCAGCAGCACCTTGGTGACACCGATCGAGATCAGGTAGTCCGCGCTCGCCGCGTCCGGGAAGTTCGCCACCCGTGCACGGAGCTCGGCCTGACGCTGCGCGGCGACGTTGCCGCCGCCGTTCGCGATGTACTGGAACCTCGAAGTGGACCAGAGCTGCACGGTCTGATCGGTGAACTCGGCGGTAGGCAGAACCAGCATCGGGCCCGGCACGGTGCGCAGGGCCGCCGGCTGGGTCGTGACGATCGGGTGCGCGGTCGAGTTCCAGCCTTCCAGGGTGACCAGGATCAGCGGGGTCAGAGTCGCCAGCCGCAGCCAGGGGCCGGGCCACGGTGGGATCCGCAGGGCCGCCAGATCCTCGGCACGGCGGACGAAGTCGTCGACCGCACCCGCGGCCAGGATCACCAGGAACAGCGTCACCCACAGCATCAGGCGGCCGGGGATCCGCTGGTCGAACGAGGCCGGGAAATGCCCGAAGAGTGGCAGGTACGTCCAGCGGCCGCCGAAGAAATTCGTACCCAGCGTGAGGATCACCGCGGCGGCCAGGGCGGCCAGCAGCATCAAGCGGTGCCGGAGTCTCCAGATCGACAGGAACAGACCGGCCAGAGCCAGCGCGTACAGGACGAAACCGGGGAGCAGCGACATCTCGGCGGCCCAGCCCAGAGAAGCGCGCGGGGTGGCGTGTGCGGCGCCCCAGATGCGGGACTCGGCCGGTCCGATCAGCAGGCTGCGCAGCGGTGGGGAGAAGAAACGGATCTCCTCGGTCCGGGACCCGGGGCCCCCGGCCCGGATGTAGGGCACCGAGATCAGCAGGCCGACCGCCGCGAAGATCTGCGCGCCGATGATGTTGGTGACGGCCACCCACCAGGCGATGCCGGGTTTCTTCTTCGGGATCGGCTTGGCGGGCCGGGTCGGCAGCGACCACCTGCGGCGGATGGGCGGTTTCCGGCTCTCCAGCACGTCCGTGCTCGCGACCGCCGGCTGAACCGCGGTGTCCGGCAGCGTCTTACCCGCCGCGACCATCCGGCCCTTGTCCGCCAGGCTCTTCTCGTCTGCCTGACCCTTTTCGGCCGGCT
The DNA here is from genome assembly GCF_016862455.1 of Actinoplanes utahensis. Taxonomy (GTDB): domain Bacteria; phylum Actinomycetota; class Actinomycetes; order Mycobacteriales; family Micromonosporaceae; genus Actinoplanes; species Actinoplanes utahensis. The sequence goes on from NZ_BOMZ01000051.1 coordinate 164,938, forward strand.
CATCGGCCTTGGCCTTCTCGTCGGCCTTGGCCGGCTGTTCGGCCTTGGCCGGCTGTTCGGCCTTGGCCGGTTGCTCGGTTTTGCCGGGCTCTGCAGCCTTGACCGATCGCTCCACCTCGGAGGTCCGATGTGCCGGGCCGGGTGCCATTGGTTCGGCGGGCTGACCGGCTTTGCTCGGTTCGCCGGGTGTGGGCCGCTGATACATGGACAGGGCGGCGGCCGGTGTGGCTGGTGGTTTCACGGCCGGTCCGCCGGGTGGATCGGTAGCCGGTTTCGGGGCCGGCTCGACACCCGGTTTCCCCGACGTCTCGACTGCTGCCTTGGTCACCGTTTTGGTGGTCGGATCGACGGCAGGGCCGGTGGCCGGCTTGATCGCGGACTTCGCCCGGGACTTCACGGTGTGCCGGACGATCCGGTACAGCGCGGTGACGAGCAGGACGATCAGGAGCAGGCCCAGGACGTACGCGAAGGGAATGCCCAGGGAGTAACCCAGCGAGAGCTGCCAGACCGCGACCAGCCAGCCTGCCGCGACCCAGCCGGTGTTCCGCCGCTCGGGACGGTAACCGTGCCGCAGCGAATAGCCGTGCCCGCGCGCGAGCATCGCCAGCGCCAGTGGGATGCCGCCCGCCGAGACGATGTCGAGGTGACCCTCCTGCGCGAGCCGCCACGGTGCGTAGGCGAACGCGACGGCCGCCACCGCCGCTCCGGTACGGCGGGCACCGAGCTGGCGGACCAGCGCGTATGCGCCGAGCACCAGCAGGACATGGGCCAGGACGAACAGCACGTTGTACCGCAGGATCGCGGCGTGGGGACCGTTCCCGATCATCCCGGCGATGGCGTAACCGAGCAGGTTGTCGCCGAACGCGAAATTGAACTTCTCCGGGAAGTAGGCGTTCGACTGCCACAGCCGGGCCGGATCGGTGATCAGGATGTGGCCGGACCAGGCCATCTGCCATGCCTGCCGGGCCGGATCGCCGAGGTCCTGCGGCAGGCTGTGCATCGGATAGCGCAGGGTCGGCCAGGTCATCGCGACGGCGAGCAGACAGGCGGCGTAGATGGCCAGCGCGTACTCATGGATGAGCGACCAGCCCACCGCCCGGACGCCGCGCCGGATGAGCCCGGGGCGCTGCTCCGGGATCGCGGTGAAGGCGGTCCAGGGGTCTGGCGGTGCACCTGGCGGCCGCTCCGTGGGCAGTGCCTTCCGGGGTCGCGGCACCACTTCGGACTTGCCGGCGTCCGACCCGGTCGGCTCGTCCTTCACCGGCGTCTTCTCTGCCGTGCCCACACCGCTCGCCGCGGGCCTGTCCGTGCCGGCCGGGTCCGCCGTAGTGCCGTCCTTCTTCACCTCCGCCTTGGCCGGCTCCGCGGTGCCGGCGGGCTTGCTCCCAGGCTGGACCGGCTTGATGCCGCCGTCGGTAACACCCTCAGCCTTGGCCGGTTCGGCGATGTCGCCCGGCTTTGCCTCCGTTGCGGCCGGAGCGGCCGCCTTCGCGGGACCGGCCGGCTTCGCCTCCGCTGCGGCAGGCTTGGCGGGATCGTCGGGCTTCGCCTCGGCTTCGGTCGGCTTGGCGGGAGCGTCGAGCTTCGCCTTGGTTGGCTTGGTCGGACCGTCCGGCTTCGCCTCGGCTTCGGCCGAAGTTGCGGGATTGTTCACCGGCGGCGTGGCCGACGCCGCAGTGTCCTCTGTGGCTTTTGCGGACTTCCTGCCGAAAAGACCGAAACGACGCCGCCCCTTCCGGGCGTCCGCCGGCGGTTGCGTGGGCGAAGCCGGCTCTTTCGAGCCGTCCGCGGGCGCGGTCTGGTGCGGCTGCTCGGTCATGACCCTCCCCGGAGGCGGTGCGTCAGTTGCCCGCCCGCTCCCGCAGTAGGGCGATGTCGGCGGTCTGCCCCTCGACCCCACCGGGCGTCTCCACAATGGCCGGAGCGCCGGAGGCCCGGATCGCGGCCACCACCAACTCGGGGTCGATCTTTCCATTCCCCAAGTTGTCGTGCCGGTCCTGGCCCGAGTCGAATCCACCCTTCGAATCGTTGGCGTGGATCAGGTCGATCCGTCCGGTGATCGCCTTGACCCGGTCGACGATGCCGACCAGGTCCTCACCGCCGGCGAACGCATGGCAGGTGTCCAGGCAGAATCCGGCCCCGAGCGGGCCGACCGCCTCCCACAGACGAGCCAGGTCGTCGAAACGACGGGCGCACGCGTTGTCGCCACCGGCGGTGTTCTCGATCAGCACCGGAAGTGGCAGGCCGCCGTCGCTCTCCGCGTACTCGAAGGCCTTTTTCCAGTTGGCGAAACCGTCGGCGAGGTCAGCGCCCTTGCCGACATGGCCACCGTGCACGATCAGGCCCTTGGCGCCCAGCTCGGCGGCGGCCCGGGCATGTGCCATGAGCAGCTTGCGGCTCGGGATGCGGATGCGGTTGTTGGGGGACGCCACATTGACGATGTAGGGAGCGTGCACGTAGACGTCCACCTCGGAGGCCCGGATCCGGTCGGCGTCCTCGCGCGGTTTGGGCGAATTGTATTTCTGTGGGTCGGTCAGGAAGAACTGCACCGCCTCGGCGCCGCGGGCGGCGGCCTCGGCCAGCGGGTCGGCAGGATCGACGTGGGCTCCGATGCGCATGGGACGAGCCTACGACGCCGGTGTGACGCTTTCCCCCGCGTCACCGGCCTCAGCCGCCCGTCGTTACCTCCGGCGAGGCTCATTCACGACGGTGGACCCGTCCGCGCAGAGAGCGGGCGGACGAGGGCTTGACGGGCGCCGGTCTGTGAACCGGCGGTGACTTGGGGGATGGTGCATGTCGCGGCAGTTCCGATACCGGATGGCGGCGCTGGGTCTGAGTGGGCTGATCTTCGGCCTTCCGCTGCTCGCGAACGGGACGGCGAGCGCCGAGCAGGTCGAGGCGAACGATCGGCAGGTCAGTTTCGGCGGTACGGGCGTACTCGGCCTGTCCTGCGGTTCCAAGCCGAGCATCGAGTCGATGACGGTGCCGGCCAGCAGTGTCGTCCGGGTGGTCAACCAGACCGGGCACGACGCGCAGCTGCGGCTCGCCGGCGCGCCGCGGGGCACCATTCCGGCCGACGGCGCGGCCGAGGTGGTGTTCCGGCGTGGGACCACGGCGGTGATGTTGGCGCCGGACTGTGCGCAGGGTGCGGAGGGTGCCCTTCCGGTGCTGGTCACGGCGGCGCCGTCGGCCTCTTCCGAACAGCCGGACACGACGCCCGTACCGCTGGGGGGTGCGGCTTCCACGTTGATGTCGAAACCGGCGGGCCCGGGCTCGCCGTCGCGCGTCTCCGCCGGTTCGGCCCTGCCGGACTCGATCGCGCCGGCGGAACGCCCCGCCCGTACCCCCTCGAAGGACTCTCGGCGCGGAGCGCGGCGCCCGGCCGAATCGCGGCCTGCCGTCGCCTCGCGGACCGTGACCACCGCGGCGCAGGCGTTGCCGAACGGCGCCGTGCCGGGGGGACGCCTGAAGAACAAGATCGTGCGGGGTACGGCGGGAATCGGCGCCCCCGCGTTCGCCGGCATGCCTCCGGGCGACCAGAAGACGATCCTGCCCGGCACGTCAGCGGCGTCACCCGTCGCACCGCGGGCCGGAGGTACGTCCCCGGCCGGCAGCCGCACGGCTTCTCCGTACCCCGCGGTGCCGCCGGCCGACCTTCCGTTGCCGGACGTGGCCACGTCGGAGCCGACCGCGCTGGGGGCCGCGGAGCCGGTCGCGGCGGTCGGCCGGATCGAGGAGGGGCACCCGCTGGGCCTGCTGGGGCTCACCGCGGTGGTGTGTGTGCTGGGCGTGGCAACCGCCGCGATTCGGGCAATCGTGTCACAACGTGCATCCCGCGCAAATATGACGTAAGGTGGTTCGTGAAGGCTCCGCGGGGCGGACGCGTCCAACCTCATCGGTGTGGTCGTTCCTCCCCAGGTCCCACCCAACGAATCGGGCCGGACGCCCCGCGGCTTCAAAAAACGACGACCCCGTCCACGGACGGGGTCGTCGTTTTTGGGCACAGCGCCCGACCTGGGTATGCTGGCCCGGTTCGCAGTGTGTTCGCCGTGGGTGATCGCTCTCCTGAGCATCGCTGTCCCACGGCTTTCTTCTGCGTGCGACACAAGACCTCCTGCCACGGAGAGACCGTGGCCGCATAGCCCACAGGAGGTGAGAACGTCTTGCGTCATTACGAACTCATGGTGATCCTCGACCCTTCGCTCGAGGAGCGCACCGTTGCTCCGTCGCTCGACCAGTACCTGAATGTGATCAGGACCGCGGGTGGCTCGGTGGAGAAGCTCGACGTCTGGGGCCGTCGCCGGCTCTCGTTCGAGATCAACAAGAAGGCCGAAGGCATCTACGCGGTCGTTGACCTGCAGGCGACGCCCGAGGCCGTGGCCGAGCTGGACCGTCAGCTCCGGCTGAACGAGTCCATCCTCCGCACCAAGGTCATCCGTCCCGAGACCCGCTGAGCCGTTTTTTGTCAGAGGGTCCTGAGACCCTTTGCGTCAAACGAGCTTGAGCGGCGAGGAGAAGTTTCATGGCTGGAGAAACCGTAATCACGATCGTTGGCAACCTCGTCAACGATCCTGAGATCAGGTTCACCCAATCGGGTGCCGCTGTCGCCACGTTCCGCGTCGCTTCGACGCCGCGGAGCTTCGACCGGCAGACGAACGAGTGGAAGGACGGCGAGCCACTCTTCCTCACCTGCAACATCTGGCGTGAGGCCGCCGAGAACGTCAACGAGTCGCTGCAGCGTGGCACTCGGGTGATCGTGCAGGGCCGGCTTCGGCAGAGGTCTTACGAGACCAAAGAGGGAGAGAAGCGCACCGTCTACGAGCTCGAGGTCGACGAGATCGGCCCGTCGCTGCGCTACGCCACGGCGAAGGTGCAGCGGGCGACCCGTTCTGGCGGTGGTGGTGGCGGCTTCGGCAACTCCGGGGGCGGCTTCGGCTCCGGTGGCGGCGGCAACCGGCAGCAGTCCTCCGGTGGCGGCAACAACAACAGTGGCGGCGGCGGTGGTCGGAGCAACAACGACTTCGACGACCCCTGGTCCACTGCTGCTCCGGCCTCCAGCAACCGGAACTTCTCCGACGACGAGCCTCCCTTCTGAGCCTCCGGGCTCGCAGCGATCACAAACAGGAGTTTGAGCAATGGCTAAGGCTGCGGCACTTCGCAAGCCGAAGAAGAAGGTGAACCCGCTCGACAAGGACGGGATCACCTACATCGACTACAAGGACACCGCTCTCCTGCGGAAGTTCATCTCCGACCGCGGCAAGATCCGTGCCCGCCGCGTCACCGGTGTGACCTCCCAGCAGCAGCGGCAGATCGCCCGCGCGGTCAAGAACGCCCGTGAGATGGCGCTCCTGCCGTACACGGCCACGGCGCGCTGAGAGGGGGACCCGAGATGAAGATCATCCTTACGCAGGAGGTTTCCGGCCTCGGCACCCCCGGCGACATCGTCGAGGTGAAGAACGGTTACGGCCGTAACTACCTGCTCCCGCAGGGGTTCGCGATCCAGTGGACCAAGGGCGCGGAGAAGCAGGTCGTGGTCATCAAGCGGGCCCGCGAGGCTCGTGAGATCCGTGACCTGGGCCAGGCCAACGAGGTCAAGGGCCAGCTGGCCGGCCTCAAGGTCACGCTGAAGGCGCGCTCCGGCAACGGTGGCCGCCTGTTCGGCTCGATCACCCCGGCCGAGATCGTCGACGCGGTCAAGGCCGCCGGTGGTCCGGCTCTGGACCGTCGTCGTCTCGAGCTCCCCGGTCACATCAAGACCACGGGCTCGTACAACGTTCAGGTCAAGCTGCACCCTGAGGTGACCGCCACCTTCCCGGTGAACGTGGTTGCCGCCAAGTAACACCAGCACTGCACGGCAACGGCGCGTTGGGCACAGCCCGGCGCGCCGTTCCCGTTTTCCCGGACGCCCGCTGTGCTCGTGTGCCGGCCCTTCTCGTCCCGGGCAGGGAGCCTCAGCTCAGGCTGTTGCCGGTGATGGCCGAGCTCAGGACCGTGGCCAGGCCGCCGCCGACCACAGCCGCGGCCAAGCCCACGCTCGCCGATTTCCAGGCCGTCGTGGCCGAACGCAGCACGAAGGCGACGAGCATGCTCAACGCGAGCGAGATCGCGAACTCGGGCGCCGCGTCGGCAAGCGTGTCCAGGGCGTGCGTGCGCTGGCCGCTGTTGAGCACGAACATGCCGGCGACGAAGAGCACGACCGGTACGCCGTACCAGACGACGGTGTAACCGACCGCCGCTAGCGGGCTGCTGGTCTGCTCCTCCTCCTCGTCGTCGCCCGGGTCGAGCAGGTCGCTGGGGCGGTTGGCGGCGAAGAGATCACCGGACACCGGCCGTCGCTCGTAGGAACCGGTGCCCTGGAAGGCGCCGGTGGACCGGCGCGGCGGCCAGGAAGTGTCCTCCCCCGCCTCGGACTCCGGGCGGGGCGCGGCGGCCGTCTTCGTGGAGATGACCGAAGTCGCGCTCAGGGCCAGATTCGACGACCCGTTGACCGCGGCTGAGCCGCTGGGCCGAAAGGGAGGAAAGTCCGACGTGTCGTAACGGCGGGACTCGCCCTCGGCGAGATCACTCTGGCGGGACAGCTCACGGCGCCAGTCGGTCTCACCGTCCTGCCCGGCACCACCTCGATAGTCGGCCCCGCGCCGGCCGGCGCGTTCGGTGGCGAGCCAGTCCGCCAGGGGCGGACGATCGCCGAACCCGCCGCCGGCGGGCGGTGGCGGGTCGTCCCGGTCGCCGTAGCCACGGCGGCCGGACTGGTCGGCAAGCGGGTCGGGCCAGCGCGCCGACAGGTCCTCGGATCCGCCGCGAGCCGGAACCTGCTGCTCGGACCAGGCCGGACCGGACGTCGGTGCGGCGCCACCCGCCGGCAACGCGCGGGCGGAACCGTAACCGGAGCCGGACGGCTGGGTGGGGACACGAGCGCTACCGGCGCCGTAGGTGGAACCCTGGGGCGGGCGCTGCTGCCGTTCCTGTTCGAGCCAGGACGGCTCGCCGCCGGGGGCCGGGGGCACCTGCCGCTGACGCTGCTGGTCGAGCCATGACGGGTCGGCACCGGGATCGCCGTAGGTGGACCGCTGCGGCGCCTGCTGCTGCCGCTCCTGATCCAGCCATCCGGGCCCACTGACCGGCCGCTGAGCGCCCTGCCGGCCGCGTTCCTGGTCCAGCCATGACGGATCCGTGCTGGGCCGCTGAGGACCCGTCCGGCGCTCCTGGTCGAGCCAGGCGGCCGGCTCGGAGGCCGGGCGTTGCGGCTCCGGCCAGGAGGACTCCGGGCCGGAGCCCGGTCGCTGCCACGAGGGTGCGCTCGTGGGGGTGGTCGAGTCGTCGTACGCCGACGGGCCCGCGGGCAGGGCCCGTGCCGGGCCACCGTAGGCGGGACGCTGCTGCGCCGCCGGGCCGGCCGGGAGTTCCCGGGCCGGGCCGCCGTACGGCGCACGGGGCTGCTGTGCGGACGGGCCGGCCGGAAGCTCCCGGGCGGCACTGCCGAAACCGCTGCGTGGCTGCTGCTGAGGCGGGCGCGGCTGCCCGTACCCCGACGGGTCCTGCCAGCCGGGAGCGTCGGCGGACGGCTCGTCACGGTATGCCGGCCGACGTGGCTCCTGCCACTGCGGCGGCTGCGGGCGGACCGGCTGCGGGGCGGACGGATCCTGCCACTGCGGCGGGCGCGGACCGGGACGGTCGGTGCCCGCCGGGTACTCCTCGGGCTCGACCTCGAGGCGGCGGTACTGCCGGCTCTGCCGAGGTTCCGGGGGAAGCTGCCAACTCTGCGTGCTCGACAACCCGTCCGGGTCCGGTGCGGGGTCAGCGGAACGCCGCCGCCGGCCACCGGTCTGGTACGGGTCCTCCTCGGTGCGCCGCCGACGGCCCTGCCGCTCGTCAGCCGGACTGACCGGACCGGGCAGCGAACTGCGCGGCTGGACACCCGGCGGCTTCCCGCCGGAAGCGGGAGTGTTCGGCACGGCGCTGGTCGGCCAGCCGGGACTGCCGTTGTCCGCGGGGACGGAACTGCTCGGAAGCGGCCCGCCGGGCACACCGCCGATCGGGTCGTCCGGGCGCAGACGCCAGCCGGTGTCCTCCTCGCCCTCGGTCGCCTGACCGCCCCGGCCGGCCTCGCGGCGGGCGGCTTCCGCGCGCCAGGCCAGCACGCGAGGATCGTCCTCGGCGCGGCTCCACTGGCCGGTGTCCGGATCCCGGGTCCAGTTGCTGGTGTCCTGCTCCGCATCCCACGAGGCGGTGTCCTCACGCCAGTTCGTGGCATTCGCGTTGTACCGCGGGCGGCGGCCGCCCTGGCCAGGGCCCTGTCGGGTCGGGGACGAGCCGGTCTGGTCCGGGCGCACGGCACCCGGCTGTGCGCGGTCCGGACGTGCCGAATCCGTTCGAGGCGGCTCCGGGCGGACAAGGTCGGAACGGGAGAGATCCGGGCGGGAGAGGTCCGCTCGTGCGGGCTCGGGACGGTAGGGGCCGGCCGGCTCCGGGCGGGACTCCTCGGCGTACCGCCGCCGATCGCGGCGCGACGGAGCCTCGGAACGGGCGGCCCAGGTGGGTGCCTCCGGCCGTGGGTCCGGGTCGGCGAAGATGTTGCCGGTGTCGGTGTGACCGGCCCAGTTGTCGGAATCCGAGCCGCCGGACCAGCCGCTGCCACCGGACGGGGCGGTCCCGCCCTCCGCGGCACGTCGGCGACCGGCCCGGGTGGGGCGCTCGCTGTAGCCCGCGTCGCGGCGCCAGGCCGCGCGATCGTCCTCCCGGACCAGGTGACGGGCGTCCTCGGCGGGCGAACGCTGCCAGCCAGGGGCGTCGGTGCGCTCCCAACGGGTCAGGCCGCCGGTGTTCTCCCCGGGTGCGGGGCGATCGGACCAGCCGCTGCTCTCCCCGGGTGCGGGGCGATCGGACCAGCTGGTGTTCTGCCCCGGTTCGGGACGATCGGACCAGCTGGCGCTCTCCCTGGGTGCGGCGCGATCGGACCGGCCGGCGTCGGACGATGCCGCCCGGTCCGTCCAGGTCCCTCCGCTCCCAGCCGCCGATTTGCCGGACCACGTCCCGCCGGCCGGCTTGTCGGACCAGGTGTCGTTGCCGGCGGGCTTGTCGGGCCACGCCGTGTCGGCGGCCGCTGCCGACGACCACGAGCCGGTGTCCTCCCCACGGCGCCGCGATCGGGACGGTGTGCCGGGCGGCTGGGCCGGGGACTGCTGCCAGGACGGCTGCGGCTGCTGCCAGGAGGGCGTCGAGGCGGACGGTTGCTGCCACGACGGGGTCTGCCCGGCGGACTCCTGCCAGGAAGGCGTCTGCGCGGACGGCTGCTGCCACGAGGGCGTGGCCGGTTCCGGGCGGGCGGGTGCGGAGGGTTCCGGGCGGGCGGGGCCGGACGGTTCCTGCCAAGAGGGGGTACGGGAGGACGAGGGCTGCTGCCACGACGTGCCGCCCGACCGGGTCTGCTCGACCGGAGTGGTGGCGGACGGGCCGTCGGAGCGGAGCCGCCAGGACGAGGAGGTGTCCGGGTCGTCCCGGCGCCAAGACGGTGTCTCCGGCTCGGATCGCCGCCACGATGGGGCGGGCTGCTCCCAGGACGGGGCTGCCGACTGCTCCCGCGACGTGCTTGCCGGTTGGCCCCAGGACCCGGTGGCTGGCTGCTCCCGGGAGGCGGTCGCGGGTTGCTCCCAGGACGCGGTCGCTGGCTGCTCCCGGGAGGCGGTCGCGGGTTGCTCCCAAGACGCGGTCGCCGGCTGCGATGTCGAAGCGGACTGCCGCCACGACGGAACGGACGACTCGTCGCCGCTGGACTCGGGCGTGGGCCACGCCGTACCGCTGATCGCGGGTTTGTCGTTCTTGGCCGGGTTCTCGTCGTCGCCCTGCCAGGCTTCGGTGGTGGACCGCCACACGTGGGAGCCGGTGGCCGAGCGCCACTCGGTGGTCTGCCGCCAGCGCGCCCCGGTGGCCCGCCACTCGGCGGTCTCGGTGCGCCAGCCGACACCGTCGGCGGGGAAGGTCGGGCGGCCGGTCGAGGTGACCTCGGTCGACCAGCGGTTGGCCGGCTCGATGGCCTGGCCGCCACCGTTGTACGGCTCGACCTCGGACTGCTGGGCCCAGTCGTCGGCCCGGCGCTGCCAGGCGAGTGCCTCGTCGCTCGGGGCCATGCTGCCGGTGTCGGTGAGGGAGGACCAGCGGGGCTCCGGATCCTCGGCCTCCGGTTCCCGGGTGGGCCAAGACCCCGCAGCGCGCCTACTGCGCGACATGCGGGTGCCGTAGTCCCACTCCCGTTGGTCCACCTGGAAAGGGTGACGTGCCCGAGACAGAACCGCAACGCCTCAGTGCGACGGCTTGCTCACCCGAGTCGGTATTTCCGCTGATCGGCCAACCTTTCTGCTCTCCACAGGTCAGAACTACGAAACCCCTGGTCGGGTTAGTTGTCCCCAGAAGTTGTCCACACGGTGTGCACAGGGCTACCCACAGGAACCAGCCGGGTTGTCCACAGGTTGTCCAGAGACTCGTCCACCGAGGCAGTTGGGTCGCTGGCTGCGGGATTCGTACAGTGGTCCAGCCTCACGTGCGGACTTTGATCGGAAGGAACCACTGAATCCCGTCCGGGATCAGTCGAAGGGGTTGTACCGGGGCGGTTCGACCGTGAGAGCGGCCATGGCCGAGTTGAGGGGGAGTCCAGGTGTCTATCACCGACGACGCGAGGCCGGAGTCGCGGCCACCGTCCGCTTCCGGCGGTGGCGGTGGCTCCTTCAACGGGGGCGGTGGCAAGGGCAAGGGTCCGCACGACGGCGGTGGCGGTGGCGGGTTCGACAAGGCCCCCCCGCAGGATGTGGCGGCTGAGCAGGGTGTCCTCGGCGGCATGCTGCTCTCCAAGGACGCGATCGCCGACGTCGTGGAGATCCTCAAGGTCCATGACTTCTACCGCCCGATCCACGCGACGATCTTCGACGTCATCCTCGACCTCTACGGACGGGGCGAACCGGCCGACGCCCTGACCGTGGCCGCGGCGCTCGCCGACTCCGGCGATCTGCAGCGCATCGGCGGTGTGCCGTACCTGCACACTCTGATCGAAAGCGTCCCCACCGCGGCGAACGCCGCCTACTACGCCCGGATCGTCTCCGAGCGTGCCATCCTGCGCCGCCTGGTGGAGGCCGGCACCAAGATCGTGCAGTTGGGGTACGGCACGGGCGGCAACGGCGGCCGCGATGTGGACGACATCGTCGACCTCGCGCAGCAGGCCATCTACGACGTCACCGAGAAGCGGGTCAGCGAGGACTTCGCGGCCCTCGGCGACATGCTGCAGCCGACCCTCGACGAGATCGAGGCGGTCGGCGCGGCCGGTGGCGTGATGACCGGTGTACCGACCGGCTTCGCCGACCTCGACCGCCTGCTCAACGGACTGCACGCCGGCCAGCTGATCATCGTGGCCGGTCGCCCCGGTCTCGGTAAGTCGACCGCGAGCATGGACTTCGCCCGCAACGCGGCGATTCAGCACGGTCACGCCAGTGCCATCTTCTCGCTCGAAATGAGCAAGATCGAGATGGTCATGCGGTTGCTCTCCGCCGAGGCGAGGGTCCCGTTGCACACCTTGCGCTCAGGCCAGCTCTCCGACGACGACTGGACGAAACTGGCCCGCCGGATGGGCGAGATCAGTCAAGCGCCGATCTTCGTCGACGACACACCCAATATGAACCTGATGGAGATCCGCGCCAAGGCGCGGCGGCTCAAGCAGCGTCACAACCTGCGCCTGCTGGTCATCGACTATCTCCAGCTGATGTCCTCGCCGAAAAAGACCGAGAGCCGTCAGCAGGAGGTCTCCGAGCTGTCCCGTGGCCTGAAACTGCTGGCCAAGGAGATCGAGTGCCCGGTTATCGGGGTGAGTCAGCTGAACCGTGGTCCCGAGCAGCGCACCGACAAGCGTCCCCAACTGTCCGACCTGCGTGAATCCGGCTCGATCGAGCAGGACGCCGACGTGGTGATCCTGCTGCACCGTGACGACTACTACGACAAGGAGTCACCACGCGCGGGCGAGGCCGACTTCATCGTGGCAAAGCACCGTAACGGTCCGACCGACACCATCACGGTCGCGGCACAGCTGCACCTGTCGCGCTTCGTCGACATGGCAATCTAAGACGCGCGAGGTGTCGATTTCGGTCTTGCGGGGCTGGCGATTCCAATCTCATGGGATGTCGGTCTCAGCCTTGCGGTTGTGAAGGAGAGTCGCGAGGCGCAGCCGGTGAGCCGCGGGCGTGAGTCGTGGGCCGGGCCCTGGACCGGAATCGGGACCTGGGCCGGGACCTGGGCCGGGACCTGGGCCGGGACCAGGGCCGGGACCAGGGCCGGGACCAGGGCCGGGACCAGGGCCGGGACCGGGACCTGGACCGGGACCTGGACCGGAACCGGGGCCTTGGGCCGCGGCCGGTTAGGGGCCGCTCGCACGTTGGTGGCCGCTGGGCGGCTGCGGCTGCGGCTGCGAAAGGTTCGGGAAGAGCGGCGCCCCACGACGCTCGCGGGAGGCCGCGCCCGCGAAGTTCGAGGAAGGCTCCGGGCCGCTTGCGGCTTGCCGGTGGACGGCGTGGGCACGCCGGGTCGCGGCTCCCTGGAGTGGGCCGCGGCCCGGCGCGGGCGTGGATCCGTGATGGTGGAGGCAACGGTCAGCGGATCCGGTGGTTGGAGGGCGTCTGGCCGAGGGCCTCTGGTCTGGGCGGCGTCTGGTGGGGGCGTCTGGCCGCGGGCGGGGTGAAGGACTCCTACCGGATGAGGGCGTCGGGTGGTGGACCGGGTGAAGGAGTCCTGCCGGATGAGGACGTCGGGTGGTGGACCGGGTGAAGGAGTCCTGCCGGATGAGGACGTCGGGTGGCGGGGCCCGGGTGAAGGAGTCGTGCCGGACGAAGGCGTCTGGTCGCGTGGCTTGATCCGGGAGACAAGCGCCGGGAGGGGTCAGGCGTTGTCGTCGGGGCGGTGGTTCGACACCAGCTGTTCGATCTGTCGGGATTTGCCGGCTGAGGCGTTCTGGACGGTTTCCACGATCACCCGCGCCAGGGTTTCGTTGTTCCATTCCCGGCAGGCCTGCTGGTCCAGCCGGAGGTCGACGAGGCGGCCGTCAGCGTCCACAGTGGCCTGTATGGCGCCATCCTCGGACTTCGCACTGACCTGCATTGTCGCGATGCTCCGCTGAAGTTCGTCCACACCGGAACGAAGCTCCTCGTATCGCCCGTAGACATCTTGCAGGTCGGTGCGCAGGGATTGATCGGCCGCACGATCGGCAGTTTCAGTCACGGTTCTTCCTCCGTTCGCCGCGCCAGGGGGGTGACGTGACAATACCCAAGATCGGCGACGTTGCGTATTCCGGCAACTTCGTAACGCACTCGAAAAGAGAGGCTTATCGAAATAGTTCGCTTTGTAGTGACGATATGACTCCGCTTTGTGATTACTTAGAGTGATCAATGCCACGTTGCTGAGCTGATCGATCACTCAAGAACCGACGTGTTCGCACAGGTGGAAACAGCCACAGTGGACCGTTGACAAAAGCGCAATCAATACGCTGAGTGCGGGGCGCCCGGTGTCGTTGCCTGCCGAATTATTCGCCGGGAATCTCGGCCGCTTCCCAAAAACTCGACTGAAGCGGTTCGCCGGCCCGGTCCGGGACGGCCGGCACCATGGCGACGAGTGGCGTGCGGTCCCCCGCCCGTGGCGACGAGTAG
>NZ_BOMZ01000052.1 GCF_016862455.1 Actinoplanes utahensis
GGCCCCGGCCCCGGCCCCGGCCCCGGCCCCGGCCCCGGCCCCGGCCCCGGCCCCGGCCCCGGCCCCGGCCCCGGCCCCGGCCCCGGGCATCCGCGCAGTTCGCTGAGGAGATGGCCCCGCTAGTCGATATCGGCGATCGCCGTCGCTGCCGAGCAGGACGACTGCGTCGGCCCGGTGATACTGCTGCGGCGGATCCTGGACGTGGCGCGGTTCCAGGTCCGTTGTGATCTTGTCCGGCTGGTTGTCACTGCTGCCTCAAGGCGCTCGAGACAGCCATCCGTGTCCTGCGACGTCCGTGCCGTGCGCGAAAGCCGGCCGCTGGGCGCGTTGACATCACATTGTCGATCAAGGCATGAGCTGTCAATCAAGGCATGAGCGGCGGTGATGGTCGACTTTCGAGTCGGCAGTGACGACCAGCCGGTTCGGCTCTTGCTCGGCTGGTTGTGAGGGCTGTCGCGGGGCGCTTGAGACGGCAGTGACAACCACCCGGGGGTGACCGGGGCGGCATGCATGACCCGCACCTGGGGGCGGTCGTGAGGGGAGGCCTGCCGTGGCCGCCGCGAGGCACGGGACGTTGTGTGGCCCGTACCGCAGCATGGTGTGAGAGAACCGCCGCGGACCGGAAGCCGGCGGTGACAAGCTTTCGGCGGCGAGTGGGGTGTCGGCGTCAGCCGGATAGGTCCGGACGGCTCGGTCGACGTCGATCGGCAGCGAAAGGGCTTCGCATGGGAGCGGGCCACGCGGCCGTGACGGCCGCGCGGCTCAACGCGTGGGGGACTCTCGACTCAGTCGAACAGGCCGTGCAGGAAGCTCTTGCGACGGTAGTGACCGTGGTGCCCTTGGGCGGGGCGACGGTAGTGGCCGTGGTGCCCGTAAGCAGGGGCGGCCGGCGGGTAGGCGTGCGGGGCGGGAGCACCGTACGGGGGCGGCGGGGGCGGCGGCGGGTAACCCGGCTGGTGATGCGGTGCGTGAGCGGGCGGCGGCGGAACCTGACCGCCGGCCGGGCCCCGGTTGTAGCTGGCCTCGACAGCGAACAGCTTCTCCAGCTCGCCACGGTCCAGGAAGATTCCGCGGCACTCGGTGCACTGGTCGATCGTGACGCCACTGCGCTCGTAGACCCGCATCTCGCCGTGACACTTGGGACAGGTCATATGCATTTCAATGACGGTACAAGGCTGTGTCTCGCCGTGGGGCGGAAGAACCTGTGTCCTTGCTGAGTGCGGGCGCCCAGAGCAGCAGGGCCGCCGGGTAGAGCAGGTAACCGAATCGTGTCGTCGGCATCAGCAGGATCGCGGTGAGAAGGCCGAACCCGCAGAACAGGGCGACCGACCGGGCGGTCCGTGGC
The DNA here is from genome assembly GCF_016862455.1 of Actinoplanes utahensis. Lineage (GTDB taxonomy): Bacteria > Actinomycetota > Actinomycetes > Mycobacteriales > Micromonosporaceae > Actinoplanes > Actinoplanes utahensis. The sequence continues at coordinate 1,346 of NZ_BOMZ01000052.1, forward strand.
GGGCGGCGCAGAAGCAGCACCCCGATCACGGCGGCGGCCGTCACGAGCAGGGCGGATGCGATGTAGCGGCCGCCCGGACCGGCCTGCGAGATCAGGTATCCGGGGAAGGGGGACTGGGCCGGGCTCGTCACCAGGCCGTGCCCGAGGGTGAAGCGGAACACGTTCTCGATCAGGGCGTCGGCGTCGACCAGCAGCGGCGGCAGCAGGGCCAGAATCGGCAGGCCGAGTGCGCCCGGGAGCAGGCGCCGCCACGTGCCGGTCACGATCGCCTGCACGGCCAGCACGGCGACCACCGGCAGCGCGAACAGCTTGCACGCGGCGGCCGCGCCGACGGCGATCCCGGCCCAGCCGGGACGGCCGGTCGCGACGAGCGCGAGGGCGAGCAGGCACAGGGCCAGGACCGGGATGTCGTCGCCGCCGGTGGCGAGGGTCAGCGCGGTCACCGGGAGGACGGTGGCGGCTTGGACGGCCCGTACCAGCGAGGGGGTGGGCGAGTCCCGTAACAGGAAGATCGCCGCACCGATGGCAGCCACCGTGACCACCGCGAACCAGATCCGCGCATCGGTCCACCAGTGATCGCCCGCAAGGGCGCGCGGCAGGCCGAAGAGGGACATCCCCGGCTGGTACGGCCGATAGCCGAGCAGCCGCTCGTCCAGCGGGATCGCCGCGATCTCCGCTCGGCTCAGATAGGGCGTGCCGCTGTGCAGCAACGACTCGCCCATGTGCTCGACGACGAGCACCTCCTCCTGGGCGCGGTCGGTCCGGCCGGCGGCCCGCTGGACTGCCTGGACGACCAGCGGCAGCAGGGCCACCGCGCCCCATGCCGCCCAGACCAGCAGGTCACGGCGACGGACCAGGTAGACCAGAAGGGCGGCGGCGAGGTATCCGGCGGCGGCGATCGCGCCCCACGCCCGATGCGGCATCAGCGTCGAGGTGAGGGCCGTGACCAGCGCGAAGGCGGCGGACAGCGAGTACAGCAGCAGGTCGACCGCACGGTCCGGCAGCTTGATCACGCGGGCAAGTCTGGCAGACGGCGAGCGGGAAGGCGGACCACCGAACCCTCCTCGTGCAGGGTTGCGGCCAGCACTCCGGGGCGCCCGCCGGAGCCGCGCTGCAGAAGGCCGAGGAAGCGGGCGGCCGAGTACGGCCGGGCGAACAGGTGACCCTGCCCGGCGAGGCAGCCCAGCGCCCAGAGCGCCCGGCGTTGCGGTTCGCTCTCCACACCTTCGGCCACGACCGTGAGGTGCAGGTTGCGGGCCAGGTCGACGGTGGTCCGGACGACCGCCGCGGCTTCGGCGGACGTCTCCACCCCGGCCACGAACTCGGAAGCGATCTTGAGCTGGTGTACGGGGATGCGGGACAGCACGGACAGCGACGACACGCCGGTGCCGAAGTCGTCGATCGCCAACCGGACGCCGGCGTCACGCAGCTCGGCCAGGGTTCGTTCGACCACGTCGAGCTGACTGACGGTCAGCGTCTCGGTGAGTTCGAGGACGAGGCGGTCGGGTGGCACCTCGTGCCGGGCCAGCCGGGCCAGCACCGCGCCGGGGAATTTCGGATCGAGCAGGCTGCGTGGCGACACGTTGACCGCGACGGGCAGATCGAAGCCGGCCTCCCGCCACGTCTGCCGGGCGATCAGTGACTGCTCCAGCACGGCGTCGGCGAACGCCGGGAGCTGACCGGAGCGCTCCACCGTCTCGAGAAACTGCACCGGGTTGAGATTGCCCTGCTCGGGGTGGTGCCAGCGGGCCAGCGCCTCGGCCGCCACCACCTCGCCGGTGCCGAGGTCGACGATCGGCTGGAAGTCGACGGCGAACTCGTGCTCGGCGACCGCCCGGCGCAGCTCGCCGGTCAGCATCAGCCGTTCCAGATCGGCGGTGTCGCGGGCGTGCGCGTAGACGACGGTCTGCTCACCGGCGCGTTTGGCCTGGTACATGGCGATGTCGGCGCGGCGCATCAGCTCCTCGACACTGCCCGTGCCGGCGGCCAGGGCGATGCCGCCGGCCGCCTCCACGGTGAGTTGCATGCCCTCGACGTCGATTCCGGCGTCCAGGGAAGCGAGCATGCCGGTGGCCCGATGCCCGGCGAGGGCCGGGGTGGGCAGCCCGGTGAGCAGCACCGCGAACTCGTCGCCGCCGAGCCGCGCGACCAGATCACCGGGGGCGGCGGCGTCCCGCAGCCGGCTCGCCACCTGGCGCAGGACCTCGTCGCCGGCGGCGTGCCCGAGGGTGTCGTTCACCTCTTTGAAGTGGTTCAGGTCGATCAGCAGCAGGGCGAACAGCCCGGAATGGGTGGTGGCGCGGAAGAGGCGGTCGGCCTGCTCGTACAGCCGGCGGCGGTTGGCCAGGCCGGTGAGCGGGTCGTGCGCGGCGGCGTGGGCGTTCTCGGCGGCGATGCGGGCGAGTTCGGCGTACGCCTGCGCGTTCCGGATCGCCGTGCAGAGCGCGGACGCGAAGGTGCGCAGTTTGTACTGCTCCACCTCGGTGAGCCGGACCGTCCCGCCGAACCGCAGCCGCAGCACCCCGACCCGGACGCTGCCGTCCTGCGCGACCAGGTCGACGGTGGTCTCGTCGACGGGTCGCTCTGCCGTGGGGCGGAACGGGCCGTCGGCGAGGATCTGCGATTCGGTGGCGCGCACCGTGCGGGCGGCCAGGTCGATCTCGGCCTCGGCCGCGGAGAAGATCTGCGCGGCCCGGGTGGCCGCCGAGTACAGGACCCGGGTCAGGTCGACGGCGTTGAGCTCGTCGGTGGCCTTGGCCAGGCGCTGCCAGGACTCGCGTTCTTCGCGGGTCCGGACGCTGCGGGATTGCCACAGGTGCATACACAGCACAACGAGCGGGACGATGAGCAGGAGCAGTGGTTCGGCGCCGGCTGCGAGCACCTCGACGACCAGGAGGACGGCGGCCAGTTCACCCAGATAGCAGATGATCTTGCTGGGCCAGTTGCGCAGCGCCACCTGCCACGCCCCGGCGCCGGTGGCGACCGACATCACCGGCGCGAAGATGATGTGGTCGACGGTCACGAAGGTGATCAGCGCGATGACGATCGCCGTGGCGGGGAAGGGCGGACCGTCGAAGGCGAGGAAGACGGCGGCCGCCGAGCCGGCCGTCAGCGCCTCCTTGGCCACGCCGAAGACCGATTTCTGCAGGCCCAGCGGCTTCATGCAGCGCAGCAGAGCCATCGCGACGATGGCGCAGAAGACGACCCAGGGCGCCGGGATGAGGGTGAGCCCGATCAGGACCGGGATCTCGCCCCAGGTGGTGCTGTCGGTGTTGGCCTTGACCCGGACCAGCACCTTCACCCGATTGGCGACGATCAGGGCGCCGCACAGGCCGACGAGCACGAGAGGGTGCGGCGGAGGGCCGGGGAGGCTGATCGCGGACGCCGCGAAACCGGCCGTGACACACGCCGCGAGGACGACGACGAGACCGACGAGCAGCCGTAACTGCTGATCGGTCACGTTTTCGTCGCCGTGGTTGCGGATCATGCGGTCCTTGTCGTCGCCGTGTGCGACCGTGCCGTCGCTCAAGGCTCAACGTAATTGATGCACGTCTGTCCGCGCATCCGAAGTTTTTCAGCCCCACTCCTGGTTACGACGCATGACATTCCCTCCTTTTGTCCTAGGTCGTCCTGACGGGACAAAGGTAGGTTCAGTCTGGTGTCGGATTCCAGTGGATCCTGTCGCTATGCGCAGAATGCGACAATAGCGTGACACTTCATCACTGACAGTTCCGGAATGGGAACTCAATGCGATGTGAATCGCGCTGAGACGCCCTCGGAATTCTATTTCCCGATACCCCGGGAGCATGTCTGAGCTGTGTGGACGAAGTGTGACGGCACGGCAAACTAAGCTTCCGGTATGTCCCAGGGAACCCAGCTCACTCACGTCGACGAGAGCGGCGCCGCGCGCATGGTCGACGTTTCGGCGAAGGCGGTGAGCGACCGGCGGGCGATCGCCGCCGGCCGCGTCCAGACCACCGCGGAGGTCATCGATCTGCTCCGCCGTGACGGCCTGCCGAAGGGCGACGCCCTCGCGGTGGCACGGCTCGCCGGCATCATGGGGGCCAAGAAGACACCCGATCTGATTCCCCTCTGTCACCCGATCGGGCTGCACGGGGTCAAGGTCGAACTGGAGGCCGCCGGCAGCACGGTGGAGATCGTCGCGACCACCAAGACCGCCGACCGGACCGGCGTCGAGATGGAGGCCCTCACCGCCGTCGCGACGGCCGGCCTCGCGATGATCGACATGATCAAGGCGGTGGACCCCGCGGCCAGCCTGGAAGCCATCCGGGTGCTGCGCAAGGAAGGCGGCAAGACCGGAGATTGGGTACGACCGGAGGACCGGCCGTGACCATCCGGGCCCGCGTGATCGTCGCCTCCAACCGGGCGGCGGCCGGCGTCTACGCCGACACCAGCGGCCCCCGCCTCGCCGCCGGGCTCCGCGAACTCGGGTGCCAGGTGGACGAACCGGTCGTCGTGGTCCCCGACGGTGACCCGGTCGCCGAAGCCCTGCGCGCCGCCGTCGCCGACCGCGTCGACGTCGTGTTGACCAGCGGCGGCACCGGTGTCACCCCGACCGACCGCACCCCCGAGGCCACCCGCGGCCTGCTCGACTTCGAGATCCCCGGCATCGCCGAGGCGATCCGCGCCCACAGCCGCGACCGGGTGCCCGCGGCCGCCCTCTCCCGCGGCCTGGCCGGAGTCGCCGGGCAGACCCTGATCGTCAACCTGCCCGGCTCGACCGGCGGCGCCAAGGACGGGCTCGCCGTACTCGGCCCGCTGTTGGCGCACACGGTGGACCAGATCCGGGGCGGCGATCACTGATCCACCCTGCGCACCGCGCCACCGGCCGGATCCGGGACGGGGATCATCGGCCGCCTCGCCTTGCGGGATAGGCTTCGACGGTGACCGAGTCGACCCCTGTGGACTGGGAGCTGGCGCGCACGCTCGCCTATGAGGCGGGCCGTGCGGCGGTGGGCGGCGTGGAGACGATTCCGCTGGCCGAGGCGGACGGCCGGACCCTCGCGGAGCCGTTGCGCACCCTCACCGACCTGCCCGCCTTTCCGACCTCCAGCATCGACGGCTGGGCTGTCCGTGGCAGCGCGCCGTGGCGGCCGGTCGGCCGGGTGCTGGCCGGCGGCACACCGCCGCCGCTCACCGAGGACGGCACCTGCGTCGAGATCGCCACCGGCGCCATGGTGCCGGAGCACGCCACCGCCCTGATCCGGATCGAGGACTCGGTCACCGGCGCCGACGGGCGCGTCGCCGGGGAGCCGCGGACCATCCCCGACCGGCGTCTGCCCGGCGAGGAGGCGCACCTCGGCGAAGAGCTCTTCCCGGCCGGCACGCCGGTGGATCCGGCAGTCGTCGGCGTTGCGGCCACCTGTGGTTACGAGACTCTGGGGGTACGCCCGGAGCCGCGCGCCGCACTCCTGGTCTTCGGCGACGAACTCCTCACCTCCGGCCCACCCGGCGGCGGCCGGGTGCGCGACTCCCTCGGACCGCAGGTGCCGGGCTGGCTGCGCCGTTACGGTGCGACCGTCGGCACCGTGACCGGCCCGGTCAAGGACACGCTCGACGCTCACCTCGACGCGATCCGATCCGCGCTGGACACCGCCGACCTGGTCTGCACCACCGGCGGCACGATGCACGGACCGGTCGACCACCTGCATCCGGCACTGGCTGAGCTCGGCGCGTCGTACATCGTCAACACCGTCGCCGTCCGCCCCGGCTTCCCGATGCTGCTCGCCCGGGTGCCCGGCCCCGACGGCCGCCCGCGTTTCCTCGCCGGCCTGCCCGGCAACCCGCAGTCCGCGGTGATCGCCCTGGTCACCCTGGTGGCGCCGCTGCTCGCCGGACTGCGCGGCCGGGCCCTGCCACCCCTGCCGTCGGTCGTCGCCGGCGCTGATGTGGCCGGCCGCGGCGACTTCACCCACCTGGCGCTCGCCGCCCTCGACCCGGCCGGTCGCACCGCGACCCCGGCCGGCCACGTCGGCTCCGCGATGCTGCGCGGCCTGGCGAACTCGCACGGCTTCGTCGTCGTCCGCCCCGGCGCCCGCGCCGCGGCCGGTGACCTGGTGCCCTTCCTGCCCCTTCCGCTGACTCCCGGGGAGCGCCCGTGACCACCCCTGCCCTCTCCCCGGACCCGTCCGTTCCCACCTCTTCGGCGGCCGCCTCCGCCGGTCCACCCGATCCGGTGTCTCCGGCGGCCGTTCCCGCTGATTCGTCTGTTTCGGCGTCTCCGACCGCTTCTGCCGCCGTCTCCGCTGGCCAATCTGTTCCGGCCGCCTCCGTTGGCGAGGGTGCGTCGCAGCCTGTCGCCGGTGCGGTGACCCGGGCCGAGGTGCTTGACGAGCCGTTGGATCTGGCCGCCCACGAGGCCGCCGTCGCCGACCCACGGGCCGGTGCCGTCGTCTCCTTCCAGGGCGTCGTCCGTGATCACGACCATGGTCGGGGCGTCACCCTCCTGGAGTACGAGGGCCACCCCACCGCCGCCGCCATCCTGCGCGAGGTGGCCGAGGAGATCGCCGCAGACCCGGACGTCTACGCCGTTGCCGTCTCCCATCGCGTCGGAACCCTGCAGATCGGCGATGTCGCCCTGGTCGCCTCGGTGAGCACCGCCCACCGTGCCGCCGCTTTCGCCGCCTGCGCCCGCCTGGTCGACGAGGCCAAGGCCCGCCTGCCGATCTGGAAGCGCCAGGTCTTCCTCGACGGCACCGAAGAGTGGGTCAACTGCCCCTGAACCACCATCACGGCGATCTTGTGAAGCCGCCGAGCTCGGTGGGAGACCTTACGGGGGAAGCGCGGACCGGTCCCGGCGATCGGGTGGTGACCGCCGTTGTCTCGCTGTCCACTGCGGCGTGTCGTCATGAGCGCCAGGCGGATCGGATCTTGAACCTCACGGTCGCCGTCTGTGCCGTTGCAGTGCGGCTTCCGCTGGTCGAGGTCAGGTAACCCGCCATCCGAACGAGCGGAGAACCGCTCGACGTCGACGAGCGGGCTCGATCGCCAGCCGTATGCCGGAAGCGGTCGCTCGCCCGGCGGAACCGGTGCAGGCGACGAGCCGTGGTCGGTGTGATGTCGTGTGAAGTGCGGTGGCGGGCTCCGGCCCGCAGGCGGTGGGTCAGCCGCCTCGGGGTAGTGGGATGGCGGCGCGCCTGGTGGTGGTGACCGGGGTGGGCCGGGCGGGGGCACCGCGCCGCCACGGGAGGGTGTTGACCAGCAGGATCAGGCCGAAGGCGGGGATGTTCCAGCGCAGCGACCAGTCGGGTGTGCTGATCAGCGTCAGGTAGCCGAGGACGGCGGCGGCCAGGTGGACCGGGCCGGCGAAGCGGGTGGGCCGGGACGGGTGGAGGCTGACGTACCGTCGCAGGCCGGTGTCGGCCAGGACCAGGACGGCCGGGATCAGCCACAGGCTCTCCGGTGCGGTGGTCACCGGCCCGGTGACGGCGGTGGTCAGCCCGACGAGGGTGAACGCGGCGACCTCGTCGCCGGCGGCGTGGGCCGACCGGGCGCGGATCAAACCCACCGCCACCAGCAGCATGCTGAAGGAGAACCACACCAGGACCGGTGGTGCGGGGACGTCGTAGAGCCGGGCCATCACTCCGGCCAGGGACTGGTTGGTGGGGTCGCTGATCGGTGCGGGACGGTCGAGTTCCCACATGGTCCTGCCGAACCAGGCGATGGTCTCCGCCGGGGCCACGGTGAGGGTCAGGGCGGTGACGGCGGCCGCGGTTCCCAAGGCGGTGAGTGCGGCCCGGCGTTGCCTGGTGACGAGCAGATAGACGATGAAGAGCAGCGGGGTGACGCTGACGGCGGTGGCGAGGCCGATTCCGGCGCCCGCCCAGGAACCGGACGTCCACGCGCGGCGCAGTGGGCCGGTCCCGAGGGAAGCGACTCCGGTTCGGAGCGGGTGAGTGTGCATATCGGCCCGGTGGGTCCGGAACGCGCGGGGACCTCGGAGAACCCGGCGGATGCGAGGTTCTCCCGGTACGCGGCGGATCGCGAGGACGCGAGGGCCTCCGAGAGCGCGGCGGATCGCGAAGGTGGGGGGCCGTTGGAGGAGCCGGCGGATTCCGGAGGGGTGAGGTCGTCGGAGGAGACGGCGGGCTGCGATGGTTCGGAGGCTGGCGGAGGTCTGCGGGGTGGGGCGGACGTCGGCGGCGTGATGGCGGCTGCGGGCGGCGTGGCGCAGCGCGACCAGGTCGGCGGCGAGCAGGGCGAGGATCAGCAGTTCGGGGCGGCCTTGGCCGAGGGCGGCGCGGACCGGTTCGGCGAGCAGCGCCAGGGCTGACACGGCTAGCACGACCGGGGCGCGCCGGCGGCCGTGCCGGCGGGCGATCGGGCCGGCGATGATCAGGACTATCAGGAGGAGGGCGGCGATTCCGGCGACGGCCAGCAGCCAGCCGGCCAGGTGCAGCGGGAACAGGGTGAGGGGTGCCAGGAGGACGGCCATCGCGGGTGGCAGGGCGGCTCCGGCTTGCGAGCCGGGAGCGCGGTACGCGTAGAGCCCGTCCCCGGCCAGCCAGCCTCGGATCGCCTCATGTTCGACGGCGAGGGCGCTCAGCCCGTACCGCTGAAGGCAGATGGTGATGATCGCAAGCGTGGCCGGCACGCCCAGCGCGACCCAACCTGATCGCATGCGCGAAGCGCTGTGCGCACCTGTGTTCGCCGGAATGGCGCGACCCCCGTCTCGTTACCGGGCACGGCGTGGCCTGCCGGTGGAACCGCCCGCTTGCGCAAGGGCGAAGCGGTCGGAACGGCGGCAGGTCGTGACCGGCGGAAGCGAGTTCGGGGTGCGGTGTGCGACCCGCGCGGTTCCTCGCCCGCTTTAACGCAAAGGCCGCGAGAAGGTTGTTATCCGGGCAATCTGCGCGCAGCGGCAGCCGAGGCTGCGGCGATCTTGGCTTCGCGCTTGGCGGTACGCACCGCGCGCCGCACCGAGCGCTGGCTGCGATCGACCGCGTGCGACGTCCGGTAGCGCAGACCGGGCCGGCCCTCGGTGTCGGCGGCCGCCAGCAGCAGCCCGCCGAGCAGGCCGAGATTGCGCAGCAGATGTTCGCGATCGCCCTTGTCCGCGAGCGTGTGCGGCACCAGGCCGGCGGCCAGCACCGTGGCGGCCGGGCGGGTGAAGCGGCCGGTCGCGAGCGCGAGACCGGCCAGCACGTCGGCGGCCGCCTTGACCCGGACCAGGGTCAGCGGATCGGTGGGCAGACGCGGGTCGGTCCGCTCCAGCATCGGGGTCACCCGGTCGGTGAGCGGGCGGGCCGCCTCGACCCGGGCCTCCGGCCGGGTCAGGGTGCGAACTCCGTCCAGCACGAAGAACGATGCCAGCATGGCTCGGGCTGCGGTGCGTACGGGCCTCATGCCCTCGTTATACCCGGATCCGGGCGATCACACCGGCTGCGTGCGGAGGTATCGGCCGAAGTGCGGGACGGTGAACGCCACGGTGCCTCGTTCGCCCGAGTAGATGAGTCCTTTTTTGATCAGGGCGTCGCGGGCCGGGGAGAGGCTGGCCGGCTTGCGGCCGAGCGCGGCGGCGATGTTTGAGGTCGGCACCGCCGCGTCCATGTCGTTGCCGGGGTCGTCGGAGAGCGCGGCCATGGCCCGCATGTACTCCCGCTCGGCCGGGGTGGCCCGCTCGAACCGGGAGCCGAAGAAACCGACGGCCAGCTCACCCTCGGCCTCAGGGGCGGCCACCCGGACGTCGTCGGCGGTGATCGGCGACTGCGGCGCGTGGTCCCAGGTGGCCTTCCCGTAGGCCTGGACGAAGTACGGATACCCGCCGGACTTCTCGTAGAGCAGGTCGAGGGCCTCCTGGTCGTACTCCACGCCCTCCCGCTCGGCGGGCACGCCCAGCGCCAGGTCGGCGGCGTCCCGGTCGAGCCGATCGATCCGCGCGTAGCGGAAGAGCCGCTCCGAGTACGACTTCGCGGCCGACAGCACGGCCGGCAGGTGCGGCAGGCCCGCGCCGACCACGATCAGCGGGGCGCCCAGCTGGGACAGCTCGTGGCAGGCCGCGCAGAGCGCCGACACGTCGGTCGCGCTGAGGTCCTGCATCTCGTCGATGAACAGGGCGATCCCGGTGCCCACGTCGGTGGCCAGCGAGGCGGCGTCGGTGAAGAGCTCCACCAGGTCGATCTCGATGTCACCGGAGTCGGCGCGGCCCCGGGCGGCCGGCACGTCGATGCCGGGCGCCCACCGGTCGCGCAGTTTGGCGTTCCCGTCGTTGGACCGCAGGGCGAACGCCTTCAGCACGCCGAGCACCTCGTCCACCCGGTCCGGGTCGCGGTGGTGCGGGGCCAGCTCACGGATCGCCATGTGCAGGGCGCCGGAGACCGGGCGGCGCAGCGACTGGTCGGGCCGGGCCTCGATCTTGCCGGTGCCCCAGAGCCGGCCGATCGCGGCGGAGCGCAACGTGTTCAGCAGGACCGTCTTGCCGACGCCGCGCAGGCCGGTCAGGACCAGGCTGCGCTCCGGACGGCCACGGGCGACCCGCTCCAGGACCACGTCGAAGACGTCGAGCTCGCGGCCGCGCCCGGCCAGCTCGGGTGGGCGCTGACCGGCGCCGGGAGCGTAGGGATTGCGCACCGGATCCACGCGTAGCACCGTATCGGGCCATCTAGCGCCAACGCTAGAGTCCACTCGATATCACCCTCTTGGCGGTTCTAGCATTTCGGCTAGAAATCGCTAGACGGGTTCATACTCCCGCAGGCAGAGGACGAAATCGACATCGTCGTACTCAGTGTCGTAGTAGTACCACTTGGTGTACTTAGGTACTTTCGCGCACTTGCTGACCGCGTCCTTCTCCCCCGTGGTGCGGCCGTCGATCCGCTTCAGGATCTGGTACGTGTGCGCTGTACACGCCACGATCCGCAGCTCCGGCTCGACGTTCGTACCCTCGTTGCGGACGCACTGACCGGATGCCGCGAAGCGGGCGTCCGCACTGGTCTGCGGCCGGGGCACATGCGCGGCCGGAGCGGTGGCGGCGATCGGGTCGGCCGGCGGCGGCTCGTCGTCACCGGCGAACGCGAACCACGCGGCGGTCGCCACACCCCCACCCGTCAGCACACTCAGCACCACCATAAGCGCACTCATCGGCAGCCCGGACCGGCGGCGGGGCGGCGCCGGCGGTGACGCGGCCGGCGAATACTGCGGCTGCTGGGGGATCCACGAGGGATCCTGCCCGTGCCAGGGGTCGGAAGCCTCCGAGTACGGCTCGTCGGGGGTCCCGTCCTGCCACGGCTGAGCAGGGTACGGCCCGTTCTGCGACATCGGGGGTCCCTCCGGGAGCGGTCTGCGCTGCCTGCCACCGTAGCGTGCGGCGGGCAATCGGATACCTTTCACGTTCGTGTCGTCACAGTTAGTGATCTTGGCCATGGCTTTCGGTGCCGCGGCGGGATCTTTCCTGCCCCGGATCGCGTACCGCCTGACCGTCCCTTTCGGAGCTCCGCCCCGGACATCGTGCGCCGACTGCGACCGGACGTTCCCCGCCGGAGCAGCCGGCTGGGTCCACAGCGGACCGTCCTGCTGTGGCGGCGGCCATGCCCCCGCCGTCGTGCTCGCGCTGATCGCCGGAGCGCTGGCGGCGCTGCTCGGCCCGGTGCCGGAACTGCCCGTCCACCTGCTGGCGGCACTGCCCGGGCTCCTGCTCGCGATGATCGACCTGGGTTGCCTGCGCCTGCCGGACCGGCTGGTCGGCGCGCTCGCCCTGACCGGCGGAATCCCGCTCGCGCTGCTCGCGCCGGATCGGATCCTCCCGGCGCTGGCCGCGGGTGCGGTGGTCGGCGGCATCTATCTGGTGATCGCGATGCTGCCCCGGCGAGGGCTCGGCCTCGGCGACGTGAAACTGGGCGCGGCACTGGCGTTCCTGCTCGGGTTCGCGGGCTGGCCGGCGGTGGCCGTCGGTTTCGGCACCGCCCATCTGCTCAACGGCGCGATCGCCGCCTGGTTGCTGGTGACCCGGCGGGCACGGCCGATCCCGTTCGGGCCGGCCCTGCTCGCCGGGTTCCTCGCCGGCGTCACAGCAGTCTGAGCTGACGGTCCCTCGGCCGGGACCGGGCAGCCTCGCCCAGCTTCTCGAAAAGTCCGGAATCGATCACGTCGAGGAATGGCGTCGGATGCTGCTCCCGCTCGCTGCCGTGCCGCGTCCGCTTCGCCGAGTGACTGACGTAGAGCCGATCCTGGGCGCGGGTCAGCCCGACGAAGAACAGCCGCCGCTCCTCGGCGACCTCCTCCTCCGAGGGTGTCGAACCCGGCCAGCGCAGCGGCAACAGCCCGTCCTCACAGCCGACCAGGAAGACCACCGGGAACTCCAGGCCCTTCGCGGCGTGCAGGGTGAGCAGGTTGACCGCCTCGGCCCGCGGATCCAGCGCGTCCACCTCGGCGCCGGTCGCCAGTTGCTGCAGGAACAGCGGGAGGTCGTCACCGACCCGGTCGGCCAGCGGCATCAGCAGCTCCGAGGCGGTCCAGATGTCCTCGGGAGCGGGCTGGCCACCGTCCAGTGTGGGCGCGGCGAACCGCTGAGCGAGCACCTGGCCGGCCGCCTTCACCCGGGTCGCCAGCGTGCCACCCGACCCGCCCGCGTGCCGTAGTTCCCGGGCGATCTCCTGGACGCCGGGCCGGTCCCGCAGCCGGTTGTGCGAGCGCTTCTGCACCGGCACGCCGGCGCGTGACAGCGCTTCGACGATCGGCCCGGACTGGGCGTCGGTGCGGTACAACACGGCGATGTCGGAGAACGAGAGGTTGCCGACGGCGGCGGCGCGGGAGTCCACCCGGCCCGAGTCGAGCGAGCGGTGCGAGAGGCCGCCGACGAGCTCGTCGATCGTACGAACCACGAAATCGGCCTCGTCGGACACGCTGCGCGCCGAGTACCGCCCCACCAGCGCGGCCTCCGGATCGAGCCGGGCCGGATCCAGTCGGCGCCCGCTGACCAGCGTCGACGGGGCGATCGCCTGGACCGCGGCGGCCAGGATCGGCGCCGACGACCGGTAGTTACGGGTCAGCCGGACCAGCCGGGCATCCACGAAGTCGGCGTTGAACCGCAGGAAGTACTGTACGTCGGCGCCACGGAACGAGTAGATCGCCTGGTCCGGGTCGCCGATCGCGCACAGGTTGCCGTCCGCCGGGCTGAGCAGCCGCAGCAGTTCGTACTGCAACTCGTCGACGTCCTGGTACTCGTCCACGAAGATCCACTGCCAGCGCCGACGGTACTTCTCGACCAGCGCCTGATCCTCGCGCAACAGTGCCACCGGCACGCTGATCAGGTCGTCCAGGTCGACGAGGTCCTGCTGGCGGAGCAGTTTCCGGTATGCCGCGTCGTCCTCACCAGCCTGCTCCCGGGCCTGAGCCTGCTCGTGCTCGTCGGCGATCCGCCAGCCCGAACCGAGCCCGGCCGCCTTCGCGTTCTCCTTCAGCACGGTCAGGCCGAGGGAGTGGAACGTGCCCACGGTGATGTCCTCGGCCACGTCCCCGAGCAGTGCCTCCAGCCGCTCCTTCAACTCGGCCGCGGCCCGCCGGGTGAACGTGATCGCCAGGCAGCGTTCCGGGAAGACCCCCAGCTCGGCACAGAGGTACGCGATCCGGTGGGTCAGCGTTCGGGTCTTGCCGGTACCCGGGCCGGCGACGATCAGCAGCGGCCCGCCCGGCGCCGAGGCGGCCACCCGCTGCATCGCGTCGAGCCGGTCCAGCAGCCCGGTGCCGACCTCCTCCATCCCGGCGAGCATCGGCTCGAACGGCTCGTGCGGGCTCGGTGGCGGAGCCAGCGGCGGCGGGGCCGGCTTCTCCTTCGCCGGTTTGGACTTGGCGCTCTTCGGCGCGGGCGCCGCCGTCCTGGCACGTGCCGGCGCGGGCTCGGCCGGGAAGTCGAAGAGCGTCTCCATCTGCGGAGCACTGTTGCGGTTGCGCAGCTCACCCGGCTCGAACAGGGTGATCACGCCGTACTCGCCGTCGTAGCCGGGAACCCGCCGCACGTCGCCGCGCCGCAGACGGGTGATCGCCTCGCGCAACTCCTCGCCGCCCGCCTTGCCGATCTCGTCGACCGGCACCTTGCGCAGGATGTCCAGCTCCGGGCCGAGCGTGGCGACCAGGTGGTTGAGCTGGGACTCGACCGTCTTCGACTTCGGGCCGACTCCGTGGATCTCGCCGACGATCTCGTGCAGCTGGATCAGGTGCTCGACGTGGTCGTCCTTCTGGAAGCCGAGCGGACGGTCGGCCAGATCCTCGACGCGGCTCAGCACGCCGACGGTCAGCGGGCGGCCGCATTCCGGGCAGCGGCCGTTGGCGGCGCGCGTGGCGGCGGGCTCCCAGTTGACACCGCAGGCGCGGTGGCCGTCGGCGTGGTACTTGCCCTCCTCGGGGAAGAACTCGAGGGTCCCGGCCAGGCCGAGGCCGTCCTTCACCGCGAAGTAGTCAGGCGTGCCGGTGAACAGGGTCGCCTCCCGGGCCAGAGCGGCCGGGGAGTGCGCGTCCGAGTTCGAGACCAGGCGGTACCGGTCGAGGCTGGAGACCCGCCAGTTCATCTCCGGGTCGGAGGAGAGACCAGTCTCCACCGCGGTGATGTGGTCGGCCAGGTCGGCATAGCAGTCGGCGATGGCGTCGAAGCCGGACTTGGAACCCAGGGCGGAGAACCACGGCGTCCAGATGTGCGCCGGGACCAGGTAGCCGCCGGCCTCCAGGGTGATCTCCAGAAGGTTCCGCGAGTCCAGGCCGAGGATCGGGCGGCCGTCCGCGGTCAGGTTGCCGATCCGGGACAGCGCCGTGTTGATCTTCGCGACCGACTCGAAGTCGGGCGCGTACAACAGGTGGTGGACCTTCCGGGTCTTGTCGTCCCGCTTGTAGATCGTGGAGATCTCCACGCTCAGCATGAACCGGGCCGGCGTGCTGCCGCGCAGCGAACCCGGCAGCCGCTTCGTCACCGGCTTCTCGTCAGCGAGCCGGAACAGGCCGGGCTCGGCAGGCTCCAGGCTCTCCTTGAGATGCTCGAACCAGGCCGGGTGAGTGAAGTCACCGGTGCCGAGCAGGGCGATGCCCTTACGCCGAGCCCACCAGGCCAGGTTGGGCAGAGTCAGATCACGGCTGCAGGCCCGCGAGTAGCGGGAGTGAATGTGCAGGTCCGCGACATATGTATCCGTGCTGACCTTCACCTGAGGCATCCTGTCACGGCCGTCGGTCTCGCCAAGCATCGCCACGCTCAAACACACTTACCGATCTTGATGGGTTACGCCACACGCAATTCGATGACCGTGACCTGCGGGGGCGCGCCCACCCGCACCGGTGGACCCCAATATCCCGCGCCGTTGGTCACATACACCGGCACGCCGTCCACCTCCCCGAAGCCGGAGACTACCGGCTGCTGCAACTTCACGAGCATGTTGAACGGGGCCATCTGACCGCCGTGGGTGTGCCCGGACACCTGGAGATCCACCCCGTAGGGCGCCGCCTCCTTCGCCGCCACCGGCTGATGCGCCATCAGCACCACCGGACGGCTGGTGTCCCGATCGCCCAGCGCGCGGGCGAAATCGGGGGCGTCCCCCTGCTCCTCGCCGGTGAGGTCGTTCACCCCGGCCAGGTCCAGGCCGTCGATCGCCACGCGCTCGTTGCGCAGCGGCCGCAACCCCAACCGGTCCACCTCCCGGATCCACTCCTCCGCCCCGGAGTAGTACTCATGGTTCCCGGTCACGAAGAACGCGCCATGCCGCGATTGGATACCGCCCAGCGGTGCGGCGAACCGGCCCAGCTCGGCGACACTCCCGTCGACCAGGTCGCCGACGACGCAGACCAGATCCGCGTTCACCGAGTTGATCACCTGGACGATCCGCTCCGCGTGGCTCACCCCGGTCAGCGGCCCGATGTGAATGTCCGAGACCACCGCGATCCGGGTCCCGTCCATCGCCCGCGGCAGCTTCGCCATCGGCATCGCGAACCGATCGATCCGCGGTGCACCGGTCGCGGTCCGGACGCCGTACCCGGTGATGCCCGCGGCCGTCAGCCCGGCGAAGATCGCCGTGCCCCGGGCCAGCAGCAGCCGCCGCTCGATCCCCTGCTTCTCCGCCGCCGCATCCCCGACACCGGCATCCGCATCCCCGACACCCACACCGGCATCCTCATTCCCGTCGGCGCCGGAATCCGGTGCGGCGGTCACGGAAGTCGCGACCGCGTCCGCGGGAGTCGCCGTGCCGGTGATGGGATCCGTGGCGCCGCGTGGGGAGACCGGCGTGGCGGCCGCGGTGGTCGCGCCGGTCCGGCTCACCCCTTTCCCGGGGGTACGCCCACCGCTTGCCCACGACCGCAGCATGAGAAACCGTGGAATCTCCAGCACGGCCAGGGTGACGAGCAGGTAGAACATCACGGCGATCCACAGATAGCCGGGCCACGCGAGCCACTTGAAATGTCCGGCGCGAACCCCGATCAAGGTCACCGGCGCCAGCACGCAGAGCAGCACCGCGAGGACCGTCCCGACCCGGCGCCCGACCCCCGGCCGCAGCGGATCCCGAACCAGCCGCTTCCACAAATAGAAGTGGATCAAACCGATGGTCACCAGGACCACCGCGAAGAACCCGAACAACCCAACCCTCCCCCGTCGGCCGACTCGTGGCCGCCCTCACCCTCAGCTTGCCCGACCCAGTGTCCCCGACTCACCGGAGCCCCTGTGCGGATCGAGCAGCGAGCCGGCCCGGCGATGCCCGCTCATGACGGCCACGTCCCGGTCAGGTGGCGGGCCAGCAGGGCGGCGTGGGACAACGGGCTCGACGTGTCCGCCGGGTCGCCGTTGGTCGTGTAGTCGAGCAGGACGAGCCCGTCACCGGCCATCCCGCGCAGACGCTCGACGAGGTCGGGAACACGATGCTCGAGAACCCAGCGATAGGTCGGTAGATAGATCTGCCGCCGGGCGGCCGGATAGTCCAGCAGCTCCGGCCCGTGCAGACCGGCGCGGTGCCCACGGACCGCCCCGAATCGGCGAACCGTCCGCTTGAGGCCCGTCATGGTGGTCACCGTCAGTTTCGACGGATCCACGTCGGTGCTCTCGAACACCTTCAGCGCCTGCCAGACGCCCTCCACCGACGCGGCGGTGACCTCGGAGGTGAACGGCACCGGGATCCCACCGTGCGGATAGAACGGGCTCAACCGCACCCAGGGCTCCGGCGCACGCGAGGTCACATCGATGATGGTGGCGCCCGGATGCGCGGCACGGACCGACTCCGGCTTGCGACGCCGGCTCGCGACATGAACGGCCATGCCCACCCCCTCAGCTTCGCGGCACATGCTGCCCGAGGGGTACGACAAAAACCGCGGCCACACCAACGATCACCGACCGGATCCGACAACAGGAGACCTGCCGTGACGATCCCTCCGGCCTGCAGCGCCCAAGCCGCTGATCGGGTCAGCGTGGACCCGGCGAGGTGCTCCAGGCGACCGTCGGGGCGCGTCAAGCCGCCTACCCGAAGGACGATGGTTCCGGCGGCACACCATCAGGCCCGCCGGAATCATCGAGGATCTGACCTTGGGCCTGGTGCGCCCCGCCCGGAGAACCCGCATGAGGGGCTATCTGTACGGCGCTCCAGCCAACTTGCCCGACCCGCCGAAGCCCGGTAGCGGATCAGCCGCCGGCAAAGGGCGGCAGCACGTCGACCGTCGTCCCGTCCGGCAGCGCTGCGCGGCGATCGTGGCAGGCCAGACTGTCGACCAGGAAGCTGGCCGATTTCAGCACCAGAGCGAGCCGCTCCCCGTGCCGATCGGCGAGCAGCCGGATCAGCTCGTCCACGGTCCCCGCGTCCACCGTCTCGCTGGAGGTGCCGGCGGCTGCCCGGGCCCCGGCGAAGAACCGCACGGTGAGCATCGGCCTCAGCCTCCGATCGCGGACATGGGACGGACCGGCTGAAGGAAGGCGGGGTCGTCGATGCCGTGTCCGGCCCGTTTGCCCCGCATGGCGACCTGCCATGCCTCGCCGATCTCGGCATCGGTCGCACCCCGGCGCAGCAGGCCGCGCAGGTCGCTCTCCTCGGTCGCGAAGAGGCAGTTGCGGACCTGGCCGTCGGCGGTGAGCCGGGTCCGGTCGCAGTCCCCACAGAACGGCCTGGTCACGCTGGCGATGACGCCGACCCGGGCCGGGTCGCCGGCCGCGTCGACGTGACCCGGCACCAGCCAGGTCTCGGCCGGCGCTGTTCCACGTGAAACATCATCGGGCCGCAGATCGAACGGCGCGAGTGCGGCCAGGATCTCCTCTGCGGTGACCATCTCGTGCCGGTCCCACTGATGCTGGGCATCGAGGGGCATCTGCTCGATGAACCGCAACTGGTAGCCGTGCTCGAGAGCGAACCGCAGCAGAGCCGGCGCCTCGTCGTCGTTGACCCCGCGCATCAGCACGGTATTGATCTTCACCGGGGTGAGTCCGGCGTCAGCGGCGGCGCGCAGGCCGGCGAGCACGTCGGCGTGCCGGTCCCGCAGGGTGAGCTCGTGGAATCGGGCGGGGTCGAGGGTGTCGAGAGAGACGTTCACCCGATCGAGGCCGGCATCCCGCAGGGCCACGGCGGTCCGGTCGAGGCCGATGCCGTTCGTCGTCACCGAGAGCCTGGGGCGCGGGTCGAGCCGGGCCGCGTCCGTGATGATGTCGACCAGGCCGCGCCGGATCAGCGGCTCCCCGCCGGTGAATCGCACCTCGGTCACGCCGAGTTGCTCCACCGCGATCCGGACGAGTCGTTTGACCTCGTCGTCGGTGAGTTGCTGCGGTTGCGGCATCCATGCCAGGCCCTCGGCGGGCATGCAGTAGGTGCAGCGCAGGTTGCACCGATCCGTCAGCGAGACACGGAGATCGGTGGCGACGCGACCGAAACGGTCGACCAGCACGTTGTGCACGGATCGAATCTAGCCGTTTTCCGTTACAACCGCCGCAACGAGTCGGCGGCGTTCCGTACCGCGTTCCGGTATCCGCTGCCGAAAGCGGCGGTGTGCACCAGCAGCAGGTGCAGCTGGTGCAGCGGGATCCGGTCACGCCAGCCGTCGGCCAGCGGCCATGTCTCGCGGTAGGCGGCCAGGATCGTGTCCAGATGCGGAACCCCGCCGAACAGGGCGAGCGTGGCCAGGTCGGTCTCCCGATGGCCGCCGTGCGCCGCCGGGTCGACGAGCCAGGCCCGGTCGTCGGCCGCCCAGAGCAGATTCCCGGGCCACAGGTCGCCGTGGATGCGTGCGGGCGGTTCGCTGTCCCCGTACCGATCGATGGTGTTGAGGATCTCCTCGACCACCGCGATGTCGGAAGCCGCCAGCGCACCGCGATCGGCGGAGATCTTGAGGTACGGCGCCAGCCGTCGCTCCGCGAACCAGGCCGCCCAGTCGTCCCCCGGCGTGTTGTCCAGTGGGAGTGGCCCGATATAGCCGGGCCGCGCGGCTCCGAAGGAGGCAGCGCCACATCGGTGCAGCGCGGCGAGTTCATGACCGAACCGTTCGGCGGCAGCCGGCGAGGGCGGCCCCGGTTCGACCCATTCCATGGCGAGCAGGTCGGGAAGGGCGACGAGAACCTCCGGCACGGGTACGCTCCCCGCCTCCCGAAGCCAGGTCAGCCCGGCGGCTTCCGTCTCGAACATGCCCGCCGGCGCCGGCCCGGATGGCCACGTCTTGGCGAACAGCGACGACCCGTCGTCCAGGGTCAACCGGCTGGCCGAGCAGACGCCGCTGCTCACCGGCGTCTCCCGGATCCGTTGGTGGGTGAGAAATGTCGGTAGGTGCTGCGGGTGCGCGCGCAGGTACGCAAGGTCCACCCGCTTATCTTCCGCTTCCCGTGACGTACGTCTCCATTTGGAGGCAAGATGGCGACATGACCCCTGTCATCGTGCGCTCGTACCGCCCGAGTGACCACTCCGCGGGCCGCCGACTGTGGGCGGAGCTCACCCGGCAGCACAACGAGATGTACGGCGAGCACAGGGACGACGGCGGCGCCGGTTTCGAGGAGTACCTGACCCGTCTGGACCTCACCGGCCTCTGGGTCGCCGACCACGCCGACGACGGGGTGATCGGGATGGTCGGGCTGATCATGCGAGGCCGCGCCGGCGAGGTGGACCCGGTCGTCGTGACGATCACGCATCGGCACAAGGGGATCGGCCGACAGCTGCTGAAGCACGTCGCTGACGAGGCGAAACGCCGGAGCATGAGCTCGCTGACGATCTCGCCGGAGTCCCGCAACATCGAGGCGATCCGCAGTCTGCACGCGGCCGGGTACGACGTGGTCACGTCGATCGAGCTGACCATGGACCTGGACCGGCACACCCACGCCCGGCACCGTGAGGGTCTGCAGTTGCACGAGTTGCCGTTCCGCTCCTAGCAGCACTTTCCCGCCGTCGCGCTGTGGACGGCATGGCGTGTCGTCCACAGGGCCGCCAACGGATCTTCGGACTCGGCCACGCTGCCCGGCATGAGATCCGACTGCTCGCTCCCCCTCGGTACGCCCGCCGAGTTCCTCGCGGCCCTGCCGTACCTGCTGGGTTATCACCCGCACGACGCTGTCGCGCTGATCGGCCTGCGCGGGCACGACCTGGAGTTCGGCGCCTGCTTCGACCTGCCGCCGCCGGGATTGGGCGCCGAGGTGCTCCGGGCCGGAGCCGCGGAGATCGCCGTGACGATCGCCCGCCAGGAACCGCAGGCGGTGGTGATCGTCGGTTACGGCCCGCCGCAGCGGATCACCCCGATGACCATGCACCTGGTCGAGGCTCTGCGCGTCGTCGAGGTGCGCGTCTCCGACGCGATCCGGGTCTCGGACGGGCGCTGGTGGTCGTACCTGTGCAGCGAACCGCGCTGCTGTCCGCCCGACGGCGGGCTCTGCCTGCCGCCGGACAGTGTGATCGCGGCCCGGGCGACCTATCTGGGCCATGTGGCGCTGCCCAGCCGGGCGGACCTGGTCACCCAGGTCGCGGCGGTGGAGGGGCAGGCCCGGCAGGCGATGGTGGCGGCCACCGAACGGGCCCGCGGCAGGTTCGCCGGCCTGCTGACGGACGAGCGGGCCGGCCGGCGGATCAAGCAGGCCGGCCGCCTCGCCGTCCGCGAGGTCGAGAAGCGCTATCGCGCCGGCGCCGCGCTGACCGACGACGACGTCGCCTGGATCGGCGTGCTGCTGGTGGACCGGGCCACCGAGGACTACGCGCTCGACAGGTGCGGCGCCGACGACTGGCGTATCTCGCTCTGGACCGACGTGTTACGCCGGGTCGAGCCGGTCTACGTCCCGGCCCCGGCCTGCCTGCTCGGATTCACCGCCTGGCGGGCCGGTCTGGGCGCGCTGGCCCGGGTCGCGGTGAACCGGGCGCTCCTCGCCGAACCCGGCCACCAACTCGCCCGCATGCTCGACGAATTGCTCGATCACGGGATCTCGCCGGGCACGGTGACACGGTGGGCCCCGGAGTAGACGTTCATGGTGGGCTCGCGGAGGAAGCCGACAAGCGTCATCCCGGCCTCCTCCGCCAGTTCCACGGCGAGAGTGCTGGGCGCGGAGACGGCCGCCAGCAACGGCAACCCGGCCATCCAGGCTTTCTGGGTGAGCTCGAAACTGGCCCGGCCGGACACCATCAGCACATGCCCGGCCAGCGGCAGACGGCCCTCCCGCAGCGCCCACCCGAGCACCTTGTCGACGGCGTTGTGCCGGCCCACGTCCTCGCGCAGCACCAGCAGCTCGCCGGCGGCGGTGAAGAGACCGGCGGCGTGCAGGCCGCCGGTCCGGTCGAAGGCACGCTGGGCGGCCCGCAGCTTCTCCGGAAGCCCGGCCAGGGTGCGGGCCGAGATCTCCAGGGGGTCGGCGGCGACGTCGTGGGGCGATCGAGTGCGTACCGCGTCGATGCTGGCCTTGCCGCAGACCCCGCACGAGCTGGTGGTGTAGAAGTTGCGGCTCGGATCGGTGACCGGCGGCGGCACGCTCGGATCGAGCACCACGTCCACCACGTTGTACGTGTTCGGCGTGTCCGTCCCCGCACACAGCTGGGCCGTCGTCACGTCCTCGGCCCGGTGGATCACGCCCTCGCTGAGCAGGAACCCCATGGCGAGATCGATGTCGTCGCCCGGGGTGCGCATGGTGACCGCGAGCGGTTTCCTCCGCACCCGGATCTCCAGCGGCTCCTCGGCCGCCACATGGTCCTGGCGGCGCCGGGTCCGCGGTGGCGCGCTGACATCGATCGTGACGACCGACCGACGGGTCGTGCTCCTACCCATGGCCGTCCCCTTATGGCGTCGAACCGAGCGCGTGGTCACGTCCGGCACGCGCTCGGGATACGGTACTCACGTGGGGGGATTCGCGGCAGTGGTCTTGGCCGGTGGTGCGGCACGGCGGATGGGCGGTGCCGACAAGCCGACTCTGACGGTGGCCGGCCAGTCGATGCTGACCAGGGTGCTGGCGGCGGTGCACGACGCCGACCCGCGCGTCGTGGTCGGGCGGATACCGGCCGACTTCCCGGTTCCGGTGCACGTCACGCGCGAGGAGCCGGCGGGAGGCGGCCCGGTCGCGGCCGCCGCGGCGGGGCTCGCCCTGGTGCCGGAGAAGGTGACCTACACGGCGTTGCTCGCGGCCGACCTGCCGTTGCTCACCGGCGAGGCGATCGACGTGCTGCGGCTCACCCTGGAGTCGGCGCCGATGGACGGGGCGCTCTACCGGGACAGCGACGGCCACCTGCAACTGCTCTGCGGTGTGTGGCGGACGTCGGGGCTGCGGACGGCGCTGACCCGGCTCGCCGAAGCGCGCGGCGGGCTGCACGGCGCGCCGGTGCGTGAGCTGCTGCAACTCTCGCGGGTGGCGGAGGTGTCGTGGCGTCGCCCGGGACCGCCGCCGTGGTTCGACTGCGACACCGACGACGACCTGCGCACCGCGGAGGAGTGGGCCCAATGAGCGAACTCGACGACTGGGTGGCGGAGGTGGTCGCTGAGCTGGGCCTCGGTGACGTCCAGGTGCCGGCCAAGGAGGTGCTCGACGTGGCGCGGGATGTGGCACACAACGTGCTGCGGCCCGGGGCGCCCGTCTCGGCGTACCTTCTCGGGCTCGCCGTCGCCGCGGGCGCCGATCCGGCCGACGCGGCGGCGAGGATAAGCGCCCTGGCGGTCGGCCGGGCCAAGCCCGCCGAATGAAACCCACCGGTCCACGCTGGACCCGGCTCGCTCGATAGGGTGACGGGGACGGAGGTGCGATCATGACGGCAGAAGCCGCTGGCGAGGCGTACGAAGGCGGACTCCTCGACGAGCCGACCACGGCCGACCTACGGGCCAAGGTCACCCAGGCGTGGCGCGAGTTCGCCGCGGCGCTGGCCGGCCTGCTGCCGACCCTGCAACCGGGCTCCCACATCGACCTCACGCTGGACCCGACGGCCTCGGGCACCGGCACGGCGGTCTACTCGGTGAGTCTCCGGGTGCTGCCGGAGGGCGTCGTCGAGGCGCTCGCGGTCGGTAACGCGGCCCTGCCGCAGGAGTTCCGGATGGATCGGGCGGCGGTCGCCGACCTGGTCGCTCTGGGCTGGTCGCCGCCGGGTGTGCTGGCCGGCTCGGGCGACTCGTTCGGTCTGCGGTCCGCGCAGGACAACGCCGCGCAGCTCGCCACGATCATCACCCGGACGCTGCGGGACGTCCACGGCGCTCCGCACCCCGCCTTCCTGGTCTACCTGGTGCACGACGAGGAGGACGAGCCGATCGAGGCGAGTCCGCTCGGCACCGCCCGGCACGAGCCGAGCATCGAGTCCAGCCTGAGCCTGGACGACCTGGACGACGACGAGGCCCTGCACGCGGCGCTCGCCGGGGTCGCCGACGACGTGGTGCCGCTGGACGAGCGGGTTCGTACGGTCGTCGCCACCATGTCCAAGACCACCGTCGACCAGTTGCAGGTCGACGCCGACGGTGACATCGGCATCCGGGCCGGTTCGGCGATGGTGTTCGTCCGGGTCCGGGACAACCCGCCCCTGGTCGACGTCTTCTCCCCGATCCTGACCGAGGTCGAGCCGAGCGAGCAGCTCTATGTGAAGCTCTCCGAGCTGACCAACCGGATGCCGATCGGCCGCCTCTACTGCGCGCAGGACACGGTCTGGGCGTCGATCCCGGTCTTCGGCCGCAATTTCCAGGCCATCCACCTGATGCTGGCGGTGCAGGTGATGACCGGGCTGGCCGACGAGCTGGACGACCGGCTGCACGGCGAGTTCGGCGGCAAACGATTCTTCGGTGAGGGCGACAAGCCGACCACCCCGAAGTCGGGCGACGACAGCCACCGCCCGGGGATGTACCTCTAGGAGCTCAGCGGGATCGCGGTCGGTGCCTCCACCAGCCGCGACAGCACGACCATGCTGCGGGTGGACGTCACGAACGGCTCCGCCCGCAGCCTTTCCAGCGCCTGTTCCAGGTGGCCGATGTCGGCGGCCCGCAGGTGCACGAGCGCGTCCGCCTGCCCGGAGACGGTGTAGGCCCCGATCACCTCGGGATGCCGCCGGGTCGCCACGGTGATCTGGGCCGGGGTGGTCCGCCCGGTGCAGAACAGCTCGACGAACGCCTCGGTCGTCCAGCCCACGGCGGACGGCTCGATGACGGCGGTGAATCCCTTGATCACGCCGGTGGAGCGCAGCCGATCGACGCGCCGCTTCACCGCGGGGGCCGAGAGCGACACCTTGGCGCCGATCTCGGCGTACGAGGCGCGGGCATCAGCGACCAGCAACGCAATGATTCGCTGGTCGACGGCGTCCATCTGCAACGATCCGCCTCCAGAGAGCAAGATTTCGAGCTGTTTGCTGCAACCTAGCCTACTTACTCTTTAACCTCATGAGCTACACGGAGCGCTTGCCGCGAAACAGGACATATCTGATGTGTCCCCCTAAGCATTTCACGGTCGAGTACGCCATCAACCCCTGGATGGACACCACGGTGGCGGTGGACACCGCCCTCGCTCTCCAACAGTGGGAAGAGCTCCGGACCACGCTCACCGGCCTCGGACACGTCGTGCACGTGCTCGACCCGGAGCCCGGCCTGCCCGACATGGTCTACTCGGCGAACGGTGCCTTCTCCGTCGACGGCACCGTCTACGGCGCCCGGTTCCTGCACCCGCAGCGGGCCGCCGAGGCCGTCGCCCACCAGGCTTTCTACCTGGCCGAAGGCTGGAAGTTCGTGGCGCCCGCGCAGGTCAACGAGGGTGAGGGCGACTTCGCCTACCTGCCGCAGGCCCACGGTGGCCTGGTCCTCGCCGGTCACGGCTACCGCACTGATCCGGCCGCGCACGCCGAGGCGCAGGAGGTGCTGGGCCGCCCGGTGATCTCCCTCCAGCTGATCGACCCGGCGTTCTACCACCTGGACACCGCGCTGGCCGCCCTGGACGACCAGAACGTCACCTACTATCCTGGCGCCTTCTCCCCGGGCTCGCAGCGGGTCCTGGAGCGGCTCTTCCCGGACGCGGTGATCGCCGACCGGGACGACGCCGAGGCGTTCGGTCTGAACCTGGTCAGCGACGGCCGTCATGTGATCCTCAACACCGAAGCGACCGCCATGGGGCGCAAGGTGCGGGAGGCGGGATACCTCCCGGTTCATGTGGACCTCTCCGAGCTCAAGCGCGGCGGCGGCAGCGTCAAATGTGCGGTTGCTGAACTCCGCCCCTGAAACGAGCATCGCTCGAACCCGTGCGCAAAGATGGATCGCATGACCGACGACAACCGCACCACTGAGCACACGGAAGACGGCTCCGTCATCGTCGTGGGCCCCGACGGCCGTCCGATGGGCACGTTCGAGTCGGACGGCTCGCTCACCCCGGAGGAGCCGGGCAACCTCAT
Source organism: Actinoplanes utahensis (assembly GCF_016862455.1). Lineage (GTDB taxonomy): Bacteria > Actinomycetota > Actinomycetes > Mycobacteriales > Micromonosporaceae > Actinoplanes > Actinoplanes utahensis. The sequence goes on from NZ_BOMZ01000052.1 coordinate 27,100, forward strand.
CGAGCAGCCGGCGAAGGTCATGCGCATCGGCAGCATGATCAAGCAGCTGCTCGAGGAGGTGCGCGCCGCTCCGCTCGACGATGCCAGCCGCGGTCGCCTGCGGGAGATCCACCAGCGCTCGATCGCCGAGCTGGAGGACGGCCTGGCCCCCGAGTTGCGCGAGGAGCTGGAGCGTCTGTCCCTGCCGTTCGAGGGTGAGACGCCGCCCAGCGATTCCGAACTGCGCATCGCCCAGGCGCAGTTGGTCGGCTGGCTGGAGGGCCTCTTCCACGGCATCCAGGCCGCGCTCGTCGCTCAGCAGATGGCCGCCCGCCTCCAGCTCGAGCAGATGCGCGGTGGCGTCCCCGGCCGGCCCGCGCTGCCGATGGGCGGCGTCATCCCCGGCAAGCAGCCCACCGGCCAGACCGACATCACCGGTCGCACCGGTCAATACCTTTAAAATCGCATTCTTTGTACGCCCGGGACCGTCCCGCCCGACGAGACCCGTCCAGCCTTCTCCGCGCGAGGTGGTCCCGGCGCAAGGCCATAACGCGGCCTGCGGGCCGAAGCGGTGGTCGACGCCCCACAGATCTCCACACCACCTCGCGTGGAGATCTGTGGCCCGATCCAAGCCGTAGGCCGCCACGCATGTGCTCCCGAAGCGTCCGTGGGCATCCGCGGTCCGATTCGAGCCGCAGATCGCCACACAAGCTGCCGAGGCGTGCGTGGAGAGCTGCGGTCCGATTCGAGCCGTAGATCGCCACGCGAGCTGTTGGAGCGGGTGTGGACGGGCGGCGAGCCCGTAGAGGGGGTGAGCGGAACCACCGCATCAGCCCGCAGCCCGCGTGTCGGCCGCAACCCACCGCACCCACCTCGCGCGGAGCAGGCGGGACGGCCGCTGTCCGGCGGAGAGCGGCGACGACCGTACGAGATCAGAGGTCGAAAAGGGACGACAGGTAGACCGCGACGCCGTCGTCGTCGTTGGTGCCGGTGACCTCGTCGGCGACCGCGCGCAGCGCGGGATGGGCGTTGCCGACCGCGACACCCCGGCCCGCCCAGCTCAGCAGCGGAATGTCGTTGGGCATGTCGCCGAAGGCGACCACCTGGTCGGCGGTGATGCCGTGCCGTTCGCAATACCAGGCCAGACCGGCCGCTTTCGTCACGCCCGCCGCGGAGATCTCCACCAGGGCCGACGACGAGGATCGGGTGGCCTCGACCCGGTCGCCCAGCGTGCTGCTGACCAGCTCGAGGAACTCGTCGGGGTCGGCGGTCGACGAGCGGGCCAGCAGTTTGACGGCCGGCGCCGAGGTCAGCTCCTCCGGGGAGGCGATCACCCGGACGCGGTGGTCGTGCTCCCACCGGATGGTCCAGGTGTCCTCGTGCAGGAAGGCGCGCCCGTCCTCGACCTCGACGGCCAGCGAGATGTCCGGCACCGCGTCGCGCAACTGCTTGGTGACGTCGAGCAGCAGGTCGACCGGCAGCGTCTCGGTGCGCAGCACGGTGTCGGTGTCCGGGTCGTAGATGACCGCGCCGTTGGCGCAGATCGCCGGCAACGGGGCCGGCAGCTGCTCGAAGAGCTGATCGAGCCAGCGGAGCGGCCTCCCGGTGACCACGACCACCGGGACCGGGACACGGCTCAGCACGTCGAGGGTGCGAGGGCTCAGTGTGCGGTCGCCGGTGATCAGGGTGCCGTCGATGTCGGAGGCGACGAGGCGGAAAGGTCCCATCACCGCGACAATAGCCGGTCCAGGTAGTCGGCCACGCCGTCCTCGTCATTGGCGAGTGTCACATCGTCGGCGGCCGCCAGCAGCGACGGGTGCGCGTTGGCGACAGCGACCCGGCCCCAGCCGGCCCACGCGAACATCGGCAGGTCGTTCGGCATGTCGCCGAAGACCAGCACGTCGGCCGGGTCCACCCCGACGGCCTCGGCGACCACCGACAGGCCGGTGCCCTTGTCGACGCCGGCCGGGCAGATCTCCACGTAGTCGAGGCCGGCCTGGGTGACGGTCGCCAGGTCCGGCGGCACCACCCGGCGGGCCGCGTCCAGCAGCTCGTCCACGCCCAGGTCGAAGGACCGGGCGAACGCCTTGATCACTTCGCCGGCCAGGCACTCGGCCCGGGTCCGGGACTCGACGGTCACCGGGTAACGCCAGGTCGGGTCGTAGTCGCCCCAGAGCGGGGAGTCGTCGTGTTCGAGGGCCTCGAACATCACCGACAGCGGGCCGGCCGCCGACTCCAGCGCGCCGAGCGCCTCACCGAGCGCGGTGCCGGGCATCCGGGCCTGCCGCAGGTAACGCGAGTCGGCCAGGTCCAGGACCCAGCCGCCCTGGGCCAGCACGAGGAAGTCGGCGACCCGGATGTCGTTGCGGGTGAGCGAGGTGAGACGCGGGCCGCGGCCGGTGGCGGCGACGATCCGGATGCCGGCGGCGCGGACCCGGTCGAGGACCTCATGGGTGCGTGCCGAGACGGTGTCGTCGCTGCGAACGAGGGTGCCGTCCAGATCTGTGGCGATCAGCTTGGGGAGCCCAGGTTTCATGGAAACCTCCGAGGGTCGGCAAACCCCCGCGGAGGGCGGAAGGAGAACGGTACACCCGAGCGGCCACCAGCTGCCATGACAGCTGGTAGCCGCTCGATGACGAGATCGTTACTTGGCGGGTTCCAGAACCTCGCGGCCGCCGAGGAACGGCTGCAGCGCCTTCGGCACCCGCACCGAACCGTCCGGCTGCTGGTGGTTCTCCAGGATCGGGATCAGCCACCGGGTCGTCGCGAGTGTCCCGTTCAGGGTCGCGGCGGTCTGCGGCTTGCCGTTCTCGTCCCGGTACCGGATGTTGAGCCGGCGCGCCTGGAACGTGGTGCAGTTCGAGGTCGAGGTGACCTCCCGGTACCGGCTCTGCGACGGCACCCACGCCTCGCAGTCGAACTTGCGGACCGCGCTCGACCCGAGGTCACCGGCGGCCACATCGATCACCCGGTACGGGATCTCGACCTTGGCCAGCATCTCCTCCTCCATGGCGAGCAGCCGCAGGTGCTCCTCGGCCGCGTCCTCGGGCTTGCAGAACGAGAACATCTCCACCTTGTCGAACTGGTGGACCCGCAGGATGCCGCGCACGTCCTTGCCGTGCGACCCGGCTTCCCGCCGGTAACACGTCGACCAGCCGGCGAACCGCGACGGCCCGCTGCTCAGGTCGAGGATCTCGTTCGAGTGGTACGCCGCGAGCGCTACCTCCGAGGTGCCGACCAGGTAGAGGTCGTCGGCCTCGAGCCGGTAGATCTCGCTGGCGTGCGCCCCGAGGAACCCGGTGCCCTCCATCGACTCCGGGCGCACCAGGGTCGGCGTGATCGACGGCGTGAACCCGTGCTCGACCGCCTGCTGGATGGCCAGCTGGAGCATGCCGAGCTGGAGCAGCGCGCCGACGCCGGTGAGGAAGTAGAACCGCGACCCGGACACCTTGGCCCCGCGCTCGGTGTCGATCGCCCGCAGCGCCTCGCCGATCTCCAGGTGGTCCTTCGGCGCCTCGATCCGCGGGATGTCGCCGACCTCACGCAGCACGACGAAGTCGTCCTCACCGCCGGGCGGGGCGCCCTCGACCACGTTCGACACGGCCAGGTGGGCCTTGCGCAGCGTCTGTTCGGCCTCGCTCGCCGCGGCCTCGGCCGCTTTCACTTCGAGGGCCAACTCCTTGGTACGGGCCAGCAGCGCCGCCCGCTCGTCCCCGGAAGCCTTCGCGACCTCCTTGCCGATGGACTTCTGCTCCGCCCGGACCGCCTCGAACCGCTGGGTGGCGGCCCGGCGCTCCTCGTCGGCACTCAGCAGGCCGTCCACGAGCTCGGTGGACTCACCACGCAACCGCTGGCTGGCGCGGATCAGGTCGGGGTCTTCGCGAAGCAGACGCAGGTCAATCACGGTTGTCGAGCCTACCGGCGTCCCGGTCCGTTCATCACCCGGATATCCCCCGGTGTCACGATCGGTGCGGCTGGTCCAGGTCGCCCGGGTGCGACGCGAACGGTGTGGCCGGCGAGATGGTCAGGTCGAGTGGCTCGTCGGGCGCCTCCACCTTCCGTGCCGGGGCGGCCGGCCGGACGTCGTCGGTGGTGGTGGCGGCGGGCAGCTGGAGCGCGATCAGCCCGAGGCCCACCGCGGCGATCGCGCACCACAGGCCGCGCCCGTGCGCCACCCGGATCTCCTCGCCGGACACCTCCATGGTGAAGTACCGCGGGATCAGCAGGCTGAAGTCGCCGAGCGGGCCGACCAGCGCCAGCAGCAGGGCCAGCAGGACCCCGCCGGCGGCGAACCCGGCGAGCCGCGCGTGCCCCTTGCCGGCGGCCGGGCCGAACAGGACCAGCACGATCGCGGTCGTCATGACCAGGAGACCGGCCAGGTATCCGGCGCCGGGCGCGCCGAGATCGATCAGCCCGGTCGTCAGGACCCGGCTGCCGGTCGCGCCCTCGCTGTTGATCACCGCCTCGTTCACGGTGGTGGTCTGCCACTCGGAGATCAGCGACCCGAACGCGGCGACGGCGGCCAGGGACGCGGTGAGCATCGGCAGCCGCCGGTCGGTGCCCAGGTCCCGCAGGACGCTGCGCCGGGTGGGCTCACCGAAGCTGATGACCGTGTCGTCGGGCGGGGGTTCCGAAGCCATGGGATCCATCATGGCCGCCCGGTCTGCGAACCAACGAGCGGGATATCGGCTAGCGTGCTGGACATGCCTATTCGTTCTTCTTCTGCCCGCTGGGAAGGGAACCTCACCGAGGGTTCCGGCACCGTCAAGACTGGCAAGGGTGGCCTCCAGGGCGCCTACTCCTTCAAGTCGCGCTTCGAGGAGGGCGAGGGGACCAACCCTGAGGAGCTGATCGCGGCCGCGCACGCCGGCTGCTTCTCGATGGCCTTCTCGAAGGGGCTCGCCGACGCGGGCTTCACCCCCACCTCGGTGGAGACCGTCGCCAAGGTTCACCTGGACAAGACCGACGCCGGTTTCGGTGTCTCCCGCATCGACCTGGAGACCGTCGGCGACGTGCCCGGCATCGACGACGCCAAGTTCCAGGAGCTGGCCACCGCCGCCAAGGAGAACTGCCCGATCTCCCGCCTGCTGAGCCCGGGCGCCGCGATCAGCCTGGTCGCGAAGCTCGCCTGACACACGTTTCACGGTCCCGGCGCGGCCCTTCTGGCCGTGCCGGTGATCCGGGCACAATGGGCTCGTGCCCGTCGACATGAGTCCCGAACGTTTCGAGGAGCTGGTGGGCGAGGCCCTCGACGAGGTCCCCGTCGCGCTTCTCTCCCTGATGAACAACGTCGTCTTCCTGGTCGAGGACCGGCCCGAGGACGGCAGTGACGACCTGCTCGGCCTTTACGAGGGCACGGCGCTGACCGAGCGCGGCTGGGATTACGCCGGCACGCTGCCCGACCGGATCACCATCTACCGCCTGCCCACGCTCAAGGTCTGCGACTCCGAGGACGACGTGGTGGAGGAGGTCGCGATCACCGTGGTACACGAGATCGCTCACCACTTCGGCATCGACGACCAGCGCCTGCACGATCTCGGCTGGGGCTGATCGGGCGCCGGAGGTCTTCCGCGGGGCTCGTGGCGACGTCTTGCTAGACGCCGCTGGAGCGCAGGCCGGCGAGCCAGGCCGCCGAGTTCGCGAAGTCGCCGTCGGAGAGGTTCGGCGGCGCGGCGACCGGCGGCTCCGGCTGCAGCCGGTGCTTGGGGTAACTCCCGAGGAACCGCACCTCGGCGCAGATCCGGCGCAGGCCCTGGAGCGCCTCGCCGAGACGGGGCTCGGCGACGTGGCCGGTGCAGTCGAGAAAGAACACGTACGTCCCGAGCTGCTCGCCGGTCGGGCGGGACTCGATCCGGGACAGGTTGATGCCGCGCACCGCCAGCTCGGTCAGCACCGCCAGCAGCGCGCCGACCTGATCGTGGCGGATCCACAGCGCCAGCGAGGTGACGTCGTCGCCGGTCGGCGTGGCCGGCGCGCCCGGCCGGGTGAGCAGTGCGAAGCGGGTGACCGCCTCGGCCCGGTCGGCGACCTTCTCGGCGAGCACGATGAGGTTGTTGCGGCCCACGCCGATCGGGGCGCACAGCGCGGCGTCGTGCTCGCCGGAGGCCGCGCTGATCGCCGCCGCCGCGTTGGAGAGCACGTCGACGACGACGGCGTCGGGCAGGTTGGCCCGCAGCCAGTGCCGGCACTGGGCGGAGGCCTGCGGGTGCGCGGCCACCGAGCGGATCTCCGCCAGCGGGGTCGCCGTCCGGGCGGCGAGCACGAACTCGACCGGTAGCAGCACCTCGCGGGTGATCATCACCGGGCTGCCGATGATCAGCTCGTCGAGGGTGACCGGGACGGCGCCGCCCACCGAATTCTCCAGGGGCACCAGGGCGGCGTCGGCCTCACCGGTGCGCACCGCCTCGATGGCCTCGGGAACGCTGCGCGCGGGCGTGCGCACCCCGTGCTCGGCGGCGGGAATGGTGCGCAGGGCGGCCTCGGTGAAGGTGCCCTCGGGGCCGAGGTACGTGAAACGGGTGGGCGGCGTTCCGGGCATGTGCGGAGTCTAGTCAATCAATAGGCGCAGGCGAGGACCCTGATGCCGGCCGGGGCCTGTGCTTTGACCTGTGGATTGCACACGTCGGTGCCGGCGGTGACGAACTGGAGGGTGGCCCCGGCGCCGGTGGCGACCACCGACAGCGGCTCGGCCCCGGTCATGCCGAGCGTGGTGAAGCTCCACGTCCCCGAGCAGTACGGCCCATCGGTGACCGTCAGACTCCCGTCGGGCACGCCCGCCTCCTTTCGGGCCAGCTCGATGATCTGCGCGCCGGTCGGCTGCCCCGTGCAGCGGGCCGCGTGCGAGGGAGTCGGGCTGGGCGAGGGCGTCGGTGCGGTCGTCGGTGTGGTCGTCGGGAGGGTCGTCGGCACCGGCGGCACGGTGAAGGTCTGCGTCGGCGGCGGCAGCGTGTACGTCGCCGTCGTGGGCGCCGCCGGCGGCACGAGGCCACCGGACGGCAGGCTGATGCTGGCGTGGGGCCGTGGCGGTCCGGTCGGCAGCGGCTCGGGCGGTGTGCCGCAGGCGCCGGTCAGCAGCAGGACCAGCGCCGGGACGAGCCAACGTGTGCGGGGGAACACGTTGACATGGTAGGGACCGAACGGTCAGCTGGCGATGCGGTGCCCGGCCGAAGTGAGGGTGTTGACCGCCTCGGTGAGCCGCACGGCCGGCACCAGGAGGTAATCCGTGTCGTACGTCGAGAAGGTCACGATGTTGACCCGGGCCTCGGCGAGCGGGCCGACGAGCGAGGCGAGCACCCCGTGCATGGCCAGGTTGAGGTCGGACACGCGCAGACATCGCCAGGCGGTGTCGGCCTCCGCGCCGGTGGGCACCCGGTCGTTCGGGCAGATCACCGAGATCTCGTCGACGCCCCAGGTCACCGAGATGACGCTCTTGTCGTCCGGACCTGCGGTAAGGGAGGCGGGCAGGGATGTTCCGGCCGGAAGCCGACACACCGCGTATTCACCCGGTAACAGGTCTAGATCCAGCATGCTCGCAGACTACGTTGCGGCTGTGTAACAACCAATGGTTGCCACCTGCGGTGAACACCACACCGCGCCGAACAAAAGGGACGTCAGTACCGCACCGGGGACAGGAAGGTCAACGTGCCGCCCACCCGGTCGCCCGCCATCAGCGGAGTGGAGACCGCGTCGACGGTGAGGGGAGCCTCGTCCTCGCCCGGAACGACCCGCATCAGGCCACGGGCCAGCCGCTCGCTGCGCAGCGCCAGCAGGGGCGGGATGTTCTCCGCCTCGGGGTCCTCCAGGCGGCTGCCGCCCGCCGTGAAGTCGATCAGGTGGAGCGCGGTGCTGAGCCGCCGGCCGAGCGCCTCGGCGGGCTTGCCCAGCCCGAGCAGCTCGCTGGCGGACGGCGACACGGCGAGGATCGTGCCGTCGACGCCGAGGATCAGGCATGGCTCGTCGGCGGCCGCGACGGTCATCGTCCAGCGCTCGACGCTGGTGACGAACTCGACCTCCGACGGTGTCCGGGCCTGCGGAACGAACGCTCCCGAGAGGGAGAGCTCAACATGCGCCACCGGCTCCTCCTCGCTCTGCTTCACACCGACGGCCGACTCGCGCCGGCCGTCGACGGCGTCGCAAGGAACGTTACCGGCGGGTCAGCCGCTTGTCAGCGGCAGTCTGTCCGTTGCCGTACGAAGAGTAGTCAAGACCCGGCCGATAGGGCGCGTTCGACCAGGTGCCCGGGTGCTCCGCGACGGCGGTCAGCTTGGCCGCGGTGGCCGGGGAGATCTTCGAGCCACCGGCGATCAGCAGGCGGTCGAGTTCCTTGTCGGTGGAGACCAGACAGTCCTTCGGCAGACCGTGGACGCTGATCACACCGGTGCCCACGAAGGTCAGCACGGCGGTGACCGGGACGTTGAGCCCCACGACGGCGGTGAGGGCCTTGGCGGCGCGGCGGGCGTCCCGGCGGGCCTCGGCGATGTACGCCGGGCGCTTGCCGTTGATCTGTACCACGTCGCCGGCGATCAGCACGCGGTTGCGACCCTGGTCGGTCACCGTGACGGCGTAGATGCCGCCGGGGCCGATCGCCAGGAATCCGGCGCGCTCGTCGGCGGGGTCCGGCTCGTAGTAGGCCTGGCCGAGATCGGTCCGCGGCCAGTCCACGATGTGCCAGTTCGGCCCGAGGCGGTCGAGGCGGGTGAGTGCTCGGGCCCCGGCGGCCTCGATGCGGCGGGCGCCGCGTTCGGCGCGTCGGCGGCGCGCCCACTCGGCGGGGCTGGGCATCCGCTGGGTGTCCTCGAGAACGGAACCCGGATGCTTGCGCTCGATGGGTGTGAGCGCTTGAGACGTCATGGGCAGCGCGGAACGGGTAGGGAAGACAGTCACTGCGACCTCCGGCAAAAGGTCAATCGGGCTCTCTCTATCCAACTACCGTACGTGATCGTATCCCTACGGAACAGACCGGTGAGTGGGAATGAGAGGGGATGAATGCCACATTCACGGCAACTTTTTATTTCGGATGGTGCATCTTGCCTTCCCAAGCTAGCTGCCCGTTCGAACCAGTGCATGACTGTCCCAGGATCTAGGCACAACGTCACGGCACGGTAGCGCTCGGTACGGGATAACCTCTTTCGGGTGTACGTCGACAGTGAAGTCGCCCGCCTCCGTACCGTACTGCTGCACCGTCCGGCAGCGGAACTAGCGCGCCTGACCCCGCGCAACAACGACACCCTCCTCTTCGACGGCATCCCGTGGGTGAGCCGTGCCCAAGAGGAGCACGACGCCTTCGCCGAGGCGCTGCGCAGCCGCGGCGTCGAGGTGCTGTACCTCGGTGACCTGCTCGCCGAGACGCTGACCCTGCCGGAGGCACGGACCGAGCTCACCGCGAGCGTCCTGTCCGACCGCCGGCTCGGCGACACTCTGCGCGCGAGCGTCGCCGACTACCTGGCCGACCAGGAGCCCGCCCGGCTCGCCGAGGTGCTGGTCGCCGGCCTCGCGCACGAGGAGATCAAACCGGGCGGTGGCGGCCTGGTCTACGAGATGATGGACCGGCACGACTTCGTCATCGACCCGCTGCCCAACCTGCTGTTCACCCGTGACTCGTCGGTCTGGGTGCGGGACCGGGTGGCGGTCACCAGCCTCGCCATGCGGGCCCGTCGCCGGGAGACCACGCTCACCCACGCGATCTATCGGCATCATCCGCGTTTTGCCGGCGCCGAGCTGCTCTTCGACCCGTCGCTGGAGCACGTGGAGGGCGGTGACGTGCTGGTGATGGCGCCGGACGTGCTGGCGATCGGCGTCGGCGAGCGGACCACCCCGGCCGGCGCCGAGCGTCTGGCCCAGCGGGTGATCGCGGCCGGTCTGGCGCACACCGTGCTGGCCGTGCCGATCGCTCAGGAACGCGCCACGATGCATCTGGACACCGTCTGCACGATGGTGGACGCCGACGCCGTGGTGATGTACCCGAACCTGGCACACAGCCTGCAGGCCTGGACGATCACCGCGGGCGCCGACGACGAGCTGCGGGTCCATCACCCACGCCCGTTCCTGGAGGCGGCGGCCGAGGCGATGCGCATCGACCGGCTGCGGGTCATCGACACCGGCCTCGACCCGGTCACCGCCGAGCGCGAGCAGTGGGACGACGGCAACAACACCCTGGCCATCGCGCCCCGGCTGTGCGTCGCCTACGAGCGCAACGTCGAGACCAACGCCCAGCTGGAACGGGCCGGCATCGAGGTGGTCCGGATCAGCGGATCCGAGCTGGGCTCGGGCCGCGGCGGCCCGCGCTGCATGAGCTGCCCGATCCAGCGCGATCCACTCGGCTAAATCAAGATCAATTCCCGGTGACGGTACGGGCCACGCGCCCTCACCCCACGAAAGAGGCGGGAGCGCGCGGCCCGGCTTCCGCCGAACGCCGAACGTCCCGCCGAGCGTGTGGAATTCGGCCGTCACGCGCACTCGAACCCGGCCCGGCCGTCATGCGCCCCGAACCCGGTCCGGCCGTCACGCGCACGCGCACGCCACACGCTGCGGAGAAAGTGGGCTATCGCAGCGTCAGCTGGCGGCCGATGAGGCCCTGCTTGGCGCGCCGGGCGGCCGCGTCCAGCGGTTCGTCCACGGCCAGGATGTCGGCGTACCGCTTGGCGAAGTCGGCGAGCGGCGCCTCGAAGTCGGCGCCCTCCGGCTCACCCGGCACGTCCCAGACCGGCACCAGCAGGCCGTGCGCCCGGAACATCCCGGCGAACTTGGTGTCCTCACCCAGCAGCAGGTCACCCGCGGCCGACAGCCGGGACAGCGCGTCCAGTGCCCTGTCCTCCGGCTCGGACAGCACCCAGCGCACGTGGCTCTTGTCCAGCGCGACCCGGCACCAGTACGCCGCCTTGGCCGCGGCCAGCCGCACGGTCGGGTAGATCGACGCGTTGGCCCGTTCCAGCGACGCCTTCACGGTGGCGTCCTGCATCTGCTCGGCGTCCAGCCAGTACTCGAACCCGTCGTGCATGGTGATCTCGAGCGGGTTGTCGACCAGGATGTCCTGAAGGCGCGGGCCCTCGCCGGGCAGGGCCGGCACCGGGACGGTGTCGCCGGGCTCGGTCGCCAGCGCGTTCAGGATCGCCACGGCCAGGTCACGGGAGACGTCACCGGACTGGACGTGCCGCTGCAGGCCGATGAAGATCTGCCCGTCCCGGCGGGACATCGCCGGCCAGGCCATCGGCAGCACCGTGGAGAGGGTGACCGAGCGGTCGCCGTACTCCTCGACGATCTCCGGCTTGAGGGTCAGCGGCGCGGACGCGGCCGGGACCAGCTCGCGCAGGGCGACCCATTCCGGCTCGTCGGCCAGGCCCTCGAACGGGCGGGCGACGAAGATGTCGCGCACCTTCGTCTTCGGTGCGGTTTCGCGGGACTTGCGACGCTTGCTCACGGGGAACCAGCGTAGGCGGTCCGTCCCGCGATCCGGTGACGTGCCCCACCCCGTGTCTTTATTTCGGCCGCTAGGTGCGCCCCTCACACGTGGGCTCGCCGGGCTTGAGGCGTGGGTATCTCGGCCGCAACTCCCCACGCGGGCTTATGCGCGGGGCAGGCGGACCTCGGCGACGGTGCCGCCGTCCTCGCGCGGGCGCAGCGAGACCCAGCCGTTCTGCCGCTCCACCAGTCTGCGGACCAGGTAGAGGCCGAGCCCGGCGCCGGCCCGGTGGTGCCCGGAGTCGGCCTGCCAGTATCTGTCGAAGGCGTGTTCGACGTGGTCCGGCGCGATTCCCGCCCCGCGGTCGGAGACCCGGAATCGCAGTGTGTCGTCGTCGGCGCCGGCGCACACCTCGACCGTGGTGTCCGGGTCGGAGTATTTCTCCGCGTTCGTGACGAGTTCGGTGAGCACGGTGGCGATCGAGTCGCGGTGCCCGTACGCCTTCGGCAGGTCCTCGGGCAGGTGCGCCAGCAGCAACCGTTCCCGCAGATCGCCGGGCAGCTCGGCGGCGGCCGCCCGTAACGCCTCGACCAGGTCGAACGGTCCGGCCGGGGAACCGCCGACCGAGCCGTCCTCCTCGCTCGCGGCGGAGAGCAGCCGGTCCACCAGGCGGGCCAGCTCACCGGCCCGGGTGCGGATCACCCGGACCGCCTCGTGCCTGCCGTCCTCGCCGAGGGTGTCCCAGTGGTTGGTGAGCGTGTCCGCGTACCCCTTGATCACGGTGACCGGGGTGCGCAGCTCGTGGCTGGTCACCGCGACCCACAGATCCCGGTCCGCGTGGCGGCGCACCTCCTCCGGCGCGGGCTCGCCGTGCGCGGGAAGGCCCGCCCCGAGGTGGTAGAGCCGCCCGATGAGGGCGGCCAGCAGGTCCGCCACCGCCTGGTGCTCGGGGCCGGGCGCGACGGGGTCGTCGAAGTACACGTGCAGGGAGCCGGCGTGCTCGTGGCGGGCGCTCAGCGTGTGCCGCACGGCGCCGCTCTCGATCAGCCCGGCGAGATCACCGTCGACGTGCGCGGCCGGGCGGCCGAGGATCGGCTCGCAGATCCCGGTGGCGGCGATGACGCGGCCCTGGCCGGCGGCGAACTCGGCGAAGGCCGCGCCGCACGCCCCGAGCGCCTCGGTGGCCAGCCGGACCAGTTCCTGCAGCACGTCGAGGCCCGCGTCGCCGGAGTCGAGGCGGCCGAGGACCGCGACCTGACCCAGGGTCAGGGCCGCATAGTCGGGGCGGTCCGGCATGTCTGCGAGTCTGCCTCGCCCGCCGGGTTTTCGGCAGACGAACCTAAGCGGATCCTTATGGGTGACCAGGCTCTAGTGGTACAGGTCACATCCGATCGAGATGGTCGAGCACGAACCGTGGACGGTCCGTGATCACGGCGTCCACCCGGTGTCCCAGCACGAGCTCCAGATCCTCCGGGAGGTTGACCGTCCAGACGTACGCCTGGTGGCCGGCCGCCTTGATCGCCGGCAGCAGCCCGGGTTTCGCCCGGACCAGCTCGACGCCGGGCCCCGCGGTCCGCGCGCCGAACGGCAGGCGGCCCCGGCCGACCCCGGGCGCCGCCATCTCCATCAGGTACACCGTGGGCAGGCCGGGCGCCTGGGCGCGGATCCGGCGCAACGCGAGGGCCGCGAAGGACATCACGGTGACCTGTACGTCGTCGTCCGGTTTCGGGTCCGCCAGGCCGTGCTGACGCAGCATCCCGACGAGCCGGCGTTCCACCTCGGCCCCGTACCGCGACGGGTGTTTGGTCTCGATCAGCAGCCGGACCTGCCGCCCGCTGTCGCGGACCGCCCCCAGCAGCCGCTCCAGGGTGAGCAGCCGGGACAGCTCCGGCAGATCCTTGTCGAAACCGGGATGCCAGGACCCGAAGTCCAGCGCGTCCAGCTCCGCCAGGGTCTTCGCGCTGACCCGGCCCCGGCCGTTGCTGGTGCGCTCCAGCTTGCTGTCGTGCACGCAGACCAGATGGCCGTCCCGGGTCAGCCGGACATCGCACTCCAGCCCGTCCGCGCCCTCGTCGAGCGCGCGCAGATAGGCCCCGAGGGTGTGCTCGGGCAGCGCGTCGGCGCCACCGCGGTGCGCGATGACCAGCGGGCGGTACCCGTCGCTCACAGCACGCGGGCGGGCTGCCCGTTGTCGGTGACGATGTCCTTGCCGAGCGCAGCCCAGGACTGCATGCCGCCGTCGAGGTTGCGCACGTTGTCCCACCCGTTGTTCATCAGGTAGGCGACGACCTGACCGGACCGGCCGCCGGCCCGGCACACCACGACGACCTCACCGTCGGTGGGCACCTCGGCCATCCGGGCCGGCACCTCCATCATCGGCAGGTGGTGCGCGCCGGGCGCGTGGCCGGCCTCCCACTCGTCCGGCTCGCGCACGTCGAGCAGGTAGGAGCCGGCAGCAACTTGATCAGCGGTGACGCTGGGTACCTGGGGTCCGAACACGGAAACAGACTACGGCCGGGAGGTCGTGATTCCGTTCCAGGGGCGGGGATCGGAGTGGCCGGGCGGGTCACTTCTTCTTCTGCGGGTTAGCCGTCAGCCACTCGCTCATCTTGTCGGCGGCCACGGCCTTGTAGAGCCCCAGCGCCTTCTCCCGGTCGGAGACCACCACGGACTGTCCGTTGATCGTCTCGCTGCCCTTGTTGGGGCTGGTCAGGAACGTCAGGTTCTCGCTGCGCAGGCCCTTCAACTCGAACGCCATGTCCTTGAGGGAGAAGTTCTCGTCGACGGTGAGCGCATCGGTCACCGAGTTGAGGAAGGAGGTGAGCTTGGCCGGGTTGCCCAGGGTGCCGCCGCTCGCCGCCTTGTCCATCAGCGCCTTGAGGAAGTCCTGCTGGTGCTGCATCCGGGCGAAGTCGCCGCGGGGGAACTGGTAGCGCTGCCGGATCCAGTCCAGCGCCTCCTCGCCGTTCATGTGCATGGTGCCCTTCTTGAACTGGCGGAAGGGCTTGTGGATCGACTTGGCGTCCTGCTCCACGTAGAGGTCGACGCCGCCGAGCGCGTCGGTGACCTCCTTGAAGCCGCCGAAGTCGATCGCCATGACGTGGTCGATGCGCACGTCGGTCATGCACTCGACGGTGCGGACCGCGCGGGGGATGCCACCGAAGGCGAACGCCGCGTTGATCTTGGCTCGGCTGCCGGAACTGCACGGCGCGCTGTTGCCGTTCGGGATGTTCACCCACAGGTCTCGCGGAATCGAGATGAGCTGGGCGGACTTGTGGTCGGCCGGCACGTGCATGAGGATCAGCGTGTCGGCGCGCCACTTGTTGGCCGCGTCCTGCTTGGCGTCGGGGTCACGCGAGTCGGTGCCGATCAGCAGGATGTTGAAGGCGCCCTCGACGGCCGCGGGCGGCCGCTCCTTGAGCTCGGTGAAGGCGTTGGTCCGCTTGAGATTGTCGTCCAGGCCGGAGACGTATCCCCACGCCGAGATGCCGGCGATCAGGGCGATGACCGCGATCAGCACGCCCGCCACGAGAGCGATGCGGCCCCATCGGGGCCGGGGGCGACGGCTGCCACCGCCGTAGGAACGACCGGTGCCGCCGGGCGGGCGCCCACCGGGACCGTTGCCGTCACCACCGTACGAGGGCCGGTCCCGATCGGGACGCCCGGGCCCGGGCACGGACGCTCGTCCGGAGGAGTTGCCGCTGGGGGAGGTGGTGGCTGACATGCGTTCCAGGTTACGGAGTGCGCGCCGCTGATCCGTTCCGTCACGACGCTTCGGCACGAAGGTAGGAGGAGAGTAATCGGGCGGACACGGGCCGGCGTCGGCGACTACGCCGGCCCGTGCACTGAACAAGGTCAGTGGGCCCCGTGCCCGGTGAGAGACCGGACTTCGAGCTCCGCGTACTTCTTCGGGTCGGTCTCCTTGGAGACGACCGTGCCGAGCCAGCCGAAGAAGAAGCCGAGCGGGATCGAGATGATGCCGGGGTTGGACAGCGGGAAGAACTGCCAGTCCTGGTTCGGGAACATCGCGGTGGCCGTGCCGGACACCACCGGTGAGAAGAACACCAGGACGACCGCGCTGATCAGGCCACCGTAGATGGACCAGAGCGCGCCCGCGGTGTTGAACCGCTTCCAGAACAGGCTGTAGAGGATCGCCGGCAGGTTCGCCGACGCCGCCACCGCGAACGCGAGCGCCACCAGGAAGGCGACGTTCAGGTTCTGCGCGAAGATCGACAGGGCGATCGCGATCGCGCCGATGATCAGGGCGGAGATCCGGGCGACGCCGACCTCCTCGCGCTCGGAGGCCTTGCCCCGCTTGATCACGCTGGCGTAGAAGTCGTGCGCGAGGCTCGACGACGAGGCCAGGGTGAGTCCGGCGACCACGGCGAGGATGGTGGCGAAGGCGACCGCGGCGATCACGGCCAGCATGATCGCGCCGCCGGTCTCCCCGCCCAGATAATCGAGGCCGAGCTGCTGGGCGAGCTGTGGCGCCGCGGTGTTGCCGGCCTTGTCCTGTGCCTGGATGTTCGCGCCGCCCACCAGGGCCGCCGCGCCGAAGCCCAGCGCCAGGGTGAACAGGTAGAAAGTACCGATGATGCCGATCGCCCAGAGCACGCTCTTACGCGCGATCCGGCTGGTCGGCACGGTGTAGAAGCGGGTCAGGATGTGCGGTAGGCCGGCCGTGCCGAGGACCAGCGCGAGACCCAGCGAGAGCAGATCCATCTTGTTGTAGAAGGTCTGCAGCGCGTTCCCTTCGACCTGGACGCCGTACCGCCCGCCGGGTTCCAGGAACTTCTCGCCCTTGCCGGACTGCGCGGCGGCGTCGCCGAGCAGCGCCGACAGGTTGAACTTGTAGTGCGCCAGCACCATCAGCGTCATGATCAGGGCGCCGCCCATCAGCATGAACGCCTTGACGATCTGGACGTAGGTGGTGCCCTTCATGCCGCCGACCGTCACGTAGACGATCATCAGGGCGCCGACCAGGATGATCGTGGCGACCTTGGCGGTACCGGCGTCCATGCCCAGGAACGTGGTGTCCGGCTTGATGCCGAGCAGCAGCGAGACCAGCGCGCCGGCGCCGACCATCTGGGCGATCAGGTAGAAGACCGACACCACGATGGTGGAGACGCTCGCCGCGGTACGCACCGGGCGCTGGCGCATCCGGAAGGCCAGCACGTCGGCCATCGTGTAGCGGCCCGAGTTGCGCAGGAACTCGGCGACCAGCAGCAGCGCGACCAGCCAGGCGACCAGGAAGCCGATCGAGTACAGGAAGCCGTCGTAGCCGTACAGGGCGATCAGGCCGGCGATGCCCAGGAAGGACGCCGCCGACATGTAGTCGCCGCCGATCGCCATACCGTTCTGGAAGCCGGAGAACTGCCGGCCGCCGGCGTAGAAGTCGGTGGCGGTCTTGGTCTGCCGGCTGGCCCAGACGGTGATGCCCAGGGTGATCGCCACGAAGACCAGGAACAGGGTGATGGTCAGGGTGCGCGAGGTGCTGGTGGACGCCTCGGCGGCCAGGAAGGCGGGGACGGTCACTGAGCGCTCCCGTCGGTGCTGGTGGCCGCCGGCGTCTCGTCGACCGAGTGCAGGATGGCGTCGGCCCGGGGGTCGAGCTCCTTGGCCGCGTATCGCGCGTAGTACCACGCGATCAGGAACGTGGAGACGAACTGCAGGACGCCCAGGAGCAGGGCGACGTTGATGTTGCCGATCAGCTTGATGGCCATGAAGTCCCGCGCGTACGCGGAGAGCAGCACGTAGAGCGCGTACCAGAGGATGAAGGCGACGGTCGTGGGGAAGATGAAGCGGCGCAGCCTGTGGCGCAGTTCAGCGAACTCCTCGGAGCGCTGCACTTCGAGGTATCTATCGGCGGATGCCGGCACGGAATTCACCACCTTTGTGAGGTCGGGCTTTCCGGCACCGTACGAAGGAGTGAGCCGCGTCACCGGCTGATGGTCGTGGTGTGCGCTGAGTGGTGGTCTGACTGCGCTGAGCGGCATCATGCCAGCTCGGCGTACCTCCCCCGGTAGTGGATCAGAGGTTCCCCGGCGCCGGGGAAGTGAACGACTTCGATCACGGCCTCGATCAGGGTGGCCCAGCCACACGGCCGGCTGTCGTCCAGGCGGCATCCGGCCCAGGCGCCGGCATGGGCCGGGACCGGCCCGTACGCGGTCTGCTCCCACTCACCGGACGCGAACGGGCCGCCGGGCGCCGGGAAGAGGCCGGCGAACCGGTCGGCGAGCTGACGGTCGGCGGGGCTCAGCGGGCTGAGCGCGAACCGTCCCGCGAGGGTGACGGCGTCGAAGAACTCGCTCTCGTCGTCGATCAGGCCGATCACCCGTCCGGGGTCTCCGCCCGCGATCACGGTGGAGGAGACGGTCAACCCGGCCGGCCCGGGCGCGGTCCACAGCGCCACCGGGGCGGCGAACCGGCCGCGCAGGCGGCGGACCGGGGATTTCTCCGTCTCCGGGACGGCGAACGGATCGGTGGAGTGGATGCGGCCACCCGGCTCGTCGGAGTGCATCCGATCATTCTCCCGTTTACAGATTGCGCACGCGCACATGCCGATTAATTGATCACCAACTATTTTCTAGGCATGACTCAGGTGGTTCTCCGGCCAGGTGACGTCGTTCATGTCGGTCCCGAGGCGAGCGTCCAGTTCTCCGGTGAGCGGACATTGACCTTCCGGGTCATCCGGGTCGACCCGCGGGCCACCTACGACGGCTGGATATGGCTGGACGGCTACGTCCTGGGCGCCGACGGCAGCGCCGAGCAGCGCCGCCGGATCTTCGTCCGCCAGGAGGGGCTGCGGCGGGCCGCGGTCAGCCGGGTGCCGGCAGCTCGTAACGGATCTCGAACTGCTGACCTGCCTTGATCATGACGGTGACCTCGATCGGCCGGTCGCCGTCGGTGTAGGCGATCCGGAACTGCCGCAGCACCGGGATGTCCTCGGGCAGCCGCAGGGCGACGAACTCGGCGACCGTGGCCGGCCGCACCGACACCTGGTCCACCACATGCCGCAGCGGGTGACCGAGAGCGGCCAGCACCGTCGGTGACCCGCCGCGCAGCCGCCGGCTCTCGGCCAGCGCGGTGCCCCGGGCCACTGCCGCCGGGTAGTACGCCCAGACCAGCTCGGCCGGCTCCCCGTCCAGATCGAGCACCTGGTGCCGGACCGCGACCGGATCGCCCGCGGGAATGCCGAAGGCGTGCGCCACCTGCGCGGGCGCCGCCGTCTCCCCCACTCGGAGCAGGCGGATCACGGCGTCCCGCCCGGGTGTCATCGGTGACGGGTAGTGACCAGCCCGGACCACGGCCGGCCGCCGGCCGGTGGAGACGACCGACTTTCCCTTGTGGCCGGTGACCAACCCCTCCGCTTTGAGGATGCCGAGGGCGCGGGTGACGGTCTGGTTGCCGACCGCGTAACGCCGGGTCAGCTCGGCGGTGCTGGGCAGGCGCCGACCGGGGCCGATGTCGCCGGCGAGGATCAGCGCGCGCAGGTCGCCGGCGAGTTGCCGCTGGCGGGAGCGGTGCCCGTCGTCGGGTATCTCAGGCTCGATCGCACTCATGACGGATCATCCTGCCGCAGCGTCGCTCGAAAGTGGACGATCGACAGGTGTCATCAGCTTATACATTTTGTGTAACGTCGTCGGATGACGATGGGAGGCGGACCATCAGCGAGGCATTGCCCCGGGCCGGGGAGGTGATCCATGTGGGCGCCGCGGCCAGCGTGCAGTTCGCCGGCAACCGGGCGCTGACGTTCCGGGTGATCCGGATCGACCCACGGATCACCTACGACGGGTGGCTGTGGATCGACGGCTACGTGCTGGGGCCGACGGGCGAGGCGACCGAGCGGCGGGTCATCTTCGTGAAACGGGACGGGCTGCGCCGGATCCGGTAGGAACACGCGCCCGAAATCAGCACGCGATCTTTCAACGGGGCGTCACGGCGGCGAGCAGTTCGGGCATGCGGCGGTCGAGCATGCGGCCGGCCAGATGGGCGCCGAGCAGATAGGCGCAGACGCCGTAGACCAGGCCCACCGGCAAGGCGAGCCAGGGCCACAGCGTGGCCAGCACCACCACGGGCAGCGAGCCGATCATCGCGCCGAGCAGCGCGGCCATCCCGGGAAGGCTCTTGCTGAAGCCACCGCCGGAGGAGAGCGCGAACGGGCCGGTGGTGTCCGGCAGGGCGTAGGCGGCCCGCACCGAGATCGGCAGCACCAGCGCCAGCCCGGTGCCGTAGGTGGCCAGCAGCGTGCCGAACTGGGTCGCGATCGCTTCCGGGCGGCCCGCCACCACGCCGGTCACGATCGCCACGAGCACCAGCACCGGCACCGTGAAGACGGCGTGCGCGGCGGCCCGCGAGTGGATCTCCAGCCGCCCCGGGACGCCGGTGGCCAGGTTGGTCGCGTAGGCGCTGCCCTCGTACCCGAACTGGTTCGCCAGACCGATCGGCGCGATCGCCCCGACCACGAAGGCGAGCCCGACCGCGCCCGAGCCGTCACCCGCGAAAGCGGTGGAGAGCGGCAGGAAGACCCCGGCCATCGTCAGCGTCACCAGCGCGGCCCGGCGTCGCGTCTCGCGCCACCAGTAACGGATCTCGCGGGCGGTCAGCGCCCCGAACCGGCTCCGCGGCGACCACCGAAACAGCAGCTTGGTCACCGGGCTGCGATGATCCGGCGCCGCGGCCCGGCCCGGACCGGTGCCCGCGGCGCCGACCATCGCCTGTTCCAGCGTGCGGCCCCACCAGACGAGCAGGCCGGTCACGGTCACGACCACGATCAGAAGCTTGAGGGGTACGGCCCACGCCCGGCCTTGCGCCACATCCAGCCCCAGCGTCCACGGCGCGCCGAGCGGCGTCCACCCGGTCACCGTCGCGGCGGTCTCGACGAGCGTCCAGTCGGCCCGGTTCAGCAATCCCAGCAGGGTGAGCTCCAGCGGCCCGATCGACGCCGCCACCACCGCCAGCAGGATGGTCGCCAGGTCACGGGCCCGCCGGGACCGCAGCGACGTCGCGAACGCGCTGATCACCGCCCGGCTCAGCACCACGCAGACGGCCAGCCCGCAGACGACGCCGAGCAGCCCGGCCAGTGCCGCCCCGGCGCCGCCCAGCAGAGCCGCCGAGTGCACCGTCCCCAGCGTGGCGCACAGTGTCGCCAGCGCGGGCAGGCCGGCCAGGGCGGCCGCGCCCATCCCGGCGATCAGCGTCCGGCGGCGCAGCGGTAGCAGGGCGAACTGGGCCGGGTCGAGGGTGCTGTCCACCCCGAAGAACAGCAGCGGCAGGAACACCCAGCCGAGGGTGAGCAGCGCGCCGCCGAACGGGAACAGGAACTCCGCCATGTCCGGCCGGTCGAGCAGGCCGGGCACCGCGAGCATCGAGTAGCCCAGGATGGCGAATCCGCACGCCGCGACCAGACCCAGCACGAACATCACGATCCGGGCCGGGCGGTCGCGCAGGGTGTTGCCGGTGATGCGCAGCTTGAGCCGGACGAACGCCCGGATGGACACCGAGCCGGGCGTGCCCGTCACAGCCACGCGAGCTCCGAACCGGTGGCCACCCGGCCGCCGACGACCTGGACGAACACATCGGACAGGGTCCGGTCGCCGCGGATCTCGGTGAGTGGCCCCTGCATCCGCACCACCCCGTCCGACATGATCGCCACGTGGGTGCAGAGCCGCTCCACCACCTCCAGCACGTGACTGGAGAAGACGACGGTGCCGCCGCCGGACACGTACCGCTGGAGGATGTCGCGGATCAGCGCGCCGGACACCGGATCGACCGCCTCGAACGGCTCGTCCAGCACCAGCAGCCGCGGCGCGTGCAGCAGCGCGCAGGCCAGGCCGATCTTCTTCTTCATGCCGGCCGAGTAGTCGACGACCAGGGTCCGGTTGCCGTTGCCGATCTCCAGAACGTCGAGCAGTTCGACCGCGCGCTGGTCGACCGTCGCGGCGGGCATGCCGCGCAGCAGGCCGTGGTAGGCGAGCAGCTCCGGGCCACTCAGCCGGTCGAACATCCGCATGCCGTCGGGCAGGACTCCGACCAGGGCTTTCGCTTCGGCGGGGGCGCGCCAGACGTCGTACCCCAGCAGCTCTGCCTGACCCGCGTCGGGCCGCAACAGGCCCACCGCCATCGAGAGGGTCGTGGTCTTGCCGGCCCCGTTGGGGCCCAGCAGGCCGAAGAAGGACCCGGCCGGAACGTCCAGGCTGACCCCGGACACCGCCAGGCGGGTGTCGAAGTGTTTGACGAGCCCGCGCAGCGACATCGCCGCCGTCCCGCCCTGCGGCGAACGCTGTGCCGGAACGCTCATGAAAGGAACGTATCGCCCCGGCGGCCGGTCCGGGAACACCCGGACCGGCCGATCGCCTCAGCCGACCCGCTCGATCACCGCACGCCTGATCAGGAATTTCCCGGGTTCGCGGACCTCCTCGAAGGCCGCGTTGTTGAGCAGGATGCAGCTTCCCGACGTGCTCGCCACGGTGACCGTGATGCTCTTGTCGTTGTCCAGGTTCGTGACCCGCAGCCGGGTGCCGAGCGGGAGGGTGCCGCTGGACGCGGCGGGCGCGCCGCCCTCGCCGGACAGGGTGACCGTCGAACCCGGGCAGACCACGTCGCCGTTCCCGTCCTGCTCGGGGGGCGCCTCGGTCTCCTGCTGACCGGGCGGCGTCTCCTGCTGAGCGGGCGGAGTCGCGGCCGGCGGGGTCGCGGCGGGCGGAGTCGCGGCCGGCGGGGTCGTGGGCTGTGCCACCGCGCCGCCGCAGCCGCCCTGCGCCTTCTGCACGTCGAGCAGGTCGAGCACCGCCTGCCGGTTGGCGATCACGGCCTCGGTCTGCGCGTTCGGGTTCGCCCGCTGCTCCGCCATGAACGCCCGCGTCTGGCGGACCTGCTCGTCCAGCCCGTCGCAGAAGGTGGAGGCACTGCTCATCCCGGTGCCCACCGCCAGGCCGCCGCCGAGCACCGCGGCCGCCACCAGCCCGATCACGATCTTCCGATTGCGCCCGGTGAAACCGCTGCCCGGCCGCCTGTAGGTGCGTCTCATGACCGGTTCTACGGGGGACGGATCGGCGGCGGCCGGGAGCCGTACCTTAAAGATCCTTAAATCAACTCCGGAGCGACTCCGGCGCGTGCAGCCGCAGCATCGTCGCGCCCACATCCGCCGGCACCCGCTTCCCGGTCACCAGCGAGACACCGACCATGACCAGGAAGGCGAGGGGCACCGTCCAGGCGGCGGGCTGCCCGACGAACTCGGCGAAACCGCCCCGCAGCGGCGGGCCGAGCACGGTCAGCAGGACCGACGCCATGGCCGCGCCACCACCGGCGATCAGCCCGGCGATCGCCCCGGCGTCGGTCAGCCGCCGCCACCAGATGCCGAGCACCAGCAGCGGGCAGAAACTCGACGCGGCCACCGCGAACGCCAGCCCGACGACCTGGGACACGTCCATGTCGGACACCTGGAGCGCGAGGGCGGTCGGCACGAGCGCGGCCAGCACGGTGGCCACCCGGAAGTCCCGGACCGACCCGCTGCGGCCGGGCCGCAGCACGTCCGTGAAGATCACCCCGGCGACGCTGGTCAACAGGCCGGACGAGGTGGACAGGAAGGCGGCCAGCGCGCCCGCGGTGACCAGGGCACCCAGCAGCCGGCCCAGATGACCGTCACCGAGGGCGGCCTCGGGCAGCAGGAGCACCACCGCGTCGGTGTTCCCGGTCATCAGCAGTTGCGGTGTGTAGATCCGGCCCAGCACCCCGTACAGGGTCGGGAGCAGGTAGAACATGCCGACCATGGCGAGCACCACGAGGGTCGTGCGGCGGGCGGAGGCCCCGTCCGGGTTGGTGTAGAACCGGACCAGGACGTGCGGAAGCCCCATGGTGCCGAGGAAGGTCGCCAAGATGAGCGAATAGGTGGTGAAGAGCCCGGTCTGGTCGGGAAGCAGCCAGTCGGCGCCGAACTCGGCGTCCACAGTGCTCACCCGGGGAACCGGATCGCCCGCCTCGAACCGGAGCGTCTCCCCCGCCACGACCTTCGTCGCACCGTCCAGGACCGCGTCCTGCTCGATGGTGACCGTGGTCGCGGCGTGGAAGACCGGGCCGGGCGGAGTCACCGCCGGGCGGCCGTCGGACTGCCACTGCAGGATCAGGAAGACCATCGGTACGGCCAGGGCGGTGAGCTTCAGCCAGTACTGGAACGCCTGCACGAAGGTGATCGCGCGCATCCCGCCGAACGCCACGTTCGCGGTCACCACCACGCCGACGACCAGGGCGCCCCAGGCGTACGACCCCCCGGTCAGGGTGGCGAACGTCAAGCCCGCCCCCTGCAGCTGGGGCAGCAGATAGAGACAGCCGATGAACAGCACGAACGCGGTCGCCAGCCGGCGCAGGGCGACCGACTTGAGGCGCACCTGGCAGAAGTCGGGCAGGGTGAACGCCCCGGAGCGGCGCAGCGGCGCGGCCACGAACAGCAGCAGGGCGAGGTATCCGGCGGCGAACCCGACGGGGTACCACAGCACGTCCACGCCGTAGCGCAGCACCAGACCGGCGACCCCGAGGAAGGACGCCGCGGAGAGGTATTCACCGCTGATCGCGGCCGCGTTCCAGGACGGGCTCACCGAGCGGGAGGCGACCAGGAAGTCCGAGGTGGTACGGGCGAAACGCAGGCCGTACGCGCCGATCGCCACGGTCAGCAGCAGCACCAGGATCAGACCCGGCGCCAGGTACGGGTTCACCGTTCCGGCCTGCGGATCAGCGCCACGAAGTCCTGCTCGTTGCGTTCCGCCCAGCGCACGTAGGCCGCGCCGACGAGCACCAGGAACGGGAACGACAGCACCCCGAGCAGCAGCCACGGAAGGTGCACCCCGAAGACCTTGAACTCGCCGACCGCCGGCGCCGCGGCGAACAGCAGCGGCAGCGTCCCGAGCCCGGCGGCGACCACCAGGGCGAGCCGCAGCGCCAGCGCCAACTGGGCGCGCACCAGGCCCTTGACCAGAGCCTCCCCGACCGGGGTCTGCTCGTCGAGGTCGGCGCGGGCACGGTCGGGTGCGCCGCGCCGGCTCGCGGCGTCACCCAGCACCACCCGGACGCGCGGGCGCGGAGGCGGATCGGCCATGCGTGGCAGTCTGTCCGTTCCCGCCCGAATGTCAATACGAGGACGGCGGGCCGCGCCGGGCGGCCCCGTCGGTCATCTCTCTGCGGCCGTCGACAACGGAAGGCGTACCTGAATGTGGCAGCCCCGTTGATTCGCCGGCTCGACCACCGCGATGGTGCCCCGATGCAGTTGGACCACCCAGCGGGCGATCGCCAGACCCAGCCCGGTGCCGCCGCCGGTGGCGCGTTCGCCCCGGGTGAAGCGCTCGAAGACCCGTTCCCGTTCGGCGGCCGGGATGCCGTCGCCCTGATCCACGACCGCGAACACCACGTGATCGTCGCGGCGCTCGGCGCGAACCGTCACGACGCCGCCACGCGGGCTGTGCCGGGCCGCGTTGTCCAGCAGGTTCGCGAAGACCTGGTGCAGGCGCTCCTGGTCGCCGGACATCACCAGGTGCGGCGCGGAGACCTCGAACCGCACGTCGAAGCCGGTGCCGCCGGCGTTCACCGTCGCCTCCCGGACCACCTCGCCGAGGAAGGCGGGCACGTCGATCCGCTCCCTCCGCATCGGCACCACCCCGGCGTCCAGCCGGGACAGATCCAGCAGGTCGGTGACCAGGCGGCTGAGCCGTTCGGTCTGGGCCAGAGCGGTCTTCATGGTGTCCGGCTCGGCTGCGGCCACGCCGTCGACGATGTTCTCCAGCAGACCGCGGAGGGCGGTGATCGGCGTACGCAGCTCGTGCGACACGTTCGCGATCAGCTCCCGCCGCTGCCGGTCGGCGGCCGCCAGATCCGCCGCCATCTGGTTGAACGCGGTGGCCAACTCCCCCACCTCGTCCTGCGACCGGGTCTCGATCCGCCGGGTGTAGTCGCCGCGGGCCATCTCCCGGGCCGCGACCGTCATCTCTCGCAGCGGCACCGTCGCGCCGTGCGCCATCACCTGGAGGGTGACCAGTCCCAACGCCGCGGCGATGGCGATCCACAGCACGTCGACCCGGTAGAAGTCGATGGCCCAGAGGAACACCAGCAGGCCGACCCCGCCGGCGAAACCGAGCGCCAGGGACAGTTTCGCCTTGATCGATCGGACCGGGTCCAGCGGCCGGGGCAGGTACGCGAAGACCGGCGCCACCAGGTTGTGGACGAACAGCATCAGACGGGCGATCACCGGTCGATCTCCAGGGCGTAGCCGACGCCGTGGACGGTGCGGATCAGGTCGGCGCCCAGCTTGCGGCGCAGTCCCTTGATGTGGCTGTCCACCGTCCGGGTCCCGGAGGCATCCGCCCAGCCCCACACGTCGGCCAGCAGCCGCTCCCGGGGCAGGACCGTGCGCGGCCGTCCGGCCAGGTGCACGAGCAGGTCGAACTCGGTCGGGGTGAGGTGCACCTCGACCCCGGCCTGGAGCACCCGCCGCTCCGCCTGGTTGATCTCCAGGTCGCCGAGCCGCAGAGTCGGCGGCTCCGGCCTCGCCGCGGCGGCGGACTTCGACGCCCGCCGCAGCAGGGCGTGCACCCGGGCCGCCAGCTCGCGCATCGAGAACGGCTTGGCCATGTAGTCGTCGGCGCCGACGGCGAGCCCGACCAGCAGGTCGGTCTCCTCGCCCCGGGCGGTCAGCATGAGCACCGGCACCGGCCGTTCCGCCTGGATCCGGCGGCACACCTCGAGCCCGTCGAACCCGGGCAGCATCACGTCGAGGACGATCACGTCCGGCGGGTTGCGCCGGGCCGCGGCGACAGCGCCCGGCCCGTCGCCGACCACCTCCACCCGGAAGCCCTCGGCGCGCAGGCGTGCCGCCACGGCGTCGGCGATCGCCCGTTCGTCCTCGACGACGAGCACCCGTCGTTCGATCGTCTCCACCGCTGCCACCCATCGAATCGTGCCTGATCCGGCCGGTGCGCCCCCGTGGCTCACCGGCCGTAGCCGCAGCTTATTGATCTTCTGCGTGGGCCTGGCGGGGGAGTTGTGAACAACCTGTGGAGGCATCCTTCGGGGCCTGCCGCACCCGAGGCAACGGGCAGCCGGGCGGTTGGCACCAATGGGGGAGCATTCCGGGTGTGTGGATTTCGGCCGTGCCGGGCGCCTGAAATCCACACACCCGCGGACTGCCTGTGGATAACCCTGTGGAGAACCCTGTGGGGCTGTGGATAACGGTGTGGATTCCCGGGTTCAGCGGGTCCAGTCGTGCTTGGCGGCGCGGATCAGGCGGTCCTTCAGCTCCCGGGTGTGCCGGCGGCTCACCGGCAACTCCACCCCGTCGACCCCGACCACGTAACCCGAACCGGTCAGCCGCAGCTCGGTGACCAGGCGCAACTGCACCAGATAGGAGCGGTGGATCCGGACGAAACCGGCGTTGGCCCAGCTCTCGGCCAGAGTGGCGAGAGAGACCCGGACCAGATGGGAGGTGTCCCCGGTGTGCAGCCGGGCGTAATCGCCCTGCGCCTCGACCCAGCGCACCGACGACCGCGGCAGCATCCGGGTCGTCCCGGCCAGCTCCACCGGAATGGCCGGCTCGTCCTGCGGCGGGGCCGGCGCGGCCGCCCGCAGCCCCGCCACCCGGCGCAACGACTCGCCCAGCCGCTCGGCCCGCACCGGCTTGCGCACATAGTCGGTGACACCCAGGTCGAACGCGTCCACCGCACCGTCGTCGTACGCCGTCACGAACACGATCGCCGGCGGCTGCGCGAACCGCCGCAGGATCCGGGCCAGCTCCATGCCGTCCAGGCCGGGCATCCGGATGTCCAGGAACACCGCGTCCACCTCGGTGTCACGCAGCACCCGCAACGCCTCGGTGGCGTCGCCGGCCCGGTGCACGTGCGCCACCCGGCCGTCCGCGTTCAGCAGATAGGCCAGTTCGTCCAGCGCGGGCGGCTCGTCATCGACGGCCAGCACGATCAGGCTCATGGTGCCACCGGAGCGCGGCGCAGCCGGCGTCGTGCCGCAGCGGACCGGGCCGGCCGATCACTCGCACGCTTGCTCATGCCCGCACCTGGGGATGGAATTTCGGCACCCGCATGCTCACCTTCGTACCCGAGCCGGGGGCGGTCTCCACCACCAGGCCGTGATGGTCGCCGAAAACCGACCGCAGCCGCTCGTCCACATTCACCAGACCGACGTGCTGCCCGTCCTCGGAATCCGAACCGTCCCGCTGGAACACCGCCGGATCCATGCCGACCCCGTCGTCCTCGACCGTGATGTGGCACTCGGCGCCCGCGTCGCGTGCCTCGATGCTCACCATACCGACGCCGGGCTTACGGGACAGTCCGTGCCGGACCGCGTTCTCCACCAGCGGTTGCAGGCACAGGAACGGCAGGCCCACCGGCAGCACCTCGGGGGCGATCTGCAGCCGCACCTGGAGACGGTCGCCGAAGCGGGCGCGTTCGATGGTCAGGTAACGGTCGATCGAGCGCAGCTCCTCGGCGAGCGTGGTGAACTCGCCGTGCGCGCGGAACGAGTAGCGGGTGAACTCGGCGAACTCCAGGATCAGCTCACGGGCCCGCTCCGGGTCGGTACGCACGAACGAGGCGATCGCGGTCAGCGCGTTGTAGATGAAGTGCGGGCTGATCTGCGCCCGCAGCGCCCGCACCTCGGCCCGCGCCAGCCGCTCCCGAGACGAGTCGAGCTCGGCCAGCGCCACCTGTGAACCGGCCCAGCGAGCCGTCTCCAGCGTCGCCTGCACCAGACCGGGTGCCGGCTGCCCGTCGGCCACGGCCACCAGCGCGGCCTCGGCGGCGCCGGACGGGCCGGTCAACGGGGCCACCACCGCGCCACGGACCACACAGTCCACCCGGTCACAGACGAGATCAGACCCGTTGAGCACGACCGAACGCTGCGTTCTGGTGGCCCGGCGAGCCGCCGCAATCAGCTCCGACTCGTGGTGGGCGCCGCGTCCGTCGTACGCCAGAAGGGTCTCGCCGTCGACGACCGCAAGCCCGACCGCACCGACCAGCACCCGCAGATGCCGCGCCGCCTTTCCGGCCGTCGCCGCGGTCAGCCCGGCCCGCAGCGGCTCGGCCGCCAGCGACGCCGTGTGCAGCACGTCGTAGGTGGCTCGCTGCATCGCCGTCGCGATCCCGCGCCGGGCCCGCAGCCGCAGCACCGCCACCACCGCCGCGGCCAGCGCAGCGAGCACGGCGACGATCGCCACCGCACTCCCCAGCTGGCCGGTCACCGCCTAATAAGCGCCCTTGCGCTTCAGGACGACCCAGATGGTGCGCCAGAGGATGCTCAGATCGTAGGTCAGCGACCAGTTGTCGACGTAGTACAGGTCCAGGCGGACCGCCTCGTCCCAGGACAGCTCGGAACGGCCGCTGACCTGCCACAGACCGGTCATGCCGGGACGCACCAGCAGGCGCCGGCGGACGTCGCCGAGATAGTCGCCGTCGTCGGCCGGCAGCGGGCGCGGGCCGACCAGCGACATCTCGCCCTTCAGCACGTTGATCAGCTGGGGCAGCTCGTCCATCGAGGTGGCCCGCAGCTTCTGCCCGAAGGAGAAGATCCGCGGATCCTGCTTCATCTTGAAGAGCATGCCGTCGGTCTCGTTGAGCTCCGCCAGCGTGGCCTTGCGCTCCTCGGCGTCCACGTACATGGTCCGGAACTTCCAGACCCGGAAGGTCCGGCCGTCGTGACCGACCCGGGTCTGCCGGAAGAACACCGGCCCGGGGTCGGACATCCGGATGCCGACCGCGATGAACAGCAGAATCGGGCTGATCATCAGCAGGCCGAGGCCGGCCGCCGCCCGGTCCATCAGGTTCTTGACCAGCCAGCCGGGGCCGGACAGGGTCGGCTCCTCGACGTGCAGCAGCGGCAGGCCCTCGATCGGGCGGATGTGCACACGCGGGCCGGCGATGTCGGTGAGCTGCGGTGCGACCACCAGGTCCACGCCGGTGCCCTCCAGCTGCCAGGCCAGACGGCGCAGCTCGCCCGGCTCGGCGCTGGCCGACCCGCAGACCGCGATGGTGTCCGCGCCGACCTCCCGGACCAGCGACATGACGTCACGTCCGGCGTAGACCGGGACCGGCGTCTCGATGCCGCGGGCGGCCGCGAAACCGTCGGTGAGATGGATGGCGACCGGGATCAGGCCGGCGGCCGGGCTGCGGGTGACCGCCGTGTAGACCTCCAGGGCCTCCGGCAGCGTGCCGACCAGCACCATCCGGTGCGCGCCGTGACCGGTGTGCCGGCGGGCCAGGTGCAGCACCTGACGGGCGGCGGCCCGGCAGATCAGGATCAGGATCAGCGCGCTCAGCGACACCGTGGCGACCGTCCCACGGGACAGGTCGGCCTTGGTGGCGAACGCGAGCAGGGAGACCGCCGCGACGACGGTCACCGAGGTCCGGACGACCCGCTTGAACTCCTCGCTGCCCAGGCCCAGGTAACGGCGGTCGTACGTGCCGTTGGTCCAGAGCAGCAGCAGCCAGCCCAGCGGCAGCACCAGGTAGGCGAAGAAGTTGAACAGCTCGGTGCCCTCGAGGAACCACCAGGACTGGTTGAGGCCGGCCCGGGACTTCTCCAGAGAGCTGGCGATGTAACTCGCGCCGATGGCGGAGAGCAGGTCGAGGATGACCAGAAAGAACGTGTACGGCCGGTGCCAGCGGGACCGCCTGCGGCTCGATCGCCCCCACGCGTTACGGGGCACGCCGTTGCTCGGTGGCTGATCCTGCTGCCACTCGAAGCTGTCGTACCGCACGGGTCCACTCCGGCTGCTGTCGGTTGGTGGGCGATGCAGGCTAGTGGTCACTGCGCCTACGTCCTCCCGCATCCGGAAAAAGATTACGCACCGCCACGACCGTGCGGTCGTCGGCGGGTCCGCCGGTACCCGTACGCGTCATAACGGTTGCCATGGACCGGGCCACTATACCGATGGATCGGCCGGAGAGAAGGTGACGTGACGGCCACAAACCTGATGTATACGCAGTGTCATCGGACGGATGCGGATCACCGGACCAGCTTGGACAACCGGCGGTCAGCCAGCGGTTTCCCGCCGGTCTGGCAGGCCGGACAATATTGCAGGCTCTTGTCGGCGAACGAGACCTCACGCACCGTGTCGCCGCACACCGGGCACGGCAGGCCGGTCCGGGCGTGCACCCGCATCCCCGCGCGTTTCTCGCCCTTCAGCTCCGCCGCCTTCTGACCGACCGAACGCTCCACCGCATCCGTCTCGATGGCACGCATCGCCTCGTACAGCGTCACGATCTGTTCATCGGTCAGCTTGCCGGTGAGCGCGAACGGGGACAGCCGCGCGGCATGCAGGATCTCGTCGGAATAGGCGTTGCCGATCCCGGCGAGCACCTCCTGATCGGTGAGCACACCCTTGATCTGGCCCTTACGGCCGCGGATCCGCTCGGTGAACTCCGGCAGCGACACGGCCAGCGCGTCCGGGCCCAGCCGGGACACCCCCGGAACCTCCGTCACCGGGTCGCGGACCAGGTAAGCCGCCAGCGACTTCTGGGTGCCCGCCTCGGTCAGGTCGAACCCGGAACCGTCGTCGAGCCGCACCCGGAGCGCGATCGGCCCGCTGCCCGGCTTGAGCGGCGCCGGCGACTTGAACGAGTCCCGGTAGTGCAGCCAGCCGGCCCGAGCCAGGTGGACCACCAGATGCAAGTCGTCACCGAGGCCGACATCGAGGAACTTGCCGTGCCGGCCGGCACCGGTGATCGGCAACCCCGCCACCGCGGACGGCGCCGGGTCGTAGGTCTTGAGCGCGCTGAAGGAGGCCACTTCGAAACGGTCCACGGTGTGGCCGACCGCACGCTCACGCAGGTAAGCCGCGAGCGCCTCGACCTCGGGGAGTTCGGGCACATCCCCACGGTAGCGTCTGTCGTCATGAAGGTGGTGGTAGCGCACAACCGGTACCGCGAGGCGATCCCGTCCGGGGAGAACGTCATCGTGGACACCGAGATCGGCCAGCTGCGCGAGGCCGGGGTCGAGGTCGTGCCGTTTCAGCGCAGTTCCGACTCGATCGGGTCGCTCCCGGCGGCCCGGAAGGCGCTGCTGCCGATCTCCCCGATCTACGGCGTCGACGCGCAACGGGACCTGGCCGATCTACTGAAGGCGGCGAAACCGGACGCGTTGCACCTGCACAACCCGTACCCGCTGCTCTCGCCCTGGGTGATCCGCACCGCGCACGCGCACGGGGTGCCGGTGGTGCAGACCGTGCACAACTACCGACAGGTCTGCTCGTCCGGGCTGTACTTCCGCGACGGCCACAACTGCCACGACTGCCGCGGCAAGGTGCTGGGCTGGCCGGCGATCAAGAACCGCTGCTACCGGGGTTCCGCCGCACAGAGCGCGATCATGGCGACCACGCTCGCCGTGCACCGGCCGACGTGGCGCTCGGTGGACCGGTACATCGCCCTCACCGACAAGATCGCCGCGCACCTGACCGACTACGGCATCCCGTCCGACCGCATCGTGATCAAGCCGAACGGCCTGCCGGACCCGGGCGCCCCGGCCCCGCTCGGCGACGGGTTCCTCTACGGCGCCCGGCTGTCCCCCGAGAAGGGCCTCGGGCTGCTGCTGGACGCCTGGCGCCGGCATCCCGACGGCAGCCTCGGCACGCTGCGCATCGCCGGTGACGGCGAACTGCGGCCGCTGGCCGAACAGGCCGCCGCCTCCCGTTCCGACGTGCTCTACCTGGGGCCGCTGGACCGTGCCGGCATGACCGCCGCCCGCCAGGCCTCCGCCGTCGTCATCGCCGTCCCCACCTGGGAAGACGTCCTCCCCACGGTGATCCTGGAAGCGATGTCCACCGGCCGGGCCGTGCTCGGCACAGCCGTCGGCGGCATCCCCTACATGGTCGGCACCGGCCCGTCAGCCGCCGGCTGGCTCGCCGAACCCGACCCGGCGTCACTGGCCGCCGCACTGCCCCTGGCCCGGGCCGGCGCCGCGACGGCGGCTGTCGCCGCCCGCGCCCGCTACCAGCAGCACTTCCACCCCGACGTCCTCACACCCCGCCTGATCTCCATCTACACCGAAATGTCCCACCACGCCAAAGCCTAAAACCACTCCCCACCCCGTGGTCTTCGCGAGCGGGCGGCCACAAAACGGCCACTCGCAACGGGCGGCCACAAAACGGCCAGCCCTCTACCCCGTAGTCTTCAGTGTGCGCGTGGTCACAGAACGGCCCGCAAAATGCCGTTGGTGTCGAGGCGAGTGATTTTCCGACGCCCAGCGGTTTTCTGGGTGGCGGAAAATCGCACGCCTCGACACCAACTAAAGGGCATTTTGCCGCGAAGCGAAGCGAAGCCAGCCAGCTCAGAGGGGCGAGATAGCCGGATACCTCGTCGCACGGGTGAGAGAGCCAGCACGCCTGTCCCCGCGGGTGGGTGGGACCGGTTACCTCGACCCGCGGGTAGGTGGA
>NZ_BOMZ01000053.1 GCF_016862455.1 Actinoplanes utahensis
CCGACTACCTCGTCCCGCGGGTGAGTGGACCGGCTGCCTCGTCCTGCGGGTGAGAAAGTCAGCACGCCTGTCCCCGCGGGTGAGTGCGCCGGCTACGTTGTCCCGTAGGTGATGCAGGTCGGCTACCTCGTCGCGCGGGCGAGAAAGCCAGCACGCCTGTCCCCGCGAGTGAGCCGACCGGCTGCGTCGCCCTCTCGGGTGAGCCGGCCGATCACCTCGTCCCGCGGATGTTCAGCGCAGTGCAGCTCGCCCCGAGAAGGCGATGCTCGCGGCCAGGAAGCCGGCGTTGATCAGGGTGAACAGGCCGACGAACCAGACCGCGAACTGCGGGGCGACGGTGAGCAGCACGCCGGCGAAGGCGATCACCGCGCCGTAGTCGCGGACCAGTTTGACCAGGCGGACCGGCAGGGACGTGCTGGTGACCATGCTGGCGGCCTGGGTGCCGGACTGCATCACCGAGGTGACCAGGTTGACCATCCAGGTGGCGGCGAAGGCGGCCAGCAGCCACGCGGGGGTGGCCGGTTCCTGTGCGGCGGCGGTGGCGGCGAACGCGGCGACGAGCGAGGTCTGCACGGCCACGTCGCAGAGCACGTCGAGGCGGCCGCCGGCGGCGCTGGTCTGCTTGGTGACTCGGGCGAGCTGTCCGTCGGCGCAGTCGAAGGCGTAGGCGAGCTGCCAGCCGATCAGCGCGATCAGGCCGATCGGCCATGCCCAGATGTCGTCCCGGGCGACCGGGCCGGCGGCGACGATCACGATGAACGAGGTGAGGCAGCCGAGGCCGAGGTTGAAGATGGTGAGCACGGTCGGGGCGAGTTTGTGCTTGTTCGCCCACACCGAGATCCGTGCGCCGATCCGCTGGCTGACGGCCTCGCTGAACAGGCCGCCGCCACGGTTGGCCGCGTAGAAGTCGGCTGCGGTGGGCGTACCGCCGAAGGTCGTGCCGGAAGCCGGGGCGGACCCGGCGGCGGGCGTCGGACCGGGACCGGGCGCGTCGTTGTTGTCGATGCGGGTGACGCCGGGCTGTGAGGGGACCGCGCCGGGGCGGGCGGTGGGGTGGCCCGCGCCGTTGCCGAGGTCAGAGGGCTGTGAGGACATCGTCGTATTCGGCCAGCTTCTGCCGGATCTGTTCCGGCGTCATCGCGAGGTGTTCCAGGATGGTGTAGCGGTCCGGGCGGGTTCGAGGGGCGAACTGGACGACCCGGGCGAACTGTTCGGCGTCGAGGCCGACATCGGACGGTGTGCGGGGGAGCTGGTGGCGGGCCAGGCATGCGGCCATCTGCCGGAAACGGGGTTCGTCGCCGCGCAGGAAGGTGCAGAACAGCGCGCCGAGCCCGGCCAGTTCGCCGTGCGAGGCGGTGTCCGGGAAGAGCGAGTCGGTGGCGTGGATGATCTCGTGGCAGCCGCCGCTGCACGGCCGGCTGCTGCCGCTGACGGCCATGGCCAGGCCGCTGGAGATCAGCGCCTCGGCGAGGGTGGTGACGAACGTGTCGTCGCTGAGGTCGCCGGGCATGGACAGGATCGCCTCGGCGCCCATGCGGGCGAGGGACGCGGCGATGCCGTCGACGGGTTCGCCGCGGACCTGCCGGGCCAGTTCCCAGTCGGCGAGCGCGCTGATGTTGCTGATCACGTCGCCGATGCCGGCCCGGTTGACCCGGTCCGGCCCGTTCTCGACGAAGTCCAGGTCGACGATCACCCCGAACGGGATGTGCACCCCGTAGGAGCCCTTGATCCCGTCGTTGACCAGGCTGGAGACGGGCGAGGCGATCCCGTCGTTGGCGAGGCTGGTG
This sequence comes from Actinoplanes utahensis, assembly GCF_016862455.1. Lineage (GTDB taxonomy): Bacteria > Actinomycetota > Actinomycetes > Mycobacteriales > Micromonosporaceae > Actinoplanes > Actinoplanes utahensis. Next base: position 1,788 of record NZ_BOMZ01000053.1, read on the forward strand.
GCCACCGAGATCATCGGCAGGCCCCAGCGGCTGGCCGCGTACTTCGCGGTGTCGACGGTCTTGCCGCCGCCGATGCCGACGACCGCGTCGTAGTGGCCGGAGCGCAGTTTGGCGGCCAGTTCGAGCGCGGCGTCCAGGGTGCCGCCGGTGGTGACGTGCACGGTCGCCGACTGCAGGGAGGGCCGGAGCAGGTCGACGATCCGCTCGCCGAGGCCCGGGCCGACCACCACGGCGACTTCGCCGCCCGAGGAGATCCGACCGTCGGCCAGGATCCGGCCGAGGTCGGCGACCGCGCCCCGCCGCACCTGAACGTGCAGCGGGGTCTGGACGCTCCGGGCTAGTAGCGGCATGCGATGTCCCGGGCCTTCGCCAGGTCCTCGTGGTTGTCGACCTCGACCCAGGGCAGGTCGCCGATCTCGGCCGCGCGGACCTCGCCGCCACGGTTCGCGTACTCCTGGAAGCCGTCCTCGTAGTAGAGGTTCGGGTCGCGCTCGAAGGTCGTCTTCAGGGCGTCGGCCAGCCGGCCGGCCGCGACCGGCTCGATGATGTTGGCGCCGATGTACTCACCGTACGCCGCGGTGGGATCCATCAGTTTCGTTATCTTCGTCAGCTGGCCATCTTCGTCGAAGACGGTCTTCATCTCCTCGTCGGCCAGCTTCTTGATGGTGTCCACGGCGAGCAGGATGCTCGGGCCCCGGCGGGCCAGCAGCGTCTCCTCGACGCTGACCGGGTGGACGGTGTCACCGTTGACCATCAGCGCGCCCTGCGCGAAGTGGTCCCGGGCCAGCCAGAGGGAGTAGGCGTTGTTCCACTCCTCGGCCTTGTCGTTGTGCACCAGGGAGATCTTCACGCCGTACTTCTTCTGGAAACCCTCGACGCGCTCCTCCACGGCGCCGGCGCGGTAGCCGACGACGATGGTGACCTCGGTCAGGCCGGCGGCCGCGAGGTTGCGGAGCGAGATGTCCATGATCGTGGTCTCCCCGTCCACGGGGACCAGCGCCTTCGGGAGCGTGTCCGTGTACGGGCGCAGCCTGCGCCCAGCCCCTGCGGCGAGTACCAATCCGATCATGGGGCGGTTCCTTCCAGAGGTACGTCAGGTGTGCCCAGCGAGGATAGCCGCCGGTGTCTCATCCGTAGGACTCGCGAGGGGCGCACGGAAAATGGTATAGACCCGGCTTCTAAGCTGATGTCCATGACCGCTGAGCAGCTGATCTCCTTTGCCCGTGGCGCGCCGTCGCTGGACATCGTCGACGTGGAGGGGCTCAAGGCCGCCGCCGCCCGCGCCTTCGACGCCGACCCCGCCGGCGTGACCGCCTACGGCACCTCTGTCGGCTACCTCCCGCTGCGGAAGTGGATCGCCGACAAGCACAACGTCTCCCCCGACCAGGTCATCGTGACGAACGGTTCGCTGCAGGCGGACGCGTTCCTCTTCGGCCACCTGGTGCAGCCCGGTGACGACGTGGTGGTGGAGAAGCCGACGTACGACCGGACGCTGCTCAACCTGCAGAACCTGGGCGCCAAGGTGCACCAGGTGACCCTCCAGTCGGACGGTGTCGACATCGAGGAGCTGCGCGCGCTGCTCGAGTCCGGGGTGCGGCCGAAGCTCGCCCACATCATCCCGAACTACCAGAACCCGGCCGGTCTCACCCTGTCCGAGGAGAAGCGGCGCGCGCTGCTGGCCCTGGCCGAGCAGTACGAGTTCATCATCTTCGAGGACGACCCGTACGTGGACATCCGGTTCCGTGGCGAGCCGCTGCCCTCGATGCTGTCGCTGGACAGCAACAACCTGGTGGTGCACGCCTCCAGCTTCACCAAGACGGTCTGCCCCGGTGTCCGGGTCGGTTACCTGGTGGGCCCGGCCGCGCTGATCGACGCGATCGCGAAGAAGGCCACCAACCTGTACATCTCCCCCGGCATGGTGTCCGAGGCGATCGTGCACCAGTTCTGCGTCTCCGGCGACATCGAGAAGTCGGTCCGGACGGTCAGCGCGGCGCTGGGCGAGCGGGCGAAGGTGCTGGCCGAGTCGATCCGCAAGCACATCCCCGGCGCCACCTTCACCGAGCCGGACGGCGGGTACTTCCTCTGGGTCGACCTGCCCACGGACGTGGACGTGGACAAGCTGTTCCCGGCGGCGATGAAGAAGGGTGTCGCGGTCGTGAAGGGCAGCGACTTCCTGCTCGAGGGCGGCCGGAACGCGCTGCGCCTGGCGTACTCCGCGGTCACCGTCGACCAGATCGACGAGGGCGTGCGCCGGCTCGCCGAGGCGATCGAAGAGGTCCGGGGCTGACGCGGGTTTCGTTCCCGTCCGGCGCGGGGATGGTTCCCCGCGCCGGGGTAGCCTCCAGTGGTTTGTCGTCCCGGGGGAGGCTGACATGACGGAAGAGCGCTCGTGGGCGGCCCGTGGCGGGCCCCTGAGCAAGGCGTGGGCGGCCCGGATGCGTGGCCTGCTGAACAACGGCGACCACTTCGAACCGGGCGGGTCCGATCAGAGTCCCACCTCGGTCGTCGACTGCGGCGTCTACATGGACGGTAAGCGCACGCCCGGGGAGTTCGCCCCCGACCAGGCGCTCGAGGAGGCCTCCCGGCAGGAGGGCGCGTTCGTCTGGCTGGGGCTGCACGCGCCGACCGACGCGGAGATGGCCTCGATCGCACGCATCTACGGCCTGCACGAGCTGGCGGTGGAGGACGCGGTCAAGGCCGAGCAGCGGCCCAAACTGGAGCAGTTCGGCGCGGTGCACTTCCTGGTGCTGCGGACCGCCCGGTACGTGCCGCACCAGGAGCTGACCGAGAGCTCGCAGGTGGTCGAGACCGGCCAGATGATGATCTTCATCGGTGAGCAGTTCGTGATCACGGTTCGGCACGGCGACGCGTCCGAGATGGCGCCGGTGCGCGCCGACCTGGAGAACCAGCGGGCGGCGCTGCTGCAACAGGGCCCGTGGGCGGTGGCCTACGCGGTCACCGACCGGGTCGTCGACCACTATCTCGAGGTGGCCGACGACTTCGAGGCCGATTTGGACCTGATCGAGGAGGGCGTCTTCTCGCGCGACCGGATCGCCCCGATACAGCAGGTGTACCAGCTGAAACGAGAGCTGGTGGAGTTCCGCCGGGCGGTCGTCCCGCTCCAGCGCCCACTCGCGGCGATCACGTCCAGCCAGGGTGTCGTGCCGAAGGAGATCCGGCGCTACTTCCGGGACGTCCAGGACCATCTGACCCGTACGGTCGAGCAGGTCTCCTCCTACGACGACCTGCTCAACTCGATCCTGCAGGCCCGTCTCGCCCAGGTGACCGTCGACCAGAACAACGACATGCGCAAGATCGCGTCCTGGGCGGCCATCGCCACGGTCTGGACCGCCTTCGCCGGTGTCTACGGCATGAACTTCGACTACATGCCGGAGACCGAGTGGAAGTACGGCTATCCCGCTCTGATCGCCCTTCTGTCGATCATCACGGTGCTGCTGTACCGGGCTCTGCGCCGCAACGGGTGGCTGTGACATCGTCGCTCGCGACGGGTGACCCCCCACGACATCGGCGCGGGGCTCTAGAGTGTCCGGGTGCCGTCGCGTCAGGATGAGCTGCATTCGTATCAATACTCGGTGCAGCGTGTGGTGGCGGCGCTGGTGTCACACGACCCGGACCCGCAACGATCGCCGCTGCGCCGGGCCGGTGTCACCGCCCTGGTCAGCCTGCTGATCGCCGCTCTCGTGGTCGGCGGTTTCGCCGTCTACGGGCTGTTCACCGGCAACACCATGGCGCAGGCGAACGACCCGAGCGCCGTACTGGTGGAGAAGAAGACCGGTGCGCGGTACGTCTATCTGGAGTCGGACCGGAAACTGCACCCGGTGCTGAACTACACGTCCGGCATGCTGCTGGCCACCGGCAACCCGCCCGCGCTGAAGACGGTCGCGGCCGAGAAACTCGCGAAGGTCCCGCTGGGTGAGCCGCTCGGCATCCTCGGTGCGCCGGACTCGCTGCCGACCGACAAGAACCTGCTCAAGGACACCTGGTCGATCTGCACCAGCACGGTCGCCGGCAAACCGAAGAGCACGCTGGTGATCGGCACCGGCGTCCCGCAAGGGAAGGGCGCCCCGAGCGGCGGTCTGCTGGTCAAGGACAACAAGGGGCGTACGTTCCTGGTCTTCGAAGGCAAGCGGCACCTGCTGCCGACCGCCCGCGCCGACGCCACCCTGCGCGTCCTCGGCTGGTACGGCAGCCGTCCGTGGATCGTCTCGTCCGCCTGGGTAGACGCCATCCCGTCCGGCTCCGACCTGGCCGCGCCGGTGATCCCCGGTTACCGCGGCGCCTCGGTGATCCGCGGCCGCAAGGTCGGTCAGGTGCTGACCCTGGACGGCAGCTCGTACGCCATGGTCCTCGCGGACGGCGTCGCCCCGCTCAGCGAGCTCCAGCTCAAGCTGTTGACCATGGTTCCCGGCGCGGGCCGGCCGATCACGGTCGGCGAGCAGGAGTGGGGCAACAATCTGACCACGTCCAAGATCGGCATGCCCTCCACCGCGGCGGATCTGCCGCTGGTCGCGCCGAAACTGGCCGCGGCCCCGTCGACGGCCTGCATGACCGCGACGCTCAAGGACGAACAGATGAACCTGGAGCTGCGGACCGGCATCGAGATCCCGGCCGGGCGCACCCCGGTGGGCATGGCCAGCGTCGACCTGGTGCACATGCCGCGCGGCAAGGGCGCGGTGGTGGAGTCGGTGTCGTCGCCGGACGCCCCGGCGGGCAGCGGCACGGTGAGCCTGATCACCGACAACGGCGTCCAGTTCGCGCTGGCGAGCCGGGAGCTGCTGGGCAAGTTCGGGTACGGCAAGGTCACGCCCACCCGGATCCCGTCCCAGCTGGTCGACTATCTGCCCGTCGGGCCGGCGCTGGACCCCGTCCAGGCCGGCCCGAAGGCGAGCTGATTACCGGGGGTCCTGCTTGATCGGGTCGGTCGTGGTGCCGTTCGCCGTGGTGTAGACGGTCGGCTCCATCGGCTCGAAGGCGGCGTCGTCGGCCCCGCCGGCGCGCGACACGGGCTCGTACTCCTCCCACTGGGCCTCACGGCGACGGCGGGCGACGTACGCGGCGCCCACGCCGACCGCGGTGCCCAGCAGCGCCCACCCGGCCAGGCGGCCGGTCCGGCTCTTGCGGGGAGACGCCTTCTCGGCCTTCTTCTGGAGTTTGCGGGCCTGCTTCTCCTGGGCCTTCAACTCCTTCTTGGTGGCCTTCTTGGTGGTCTTGCCGGCCTGCCGGACGGTCTCCGAGGCCGTGGTCAGCGCGGCGAGCGCACTGTCCCAGCTCTGCGAGGCCGCGTCACGAGCCGCGGTCGCGGCCGGCTGCACGCGGTCGCGAGCCGCGCTGAACTTGGGTGTGACGGTCGCGCTGGTCTCCTGGGCCGCGATCGAGGCCGCGCGCTTGAAGTGGTCCACGCTCTGCCCGAGCTCGTTGCGCATCCGCGCTTTCCGGCTCCGACGACGAATCGTTGCGAACACCAGTGCCCACCTCCTGTGGTCTCTTCCCACGTCATGTTGCCTTCTCAGGTACCCCCGCGCGACCGGATCCACGACATGGGGCAGGATCCGAATTGCACGAGAACAGCCCATCACCACGACGGGAGTACCCGTGGCCGAGAACATTTACGCCACCCTGCACACCAATCACGGCGCCATCCGGGTGCAGCTCTTCCCGGATCACGCTCCGGCGACGGTCCGCAACTTCGTTGAGCTGGCCGAGGGCACCAAGGAGTACACCGACCCGCGGACCGGCCAGAAGGGCAGCGGGCCGTACTACGACGGCACCATCTCGCACCGGGTCATCGCCGGGTTCATGATCCAGATGGGAGACCCGACCGGCACCGGCCGCGGTGGCCCGGGCTTCCAGTTCGCCGACGAGTTCCACCCGGAGCTGTCCTTCGACCGGCCGTACCTGCTGGCCATGGCGAACGCCGGGCCGGGCACCAACGGCTCGCAGTTCTTCATCACGGTCGGCCCCACGCCGCACCTGAACCGCCGGCACACGATCTTCGGCCAGGTGGCGGACGAGCAGTCGGCCAAGGTCGTCGACGCGATCGCGAACACGCCGACCGGCCCGGGCGACCGCCCGCGTGAGGACGTCGTGATCGAGAAGGTGTCGATCGAGCGTTCCTGACCTCTCGCGGTACCTTTGGTGCCATGAGTGAGGCGCCCTCGACGACACCGGTGTGCTATCGCCATCCGTCACGAGAGACCCTGCTCAGCTGCAGCCGGTGTGAGCGTCCGATCTGCACCAGTTGCATGAACGACGCGGTGGTCGGGCACCAGTGCCCCGAGTGTGTCAAAGAGGGACGCCGCAGCCAGCGGCCGGCGCGCACCGCCTTCGGCGGGAGCCGCGCCGGCCAGCTCGGCTGGGTGACCACCGGCATCATCGCGATCAACGTGATCGTCATGATCGTCTCAGCGATCTACGGCGGTCCGCGCGCCATCGCCGGTGGCGGCGGCTGGGGCCTGCTCGGCAGCAGCACCCCGGTCACCGACTGGGGCGAGGTGCTGGGCCTGGCCCTCTATCCCGACGGTGAGATCCACGGCGTCGCCCAGGGCGAGTGGTACCGGCTGTTCACCGCCATGTGGCTGCACTACGGCGCGGTGCACCTGCTGCTCAACATGATGCTGGTGGCGCAGGTCGGCCGCTATCTTGAGGGTCACCTCGGCCCGCTGCGGTTCGCCGGGCTCTACCTGCTGGCCGGCATCGGCGGCAACGTGACGGCCTACGTCTTCCAGGCGCCGAACCAGCCGTCCGCGGGCGCGTCCACCGCCACGTTCGGCCTGATCCTGGCGGTCATCGTGATCAACCGCCGGTTGATGCGGGACTCCAGCGCGATGACGTCCACGCTGGTGGTCAATCTGATCTTCACGTTCACCATCCCGTACATCTCGATCGCCGGTCACCTCGGCGGTCTGGCGGCGGGCGGCGCCGCGGCTGCCGTCCTCGCCTATGCCGACCGGCCGCATCGGGGCGTCAAACAGGCGATCGGCCTGGGAGCGCTGCTCGTGGTGATCGTGGTCGCGGCGGTCGTCCGGACCGGGAGCATCGTCTAGCCGGCTCTTCAGGTAAGCCCTTCTAGGCGACGGCGCGCAGGTCGGCCAGGGCGGCCGCCACCTCCTCCGGATGGGCGCTGAGGTCGTTGGTGGTGAACAGGTAGATGGCGTCGCCCGCGTCGATCTCCAGAAAGTCGCTGCGCAGGCCACGGCGGGCGGTGCTCTCGACCCGGACCCGCTCGATCCGCGCCCAGGGCAGATGCCGGCGGCCGGCGAAGCCGGTGACCACCGTGATGCCCGCCGGATCCGCCGCCAGACGGACCGGGACCACCAGATCGCGGGCCGCCCACGCGGCGAGCGCGGCCGCGGCGACGACGGCGAGGCCCCAGCGGACCACGTCGCCCTCGGCGAACAGCGCGGCCAGGGCGGGCACCGCGAGGGCGGCGACCAGCTTGGCGGCCGGGAGGACGGGTCTGACTCGCCACTGCATCATCCCCATCACTATTCCAGAATGATTCACACCACCCTCGGCGAGCTGTTGTAATTCGATATTCAGTGGGGCCACCCGCCTCTTCCGGCATTCATCTTCCGTTAACACTGCATGGACGTGTTCGCCAGTACGTTCCACCCCGCGGCCGAGGCCGCCGCGGCCCTGCCGGGGGCCGGCCGGCACCTTTCGATCTTCCGCAACTGCGTGGACCCGGACGACCCGGCGGTCCTGGTGGCGCGCTGCGTGCGCCCCGGATCGCCGCTCTCCGGCGACTGGTTCCTGCTGCTGACCCAGCGCCGGCTGGTGGTCACCCAGGAGACCCGGCCGCTGCACCGGCTGCGCCTGCACCTCAACGCGAACCTGCGCCTGCTCAGTAACGTGACGTGGCGCCTCGACCTGTCCAAGCCGGGCATCGAACTGGCCGTCACCGCGATGGACGGGGTGCGCGAGCGGTTCCGGATGCGCCTGAACGACTCCGCGACCGCGTGGCGGGTCGAGGAACTGTTGCGGGAGGGTTTCCTCCCCAAGCCCCTCACGGTCTAGATCCGGCGTGGGTATTCCGGCCGCGCCCCGTGCGCCCGAAATACCCATCCTGGTGTCAGCCGAGGAACTCGCTGATCGACCGGCGCAGCCCGGCCGGATCGAGGCCGTGGGCGCGCGCGTGGTCACGCATGCTGCCGTACCTGCGCACCTCGGCGCGCCCGACGCCCAGGTGCAGCGCCCGGTGCGGCAGCCCGCTCAGCGCCTCGCTGACCAGCCCGGCCGACGTGCCCTTCAGATAGGGCTCCACGACGACGAGCTCACCGGCCCGCATCAGCGACCGGAGGCCACCGGTGTCCAGCGGCCGGGGCGTGTTGGTGTAGGCCACCGTCACGTCCAGGCCCCGGGTGGCCTCCAGAACCGGGTCCAGCATCGGCCCCACCGCCACCACCAGCGGCCCGCCGTGCCGCAGCGCCCGCAGGCCGCCGCCGTCCGGCTGCGCCCGGCTGTTCTCCTGCTCGGAGAGCCGCACGTAGACCCGGTCGTCGTGGCGGGCCGCGTCGCGCAGCATCGCCGGCACCTCGTCCCGGTGGCCGGGCACGTGCACGGTCCAGCCGTCCAGGGTGTCCAGCAGGGCCACGTCGCCCGGGGACTGGTGGGTGTAGCCCTCGGCCGCCGCGTCGTACGACCCGCCGATGCTGACCAGCACCGCGCCCACGTCCTGGTGCCCGAGGTCGAGTTTGATCTGCTCGTAGGCCCGGTCGATCAGGAACGGCGCGTACGAGTGCAGGTACGGCCGCATCCCGGTGAGCGCGAGCCCGCCGCCCACCCCGGCCATCAACTGCTCCCGGATACCGACGTTGAACACCCGGTCCGGGTGGCGGCGCTGCGCGTCGCGGAACGAGGCGGCCGAGATGTCGGCGACCACCAGCGCGGTCCGCGGGTCGGCGTCGAGCAGTTCCTTCGTGGTGTCGATGAACGTCTGCCTCATAGCGCCGCCACCACCAGGTGCGGCCGGTCGCCGACGGCCCGCAGAGCCCGTTCGATCTCGTCGTGATCGCGCCCGCCGACCACCGACACGCCCCAGTCGGGGAAGCGCGCCGGGATTCCGCCGGGCCAGCCGTGCGTGGCCGACCGGTTGTCGATCACGATCGCGGTGATCGGCAGCCGGATCGCGGCCGCGTACGCGATCGCCTCGTGGTTCGATCCCTCGTCCAGTTCCGCGTCGCCGAGCAGCACGAACGTCCGGGTGTCCAGGTGACCCTGGGCGCGCAGGCCGAGCGCCGTGCCGACGGCGAGCCCCAGCCCGTGCCCGAGCGATCCGGTGCCGACCTCGACGCCCGGGATCAGCAGCCGGTCGGGATGGTGGCCGAGCGGGCTGTCCCAGCCGCCCATGTCGTCGAGCCATTCCGCGGGGATGAACCCCTTGGCGGCGAGCACGGCGTAGTACGCGGCCGGGCCGTGTCCCTTGGAGAGCAGGAAGCGGTCCCGGGCCGGATCGTCGGCGGTCCCGGGTGTGACACGTAGCACGCGGTCGTAGAGAATCCACAGCACGTCCAGTGTGGAATGCGCGCTGGGCGCGTGCTTCGCGTCGCCGGTGACACGGCTGAGCAGCGCGTGCACGGGGTGTCCTGGTGTCGTCATCACGGTCATGTGCTTAGGCTGCTACTTGAAGTTCACTTCAACTCAAGGGAGCTACATGGAGACGCTCACCATCGGCGAACTCTCGGCGCGCAGCGGCGTCGCACCGTCGGCCCTGCGCTTCTACGAGCGGGAGGGGCTGATCCACGCCTCCCGGACCAGCGGCAACCAGCGGCGGTACGACCGCGCCGAGCTGCGCCGGGTGTCCTTCATCAAGATCGCCCAGCAGGTCGGGGTCTCGCTCGACGAGATCCGCGAGGCGCTCGCCTCCCTGCCGGAGAACCGCACCCCCACCAAGGCCGACTGGTCCCGGCTGTCGGCCCGCTGGCGTTACCGGCTCCAGGAGCGGATCACCGTGCTGGAACGCCTGCGGGACGAGCTCAGCGGCTGCATCGGCTGTGGCTGCCTGTCCCTGCAACGGTGCAAACTCGCCAACCCGGGCGACCGCCTGGCCGCCGGCGGCACCGGGCCCCAGCGCATCCTCAACCCGGTCCTCGACCTCAACCCGGTCCTCGACCTCAATCCGATCCTCGATTGAGACTGAGGCGGACGGAGGGGGCCGCCCGGCCCCCGACGGGAACGCGGGGCCGGGGAGATCGAGCGGAGGATGTGGGATTCGAACCCACGATGAGTTTCCCCATACCGGTTTTCAAGACCGGCGCCATCGGCCACTAGGCGAATCCTCCAGCGGTGCGGGGTCCAGTCTGCCATTCGCGATTGGTTCTTGTCGTACCGGTGGGGCAGAGTCGGGCTCATGCACGCGATCGTGATCGAGGACAAGCGGCTCGTCTGGGCCGAGGTGCCGGAGCCGGAGGCGGGCGAGGGCGAGGTGATCGTCGACGTCACGGCGTCGGCGGTGAACCGGGCGGACGTTCTGCAGCGGCAGGGTTTCTATCCACCGCCGCCGGGCGCGCCGGCCCATCCGGGCCTGGAGTGCTCCGGGGTGATCAGCGCGGTCGGGCCGGGGGTCACCGGGCATCACGTGGGTGAGCGGGTCTGCGCGCTGCTGGCCGGCGGTGGTTACGCCGAGCGGGTGGCCGTGCCGGCGGGTCAGCTGCTGCCGGTGCCGGCCGGGTTGTCGCTGGTCGAGGCCGCGACCCTGCCCGAGGTGGCCTGCACGGTGTGGTCCAACGTGGTGGACCGGGATCGCCTGCGTCCCGGCGAGACGCTGCTGGTGCACGGCGGTGGCAGTGGGATCGGCACGTTCGCGGTGCAGCTCGGGGTTGCGCTGGGAGCGAAAGTGCTGGTCACCGCGCGGCAGGAGAAACACGAGCGGCTGCGCGCGCTCGGCGCCGACCTGACGATCGACTACCGGACCGAGGATTTCGTACGGGTCTCGCGCGACCACACCGGCGGCCGCGGGGTCGACGTGGTGCTGGACATCATCGGTGCGAAGTACCTGGCCCGCAACGTCGAGGCACTCGCGCCGGAGGGGCGGATCACGGTGATCGGCATGCAGGGCGGCCGGTCCGCCGAGCTCGATCTGGGCGCCTTGATGGCCAAGCGTGGCCGGGTGTCGTCGACCTCGTTGCGGGCCCGTCCGGCGGCCGACAAGGCGCGGATCGTGGCCGGTGTGCGTGACCAGGTCTGGCCGCTGGTCGCCGCCGGTCTGGTGAAACCGGTCATCCATCGCACGTTCCCGCTGTCCGAGGCGGCCGCCGCGCACGAGTTGATGGAGTCCGGTGACCACTTCGGGAAGATCGTGCTCCAGCGCTGATCACACTTCCGGGTGAACGGTAACGGAGGTATATGACCGATAAGCCCGGATATGCGGCGAGTCGTGACCTCGTCCGGCCGCGGCCCACCCAGCATGGACGGACAACGCGTCCGGTAGGCGGACGCGTACCGACCGCTGGGGAAGACCGTGACGTACGCACCGCACCGCACCCCACCCGTCCGGCACGCCCCGTCGCACGAGGACGGCGCGGATCCGGCGCTGCGGTGGCGCGCGCGGCTGTGGATCGCCGGCGGCATCGTCGTCTCGGCCGCGCTCGTCGTCTTCGGCGTGTGGGCGGTGGTGACCACCCCGCCGCCTCCGGCCGTGCTGCCGGACGGCCCGGTCTCCGGGGTGTCCCAGGTCAGCGGCTTCCGGTTCGATGTGACCGGGCTGCGCTGCGGCGTGTCGTCGATCGGCCCGGAAGGCCTGGAACAGCGGCCCGGCGGGCAATTCTGCCTGCTGGACGTGAATGTGACGAACAAGGGCCGGGAACCGGAACTGTTCAACAGCGAGGTTCTGCGGATCCACGACGCCAACGGCGAAGCCTACGCCGTCGCCGAGCAGGCCGCGGTCTTTCTCAACGATCGAAACCCGACCCTGCTCAACGAGATCGAGCCGGGGGACACGGTGGCCGGTGTGATCCCCTTCGACGTGCCGGTGGACGCCGAGCTCAATCAGGTGACACTGCGCGGCACGCTGTCCACTCCGGGCGTACGCCTCGATCTCCCGGATCCGCGCTGAACACAGCGTTTATCGGTTCGTGATCGGGGATCAATTATGTGAATCATGCCCCGGCGGATTCGATGTTGTGTTGGCATGGTCCACGGAATATGCACGGTTGTCCGGGTTCCCATTGCCCACCTTCGACGGCGGCATAAGCGCGGCAGGCACCATCGGCCGCGTTTGGATGGGATTCGCGCGAGTGCCCCGGGCCTATTTCGGAGGCAACACTGCACGGTTCGTCCACCCGCCGGGTGCTGACCGCCGGCGCGCTCGCGCTGGCCGTCATCACGCCGGCCCTAGACCCGGTCGAGCACAGCGCTGAGGCGGTCACGACGCCCCAGTCCCTGCCGGCCACACCGGACCTCACGGATCACCCGATCGATGTGGAGATTCAGAAGCGACAGCTCGACGAGCCGGCGGCGTCCAGCCTGACGGAACCGCGCCCGGACCGGCTCAGGGAGATCCGGTTCGACGCCGGCCTCACGCCGCCGGCGCCGCCCGCCCTGCTGGGCCGCCAAGCCGCTGATCAGCGGGTCTCCCGTGCGATACCGCGCCGGCCCGCCGCACTGCGCCCCGCCACCCGGGTACGCCCGGCGCCGGTCCTCCGCCGCCCCGCCCGGCTCATCCGGCCGGTCGAGGTCCGGCAGGTGACCCGGCCCGCTGCCCGGCCAGCTGCCCGGCCGGTGGCGCGGGAGATCCGGACCGTGCGAGACACGGCCCGCGCCCGGACGACGCGGATCGCCCGCAAGGCCGTCGTGGTGCAGCGCCGCCAGGTGACCCTGTCGCCCGGCAAGGTCAGCCGGACGGCCCGTAGCACCGGCGTGCGGCGGATGCGGACCTCGTCGGCGGCGCGGGACATGCGGGCGGTGATCGCGTACGCCCGGTCGCAGGTCGGCAAGCGCTACGTCCGCGGTGGGGAGGGACCGTACGGCTTCGACTGCTCGGGCCTCACCAAGCGCGCCTACGCCAGGGCCGGCCTGCGCCTGCCGCACTCCTCCGGGGCACAGGCCCGGCGGGCCAGGACGGTCTCGCGCTCCAAGGCGCGTCCCGGCGATCTGGTGGTGGGCTCCGGGCACGTGGGCATCTACATGGGCAACGGGATGATGATCGACGCGGGGAACCACCGCACCGGCGTCGTCTACCGCAAGCTCTACCGCGGCCTGTCCGTCTCACGGCTTGGCTGAGCTCACGACGGCGTCGATGCGAAAGCTCACGGCTGGCTGAGCTCACGCCGGCGTCGATGCGAAAGCTCACGGCTGGGCCGATGTGAGGGCTCACCGTCGGGTCGATGCGGAAAGGCCCGGACAGCAGTCAGCACCCGCCGGTTCGACGGGTGCCGACTCGCTGACCGCCGTGGTCCTTCACGACAGCCGATCGCAACCAGGCGCGGGGATCTCGGCCACACACACCCGGTCGGATGTCTGACAGAAGCATTACCGAAGACGGGTCCGAGCATGCGCACCACCTGTGCGTTTACCCCTTCGAGTGACGGCGGGCCGCAATGCGGACGAAAGGCGCTCGTCACGTCGAACGGTTAGTCTCGGCCCATCGTGGGAAGACCTGATCAGTTACTCACCACGTCGCCGGAGGCCACCTCATGAGTCTTGACCGCGCTCTGGCGCCCGATCCGTACGATGTCCTGCCGCCGGTCCCGGCCTTCACCGTGACCAGCACGGACATGACGGACGGGCAGCCACTCGACGAGCTGTACGTGCACACCAGTGTGGGCGGGAAGAACCTGTCGCCCCAGCTCGCCTGGTCCGGCTTCCCGGCGGAGACGCGCGGGTTCGTGGTCACCTGCTTCGACCCGGACGCGCCGACCGGCAGCGGCTTCTGGCACTGGGTCCTGGTCAACCTGCCGGTGACGGTCACCGCGCTGGAGCGTGGGGTGGACCCGCTGCCGGACGGGGCGTTCTGTGTGCGCAACGACTACGGCGAGCGCAACTACGGCGGCTCCGCGCCGCCGCCCGGCGACCGCGCCCACCGCTATGTGTTCGCCGTGCACGCGATCGACGTCGACCGCCTGGAGGTGGCCCCGGACGCGTCGCCGGCCTACGTCGGGTTCAACCTGGCGTTCCACACGCTCGCCCGGGCCACCATCCGCCCGACCTTCCAGGTGCGCGGCTGACGGGCCCGCAGACGGATGAGGCCGCCGGCTGATCGCCGGCGGCCTTGTTTCGCTTGGAGGCGGAACCTGGTCTGGTCGGTCAGCCGGGGACGCGGGCCACGCAGAACACCGACTGGCCGAACGGCGGCCGCACGACCCGCTCCGCGGCCTTGGTCACCGGCAGCACGAAGGTGTCGTAGATCTTGACCATCGGCCCCTCTTTCGGGGCGAGCTTGAAGATGCTCGTGGCGGTGTAGTAACCGAGCAGGCCCAGCGCGTTCGCGTAGTGCAGCTTCTCGATCTCCAGACCGGCCTCGGTGAAGGCGGCGCCCAGCGTCTTCTTCGTGTAGCGGCGGATGTGCCCGGTGGCGATGTCCACCTGGCTCATCGCGAACATGAACGCCGGCACGATGATGATCACCCGGCCACCCGGGCGCACCAGCTCCTTCATGCTGCGCAGCGCGCCCACGTGGTCCTCGATGTGCTCGAGCACGTTGTAGGAGACGGCCGCGCTGTATTCCCCGCGCGGGTCCTGGGCGGGAAGCAGCATCTGCTTCACGTCGATGTTCGCGAACTCGGCCATCCGCTCCTTGAGCAGGACGAGCCGGTCGGGATCGGCCTCGGTCGCGGTGAACTTCGGCAGGTGCTCCGCCCACTCGATCGCGTAATCCCCGAGGCCGCTGCCGATCTCGATGGGGTTGTCTCCGAGGTAGGGGAGAGCGAGCTCGACGAACCACCGGCGGTGGTTCACGGCCATGGCGAGGCCTTCGAGCACTTCGGACTGGATCCGCTGGTCTCCAGTGATGTCTGCCATAGGTGAGGTTCCCTCATCTTGCCGATCTGAGCTGACAGCGGGACCGCTGAAGTTAACCATCTGACGCGCCTATCCGAAAGTTGGGCACTGGTCACCACTGATTTTTTGGCCTGATTGAGACATAGGTGGGCCGGGTGCTCGGATGGGTTACCTCACCGGAAGTCCACAGTCTGGGCGGTTCGCCGGACACGCGGAAAACACGCGTACATATCGGCTCTATCACGCCTGGGGCGCACACCGCTGGCATCTGCGAAACCTCGGTTAGGCTCGCCGATGCTATGACGATTACGGGTTTTGACTCGACAGGCCAGCCGACCGACGAGAACGTTCTGTCGCGCGGCCGGGTGACCGCCGAAGACGACCTGGATGCGGAGCTGATAGCCCTCGAGGCAAACGTCGCGGTGACCGCTTCCGCGGTTTCCGTCCCGCCCAGGGAGACCGTCAAACCCCAGGTGAGACGGCGTCTGCTGACGTGGCAGGACATCGTCGCACTCGCCACTTTCATGATCGCTGCGTTCCTGCTCACCGCTCCGTTGTGGCTCAATCTTGATCATGAACTGCGTGATGATCCGCAGGATCAGGCTTTCTTCGAGTGGATGCTGGCGCACGGTGCACGAGTGCTCACCGATGGCGCGTATCCGTTCTTCTCGGACCGCTTGAATTACCCCGACGGGGTGAACATGATGGCCAACACCTCGGTGTTGGCCGTTTCGTTGCCACTGACGCCGATCACTCTTCTGTTCGGTCCGCATGTGGCCTTCAACGTATTCCTGGCCGGCGCATTGTCATTAACCGGGGCTTCGTGGTATCTGGTGCTCTCGCGCCGCTTCGTCGCTTCCCGCGCGGCGGCCTGGGTCGGCGCGCTCGTCTGCACCTACGCCCCCAGCATGGTCTCGCACGCCGGCGGCCACCCGAACATCGTCTCGCAGTTCCTCGTCCCGCTGATCATCTGGCGCACCCTGGAGCTCCGGGTCCGCGGGCACGCGGTCCGCAACGGGCTGATCCTGGCCGGCCTGCTGGTCTGGCAGGCGTTCATCAACCTCGAGGTCCTCTTCATGACCGCGGTCGGCCTCGGCGTCTTCTGCGCGGTCATGGCCGTGGTCCGGCGCAGGAGCCACCGCGGCGAGGTCCTGCCGTTCCTGCGGGCGCTCGGCATCACCGCGATCACCACCCTGGCCGTGCTGGCCTACCCGTTGAGCGTCCAGTTCTTCGGCCCGCAGGCCTACCACGGTCTCGCCGAGTTCGTTCGGGGCTTCGGGGCCGACCTCGCCTCGTTCACCGCTTACTCACGGCACTCGGTGGCCGGCGACCCCGCCACCGCCGCCCTGCTGACCCAGAACCCCGCGGAGGAGAACGCCTTCTTCGGCTGGGGCCTGATCGTCCTCTTCTTCGGGCTGCTGCTCTGGCTGCGGCGCTCGGCCGCGGTGCTGGTGCTGGGCGCGATCGCGATCCTCTTCGCGGCCATGTCGCTGGGCCCGACCATCGTGCTGAACGGTGTCGACACCGAGGTGCCGGGCATCTGGGCGTTCCTGCACCACCTGCCGGTGCTGAACTCGGCGGTGCCGACCCGCTGGGCGATGGCGATCGCCCCGATCGTCGGCATCGTGCTCGCGCTCGGCTGCCAGCGCGCGGCCGACACGATGCGCACCCAGCCGGCCGCCCGCGGCCCGGTCCGGGTCGCGATGATCACCGCGGTGGCGATGGCGCTGGTGCCGCTGATCCCGCGGCCGCTGGCGACGGTCCCGATGGAGCCGGTGCCGGAGTTCGTCACGTCTGGGGCCTGGCGGGCCTACCTCGACGACCGGCACACCATGGTCGCTCTGCCGCTGCCGGACAGCAGCTATCCCGACCCGCTGCGCTGGACCGCCTACACCGGGCACGACATGCGGATCGCCGGGGCGTACGCGCTGCTGCCCAACCAGAACCCGCAGGACCCGTCCGACCGGACCGCGATGTTCTCCCCGCCGTGGCGCCCGACGAGCGGTCTGATCTCCTCGATCCGGCAGGGCAACCCGGTTCCGGAGATCACCGACGAGCGGCGCGAGATGGCGCTCGCCGACCTCCGCTTCTGGAAGGCCGGGGTGGTCGTGCTGACCCCGCAGAACCGGGACATCGAGATGCTGCGCGCCATGTCCGACCTGCTGGGCTTCCGCCCGACCTGGATCGGCGGCGCGTGGGTCTGGGACGTGCGGGCCCTCGTCGACGACCCGGACGCGGTGCTGACCAGCGACTCCTAGCGGGTGGGGGCCACGCTCCCGGGGGTGGCCTGTACCACCGCGCTCAGCCCGCAGCGGGCGGCAAAGGCGGATGGGCCGCCGACGCCGCTCCGGAGAGTCACGGTGCCCTTGTTCGGCCCGTACCACTAAGGGGTTTTGATGCAGCAGCCCGGGCAGACCTTGGGCTGTGGCAGGGTGAAGGCCAGGCAGCACGTCTTGCGTCGCACGTCGAGCCGGCCCTGGTTGTTGGGGTGGAGCTCGATCAGGTCGCGCACGCCGAGGGCGGTGAGCAGCCGGTCGATGGTCTCGGCGGAGGGGCCGGCGACCGCGTCGGCGGATCGCAGCACGCCGTAGGCGACGCCGGAGGCCAGGGAGCCCAGCAGTGTGCGTTTGCCGAGGCGGACCCGGCCGTGGACGGCGTCGAGCAGCGGGGTGAGGTGCTCGTCGAGGATGCTGCGGCGGAACTCGGCCAGCAGCGCGTCCTCGTCGGAGACCACCCGGACCTCCGGGCGCCCGGAGAGGGCCAGCGGGTCGTTGGGCAGGACCGCGATGGTGGCGCCGCGGCGGATGCCGAGCGTGATCAGCGGGCGCGGGTCGTCGAAGCGCATGACCGCGTCGGTGGCGGTGAGCAGCGGAACCCGGCGTGCGGAGGCCCAGCCGAGGACGGCCGGGAGGGTGAGCCAGTAGGTGTACGCCTTCCAGGCGAGCGCGGCGGCGGCGTGCGGCTGAGCGTTCCACCGGCGGCGTGCGGCGTCGAGGAGCGTGTCCAGGTGGACGTCGGTCAGGCGGGCGGTGGGGGTCCAGCCGGCCATGTCGGGCACCACGAGGCCGGGCGCCAGGCCGGGGATCTCGGTGCTGGTGCCGAACATGGCGCGCAGGGTCGCGGTGACCGGCGCCAACGGCCGGGGGCGGATCTGCGTGAGCTCCATGGTGGGGCTGGTCACGGGTGTCCGCCTGCCCGCGGCACTCGTCGCTGAGTCACCGCATTCTCCTTGCGGATGGACTTGCTTGAAGTAGGTGGGGCGAGCCGGGCTCTTGTGGAGCGGCTGGGCTCGTCGACGACCCACGGTACCCGGTTAAGGGTAGCCTAACCACACTGGGCAAGGGGATCTTTCGGGCGAATGCCCTAGGTAATGATTACTTTACGTAGCGTGCTGGCGCTGCCGGATTCGTCAAGGTATCTGTCGGCAAGTCGCTACTAGCTCCTTCGCGACAGGGACTCGCGGTGACACTGAACATGCCGTCGCGAAGGGGACATCCGTGATGACCACCTCGCCCATCGAACGGGCAGCAGACCAGTTCGTCACGGTGCTCGCGCAATGGCGGGCCGAGCGCGGGATGACGAAGAAGCAGCTCGCCGCGCGCATGGGTTTCGATCCCTCCTACGTCAGCCACGTCGAGGGACGGCGCCACAAACCCACCGAGGACTTCGCCCGCAGAGCCGAGGCGGTGCTCGGCGCCGGCGGCGCCATCTGGCAGAGATTCCAGGAGTACGACGAACTCCGGCACGCCCGCAACGCCGGGATGCACCGGGAACCGCCCATCCCCGTCCAGTGGCTGCCGCCGGGCACCGGCCTGATCGTCGAACGTGAGGTCGCCGAGCTCGCCTACACCGGCGGGGCCTACCGCTGCCGGGTGTGGCGCTGGCTCTACAACGCCGGCGTCGAACCGGTCACCCGCTACCTGGCGAAGGTCGCCGTCGACCGGTACCCGCACGACCCGGCCGGCTCGAATCGGCACCATCGGGAGAACCCGCTCGACTTCGACGAGATGGACGTGCGGGCGTTCGCCGGTGAGGGCGACGCGGCCGAGCCGATGCAGTGGCGGGTCAAGCTCGACCGGGACGCGTCCAAGGAGATCTGGCTGATGTTCGCCAATGAGCGCGGCCAGTTCCCGCTCTACCCCGGCGATCGGACGATCATCGAGTACGCGTACACGGTCGACGAGAAGAAGTGGGGCCAGTGGTTCCAGCGCGCCGTCCGGCTGCCGACCCGCTCGCTCACCGTCCGGCTGGATTTCCCGGAGAGCTTCGAGCCCCAGGTCTGGGGAGTGGAGGCATCGCTCAACGCCGAGGTGCCCGTCCGGACCCCGTTGGAACGCCGCACCGAGGGAGGTCGTGCCATTTTCGAGTGGTCCACCGACGCGCCCCTGCTCAATGCCCGGTACCGGCTGGAATGGCGGTACCGCGGCGCCGGCGCCCCGCTGTACGAGGAGGTCGGGCCGCCGGAACCGGCCCTGCCACGGGCCTCGCATCGGATGCGCGGCATCGGCATCATCCAGCGCGGGTCCGACCTGCTCCGGCAGCGGGCCCGCCACTTCCAGCTGCCCCGTGAGGCGTCCGCCGCCCGCAACGCGGTCACTCAACTGCTCACCTCGCTGGGCCGGCTCGACGACCTGCACGAGTTCAGCAAGGGGGTCGGGCTGGCCGCGCCGCAGATCGGCGTGCCGGTGGCGGCTGCCGTCGTCCGTCCCCCGGAGCGGGACATCGATCCGGTCGTCCTGCTCAACCCGCGGGTCGTCGGGGAGTCCACCGAGTGCGACGAGCAGTACGAGGGATGTCTGTCGTTCTTCGACTACCGGGGGCTGGTGCCGCGGTCGCTGCGGATCGACGTGGAGCACGCCCGGTTCGACGGGACCCGGGTGGTGACGACGTTCGAGCGCGGGCTGGCCCGGCTGGTCAGCCACGAGATCGACCATCTGGAGGGGCGGCTGTACGTGGACCGGATGCAGACGGACGCCAGCCTGCTGCCGGTCGCGGAGTACCAGCAGACCGGCCGCCCCTGGGACTACTAGCCGCTTCACTCCGAGAAGCTGTCATACTTTATCCGGATTGAGGGGACCTGAAGTTCGGCGAGGGTCTTCAGGGTGGCCTTCACCATCCGGCCCGACCCGGAGACGAAGAAGTCGTGCTCCTTCCACGGGCCGTACTTCGCCAACACGTCCGAGATGTCGCCCTGCTCCCCCGGGAAGGTCGGATCGTCACTGCACGCGGTGACCACCGACAGCCACGGGTACCGTGCCGCCAGCCGGTTGAGGTCGGCCAGGTCGTAGAGATCCTCCCGGTTCTGCGCGCCGAAGAAGACATGCACCCACCGGGTCCGGTTGTACCGGGTCAGCTCCTCCAGCAGCGACTTGATCGGGGCGAGACCGGTGCCGCCGGCCACGAAGACGGCGTCCCGGGTCGACCTGCGGTCCAGCGTCATCGAACCCATCGGGGCGGCAAGCTTCACCATGTCCCCGACCTGCAGCCGGCGGACCAGCGCGCTCGACACCCAGCCCGCGCCCACCGCCCGCACATGGAACTCCAGGGTGTTGTCGCGGCGCGGCGCGTTCGCTGGGGAGTAGGTGCGCCACAGCCGCGGCTGGTAACGCGGGGCCTCCAGGCTCAGGTACTGCCCGGCCCGGAACTCCAGCGGCTGCAACGGCAGAACCGTGAACACCGCGATGTCCTGCGAGCGGCGTTCGTGCGCGACCACCTCGCCGTACCAGTACGGCGGATTCTGATCGGCGTCCGCACCGGCCAGCATCTTCGAGGCGATCACCGCGTACGCGTCGGCCCAGGCCTGGTCGTACTCGACCCCCCACTCCTCGCCCGCGAACGCCCGCATCGCCTCGATCAGCGCCCCGCCGACCACCTCGTAGTGCTCCGGTTCCACGTGGAACTTGCGGTGGTCCCGGCCGAGCGCCCGCAGATAGTCGTCGAACCGCTCCGGGTCCTCGAGCGTCTGCACCGCGGTCACGATCGCGCCCAGCAGCCGGGCCCTCTGCACATCCATCTGCACCGGGAACAGATCACGCAGGTCGGGGTGCGACAGGAACATCCGCGCGTAGAAATAGCCCGCGACTTTGTCCTGATGCTCCTCGACCAGGCTCCAGCTCTCCTTGAGCAAGCGTGCGAGGTCTCCCATGTCATTCAGGGTGGTCAGCACAGTCGGGAACACGACGCACCCGAAGTGCGATTCGCCACCCTGCCCGGCGCGCCGTTTGCCGAAATGGGCGAATTTGTGCCTCGCCTACAGTTGTCGGGTGAGCGTCGAGGAACAGCAGCAGTCAACCCGTCCGCGGTACGGGACCGAGATCACCATCGTGTTGCTGCTGTCGCTCGGGCAGTCCGCCATCTACTCCATCGTCTCGCTCACCGCGAAACTCACCGCCGAGGCGCCGCTCGCCAAACAGACCGCCACCCTCAACCCGACCGTCTCCCCGCGCCCCTACCTCGACCTCACCTACCAGCTCCTGGGCATCTTCTTCGCCCTGATCCCGGTGATGCTGGCCCTGTTCCTGCTGTGGCGCGATCACATCCGGCCGCGCGACCTCGGCATCGACTTCCGCAAGCCGGGCTTCGACATCGGGTGGGGCGCCGGCCTCGCGGCCGGGATCGGGCTTCCGGGGCTTCTTCTGGTGTACGCCGCCCTGCAGCTCGGCATCAACGCGCAGATCCGCCCGTCCGGCCTCGACGCCTACTGGTGGACCCTGCCCGTGCTGATCCTCGCCGCCGTGCAGAACGCGGTGCTCGAAGAGGTGATCGTCGTCGGGTACCTGATGACCCGGCTCCGCTCCCTCGACCTGTCCCCGGTGTGGATCATCGCCGCGTCCGCCGTGCTACGCGGCTCCTACCACCTCTACCAGGGCTTCGGCGCCTTCATCGGCAACGCGATCATGGGCGTCGTCTTCGCGCTGTTCTACCTCAGGACCAAGCGGGTCATGCCGCTGATCGTCGCGCACAGCCTCCTCGACATCGTCGCCTTCGTCGGTTACGAACTACTGCCCGCATCCTGGCTCGACTGGCTCGAATCCTCCGCATAGAACCGCTGCGCGCGGGCCGCCACCATCCCGGCAGTCGCCCGGGCGCCCAGCACGGCGGTGACCAGACTCACGCCCGGCAGCGCCCGGTTAGCGAGCCACAACGCGGCCCACGCCACGAACGGCCCACTGCCCGGACTGGCGAGCCTCAGCAGATCCTTCGCCCGCCGCGGATCCTCCGGATCCATCCCGAACGCGGCCGCCACGTGCAACACCAGCTCGGCGTGCGTCACCACGATGGCGGTGGTCAACGCGACAGGTGCGAACGGGCCGGCGACGGCGCCCAGAGCACCGCGCATGCCGGCGGTCCGGGTGAACCGGTGCGCGGCCAGCCGGGCCAGCGCCTGCGGGGACGCTGTGGGATAGGTGTCGCGGGCGCGGGCGGCCCAGGCCTTCGCTCGCGGCCCGATCGCCTCGACGGCGGCAAGAGCCAGGATCTCGGGGGTACGGGAGGGCTCAGCCAGCAGTTCCTCCGCCAGCGACTCGAACCGCTTCCCCACCGGAACCCGAACCTGCGGAGCCACTGACGGCAGCCGCAGAACAACCGCCGCCTCCGCCGCCACCGTTTCCGCCGCCTTCGCCGTCACCGTTTCCGCCGTCGCCGTTTCCACCGCGGCCGTCTCCGCTTCCGGCGTCGCCTCGGATGCCGCCTCGGGCGCCGCCGTGGGTGCCGCAACCACCGCTGCTTCCGGTGGGGCGATCGCCTTGGTCTCCGCTGTCTCAGACGCTGCGATTACCGCTGCTTCCGGTGGGGCGATCGCCTTGGTCTCCGCTGTCTCAGACGCTGCGATTACCGCTGCTTCCGGCGCGGCCTTGGGCGCCGCAATCACCTCTGCCTCCGGTGCCGCGATCGATCCGGTGCCTGCTTCGGGTGCCGTCTCTGGCACCGCTTCGGGTGCCGCGGTCGACTTCGTCTTCGGCGAATCCGGGGGTGTGAGTTGCGGTGTCTCGGTTCCCTCCGGCTGTGGGGTGCTGGGCGTTGTGGATGCTGCTGGACCCAGCGGAGCCGTCGCGATCGGCGGCGGCGTTTCCTTCGGCTTCCGGGCGGAGGCTTTCCGCGGCGGGGTGCCCTTCTTGGCTGGAGCCGCCTTCTTCGCGGGGGTCTCCGGTGCGGGGGTTGCCTTCGCGGCGGGGGTCGTTTTCCTTGCCGGAGCGCGCTTGGCGGGCGTGGCTGCCTTCCTCACGGACCGCTGTGCCGGACCGTTCTCCGGGAGGGACCGGCCCGGCCGTTTTCCAGCAGGCGTCTGCTCGGGCGGATCTTCAGCGGACGCGCGGTCAGGCGCGCTGTTTGTGGGCTGCTGCTCGACGCCAGCCGTCGGCTCGCCAGCCGTCGGCTCGCCAGCCGTCGGGTTTCCCGCCGTCGGGTCGATGGGCGGGGAGTCCTGCGGGCGGCGGGACGGCTGGGGCGGCACCGTGGCCGCGGTCGGCGCCGGCGGGCGGGGCTCGTCCTTCCGCGGGGTGCGGCGTGCGGGTGTGGATTTCTGCGGGGGTGCCTGCCCCGTACCCGAAGAGGGGTTTGAAGAGTGACTTTCGGCACCCGGACCGGGCTTCGGTGGCTGGAAGGTGACCGCCGGCGGCGCGGTACGGCGCGCGGGGCTCGCGGCCGGCTGCTCGGCGGAGGGCTTCTGCTCGGGCGCGCTGAAGGGGCTACGCGGATCGCGAGCCCGCGGAGCCTCCCGGCGCGTGTTCTCCTCCATCGCAGGAAGCCTAGCCCTCTCCGCGACGTTTCGCCTGTTCGCGACCACTCGCGAAGATCTCCGGTGTGCCGGATGCCGCCCTCTTTGTGCAGCCGTCACGAGGTCCGGTATTGTCAAGCCCCGGTGGCCCTCGGGACACCGGGGAGACTTCGCCTAGTCTGGTCTATGGCGCCGCACTGCTAATGCGGTTGGGGTTTTAAAGCCCCTCCCGGGTTCGAATCCCGGAGTCTCCGCGCGAAAGTCGGTGTTGTAAGCTGACTGAGCAACAAGGCAAGCGCCCGTAGCTCAATGGATAGAGCATCTGACTACGGATCAGAAGGTTAGGGGTTCGAGTCCCTTCGGGCGCACCAAAGATCAAGGCCGTGACCTGCGGAAACAAGGGTCACGGCCTTTTTGTTTCCCATTTCTGGTCCAGAATGTCCCACTTGATGGGATTGTGGTGATCGGATGGTGATCGCGTGTCGCAAACGTGTTCCGTCCGTAGTGGATTGGGGTTGAGCAGGACTTTCCTCCGCGAAACACGGCCGGACCCGAAGCCTGTACCGATTAC
Organism: Actinoplanes utahensis; assembly: GCF_016862455.1. Classification (GTDB taxonomy): domain Bacteria; phylum Actinomycetota; class Actinomycetes; order Mycobacteriales; family Micromonosporaceae; genus Actinoplanes; species Actinoplanes utahensis. The sequence goes on from NZ_BOMZ01000053.1 coordinate 26,030, forward strand.
TGTGTGTGACACCCGGCAGTGTTGTCGTCCCGGTCAGGCTGCCAGCTCCCCTACGCGTCGCCGTGAACGGCGGCCGCAGGCGGGCGGGTAGGTCGACGTACCACTGTTGGAGTGTGGCGAGGTGTTCGAGGAGCCACTGCCGGGCGACGGGGCTGAGGTCGTGGTCCGGGAGGAGAGCGATGGTCGGCAGCAGGGGGCCGCACACGCACCCTGCGAACGTCCAGGCTCAGGTTATCCAGGAAGTCCGCGGAACAGCGCTTCGAGGTCCTGTTCGCCGTCCCGGGTCTGGGCGCCGCGGGCCAGTCCCGCGCTCATGAGTTGCGCTGTGGCGGGACGGAAGACGAGCCCGGCCCACACGTCGTTCTCCCGGGCCAGGCCATCGGCGTGATTGTGGGGGGCGATAGCCTGTTTGGCCGCGGCGATGACATCGTCGGGCAGTGCGGCGATATTGCCGGCGAGCCGGTCGACGAACGCGTCCAGTTCGTGCGCGGGGAGCGCGCGGTTGATCCAGCCGTACCGTTCGGCGGTCTCGGCGTCGTACAGGTCGGCGCCGAGCACGATCTCCAGCGCGCGGTTCCGGCCGACGCGTTCGGTGAGGTACTGAGTGGCGCCGCCGGCGGGGACGATGCCCATGAGCGCTTCGATCTGGCCGAGTCCGGCCGGCCCGATCGCGGCGAACGCCATGTCGGCGGCTACGACGAACTCAGCACCGCCGCCGCGCGCCTTGCCGGCGAGTTTGACGATGGTCACCTGAGGCTGCTGGCGTAGCTGTTCTCCGACGGCCTGGAAGAGGTTGACGCCTTCCGGCAGGTCCGCCATGAGCCCGGCGAGGGCCTGCGCAGTGGCGGTCATGTCGACGTGAGCGAGGAAGAAGTCCGGGTCGGCGCTGTCGAATACGATCACTCGTACGGTGTCGTCGCCGGCCAGCGAGGCAAGGAGGTCCCGTAGGTCGGTCATGACCGCGACGCTGAGGATGTTGATCGGCGGGTTGTCGATCGTGACGTACGCGATTGCGTCCTTCTGGCTGACCCGCAAGGTCTGGTAAGTGGTGTGCTCCACTGCTGTCTCCCTAGGTATACAGCAAGACCTTGGTTCCTGCTGTATACCTAGACTGATTCCGGCTCGGACCAGCGTCAATAACGCACTTCGGGCATCCCAAGGAACGCGGAGGATACCGCCATGGCTACTTCTGAGGCCGTTTACCAGGCCATCGCCGAGGATGAGCTGGTGTTCCGGTCTGATTGTCCGAGCCGGTCGATCCTCGATCAAATCGCCGACAAGTGGTCGATGATGGTGATGGCGGTCCTGGCCGAGCCGCGCCGGTTCAACGAGATCAAGCGTCGCCTCGAGGGAGTGACCCAGCGCGTGCTCACCCAGACCCTGCGGCGGCTCGAGCGCAACGGGATGGTCGAACGTCGTGTCCTGCCGACCTCGCCGGTCGGCGTCGAATACTCGCTGACCGCGCTCGGCGAATCGCTGCGCGAACCGTTCGGCGGGCTCTACGACTGGACCGTCGCCCACGCACCCGAGATCCAAGCCCGGCAGCGTGACTACGACCAGCGCGCCCAACGCTGACGGCCGAGCCGCAAAGTTGAACTGGAAAGAGCTCAATGCTCATCGCGCAGCTCACTCAGGACGAAACGCACCCTCGATGAACTACCCTGCGTCCGTAGACCTTCGGCGTGTGCGGCAGCCCACCTCCATCGCTGCTTATAGCTGGTAGAGCTGGATGGCGTTGTCGCGAAGGACCATCGTCGCTAGCCGGTCGACGTCGTCGGCGCGGATGACGTGGTCGCGGAGCATGTCGGTCAGTGCGATGGCAATTGCGTCGCGCGCCGGGATCCTGCAACGACCACTGAAACTCGAGCCAGGTGCAGCGTCAGCTCCCAGTTGCGGAAGCCGTGGACGCGCGCCACGCCGATCACCCGTTGACGTTGCGCAGCCGCACCGTCTCGAGGTAGTCCCACAAGGCGCGTTCGCGCTCGACGTTGTAGGACTCGTCCGAGGAGGGCGTGACGCGGATGCGGTCGACGTACGAGCCGGACGGCGCAGGCGTACGTCCGGTGACGGTGGCGGCGAGCCGGCGCCCAGCCGTCGCGGCGTTGTCGATGGCGGGCGTCACCGTAAGTAACGGCACGATCCGGTCGTTGAGGAATCGGGCGAAGGGTTTGGCGTGCCGGCCGTGCCCGGTGGCGGGGACCAGGCCGGGGCTGTGCGCGACGATGTCGACGCCGTGGGGCAAGCGCCTCGCCCACTCGTGTACCAGGTAGATCGCCGCGAGTCTGCTCGTCGCGTACGCGGTGTACCCGGCCGCGGCTGTCCCCGGCGACGGGAAAGCGCCTGGCTGGGCGAGGACGCTCGGGTCGGCCCAGCGTGGTGCCGGGGTCAGGCCGTATGTGTGCCGCAGGTCCCCGAAGTGTGTGCCGCTGTTCGTGATCACGATCCGGGCCGGGCTGACGAGGCGGGATTCGAGTGCGCGGAGCAGCAGATGGTTGGCGAGCACGTTCACGGCGAACGTGGTCTCAAGGCCGTCCGGGGTGGTGTGCAGGGCATCGGTGAACTGGACGCCCGCGTTGCCGACGAAACCTCGCAGCGGCGGCAGTTCCCCTGAGTCGAGCATGGCACCCACGGCTTGGCCGGCCGACTCGACACCGTCGATACTTGCCAGCTCGGTGTCCACCACGGTGACCCGGTCGTGGGCCCGTAACTCACGCACCGCCTCCGCGCTGGTGGACTCCCGTGCCAGGACGACGAGCCGGAGCTCCGGGTCGTCGTGCAGCAGGGCTGCAGCGGCGAACCATCCGATCCCTCGGGTAGCGCCGGTCATGACCAACGTGTGCATATCGTTCTCCGTTTGACTCGGCTGACAACGTCAGCACAGGTTCAAGGCCAGTAGCCGCAGGCTGATGTTCGCGGGCAGAAGGCGACACGGCCGCGGCTGGCAAAGCCGTACATGGCATCGCCGATTCGGACTTTCGCCCACTGGCGCCGGTCCGGAACATGACCAGCGTGGTGGGCGACGGCGCGCTGTGGCGATGCCCCAGCGGAACGTTTGAACAGCTCAGCGATGCGCCTCGAGCCATCCCTGAACTTCCGCGATCACCCGTGGGTCTGGTTCGCCCAGTTCGTCGGCGAACTTCGGCGACATGTTCATGGTGTGCCCGATGCCCGGGTAGATGATCACCTTGTGGTCTTTGTTGCCGGCCGCTGCCATGGCGGCGTCTGCGGTGAGCGCTGCTCGGGCCGGGGTTTCCAGGTCGTTCTCACCGTTGAGTAAGAGCGTTGGGCCGGAGAACCGGGGCAGTGCCTTCCCAGCGTCCGGGAACCGGGCAAGGTCTTGGATGTATCTGACCAGGAAGGGGTCCAGGCCGGGGATGGCCGGGTACGCGTCGATTCCGGTGATCGTGCGCAGCACCGCGCCGGCCTCTGTGTCGATGGCGATCTGACCGTCGTGGTTTCGGTCGGTGCTTGCCTTGACGATCTTGCCGTCGAGCAGGACGGAGCGGAACAGGTCGGCGACCGGTTGCGGCTGGCCCACCAGGCCGTCGGTGGCTTCGGTGGCGGTCAGCCGGCCGTCGCCGTCGATGTCGAACTCGTCGTGTAGTTGCAGCGGCAGGCGACCGTAGATCTGGAACGTCAGGAGTTGCTTGACGGGCTTGCCGAGGACTGCCATCGCGACCACCCCGGCCGGTTTCGGGATGCCGAAATTGTGCGGGTCGGCGGCGAGGTTGGCGGCCACGTTGGTGCCTTCGCTGTGGCCGATCAGGAAGATCTTCGAGGGGTTCACTCGCGGTGATTTGGCCGCGAACCGGAGCACCGTGGCAGCGTCCTGCTGGGTCCGGTCGTAGGGGCGCTTCGGCTCCAACTGGGCGGTATCAGTGGTGGTTATGGGCCCGATGTCGCTTACCCCGCGCTTGTTGAAGCGCAAGGTCGCGTAGCCCGCACGGCCGGCTGCCTGCGCAATCCCTACGAAGGTCGAGCCCTTGCCGCCCGGCAGCGTCTGGTTCATATCGTTGCGTCCGCTGCCGTGCAGGAACACGACCAGCGGTAAGCGTCCCTGGGCAGCGTTCGGATAGGTCAGTTCGGCCTTGGTGACCCAGCCGTGGCCGAGGTCGATCCGTACTTGCTCGCGGGTGATGTCGTCCCAGCCGGACGACGAGGCGGGTTGGGAAGATACGTCGGCGTTGGCGACCCCCGCACCCGCGGTGAGCAGAGCGGTGCAGGTGAGAACGATGAGCAGCTTTCTCATGTCAATTGTCCTTGCTCGGCGATGGCCGACATCGTCAGGTGGGCCGCGCCGTCGATCGGAAAGGCGCGGCTCCACCTGACGAACGGGCTCAGCGGGCGTTGCAGAGGGCGTGGTCGACCAGGTCGGTGGTGATGTCCACGGTGGGCATCGGCACGCCGGGGTCCGGTTTGAGCGAGTCGGTGTTGATAGACACGGTGACGCTGCGGGAACCGTCCGGGGTGACGCCGTTGCGGGTCATGAAGCCAGGGATGTCGCCGCCGTGGCTCCAGTAGCCGCCGCACGAGTTGTCCGCCCACACGATGCCCAGGCCGTACCGAGCGCCGGGCCACCTGGCTCGCAGCCTGTCATCGGTCTCCACGGTGCGCAGCATCTCGGCGAGCTGGGCGGGCTTGAGTACCTTGCCGGTGATCAGTGCCCGCAGGAAGGTGTTGGCGTCGTCCGCGGTGCTGATCATCTCGCCGGCGGGGCCGGCCAGTGACGGGTTCAACAGCGTGGCGTCGATCGGTTCGCCGTAGCGGGGATCCTCCGGTGTTGCGTCCGGGCCGGGGAACCGCTGGTAGCCCACCGGGTGTGGGCGGGGGATGGTCGGGGTGGTGCTCGGCAGGTAGGTGTCGCGCAGGCCGAGCGGCCGCACGATCCGGTTGCGGACCTCCTGCTGCCAGGTCCGGCCGGTGACCTTCTCGATGATCATCGAGGCGACGACGTAGCCGGTGTTGGAGTAACTCCACCGCGTGCCCGGCGCGAAGTCGGCCGGGAACTGCATGGCAAGACCGACGAGTTCGGCGTTCGTCCAGGTACGCAGGCGCGACTGCTGGAATCCCTCCTCGGTGCCCAGAGCGGCCATGGCGTTGGTGTACTCGGGCAGGCCGCTGGTGTGCTGCAGAAGCTGCCGCACGGTGATCTTCCGGCCGTCGTTGCCCTTGCCCTGGATCAGGCCGGGCAGGAACCGTTCGACCTTGTCGTCCAGCGACAGCTTGCGCTCGCCGACCAGCTGCAGCACAGTCGCCGCCACAAACGGCTTGGTGTAGCTGCCGATCCGGAACTTCGCCTCCCACGCGATCGGGGCGCGCTTTGCGACGTTGCCGTATCCGCTGCGCACCTGCACGTCTCCGCGCGAGGTGTCCAAGGCGACCAGCACACCCGGTGCGCCGTACTTGCGCAGTCCATCGGCGTCGGCCTGCAGAGTGGCGCTCAGGCTCGGCCGGAACGCGGCTGGCGTCAGCGAGCTGGGGGTCGTGGCCTGAGCGGCTCCGATACCGACGACGGCGGCTCCCGCTATCGTCGCCGCGACCATGACGGTCACCAGTGATTTCCTCATGCCGACGACGCTAGAGAGATCGATGATAGAAAACGTCACCACTCAGTGGACACTCGTCTGTCCCTCTCACGAGGGACAGGAGGTCCGCCACACTGATGTCGGCCCGTGGCCTCGGGCCAGACGGTTGCGAGCTCAAGGTGTACACCGTAACTTCGCCCGGCGCACCCTGAGCCGGGTGAAGTTCGTCGGCGAGACCCTGCGGGCGCCCTGAAGATCCTGGCCGGCGGCCGCACCGGCATGGCTGACGCCGCGCTTCGATACAGGCTGGGCCGAGCAGGTCGGCCGGGACGGCTACCTGATCCTGTACGCGGTCACCGCCAGCGGCGCTCCCGGGTGGCTGCGCGAGATTCCGCAGTGCAGGTCCTGGCTCAGTCGTGGGGGCAGCAGTCGCTGCGGCAGGGGCCCCGACGTCGTGCCGCACTACCGGTCGGCAAGCTCTGGTTGGGCTCGTACTCGCATGGTCCGTCTCACCTTTGCATTGCGGTTCGGGTGTGCCGCGAGGATCTTCCGGGCGTTGTCGCAGGCGCGAAGCTGGTGGGGCTGCGATGCCACATGGGAGGGCCCATCGCGGCACTGATGATCGGCCGGACCTGGCAGGTACCGGCTCTTTGTCCCTCGAGCGAGCTACCCGCAGGTGTCCACTGCGAGGTGACGATCTCTGGCTTGTTGATCCATAGCATTTTCCCAGCGCGGTGCCCGGCCGCTCTGGCGAAGGAGCCGTTATGCGTTTCGTGAAGCAGTGCTTGGCCGTGCTGGCGGTCATGGTGGTAGGTGGCCAGGCGACCGCCGCGGTGCAGGACAATCCATGGCTGACCCTTGCTGCCGGCTTGGTGTCGGCGGTCCTGACCGTCCTCACCTACCGCTGGGTGGTGCGGCGTACCGAGCATCGCGACGTCTCCGAACTAGCCGGCGGCGGCACGCGGTTCGCTGCGGGCGCGCTGATCGGCGCTGCGATGTTCGCGTCGGTCGCTGTCAACCTGGCCTTCAACGGCGACGTGCACTTCGTCGGCGCCGGCTCGGTGTCGAACACGTTCGGCATCTTCGGGTTCATGGCGGCCGCCGCCGTGACCGAGGAGGTGCTGTTCCGGGGTGTGCTGTTCCGGATCGTCGAGGAGCGGCTCGGCACCTATTTATCGCTGACCCTGACGGGTGTGGCGTTCGGCGCGATGCACCTGTTCAACGAGAACGCCACCCTGTGGGGTGCGCTCGCCATCGCCGTCGAAGCCGGGTTCATGCTGGCCGCCTGCTTCGCTGCCTTCCGCAACCTGTGGGTGCCGATCGGCCTGCACTTCGCCTGGAACTTCCTGCTTGCCGGTGTCTTCACCCTGACGTCGTCCGGTAACGGTCTCGGCCAGGGCCTGATCCAGGTCACGATCACGGGCCCGGAGCTGTTCACCGGCGGCGAGTTCGGCCCCGAGGGCGGCGTGGCAGCGGTCGGCGCGGGCACCCTGCTGACCCTGATCTTCCTGGTCATGGCTCACCGCCGCGGTCACATCGTACGGCCGGGTAGCCGAGGATCCGGCGTCGCCGCCTACGCTACGGTTGCCCGATGATCGACGTCGGCAGGGTTGCGGCGTGGTGGCGCAGGCTCCCCGTCCCTGTCCGCGACCTGCCCCTGGCGCTGGCTCTCGCCCTGGCCTCGCTGGTACCTGCGGTGAACAGCCACGGCACCCAGATCGGCGACGTGCCCACCCGGCCGATGGACGCGTTCGGGATCGCCGTCGTTGCTGTGGAGTGCCTGCCGCTGGCGATCCGCCGTCGCTGGCCCTCCGCCGGGCTGGCGCTGGTGTCACTCGGGTTCGCCGCCGACCAGCTCCGCGGGTACCACACCCTCGCCGCCACCGCGCTGACCATCGCCCTGTTCAGCGCGGGCGCCCACCTGCAGCAGTATCGGCGCACCACCGTCGTGCTGGTCACCGTCGCGTACGTGCTGCTGACCGTGGCGCTCACCGGGAACGGCGCGTCCGAGAGCCCCGCGGGCTTCGCCACTTTCTATGCAGGCATGGCGGTGCTGTGGTGGTGCGGCTCGTACCTGCGGACCGCCCGCGTCGCCGAGGCGGAACGCCGCCGGGCCGTGGCCGAGGCGAGCCGCGCGGCCGAGCGCGCCCGCATCGCCCGGGAACTGCACGACGTGGTCACTCACCACGTGACGGCCATGGTCGTGCAAGCCGAGGCGGCCCGCTACCTGACCGCCAACCCGGAACGCCTCGATCAGACCCTGACCGCGATCACCGGCACCGGCCGCCGCGCCATCTCCGACCTGCGCAACCTGCTCGACCTGCTGAACCCGGAGCACGGCACCGAGCCGCGCACCCCGTCCGTCGGGGAGCTGCGCGCCCTGGTGGAGCAGACCCGGCAGGCCGGGCAGCCCGTCGAGTTCACCGAGGACGGCACGCCCCCGCACACGGCCGGCAGCACCGAGGTTGCGCTGTACCGAGTCGTGCAGGAGGCACTGACGAACGCCCTCAAGTACGCGCACGGCAGCCGCACCATCGTCCACGTGCGGCGTACGCCGGGTGGGACGACGGTGGAGGTCAGCACCGAGGCTGCGGGGGTACGGCATGCGTCCCCGGGCGGCAGCGGCCGCGGACTAGCCGGGCTGCGCGAGCGCGTCGGCGTGCTCGGCGGCGAGTTCAGCGCGGGCCACGGCACGGACGGCGGATTCGTCGTGCGGGCCCGCATCCCCGCCGGGAGCCCGTCGTGACGGCCCCTGTCCCGGCCGCGATCCGGGTGCTGGTCTGCGACGACCAGGCGCTGATCCGCATGGGCTTCACGACGATCATCGACGCCCAGCCCGACATGGAAGTGGTCGGCGAGTGCGCCGACGGCCGCGCCGCCGTCGACCTGACCGCCCGGGTACGGCCCGACGTCGTCGTGATGGACGTGCGAATGCCGGTGCTCGACGGCATCGAGGCCACCCGATTGCTCGCTGGCGCCGGCGTCGCCGACCCCGTCAAGGTCCTCGTCGTCACCACATTCAACCTCGACGAGTACGTATACGAGGCGCTGCGCGCGGGCGCGAGCGGCTTCCTGCTGAAGGACGCCCCGCCGGCCCAGCTCCTGCACGGCATCCGCACGGTCGCCACCGGGGCTGCACTGCTGGCGCCGGAGGTCACCCGGCAGCTCGTCGGCCGGTACGCGGCGCGCATCCGGCCCGCGCACGGCGCCACGGGCGACCCCGCGCTGACCCCGCGCGAACTGGAGGTGCTGCGCCTGATCGCGAACGGCCTGTCCAACGCTGAGATCGCCGCGACGCTCGTAATCAGCCAGGAGACCGTCAAGACGTACGTGTCGCGTATCCTCACCAAGCTGGGCCTGCGTGACCGCGTGCAGGCGGTCGTCTACGCCTACCGCCAGGGTTTAATCGCCTAGGACCACTGGTCGCTTCGCAGAACGGCCCGGTAGCCGGACAGTTCATTCAGGATCAGGTCGATGAGGGAATCGTCGCTGCTGAGGGTGGTCCATGCCTCGTATGCCGCGTAGTAGGACCGCACCCCGACGTCTGCCAGGATGCCTGCCAGCCGGGCGTCGCCCAGGCGGGCGGAAAGCTGATCCTCTATCGCCTCAGTGATGGAGGAGCGCTTGAAGGCGGCTCGCTCCTGTAATTCAGGGCTGGAGACAAGCAGACGCATCAGGCGCTTGCCGACCTCTTGCTGGCCGACAGAATGAACGCGTGCCATCGCGGTGATCCCGGCTTTCAGCACCTCGACGGGCAAGGCCTCTTCGGGCGCGTCGCGAATGCCTTCGACGGCCGCGTCGATGAGGGCGCCTTGACCCTGGAACAGGATTTCGCGCTTGTCCTTGAACAGGCGGAACAGGGTGGTTCGTGTCAGGCCGGCCCGCTGAGCGATCTGCGCCGTCGTGGTCTGCTCGTATCCCTGCTCGGCGAACAGGTCGAGAGCGGCGGCGAGCAGCCGGCCGTGCGCATCGGGATCCCATCTGGCCATGACTCGATCATAAGTGATGTAACTCGGTCGCATCGAACTCTTGATGTAACCGAGTTTCATCGCTTAGGGTGATGGAACACAGTCACATCATATGGCTGTCGTGGGACCCCTCGTCCGCTTCTGCGGCTATGGGACCCGCAAAACCTCCTGGACAGGAACACTTATGCGTGTCTTCATCACTGGCGCTTCCGGCTGGATCGGAACGGTTCTGACCGAGGAGCTGGTCACAGCAGGTCACCAGGTCGTCGGCCTGGCCCGATCGGAGGCTTCGGCGGCCAAGGTCGCCACCGCGGGCGGCGCCCCGGTCCTCGGCGACATGTCCGACCATGACCTCATCGTGCAGCACGCCCAGCAGGCCGACGCGGTCGCCCACCTGGCATTCACCCTCGACTTCACCAAGTTCGCAGAGACCGTCCAGAACGAGCTGGAACTGCTGGAGAAGCTGGGCAAAGCTCTCGAGAGCAGCGGGAAGGCCGTGTTCGCCGCCTCCGGCACCCCGACGGTCGAGGGCGGCCGGGCCGCCACCGAGCGGGACGAACTGGGCTCCACCGGCCTGGCGGGACCCCGTGCAGCCACCGCCAAGGCCGTTCTCGCGCTCGCCGATCGGGGTATCCGCTCCGGCCTCGTCCGCCTACCCCGCACGGTGCACGGACAAGGTGACCACGGCCTGATCGCCATGCTCGTCGGACTCGACCGCCAGCTCGGCGTCGCCGCCTATGTCGGCGACGGCAGCAGCCGCTGGCCCGCAGTGCACCGCAGCGACGCCGGACACCTGTTCCGGCTCGCGCTGGAGAAGGCGCCGGCCGGCAGCGTGCTGCACGCCGTCGCCGAGGAGGGCGTGACGATGCGGGAGATCGCAGAAATCATCGCCGCCCGGACCGGTCTGCCGGCCGGTCCGATCGACCCCGAACGGATGGGCCCCTTCGGCGCCCTGGTCGGCGGTGACCAGCCCGCCTCCAGCACCGCCACGCGCGAACTCCTGGACTGGGAACCGACCGGCCCCAGCCTCCTGGACGACCTGCGGGCCGGCTACTACACCACCTGAGCCCACCCGAAGACGGCCCTCCGGGCGCGAGGGCCGTCTTCACCCCTCCTGCCGGGTCCGGCGCGAGCCCTCAGGCCCTCTCCGCGCCGACTCGTCGACCCGCCTGATCAACTCCGCGCACTCGAGCTGGGTGACACTTGATCGACGCTGTCGACGAAGCTCAGCATGGCTGCTGCCAACTCCTCGGGAGCTTCCAAGGCGACGTAATGGCCGACATTGGCCAGTTGGACGTGGCTGATTGCCGTGGATGCCGCCTGTGACATGGTGTTGCAGGTGAACGGACCGCCTCCGGCGCCGACGGCGAGTACTGGCTGGTGGAGACCGGGTGACTCGGCGAGCTTCCTGATCTCGGAACCTTCCTGCAGCATCGATCGGTAAAGGCCGGTAGCGCCGCGCCAGCCACCAGATCGCCTGTAACCGCGAGAGAATTCCTCGATGTCGGTGTCCCCGATCGCCTGGGGCACAGCGGCCATCGAAGAGAAGGCGTATCGGTCGAGGAACTCTTTCTCGCGTCCGGCGAGCAATAGTTCGGGGACGCCTGGGGCGGCCAGGGCGCCGATGTGCCAGGCGCCTCCATGGGTTACGTCAGCCAGCGCCTCCAATCCGAAACCGGGAAGGCCCATCTCGATGGCGGTAAGGCTGCGTACCTGCTCGGGGTACATGGTGGCCAGGCGGAAGACGGTCGCTCCGCTGATGTCTTGTCCGGTGAGATGGACGGGTCCAACGTCGAGGTGAGCGATCAGGTAGTGCAGGTCGGCAGCTGATGTCGCGCTGTCGTAGGCGCCTGGACCGCTGTCGGAGTCGCCGAAGCCGCGCAGGTCCACGGCGAAGACCCGGTGGGTGGCGGCCAGCAGGGGAATCAATTTGTGGAATGCCCACCAGCTTTCGGGAAAGCCGTGGACCAGCAGGATCGGTGAGCCGTCAGCGCCGGCGCTGACGTAGTGAAGGCTGGTGCCGTTGACGTCAGCGCGGTGGTGCGTGAGGCCGTGGGGCGTGCGGGCGGAAGTCATGTGTCCCTTAAAAAGACATCCTGGCTGTCGATCTCGACGATAGACAGCCTGGCTGTCCTTGTCCAGATGTGGTGTCGTAACCTTCTGGCATGTCTCGTTCTGGCGCTGATCTCGCGTTGCTGCTGCTGGGTGGCTTTCGCGGCCTCGTCGACGCCGCGACCGAAGAGCTCGCTCGTCGGGGCTACCAGGACGTACGGCCCGTCCACGACTTCGCCATGCGCGCCATCGCGGCCGGAGCCGACAGCGCGTCCGACCTGGGCCGAAACCTCTCCGTCGCCAAACAGTCAGCGGCCAAGACCATCGCGGTTCTTGTGGAACGCGGGTATGTCATTCGCGAACCCGATCCCCACGATGCCCGCCGCAAACGCCTACAGGTCACTCCGCTCGGATTCGAAGTCATGCGCGAAGGCGAGGCCATCTTCGACGAATTGCGTATCCGCTGGCAACGGCAGCTGGGTACTGCCGAGTTCGCGAATTTCGAGGGACAGCTGGCAAAACTGGTAGGCGCGGGTTCGGTCCGTTTCGATACACCGGGCTGGATGGCACGAGGCCTTGACGGGTCAGCCTGAGGGTCTCGAGATCCGCCGCCTGATCAACATTCTGTTCCAGCAGCCGAACCGCAGCGCCGCCAATCGATTGCGCCGGCCTCATCGCCATCGAGTACGAGCCAGAGGTGTTTGGCTGTCCTGGGCGCAGAAGGCCACAGGTCACCGGTCTGGGTCACGAACTGGTGAGATCTTGATGGTCGCTGTCGCGCGCATGTGGGTTCGCTCGCCTTGCCTGCCGAGCAGTGCGAGGATCTCGGCTGGCTGTGTACCGGCGGCGCCGAACCAATGCGGTGCCCGCGTGTCGAACTCTGCGGCTTCGCCCGGCTTGAGCAGCATCTCTTGTTCGCCGAGTATCAGTCGTAACTCGCCGTTGAGGACGTACAGCCACTCGTAGCCGTCATGAGTGGTCAGTTCGGGCACCGCGGGTGAGCCTTCGCCGGGCAGAATGAGTTTGTAGGCCTGGATGCCGCCGGGTCTGCGGGTCAGTGGGATCAGGGTCTTGCCGTTGCGTACCACCGGCCGCAGGTGGACGCGGGCGTCGCCTGTGGACGGCCCGCCCAGCAACTCGTCGACCGAGACGGCATGCGCCTCAGCCAGAGCGAGCACCTGTTGGAGTGTGGGCTGGCGATGACCCTTCTCCAGCCGAGACAGGGTGCTGACCGGGATGCCACTGGCCAAGGACAAGTTGGCAAGGGTCGCACCGCCACGTTGCCGTAACGCTCTCAGACGTGGGGCCAGGTTGCGCAGAGTCTCCTCGACGACAGACATCATTCGAGTTTGACAGATCAGCAAATTTTGCCAGGGATCGCCGGCCCACCGTTCACGCTGGGCCGATCCCCCGATGTCCTGGAGTAAGAATGCGCCCCTCAATGGCCGGCCGCCTGGCCGTGCTGTTCCTGACCCAGATGATGCTGGTGGTCGACACCACCATCGTCAACGTCGCTCTTCCTAGCATCGGCGCACAACTCGGCTTCTCCGCTGCCGGATGAGCTGGGTGGTGACGGTGTACGCCCTGTTCTTCGGCAGCCTCATCCTTCTCAGCGGCAGGATCGGAGCGTTGGTCGGCGCCCGCCGAGCCCTCCTGACCGGTGCTGGAGTCTTTGTCGTCGCGTCGCTAGCGGGTGGGCTCGCATCCTCGCCTGGAATGTTGATCGCCGCGCGGGCGTTCCAGGGTGCCGGTGCGGCACTGGCTGCGCCGAGTGTGCTGGTGTTGCTGACCGCCATCACCAAACCGGGTCCGCAGCGGGCACGGGCGATGGCCCTGTTCGTGCTGGCCACCGCATCCGGTGCTGCTGTGGGGCTGATCATCGGCGGCCTGCTCACCGGAGCTTTCGGCTGGCGGTCGGTGATGTTCGTCAACGTGCCGATCGGTGTCGCCATCATCGCGGGCGGAATGTTCTTCCTGCAGGAGCTTCCACGGCAGTCACAGAAGTTGGATGCCGGCGGAGCGTTCACCTCGACCCTGGCGATGGCGGCGGCCGTCTACGGCTTCACCGTGATGGCAGACGAGGGCGTCACGCACCCTCCGGTCATGATCGCTCTCTCGGTTGCGGCCGTCAGTCTCGCAGCCCTGATCGCGGTCGAGCGCGGCAACCCGGCCGCGGTGATGCCGCTGTCCTTCTTCAGCTCACTGCGCACGGCCGGACCACTCTTGGCCATGCTTCTCATCCCGGCCGGGCAGGTCTGCTACCTGTACTTCACGACCTTGGTGACGCAGCAGCGGCTCGGTTATACGCCGTTGCAGACCGGCCTGGTACTGATGCCATACACCCTCGCCTTGATCCTGTCCAATCAGCTCACCCCGCTCCTGGTGACGCGACACGGCGAACGCTTGATCGGATCGGTCGGCATCGGGGGTCTGACGGCCGGTATCACCGGTATGGCATGGGCGGTGTACGACTCGACTGCCGTCACCGCCTTGATTCTGCCGTCGATCGTCCTTGGTATCTCTGCCGGCCTGACCTTCGCCCCGGTCACCGGCATGATCATGAGGCAGGCCCCGGACGGCAATAGCGCTGCGGCCGCAAGCCTGCTGCAGGGCCTGCAGCAACTCGGCGGCGCCATCGGCCTGTCCGTGGTCATCGGCGGTGGCCACAGCTACACCGGGGCCTTCCTCACCACTGCCCTCTTCCCGCTCATCGCCCTCGCGCTGTTCACCGGCGGCGCACTGCGGATCGATCCACTGACAGCAACCTCGAAGGGACAATCGTGAAGATCTTCCTCACCGGCGCGGCCGGCTACATCGGTGGTGCCGTCGCCACCCGCCTGGTCGCCGACGGGCACGACGTTCGGGGCTTGATCCGTGATCCGGCCCACGAGCCACTGATCACCCAGGCCGGCGTCACCCCGGTACACGGGGATCTCGACGACTTTGACCTGCTCGCCGCAGAGGCGAACCTCGCCGACGGCGTGGTCAACGCGGCTAACAGCGATCACCGCGGCGCGGTCGAGACGTTCTTGCAAGCCCTACCCGGCACGGGTAAGCCACTCGTGCACACCAGCGGATCCAGCCTCATCGCTGACGACGCGAAAGGCGAATACACCGCTCGGAAAGTCCACGACGACATCGAACAGGTCGTCGCCGGCTCCCATCCCATCCGGCAGGCCCGCTTCGCGATCGACACCATGCTGGTCGACGCAGCAGACGACGGGATACGAACCGTTGTCCTGTGCAACTCACTGATCTACGGCACCGGACGGGAACCCCGGCCGGACACCGTGCTCCTCCCTCCGTTGGTCAACCAGGCCCGTGCCAGCGGAGTCGTGCGCGTCGTCGGGCAAGGTCACAACCGCTGGTCGACCGTCCACATCAACGATGTGGCGGCGCTCTACTCCCGCGTCCTCTCCGATCAGACCGCGTCCGGCTTCTACTTCGTCGAGGCCGGCGAGGCCTCGTTCGCCGAGATCGGGGCCGCGATCGCGGACCGCCTCGGTTTGGGGCCCGTCCAACCTTGGAGTCTCGCCGAGGCATCGCAGGAATGGGGCGCGGGGTTCGCCCGGTTCGCTCTTGGATCGAACAGCCGGATACGAGCAACCCGCGCCCGGCAACTCGGCTGGACCCCTGCACATACCTCCGTTGCTGCCTGGATCCGGGACGAGATGAGAGCCGAC
>NZ_BOMZ01000054.1 GCF_016862455.1 Actinoplanes utahensis
GCCGCTGAAGAGGTAGAGGGACACCTGGTCGGAGTCGTAGTGCTCCCGCTCATGACCGCCGTAGCCGTCGTCGGAGACGTACGGCGCGATGAGCTCGAGGATTCGATAGATCTCGCCCATGTCGTCATCGAGTACGAGGGTGCGCGCGTAGAAGCCCCACTCGACGACGTCACCCGACTCGTTGAAGCCGCGGATCTGGGACCGTAGCCGAGCTATCTCACCACCGGCTAGGTAACTGTCGGGATCGGGCCGCAACGTCTGGTACGGGAAGTCCTCGTCATCGTCCGGGACGTCGTGGAGACCGGACGGATCAAACCCGGGCGAGAGCTCGGGGGAGTCTTCCGAGGTCGTGACTTTAAGGTCACACAGCCACCGGAGCGTGTCCAGAACCGGCTCAGGCGTGCGACCTGTGAGAAAGCAACTGATGACGACCTCGTAGTGGTAACTCATAGCCCGGACGTTAGGGCACCCCGTCCTTGCCGTTTCGCTGCAGCGTCGCACGCGCGGCCGCCGGGTACTGGGCTTAGCCAAACCGCAGTGGGCTTTCGGATTGTGGAATAGCAGTATGTTGACTCCATCTTCACCCGGGGCCCTGCGGGCTGGTCAGGACGCTCGGAGCGGCCGGAAGGTCGTCCGGATCTGGTCGGTGAGGATGTCGGGCTGCTCGAGGGCGGCGAAATGTCCGCCGCGGTCGAGGCGGGCATAGTGCAGCACGGTCTCGTAGCGTCGCTCGATCCAGCGCCGCGATGCCTGGACGGCCTCGCCGGGGAAGATGCTGAACCCGGCGGGGACGGGGTTCGGTGGCCGTGATCCGGTGTGCTCGGCGCTGCTCTGCCTCTCCTCCCAGTACAGCCGGGCGGCGGACGCGGCGGCATTGGGCAGCCAGTAGAGCATGATGTCGTCGAGGATCTCGTCGCGGTCGATGACCGTCTCCGGGTCGCCGTCGTTGTCGGTCACGTCCTGGAAGAGGGTGTAGATCCAGGCGGCGAGTCCGGCCGGGGAGTCCGCGAGGGAGTAACCGACCGTCTGGGGGCGGGTCGCCTGCACTCGGGCGTACCCGTCCAGTTCGGTCTGGTAGCGCTGAGCGCGCGCCATCATCTGCTGCTCCACTTCGGTCGCCTCGCTCATCTCCTGCGGGGTGGGGAACACCAGCGGGAGGTTGAAGTGCACTCCCCGGCACCTCTCCGGCGCCGTGCGGGTGATCTGTTCGACGACGGCCGCGCCCCAGTCGCCGCCCTGGGCGAACCAGTCGTCGTAACCCAGACGTCGCATCAGGGTGATCCATGCGTCGGCGACCTGAGAGATGTTCCAGCCTGTCGTCGTGGGTTTGCCGGAGAAGCCGAAGCCCGGCATGGAGGGGATCACGAGGTGGAAGGCGTCCTCGGCGTTGCCGCCGTGGGCGACCGGATCGGTCAGCGGGCCGACCAAGTGCCGGAACTCCAGGATCGAGCCGGGCCAGCCGTGACACAGCAGCAGCGGTGCCGCCCCGGGTTCAGCCGAACGCACGTGCAGGAAATGGACGTCGATCCCGTCGAGCACGGTGCGGGATGAGCCGAAGCTGTTGATGGCTCGCTCGGTGCGTCGCCAGTCGTAGCCGGTGGCCCAGTGGTCGCAGAGCGCGCGGATGCGCTCCGACTGGGGGCCTTGGCCGGCGTCCGGGACGGTTTCGCGGTCCGGCCACCGGGTGGCGGCGAGGCGGTTCAGCAGGTCTTGCAGTTCATCCTCGGGAACCGCGATGGGGTACGGCTCCACGAGGTCGGTGTGGCGGGCTGTCATCGGGTGCTCCCAGGCGTCCGGTGGTCGGGGTCGTCATAGTAGGCCTTAAGTGGAAGAAAAATTCAACTTGGAAAATTTCCTCCACTTACCTAGAGTCTGTACGTGGCCGAAATCGACCCTCCTCTGCGCCGTGATGCCGAACGCAACCGTCAGCTGCTGCTGCGCACGGCGTACGACCTGATGGCTTCCGCCGGTCTGGACGTCTCCTACGAAGACATCGCCCGGGCCGCCGGGACCGGGATGGGCACCATCTACCGGCGCTTCCCGCAACGGCAGGATCTACTGGACGCCCTGTTCAGCGAGCACATCGATACGGTGATCGACTTGGCTGAGCAGGCCGCGCGGTACGACGACGCCTGGGCCGGGCTCACCTGGTTCCTCGAGCGGCAACTCGAGATCGAGGCGAAGAGCCGGGGCCTCGGAGAGCTGTTGCGCAGCCGCAATCAGGCCACCGCCCTGGTCCAGCGTGCGCACGAGCGGATGACCCCGCTCGTGGCCGGCCTGATCGCCCGCGCGGTCCGCGCGGGTCAACTGCCGGCCGGAGCGACCCCCGCCGACTTCGCCGCCGCGCACGTGATGGTGGGTGGAGTGATGGACGCCTCTCGTGCCTCCGCCCCCCAGCTGTGGCGGCGCGCTCTCCGGATCGCCCTCGCGGGGCTGCGCCATGCCGATCTCTCCGGTGACTCGCCGGACGACGTGGTCATCGATCACCTTTACAACGACCAGAAGAATTGAAGGTACGCCCCTCATGGCTCTGCCCGACGACCTGCTCGAGGTCCTCAACGCCAAGGCGATCTGCTTCGTGACCACGCTCATGCCCGACGGATCGCCGCAGATCTCGCAGACCTGGGCCTCCACCGACGGCGAACACGTGCTCATCAACACGGTCGACACCCATCAGAAGGCCCGCAACATCGCGCGCGACCCGCGCATCGCCATCGGGATCGCCGACCCGGCCGCGCCGTCACGGTCCTGGGCTCTGCGCGGCAGCGTCGTGGACGCCACGACCGAAGGCGCCCGGGAGAACATCGACGAGTTGTCCCAGAAGTACATCGGCCGGCCGTACCCGGGCTTCGGCGGTGGCCCGCAGCAGCGCGTCCTGCTCACCGTCAAGGTCGACAAAGTGCACAGACCCTGATTCCCGCGGCGGCATCGCTCCGCGCGGAGCAGGCGAGAACGGTGACGAGGAATGGTGGGGCGACATCATTTGATCATCGCTTCTAGCATCGGCGGCATCAGTCTCCTGAAAGGACGCTCGCACATGCAGCGTAGGAAGTTCGCCGCGGCCGTGGCCGGTCTCGCGGTTCTCGGGATCGTGGCGCCGGGGGCGGCATCGCCCGCCGTGGCCGCCGTCGCGGACGGCGGCATCATCTCCGGCCGCGTCGTCAACACCAGCGGTCACGTGCTTGCCAACGCCCGGATCTCGGCTGAGCCGCTCGATCGGGACAACGGCACCTATCTGATCACGGAAACCGATGCGAGCGGGGCGTTCACCCTGCCCGGCCTGGTCCCCGGCCAGTACCGGGTCGGCATCGACGCCGGAGGCTGGGGCGAATACGCGCCCGGCCGCCGTTTCACGATCGAGCAGGGCGTCCAGTATCAGGTCCGGGAGGGACGCAGGACGATCGTGAACAGCCTGGTCTTCGCCGCCGGCACGATCAGCGGCAAGGTCACCGACGCCGCCGGGAAGCCGGCCGCGGGTGTCCCGGTCTCCGCCTTCGACAGCGTCAGCCGGTTGTGGTACGAGGAATTCACGGCGGCGGACGGCGGGTATGCGCTGAAGGTCCGCCCGAACACCCCGTACGTTCTGCGGTTCGCCGACGGGAACACCAGTCAGTACGCGCCCTCCGGCACCACCGACGCCGCGCAGGCCGGCCACTACCAGGTCGCCCCGGGACGCGCGACCCGAGTGGACGCGCGGCTGATCGTCGCGCCGACACTGACCGGCCGGCTCACCGACGCCGCGGGGGCGCCGGTGGCCGACGCGCACGTCAGCTACACCAGCCGGGGCAGGGTGTACGAGTTCACCAGCACGGACGCCGACGGCCGGTACACGTTCACCAAGGTCCCGCTGGATGATCTCAAGGTCCGGTTCGTGACGGCGAGCGGGCAGGAGCAGTGGGCCACCGGGTCGGCCGACTCGCAGAACGCCACCTGGTTCACCACCGCGGCCGGTGTCACCACGGTCGTCGACGAGCGGCTGCTTCCGGCGAGCTGACCGGACGTCCCGTGCCGCGGGTCCCGGACCCGCGGCACGGGAGGCGTTATCACCCCTGGCCGAGGGTGTCCGGATCGGTGCGGCGGTTCAGCTTGGTGGCCACAGTGTCTCGATCACCAGGGGATCGGCGATGGATCACCTGGTCTTCGGCATCGTGCTGATCTTCGTGAACATCCCGTACGGCAGCCTGATCTACTCCGTGCTCGGCCTGGTGATCTTCGCGGGTCTGATCATGTTCGACTTCCAGCGGCTGCGGCGGTCCTCCGACATCGAGTCGGCGCCGCTGCTGGCCGCGTCGATCTTCCTCGACGTCCTCAACGTGTTCCTGTTCTTCCTGCGCATTTTCCGCGGCCGCTGAATACGAGCGGCGACGGAGCGGGGCGGCCGGCAGCCGGAAGGCGCGCGAGAGGGGCGGCCGGCAGCCGGAAGGCGCGCGAGAAGGGCGGCCGGCAGCCGGGAGGCGCGCGAGAGGGCGGCCGGCAACCGGAAGACGCGCGAGAGAGGCGGCCGGCGGACCGGCAGCGGGAAGGCGCGCGGTAAGGAAGCCAGCAGGCAGGCGGCCGGCGATCAGGGGGAAGGGGCGAGCCGCTGGGCGGCGGCGGCGAACTCGGTGGCGCGGTCCGGATCGGCGCAGAAGAAGCGGACCGCCTCGACCAGTTCGGGGATGCCGCCGGCGTACCGGGCGCAGGTCCGCAGCACGCTCACCGCCTCCAGCCGGGCGTTGCCCTGCCGGTTGATCGCCGCGTAGATGTCGCGGCGCAGCACCGACAGCATCTCCTCACGCACGTCGGTGCGCACGAACTCGTCGATCCGCACCAGCGCCTCGGCCGCGGCGCCGAGCAGCCGCAGGTCGATCTGCCCGGACGGCCGGGCGGGCGCGGCGTGCGCCGTCCCGGACTGCAGCAGCTGGCCCTCGTCACCGGCGCGGCTGCGGTACCAGAGGTAGGTCGGCGTCTGTTCGTACGAGTCCCGCAACCGGGTGAACCGTTCCCGGAGCCGGGTGGTGAGCGCCTCCATGTCCGGCGGCCACGTACCGGGTTCGGTCGCTTCCAGGTCGCGCAGCACTTCGGAGCTGAACAGGCCGGTCCGGGCGGCGGTCAGGTTGATCGCGGGCTCCCCGAGGCTGGCGGCGAACAGCGCGTCCTGCTCACGGTTGCGTTCGGGGGCGCCGACCGGGAACGTCTCGGTCCCGGGGGTCCAGTGGGACCGGACCGCGAGGCCGTGGGTCTGGCACGCGTCGACGATCCAGATCTGCCTGGCGAAGCCGGGGACGTAGCTGCTCGCCGCCATCGCCATCGCCGACTCGAGGTCGAGGGTGGCCGGGTCGGCGCGGGTGGAGTCGGCGTAGTAGAGGCGCCGCCGCCGCAGCTCGTCGATCGCGCCGTGCCCGCCCCACACCACCCACAGCAGGTCGCCGTCCCAGTCGGGCAGGTCCCGGGTGAGCAGCCGGTGGATCTCGGCGCGGCTCGGGCCGCGTACATCGGCTCCGGTCTTGGTCAGGTCGTCGACCGCCGCAAGCCCGGGGGTGACCGCGAGGTGCACCTGCGCCGCCGGCACCCCGTGGGACAGGAACCAGCGGGCGAAGCGGACCGCGTCGTCGACCGGCCCGATCAGGCGGGCCGACGCCCCGATCTCGTATTCATCGATGCCGACGATGATGGCGTGGGTGCGGAGCGGACTGCCCATACCGGACACGATCCCTGGAGGCGCGCTTCCCATACCGGACACGATCTCATGGGGAGCAAGGGGGTCCGTCATTCACCGGACACAAGTCGTTCGAGGTTCTTCGATATGTTGGCGAGCGATTCCGCCGACGAAAGGAAGTGGACCGTGCGACGACTACTCGTGGCGGCACTCGCCGCCACCGCCCTGACCATCGCGGGGACCGGTGTCGCGGCCCAGGCCGCACCGGCTCCGGGTGGTCCCGGGGTCGGCGACGAGTACTACCCGGATTACGGCAACAGCGGATACGACGTCTCCCACTACGACATCCGCCTGCGCTACACCCCGGCGACCGATCGGCTCACCGGCACGACGACGATCCTGGCCACCGCGAAGCAGGATCTCAGCCGGCTCAACCTGGACTTCCTGCTCGACGTGTCGTCGGTGCGGGTCAACAACCGTCCCGCCACCTTCACCCGCGAGGGGGAGCACGAGCTGGTCGTCACCCCGGCCCGCCCGGTGCCCGCCGGTGGCGCGCTGACCATCGTCGTGCAGTACGCGGGTGTCCCGTCGACGAAGGTGGGTGCCGGTTACACCGCGTGGATCCGGACCCCGGACGGCGCGCTGGCCATCGGCGAGCCGGAGATCGCCTGGTGGTGGTACCCGAGCAACGATCATCCGTCGGACAAGGCCACCTTCGACGTGTCGGTGTCGGTGCCGGACGGGCTGGAGGCGATCAGCAACGGTGTCCAGCCGCGCCCGCCGGTCCGGGAGACCCTCGGGTACACCCGGTGGAGCTGGCGGTCGGTGAAACCGCAGGCCACGTACCTGACGTTCCTGGCCGTCGGGCAGTACGACGTCACCACCGACACCTCCGCGGACGGGCTGCCGGTCTACAACGCCTACTCGCAGTTGCTGCCGCAGGACTTCCGGGACGCCGCGCAGTCCAGCGTGGAACGTACCGCCGAGGTCGTCGAATGGGGGTCGACGCTCTTCGGGCCGTACCCGTTCGAGGCTCTCGGCGGCGTGGTGACCCCGCCCGGCACACTCGGGTTCGCCCTGGAGAACCAGACCCGCCCGACCTATTCGTCGGCGTTCTTCCGGCGCGGCTCGAACACCTCGGTGGTGGTGCACGAGCAGGCGCATCAGTGGTTCGGCGACTCGGTGTCGGTGGCCGAGTGGAAGCACATCTGGCTCAACGAGGGCTTCGCCAGCTACGCCGAGTGGCTGTGGTCGGAGAAGAACGAGGAGGGCACGGCGCAGGAGATCTTCGACTACTTGTACGCCACCTACCCGGACGACGCGGCGATCTGGACGACCGCTCCGGCCGACCCGGGCGTGGCCGAGCTGTTCGGGGACGCGGTCTACGACCGCGGCGCGATGACCCTGCACCAGTTGCGGCTCGCGGTGGGCGACGAGGACTTCTTCGCGATCGTACGGACCTGGCCGACCGTGAACCGCTACGGCGACGTGACCACCGACGAGTTCATCGCCCTGGCCGAGAAGATCTCCGGGGAGAACCTGGACGACCTCTTCCAGGCGTGGCTCTACACCCCGTCGAAGCCTGTGGTGGCGGGCGTGTCGGCGTTCACCAGCGAGGTCCCGGTGGCGCCGAAGTCGCTGGCCGAGATCAGGCGGGCGCACGAGCTGCTGCACCGGCACTGACCGATCGGCGGGGGCGGTTTCGGGCCGTCCCCGCCGGACTCCTCCACGACCTGCGTATTCCGGCCTGGCCGGGCCCCTCCCGCTTGATGCGTGTCGATAGCATCTCGGGTCCTGAGCATCGGGGAGGGTGAACCGTCGTGGCACGTGTTCAGCAAGGTTTACGGAGAGCCGCCACCGCGATCGCCGAGGGCGCCGATCCGCGGGCCGTGGCGAGGGACGAGGCGCGCCGTCTGGGTGAGGAGGCGCTCGGGGTCGACCCGGTCGACTTCCCGGCCGCCCGCGACATCGGCGGCAGCGTCGACACCGTCATGGAGCAGCGCACCGTGCCGCTGGACGATGCGGGCGAGGCGCTCAACCACAGCGAGCTGCGCCGTGACGGCGGCGAGCAGGTGCACGTCATCTGCCCGATGGTGATCCCGCGCGGCCGGTCGCTGATGACCATGCTGCCGGTTTCGCTGCTGCTGGTGATCGGCGCGGTCGGCACGGCCGTGGTCGCGGCGGCCGGCGGCGACGTGCTGACCAACCCGTTCTTCGGCGTGCACTACTGGGTGCTGTCGCTGATCGCGGTCGCCTTCGTCTGGTGGCGGCAGGGCATGGTGATGGTGCCGGACGGCTGCGCCGCGCTGATCACCCGGTTCGGCAAGCTGGAGCAGGTCGTCGGCCCCGGCCGGGTGATCCTGCTGAACCCGTGGAAGCGGGTCTCCTACATCGTCAACACCACCCGGGAGTACCCGTTCAACGCCCCGGTCCGGGAGGCGCCCACCAAGGGCGGGGTGAAGGCGTCGATCGACCTGTTCATCCAGTTCCGGATCAGCGACCCGGTGGAGTTCGTCTACACCCTCGGTGCGGTGCGCGGCTTCGAGGAGAAACTCGGCAACGCGGTGAGCGAGACGATCCGCAGCCTGATCTACGAGCAGGCGGCCGCCGACATCTACAACATGGTCGGCGAGGAGACCGGCCGCCTGCTGGACCAGCTGAACCAGCAGTTCCGCCCGGCGGTCGAGCTGACCAACGCCAACATCACCCACGCCGAGCCGTCCGACCGCAAGTACCGGATGGACCTGGCCGCGCCGGAGATGGTGCGGGTCGCCAAGGAGGCGTACACCCACGAGTACGCGTTGCAGCTGCGCAAGGAGCAGGACGAGGGCGACCTGAGCAAGGAGCTCGCCACCCTGCGGGAGACGCTGTCGGCGATCCAGGCCGACATCGCCCAGTACCAGGCGCAGATGGACACGGCGGTGGAGCGGGAGACCAACCGGGCGCAGGCCATGGCCCGGCAGCGGTACGTGTCGGCCGAGTCCGAGGCGAAGGCCAACGCCGCGCTGCTGGAGGCGCAGGCTCTGGACATCCGCGCGGTGACCGTCGCCGAGGCCCCGGAGATCCTGGAGTACCGCTATCAGCGGGAGGTGCTCGACCGGCTGGAGGAGGTCGCCGACCACCTGCCGCGGCTGGTCCGCATCGGCGGGTCCGCCGACCCGAACGGCGCGGCCGGCGTCGACCTGCTGCAACTGGCGCGTGAGCTGGTCGGGGAGCGGGGCAACGAGCTGTTCAGCGCGGCCGACATGGCGGCCATGCGCACCCGCCTGAGCGAGGTGGCCAAACGCATCGCCGACCGCGAGGTGGAGATCAACGCGCTGCGGGCCGCCGACCAGCCGGCCATTCCGGCCGCCGCGGCCGACGGCGACGACGAGGCGGGGGAGTGACGATGGCCAAGGCACGAAGCTCGGTGATCACCGAGGCGGTGGCGCCGTGGGGCGAGATCGCCCGGCTGCTGCGCGGCGGCGGTGAGGCCGGCACGCTGATCCCGGTCGTCATCCCCAAGCACCGGCGGCGGCTGTTCTGGCTCCTGCCGCTCTGGTTGGGGCTGCTCGCGATCCTGTCCGGCGTGATGTTCACGGTGCGTGGCGACGAGACGCTCGCCGTCCTGACGTACCTCGCCGGGGTCCTGTTCCTGCTCGTCGGGGTGCTCTGGTGGTGGCGGTCGTCCATCGTGGAGATCGAGCAGGGCACCAACGGCGTCCTGACCCGGTACGGCGCGGTCGTCCGCACCCTGGACCCGGGCCGGCACTACCTGTGGCACCCGTGGTCGCGGGTCTCGTTCGTGGTCGACGTGGCCACCGAGATCCCGTACTCGGCGCCGGTCATGGCCTGCCCGACCCGGGAGAACGTGCCGCTGCGCTCGATCGAGTTCTTCATGAAACTGCGGATCACCGACGCCGTGCTGTTCGTGCGCACCATCGGCGCCGGCAACTTCGACCTGGTGCTCTCCAGCGCCGTGCAGGACGCGATCCGCCAGCGGGCCAGGATGGTGCAGACCGAGCGGGCGTACGACCTGCGCGGCTCCGATGTGGCCGACATGCAGGAACTGCTCAACCGGCAGTTGTCCCGGTACGGGGTGCGGATCACCGGCTGCAACATCCCGGACGTCCAGTTGCCCGCCCAGTACCAGCAGCATCTGGCCACCCGGGAGCGGGTCTCCAAGGAGAGCGCCGCCTACGAGCAGGAGTGGGGCCTCACCCGCAAGCGCCGCATCGACAGCCTGCAGATGGACATCGAACGGGCCAAGAAGGTGCGTGACGCCCGGATCGTCGAGGTGAAGGCGGCGCTCAACCAGGCTCGGGAGCAGGTCGCGCAGCTCCTCGAAGAGCAGGAGACCAACGCCCAGCGGGTCCGCTTCGAGATCGAGACGCGCGGCCGCAGCGGACTGATCTCCGCGGAGAACGAGGCGAAGGCGCAGCGCCGGCTGGCCCAGGCGTACCGGGACAACCGGGCGGTGTTGCAGTACGAGCTGGCGCTGCGACGGCTGGAGGTCGGCGCCGAGCTGGCCGGCCGGGCGCCGCAGCCGGTCGTGGTGCGCACCGACGGGGACGGCGGCGGCGACTCCGCGCTGGCCACCCTGCTCGCCGCGCAACTGTTGCCGCGGGTCGCGCTGGGCGGCGCCGACCGGCCGGCGAAAGGTGACGGCGCCACCGAGTGAGGTGAGTGGCGAGGGGTGCCCCCGATGGGGGCACCCCTTTTGCAACCTCAATGCGATCAGCGGGATTCTGCAGGAGACGACGCGGCCGCCGAATGAGAGGTCACCCCCGAAAAGCAACCTTCTGCGAGAGGCACCCCGTTCTGATGAGCAGCTTCCGTGTTCGTGCCGCGATCGTCGCCTCGACCGTTCTGATGAGCCTCGGCGTCTTCGCCGCCCCGGCCTCGGCCGAGGTGCAGACTGCGTCCATGACGGACCGGATGGCCGCGGTGACGACCGCCAAGTCGATCAACTACTACCCGTCGGACGCCGGCTGGTCGGCGATGTGGACCGGGTTCGACGCGGCGCGGGTCGACGCGGACCTGGCCAAGGCCGCGGAGCTCGGCGCCGACAACGTCCGGGTGATCGTCTTCCCGCAGGCCTTCGGCTGGCCCGCGCCGAAGCCGGAGTTCACCGAGAAGCTGCGCAAGTTCGTCAGCATCGCCGACGCGCACGGCCTCACCGTCAAGGTGACCCTGTTCGACTGGTGGTCCGGCTACAACGAGGTCACCAACAGCATCAACTGGGCCAAGACGGTGCTCGCGCCGTACGTGGACGACCCCCGGGTGATCGCCGTCGAGCTGAAGAACGAGTTCCAGCCCGGCGACACCGCCGCCGTGACCTGGGTCCAGCAGCTCATCCCGGCGATCCGCGCGTTCGCCCCGACCATGCCGCTGACCCTGTCGGTCGACGGCGGCACCGGCGCGGCCGGCATGACGAAGATCAAGTCGTCGCTGGCCGAGACCCCGCTCGACTACTACGACTTCCACTTCTACGGCTCCTCGGAGCGGGCGCTCGCCGAGATCCGCAAGGCGCAGGCCGCCGTCGCCCCGTCCCCGATCGTGATCGGGGAGACCGGTGTCAGCAGCGCCGTCGTCAGCGAGGGCGAGCAGGGCGCGTACCTGGCCCGGGTGTTCCGTGCCGCGACCGTCGCCGGGGTCGGCTCGGTGTCGCCGTGGACGCTCAACGACTTCGCGGCCGGCGCGATCCCGGCGAACTCGTCGGTGTCCACGATGCCCGCGCAGTACAAGTTCGGCCTGTTCCGCGCGGACGGCACCGCCAAGCTCGCCGCCACCGTGGTCCGTTACGCCTGGACCACCGGCACCCTGCCGAACAGCATCCTCAACCTGGGCTTCGAGGCGGCCGAGAACGAGTCGCCGTGGCGGCAGGCCAACACCGCGGCCGGTATCCCGGTCGTCACCACCGAGATGCCCCGCCTGGGCAGCCGGTCGGTCCGGTTCTCCGGCACCACCCGTACCGCGGCCGGCCTGCCGTCGCTGGTCACCTCGCCGATCACCCCGGTGCAGGCCGGTTACCGCTGGCGGGCCGAGGCGTTCGCCCGCGGCGTCGACGCCACCGGCACCACCGAGATCGCGCTGAGCTGGTTCGACGTCAACGGCAAGTGGATCAGCCAGAACCTCTCGAACCGTCTGCCGGCCGGTGACACCACCTGGACCAAGCTGGTCGTCGAGGCGACCGCCCCGGCCGGCGCCACCAGCGTGCAGTTGCACCTCAAGTCCGGCGACAACAGCGGCACGGTCTGGTTCGACGACGTCGCGATCTCCTGAATGGCACAGCGCAGGCGGGCCCCGGCCCGCCTGCGCTGTTTCAGCGGCAGGTCCAGAGCAGCGGCTCGTTGCCGACGCCGTCACTGCCGGAGTCGCTGGTGTAGCCGCCGACCACCCGTCCGTCCGCGCTGAAGCTGCTGACGTGGTAGTCCCGGAGTCTGCCGTAGCGGGGGAGCGCCACCTTCCGGGAACCGGCCAGGATCATCGGCTGCTCCATGGTTCCGGCGATCCAGCCGTTCTCCGCCAGGAGCATGTCGTAACCCATGTAGGTCTTCAGCTCCTCGTACCTGCCGGTGGCGAGGTGGTAGCGCAGCGCGGCGAAGTCCCGTGTCTGCTCGGTGTCGAAGACGGCCCGGCCGAGAACCCAGCCGCCGCTGATCGACGTCGGCCAGAAGTAGTCCGCCTTCTTCCCCTTGGCGGTCGGCAGCGGCATCGCCTTGCCGGTGCCGTCCGGAGCCCAGAGGTAGCCGCTCTCCGTCTTGCTGCTGTCCTTGGCGACCGTGCCGGCGATCGTGCCGTCCTCGCCGATGGCCCGGGCCCGGCCGACCGTGATGCCCTGGGGCAGCGGCAGCCGCTCCACCGCCGCGGTGACCGAATCCCAGCGGGCCGGCGCCTCGGACAGGGTCGGGCCGATGGCTCCGGCGATCACCCCGGCGTCGTTGATCGCCGAGGCCGCGGTGTGCTCCCCGTCGAGGGCGGTCACCTTTCCGTCGGCGTACGCGTACGCCTGCTGCCGTTCGTCGCCCACGTAGGCCGACCCGACCGCGATCCCGGCCCGGTTGATGTCGTCGAAGCTCGCGTCGCCGCCGTCCATCTCCGGCCGGGCGAGGATCTTTCCGTCCTTCCAGATGATCGTGGTCACCGACGTGCCGTAGAGCCGCCCGGCCAGATAGCGGCCCTCCGGATCACCCGAGGTGACCAGCGCCTTCTTCACCCCGTCGGTGGGCAGCCGGACGACCGTGCAGTCTCTCGGGAAATCCGGGGCGGCCGCCACCACGCTGGGGGCCACCGAGGTGGTCGTGGTCGGGGCCGGGATCGGCTTCTCGTCGCGCAGGGCGGCGACCGCGAAGGTGCCCCCGCCGGCGGTGACGGAGGTCACCGCGATCAGGGCCGCGCCCGAGGACCAGCGGCGCAGCGACCGTCGCCGGCGACCCTCCGCCATCGCCCGCGACACGTCGTATCCGGCCGGCGCTTCCGGTTCGTGCCGCAACGGGCGCAGCAGCCGGTCGGCCTGCTCATCGTTCATCTCGTCCCCATCCCTCATCGTCGCCCCGGAGAGACAGCGGCCGTGGGAAACGGAACGCCGAGCAGGGTGCGCAGCCGGGTGAGGCCGTGTGCGGTCTGGCTCTTCACCGTGCCCTCGGTGCATCGGAGCAGATCGGCGACCTCCCGGACCGACCGGTCGCAGAGGTACCGCAGGACCAGCACCGCCTGCTGCCGTGGCGGCAGCTTCGCCAGCGCGGCGCGGATCACCGGCCCGTCCTCCGGATTGCCCTCGACGGGTGGCGGCTCCGGATGGCCGGTCAGGAGCCGGACCTTCCACCACCCCCGCCGCCGGTCGTCGAGGAACACCCGGACCAGCATGGTGTGCACGTAACCGTCCACGTTGTCCATCTTCGCGATTCGTGGCCAGCGCACGTACAGCTTCGTCAGGGTCTCCTGCACGAAGTCGTCGGCCTGATGCGGATCGCCGCAGAGCAGATAGGCGGTACGCCGCAACTCCGCGGCGCGCCCGTGCACGTAGGCCAGGTAGTCACTGTCGGATCCGTCCGGCATGGCCCCCGCTTCCCCTGTTCGTTGTCTCATCCTTCCAACGGGGTGCCACGGGAATCGGTTGTAGACGATTTATCAGGTGGTCTGGCTCACCACGTCGTTGACGATCCGCTGGGAGTTCTTCCGGGCGTTCGGCGGCGCGAAACCGGCCACGCCGACCTGCCAGTTCTCGGTGCCGGCGCTGGTCGTCGAGCTGAAGAAGTGGGTGACCGCCAGCTCGTACCCGCCGGATCTGCCCTTCGCCTCCTCGACGACGAAGGTGGCGTCGCCGCCGTTGCGCCGCGGCTTGTCGGTGGGGCGGAAGAACTCGGCGTTCAGCGCGTCCATCTGGGCGGTCCCGCACGCCGAGGGGCAGGGGCGCAGCACCACGAGGGCGGCTTCGCTGCGGTCGGTGCCGCCGTCGGCGGCGCACACGTACACCCGCGCGTCCGGGCGTTTCTCGCTCTGCCGGTCGCAGTCCCAGCCGGACGGCACCCGGAACGCGAACGGCCAGCCCGCGAAACCCATGGTCCGGGTACGGTCACTCGCCGCGAAACCGGGACCGGAGATCCGCCGGGCCGGGGCGTCGTCCCGCAGCCGCGGCCGGCCGGCCGACTCCGCCGGCGGGGTCTGGCCGGCTGTCCGGCCCGGGGCGCCCTGGCCGGGGATCCGCGCGTCCGGGACGTCGGTCGGCAGGCCGGGGCCGTCGGTGGACAGCGGGGGCAGCGCCGGGATGTCGGACACGACCGGGGACGGCGACGCGGTCTGCCCAGCGGCCGGCCGCAACCCCGTGATCCCGCCCGTGCCCAGCGCCGTGGAGACGATGCCGAACAGGCCCAGCACCATGGTGACCGCCATCAGCGCGACGAACGCGGCCGTGCCGGGATACCTCTGCGGTGGCGCACCGAGAGCGCCCCCGGCGAAGACCACGAGCGGCGCCTTGTACTCCACGTCCACGCTCTGGCCGGGGTGCGCGGTGACGACCAGGTCGGCCTTGCCCATCCGGCGCGGAAGTAGGTAGGGGGTGTGCGCGTGCAGGTGGTGCTGGCCGGGCGCGACCGGCACCACCGCCGGTTCCCGCCAGCGCATCGCCACCGGGCGGCCGTCGACCGTCACCACCGGCTTCACCAGGGCCAGCAGGAAGGCGAGCGGGAAATACCGGGCGGTGATCGTGATCGCCGCCGCATCGTCCTGCCGGGGGTGTCCGTAGCCGTACGGGTCCGGCGGATATCCCGGCTGCTGATAAAGGAATTCGGTCCGGTTCTGTTCCGGCCGCGGGTATTCGGGCCGCGGGTATTCGGGCTGCGGATATCCGGGTCGCGGGTATTCCGGCTGCGGATATCCGGGCTGCGCGTATCCCGGCGCGTAATCCGCACGTCCGTGCTGCTGTGACGGCGAAGGCTGCGACGGAGAAGGCTGCGGCGAATACGGCGGCCATTGCTCGCTGTACATGCTATTTGCCTCTCGGTGAATGTGTCGTCCTGCACGGACACGCCCACCTGGAGGAACCCCGCCACCGGGAATCCGGTTCAACCGATATTCACGATCATTCTCATCGGTACGCGGCCACCCGCGCCGAACGCTCCATCCACGCGATCAGATCGTCCGGCCGGACCGGTCGGCTGATGTGGTAACCCTGCGCGTACGTGCAGCCCATCTCCCCGAGCACGGTCAGCGCCGCCTCGTCCTCGACCCCCTCGGCCACCACCTCCAGGTCGAGGGCGCGGGCCAGCTCGATCACCGCCCGGACGATCGCCGTGCCCCCGTGCGAATCGGTCACCGTCCGGACGAAGCTGCGGTCGATCTTCAACTCGTGCAGCGGCATGCTCTGCAGGTACGACATCGACGAGTACCCGGTGCCGAAGTCGTCCACCGACAGCCGTACGCCCATCTCCCGCAGCCGGGTCAGGACCGCCGAGGCACGGACCGGGTCGTTGATGATCGACGTCTCGGTGATCTCCAGGGTGAGGACCCCGGCCGGCACGTCACAGGCGGCGAGAGCGGCCGCGACCCGGTCCGGGAAGCCGGGGTCGAGCAGGCAGACCGTGGGGACGTTCACCGCGACCGGCAGGATCGTGCCCGCGTCCCGCCAGCGCCGGTGCTGTTCCAGCGCCATCGTCAGCACCCGGTCGGTGAGCGGCACGATGATCTCACTCTCCTCGGCCTGCGGGATGAAATCGCCCGGCTGGAGCAGGCCGCGGACCGGGTGCTGCCAGCGGATCAGCGCCTCCGTCCCGGCCACCCGGCCGGTGCCGGCCGCCACCTTGGGCTGGTAGTGCAGCACCAGCTCGTCCTCGTCGAGGGCCCGGCGCAGCTCGCCGATCAAGCCGAGCGACTGGGAGCTGTGCCGGTCCGCCCGCGGGTCGTACACGGCGACGCCGATACGGTTGCGTTTGGCCTCGTACATCGCGATGTCGGCGTGCTGGAGCAGTTCGGCCCCGCTGGCGCTGTGCAGCGGGTGGAGGGCCGCGCCGATGCTGCCGCTGATGTCGACGGTGACGCCGTCCAGCTCGACCGGCACCTCCAGGGCGTCCAACAGGCGACGGGCGATCTCCGAGCAGTGCCCGGCCGAATCGACTTTCGGCATCAGCACGGCGAACTCGTCACCGCCCAGCCGGGCCACCGTGTCGCTGGCGCGGACCGCACGGACCAGCCGGGCCGAGACCTCCTTGAGCAGCAGGTCGCCGGCGTGGTGCCCGAGAGTGTCGTTGACCTCCTTGAACTTGTTGAGGTCGAGCAGCAGCAGGCCGACCGACTCGTTCTCCGGGCCGGCGATCCCGAGGGCGTGGTCGATCTCGTCGGCGAGCAGCGCCCGGTTGGCCAGTCCGGTCAGCTCGTCGTGCAGCGCCCGGTACCGGCTCTCCACCGCCTGGCCCTCGATCCGGCGCTGGTGGGTGAGCAGGATCGACGCGCAGAGCACCAGCAGCAGGAAGTCGGCGCCGCAGATCACCCCGGCGGCCAGGCTGAGCTTGCGGTTGAACTCGGCGTCCGCGGCCAGGTACGCCTCCATCGCCAGCCGGTGCCGGGTGACGTTGGCGTTGGCCGTCTTGCGCAGCAGCGACGAGCCGAGGGCGGCCTGGTCGGCCAGGTCGTGGGTGCGTTCCTGGTCCGTGCGGGAACGCCGCAGCTCGAACAGGGTCTGGGTGTACGCGGTGTAGGCGTCCCCGGCGAGGTCGGCGTTGCGTACGTCGTCCGGGTCGCCGTTGTGCCGCTGCCACTCCAGGTCCGGCGCGGCCGAGTTCATGGCGCTGTCCAGGAGGTCCTTGCCGAACTTCTCGGCCACCATGAAGTCGTTGAGCGCCTCGGCCTCGACGCTGATGTGCAGGTCGAACTGGGACCAGTAGTTGCTGATCTCGCTGGCGTGCCGGATGTGGCTGCTGCTGCGGGCGTTCGTGGTGATGCTGACCGCGGCCAGCACGGCCAGGGCGAAGACACCGAGCGCCAGTCCGATCACCGCGGTACGCGCCACCGCCTTGCTACGGACCACCTTCGCGAGCACCCGATCTCCTCCCCGTACGTCCTGGCGGTTCTGATCGGCCGAACAGCCGCCGGGTTGACGAAGATCCCGGCACCATGGAAAGACCATGAAATATCGGATCTTTCTGCTGTCGCTGGTTCTGCTGCTGCCGGTGTCCTGCACCGACCGGCAGGACGACGCCGGCGGGCCGCTCAAGGTCGGTTTCGTGGTCGCCAACAAGCAGCTGAACTTCTCCCAGGAGATGTCGCTCGGGTTCATCGCGGGGGTCGACGCGGTGGACGGGGTGGCCGCCCAGGTCGACGGGCCGAACATCGTCGACGGGCCGCGGCAGCTGGCCCTCTTCGAGGAGATGGTGAAGATCGCCGGCGACGGCGTCTCGGTGTTCACGCTCTCCCCGGACCTGTTCACCGGCCCGGTCGCCGCCGCCGTCGGCGCGGGGGTGCCGATCATCGCGGTGGACAGCCCGCTCCTGCCGTCCGCCGGGGTCGGCCTGTTCATCGGCAACGACAACTACGAGCTGGGCCGGATGCTGGCCCGGAAGATCATCGAGAAGCTGCCGCCGAAGGCCACCGGCAAGATCGTCCTGGGCACCTCCGCGCCCGGCGTCCCGGTGATGGATCAGCGGGTCCGCGGCATCCGTGACGAGATCCGGGAGAGACTGCCCGATGTCACGGTGTTCGGCCCGTTCGACACCAAACCGGAGGTCGAGGCGAACCTGGACGCCTGGGGCACCCTGGTCAAGGCGAACTCGTCGGCGCTGGCGTTCATCGGCACCGGGGACGCCGACGGATGGAACCTCGCCCGGATCCGCCGGGAACGCGCCGGCCAGTGGCTCGCCGGCGCCTTCGACATCGACGAGAAGTCTCTCGCGGCGGTACGGGCCGGGGACCTGGTCCTGGTGTCGCCGGAGAGCTACCTGAAAGGCGCGGTCGCCGGCCGGCTGCAGGCCGAGCACGCCCGCAGCGGCAAGGTGCTCCCGCAGGGCTGGCTGTACGTTCCCGGCCTGGCGGTGGACGCCGGCAACGTCGACGAGGTGGTGGCCCGGCAGGCGACCGTCGCGACCCGGGCGGCCGCCTTCGCCGGCGTGGTGGACCGGATCCTGGCGGACCCGGCGCACCTGCGCCCGCTCGCCGACGTGCGTTGACCTTCGCGCCGCCCGTTCAGCGGTCGGCGGCGGGCGCCGCGGACACCGTTCCGCCGGCGGGGATCTCGGCATCCGAGCCGCTGGAGGCCCCGGCCGGTCGGGTGAAGGCGTAGATCGTGATGCGTTCTCTCCTCGAGCCGGTGGGGTTCCGCAAAGCAGATTAGGGGGGCAGTCTTGGGCGGAACTGTGTCGGCACTCGGCGGGCTCTGTGCAAACAATGACGGAGAGGAATGTCCGTGACACTCGAAGTGATCGGGGGATCATGATTCGCCGCTGGCATGTCGCCGTCCTGGCCGCGCTCGCCGTCTTCGCGCTGGCCTGCGACGGCGCGGGTAACGCCAAACCCTCGCCCACCAAGACCTCCGGCAAACCGGCAACCGGCTATCCGGCCTCGATGGTCGCGCTCGGCGACTCGATCACCGCCGGGCTGGGCAGTTGTCTCGCCTACGTCGCCTGCGCCCGCAACTCCTGGTCGACCGGGAACAACTCCGCGATCGAGAGCCACTACGAGCGGATCCTGGGCAAGAACAAGAAGATCAAGGGGAAGGGTGAGAACCTCGCCGATCCCGGCGCCGAGGCCGACGCGCTCGCCACACAGGCGCGGCGGGCCGTCGACCGCAAGCCGGAGTACGTGACGATCCTGATCGGCGCGAACGACGCCTGTGCCCGGGACGTCAGCGGGATGACGCCGGTGGCGACCTTCCGCGAGGAGATCGACGAGGGCCTGGCCCGGCTGAAGAAGGGCCTGCCGAAGGCGCGGGTGCTGATGGTCAGCATCCCCGATCTGTACCGGCTCTGGCAGGTGGGCCGGAAGTCCTCGAAGGCCGTCGAGATGTGGGGCCGGACCGGCATCTGCCCGTCCATGCTGGCCGCGCCGACCTCCACGGCGCCCGCCGACCAGCAGCGGCGGGAGAAGGTGCGGGACCGGGTCGACGCGTACAACAGCCAACTGCAGAAGGCCTGCAAGGCGTACGGGACGAAGTGCCGGTGGGACGGCGGGGCCGCGCACCGGGTCGACTTCGACCTGGGCATGGTGAGCCAGTTCGACTACTTCCACCCGAACGCCGAGGGTCAGAAGGAACTGGCCGAAGTGGTCTATCCGGGCCGCTTCACCTGGTGACCGCGGTCACCATGAGCGAATCTGGCACCCTTTTACACGGGATCGGGTGATTTCGCCGGGGCGGTGCGGGAGATATACAGGCGGCAGAAGCGGCACCTTCCCCCAGTGAGAGGAGCCCGATGGCGACCTGGATCCTCGTGCCGTGCCTGGGCCGGCTGCGCCAGGAGCTGAACAGCATCGCGCCCGGCCGGGACAAGTCGAGTGACGGAACCATCGGCGACACGGCGCACCGGGGCCGGGTCTCCGACCACAACGACGACGAGGTCGGCAAGGTGCCGATTCGGGACGCGGACTCGAAACACGAGGTGCACGCGATCGATCTCGACGTCGACCTGCGCGAACCGAATTTGACCATGGAGATGGTGGTGCAGCACGTCGTGGGCCGCTGCCGCGGCGGCGCCGAGAGACGGTTGCGGTACGTGATCTACAACCGGCGGATCTGGGAGGCGTCCCAGGGGTGGCGGCAGCGCGCCTACAGCGGCGACAACGCACACACCCAGCACGCTCACTTCTCCGCCTCGTACGACACGAAGCTCGAAGCCTCGACCGCTTCCTGGCATCTGGAGGACATTCCCGTGGCACTCACCGACGCCGACAAGAAGTGGCTGGCGGCCCAGATCGACCGGGCGGCGACAAGCGCGGCCGAGCGGGTGTGGAAGACGAAGTGGAACATCAACTTCGCGCCCGGCGCCAAGCCGTACGTCGCCGAGGCCGGTTCGATCGTGGCCCACGTTCCCGGCGAGCACACCCGCACCGAGGAGATGGTGGCCGAGATCAACACGAAGGTCGACAAGCTGCTCGGCCAGGCGCCGTCCACACAGGCGTGAGTGGTGAGGGGGCCGGCCAGCGGCCCCCTCGCTCAGGCGCCCCGCTCCGGAACGACGCGGCCGCGGATGCCGTCGAGCACCGCCTCCGCCGCCCACGCGGCGGCGTCGGCGATGTCACGCCGGTCCATCCCGAACTCGCGGCGGAACGTCACCCAGGTCCCGGCGGAGTCGAGGTGCGACAACGCCGCGATGACCGCCTGGCGCCGGGCCGCGTCGAGGGCGGGCACCTCGGCGTCCAGCAGCTGCTCGAGTCGCGCCCGGCCGGGCGACGGCGCGGCGCCGCTCACGCCGCGCATCGCCGTCTCGGCGACGACGTGCGCGAGCTCCGGCCGCTCGTCGTACCGCTGCATCGCGTCGCGGATCGCGAGGGGCAGATCGAAGATCGAGTGCGACTCCTCGCGCGCGAACAGCGTCGCCTCGATCCAGGCGGCGGTCGCCAGCAGCAGGTCGACGCGCGTGGGGTAGTTGCGGAACACCGTGCGCTCGGCGATGCCGGCCCGGCGGGCGATGACTCGGTACGAGACGTCGTCGCTGCCGAGCTCCTCGATCAGTTCCGCGTACGCGGCGAGGATCGCCGTTTGCGTGCCGCTCAGCGCCGGGCCGGTCACCGCGGGGCCCACGTCGCCTCGGGCAGCCTCGCGAGCACGGCGGCCACCGCGTGGTCGAACGCGTCGCAGATCTCCCCGGCGTCCATGTCGAAGCCGGTCCGCAGCCGGGCCCAGAACATCGCTGACGAGAAGTAGCGCAGGGATGCCGCGACCCGCCGCCGATCCCGCCGGTTGAGCGTCGGCGCCGCCACGTCGAGCATCGCCTCGATCGCACGCGTGACGTAGGCCGGCTCGGTGTCGAGCGTCGGCGTGATCGCGGACGCCCGCGCGCCGACGTACGCGTACGCGGGCAAGGTGTCGAAGGCGCGGAAGCGCTCGTGCACCGCGGCGCAGAAATCGGGCACGGTCACGAACGGCGGCAGCGGGAAGCATGTCTGCTCGATCCAGTTCGAGAGGGCGGCGAGCAGGTGGGCGCGGGTGGGGTACTGGCGGTAGATCGTCCGCTCCGAGATGCCGACCTCGTCGGCGAGGGCACGATAGGAGATGTCGTCGAACGTGCACTCGCGCAGCAGCACCGCGGCGCTCGCGAGAATCGCGGTCGCGGTGTCGACCGGCTCCTCCATCACGTCTCCCTCTTTCGGGCGGCCACCCGGTGCGGGGGCCCGGCGCCGTCCGGCGGGAGCACGTAGCGATCGGAATCGTCGAGCGTGAGCGCCAGCGACGAGACGTACTGGAGCTCGCCGTGCGGTCCCCTCTCGGCCGACGCCAGCATATCCGGCCGCTCGAAGGTGTAGCCGGTGACATGACAGCGGAGCCGCTCGCCCGAGGGGTTGCCGTCGGCGTCGAACCGGGGGGAGTCGATGCCGTCGGATCGGCGGCGCAGGTAGTAACGCCCCCGCGTGGCCAGCGCCATGGCCGGCGTGGTCACGAACGCGACGCCGATCGCGATGAGCACCGAGAACGGCTCGACCGCGGCGCCGAACAGCCCGGCGAACGCGAGCAGGGACAGCGCCGAGGCGAGCCCCACCGACACGAGCCCGACCGGGTTCCAGTCGTGCAGCATGCCGCGCCGGAACTCGGGGAAACGCGGCGAGACGCGCAGCACCCACTTGTTGATCGCGATGTCGGTGGCGATCGTCACGAGCCACGCCATGACGACGTTCGCGTAGAGGCTCAACACGAAGGAGATGAGGGTGAAGACGTTCAGCATCATGAGCACGTAGGCGATCACGAGGTTGAACAGGACGAAGATCGTGCGACCCGGGTAGTGCTTCGCCAGCCGGGTGAAGACGTTCGACCAGGCGAGCGAGCCCGAGTACGCGTTCGTCACGTTGATCTTCACCTGCGCGACCACGATGAGCACCAGGGCGAGAACGATCGCGAGCCAGTCGGGGAGGAGGGTCTGATAGATCACGACGAACTGCTGGACCGGTTCGGTCGCCTGGTGCCCGAACGCGGGTTCGACCTTCACGAGGAGGTAGACGGCGAGGAACACGCCGATCACCTGCTTGGTGCCGCTGAAGACGACCCAGCCCGGGCCGGCGAACGCGAACGACGTCCACCACGAGCGGGCGTTCGACGGCGTGCGCGGCGGCATGGCGCGGATGTAGTCGATCTGCTCCGCCAGTTGCGGGGTCAGGGCGAAGCACACGGCCGCACTCGAGACCACGGCGCCGAAACTGATCGAGCCGTCGGAGTCGCCGGTGAACGAGGTGAAGGCGCGCACCGCCTCGGGGTCGGAGACGACGATCCACAGCAGTGGCAACAGGGCGAGGGTGAGCCACAGGGGCGTGGTCCAGAACTGCAGGCGCTCCAGCGCCCGCATGCCGTAGATGACGATCGGGATCACGACGACGGTCGAGACGAGATAGCCGAGCCAGAGCGGCATCCCCGTCGCGACCTGGAGTCCCTGCGCCATGATGGCGCCCTCCAGCGCGAAGAAGATGCAGGTGAAGCCGGCGAAGATCACGGTCGTGATGATGGAGCCGTAGTAGCCGAATCCCGAGCCGCGGGCGATGAGGTCGAGGTCCAGGTTGTAGCGGGCGGCGTAGTAGGCGACCGGCACGCCCACGATGACGATGACGACCGACGCGAACACGATGCCGAGCACGGCGTTGGGGGTGCCGTGGTCGATGCCGATGCTCGCGCCGATCGAGAAATCGGCGAGGAACGCGATGGACCCGAGGGCGGTCGCGCCGACGGAGGCCGCGCTCCAGCGCCGGAAGGTGCGCGGCACATAGCGGAAGGCGTAGTCCTCGAGGCTGTCCTCTGCGGCCGCGCGCGCGTTGTCCGTCGACACAGGGCAAATTTCGCGGTGCGGTGTTACGACGGCGTTGCGGACGTGAGTCATGCCTGCTCAGATCGCCATGGCGGCTCGCACGGTGGAGGTGGCTGCCTGGCCGCCCTCGCCGGTCTGTGTGACGCGGCCCGAGGCGAGCACGACGTAACGCTCGGCGGCGACGAGGGCGAAGCCGATGTGCTGCTCGACGAGCAGCACATCGATGCCCTCGCCGGCCAGCTGCATGATGGTCTGCTCGATCTCGGCGACGATCGTGGGCTGGATGCCCTCGGTGGGCTCGTCGAGGATGAGCAGCCTCGGCTCGGTGATGAGGGCGCGGGCGATCGCGAGCTGCTGGCGCTGCCCGCCGGAGAGCAGGCCCGCCTTCCGGGCGGCGAACTGCTCCAGAGCGGGGAAGCGAGCCATCTGCGCCTCGATGAGGGCCTTGCCGCCCCGGCGCCCGTCGGCGACGAGCTGGAGATTCTCCAGCGTCGTGAGCTGGCCGAACGACTGCTGACCCTGCGGCACGTACGCCATGCCGCGGGCGACGCGCTGGTTGGGGGCGAGCGACGTGACGTCCTCGCCGTCGAACATCACGCGGCCCTTCGACGGCTTGATGAGGCCGATCGCCAGACGCAGCAGGGTCGTCTTGCCGGCGCCGTTGTGGCCGAGCACGGCCACCACCTTGCCGGACGGCACCGTCACACCGTGCAGCACCCGCGTGCGCCCGTAGCCGGCCTCGATGTCGGTGAGTTCGAGCATGTCAGTCCTCCTGTCCCTGCCGCGTCCCGGCCACCGGTTCCGGCACGGCCGACATGGCGGCCGTGGTGGCGGCGCCGGCCGTGCCGAGATAGACCTCCTGCACCCTCGGGTCGGCCTGAACGTCGGCCACCGTGCCCTGGGAGAGCACCTTGCCCTGGTGCAGCACTGTCACGCGGGTGGCGAAGCGGCGCATGAAGTCCATGTCGTGCTCGACCACGAGCACGATGCGCTTCGCCGCGATGCGCTGGAGAAGCTCGCCTGTCGCGGTGCGCTCGTCCTGGCTCATGCCGGCGACGGGCTCGTCGAGCAACAGCACCTTCGCGTCCTGCACGAGCAGCATCGCGATCTCCAGCCACTGCTTCTGGCCGTGCGACAGGATGCCGGCCGGAGTGGCGAGCTCGCCGGCGAGCCCGGTCTCCTCCAGCGCCTGCTCGATCGACTCCTCGACGCCACGCCGGGCCCGCAGCAGCGAGACCGAGGGGCGGTGGCGCCCGGCGGCGATGTCGAGGTTCTGCAGCACCGTGAGCTCGTCGAAGACGCTCGCGGTCTGGAACGTGCGGCCGATCCCGAGCCGGACGATCTTGTGCACCGGCCGTCCGAGCAGCTCCCTCTCGCCGAGCCGCGCCGACCCGGTGGCCTTGGCCAGCCCCGTGACGGCGTCGATGCATGTCGTCTTGCCGGCGCCGTTCGGGCCGATGAGGAAGCGGACCTCGCCGGGGTGCGCGTCGAAGGAGACGCCGCCGACCGCGACGAAGCCCGAGAACTCGACGTGGAGGTCCGTGACGACGAGCGAATCATCGGTCATGACCGCACCTCTTCGAGTTCTGCGACGGCGATCGCCGGGGCGGGCTGTTCAGCAGGTCTCCGGCGTGCTGCGGCGAACCTGGCGGGCAGCGACGACAGCCCGTTCGGCAGGAAGAGGATGACGACGATGAAGAGCAGACCGAGGATGTAGGTCCAGCCTTCGGGCCAGGTCGAGCCGAGGCTCGACTGCCCCCATCCGACGGCCATCGCACCGAGCGCGGGGCCGAAGAGCGACGCCCGGCCGCCGAGGGCGACGCCCGCGATCATGAGGACCGAGGCGGCGGCGCCGATCTCGGCCGGAGTGATGATGCCGACGATGGGCACGAACATCGCTCCGCCGATGCTCGCCATCAGCGCGGAGACGACGAAGGCGACGAGCTTGACGTTGGCCGGGTCGTACCCGAGGAAGCGCACCCGCTCCTCGGCGTCCCGGGTCGCGACGAGGAGCTCACCGAAGCGGCTGCGGTAGAGCTGCCACACCGCGAGCAGGCACACGATGAGAAGCGCGGCGGCGATGAGGTACACCATCAGCTTGTTCGCCGGGTCGTTCAGCACGAAGCCGAAGAAGTACTTGAAGTCGCTGAGCCCGGTGTCGCCGCCGGTCTCGCGGATCGTCGAGCTGATCAGGGTGGCCAGCGCGACGGCGAGCGCCTGCGTCAGGATCGCGAAGTACGCGCCCTTCACCCGGCGCTTGAACAGCGCGTAGCCGAGGAGGCCGGCCAGGAGCACCGGCAGCAGCACGATCGCCAGCAGGGTGAACCCGGCGCTGCGGAACGGCTCCCAGAACATCGGGAGCGGTGCGAGTGGGTCGTAGAGCACCATGAACCCCGGGATCCGGTCACCGGCGGTCTCCAGCGTGAGGTGCATGGCCATCGCGTAGGCGCCGAGGGCGAAGAACACCCCCTGGCCCATCACGAGCATCCCGCCCCGACCCCAGGCCAGGCCGATGCCGACGGCGGCGATGGCCCAGCAGCAGTACTTGCCGAGGTTGTTGAGCCAGTGATCGGTGAGCACCAGGGGAGCGACCGCGAGGAGCAGGACCGCGAACACCCCGATGCCGCTGAGAGAGAGCCATGGTTTCGGCTTGGTCATGCCAGACTCCTGGTTCGCACCGTGAACAGGCCCTGTGGGCGCAGCTGGAGGAAGACGATCACGAGGATGAAGGCGAGCACCTGCGCCAGGCTGCCGGTCGTCCAGTAGGCGAAGTACGAGAGGGCG
This sequence comes from Actinoplanes utahensis, assembly GCF_016862455.1. Taxonomy (GTDB): domain Bacteria; phylum Actinomycetota; class Actinomycetes; order Mycobacteriales; family Micromonosporaceae; genus Actinoplanes; species Actinoplanes utahensis. The sequence continues at coordinate 25,834 of NZ_BOMZ01000054.1, forward strand.
ACACCCACCGCCCACGCGGCGATGATGGTGCCCTTGAGCTGGCCGATGCCTCCGGCGGCGACGACGAGGAAGGCCGGGATGATGTACTGCGCGCCCATCTGGGAGTTCGTGCCGCCGATGAGCGAGGCCGCCACGCCGGCCACCCCGGCCAGACCCGACCCGGTGAAGAAGGTGAGGCGGTCGACGGTGCGGGTGGAGATCCCCGAGGTCTCGGCGAGGTCCCGGTTCTGCACGGTCGCGCGGATGCGCCGGCCGAACGAGGTGTGCTTGAGCCATGCCGACAGCGCGGCGACGCAGACGGCCGCGAGCAGGATGGTGAACAACTGCCGAAGCGGCCACTCGTAACCGAGGATGTTCAGCTGCCCGTCGAGCCAGGCGGGCTTCTCCACCGGGACGCCCTGGGACGGGAAGATCTGGAGTGCGGCCTGTTGCAGGATCAGGCCGACACCGACCGTGACGAGCAGGGTGTCGAGGGGCCGGCGGTACATCCGTTGGATGATCGTGACCTCCAGCAGGAGGCCGAACAGGCCGGCGACTCCGAACGCGACCGGCAGCGCGACCGGGATCGACAGACCGCTGGCGACGATGACCTGCTGAACGAGGTAGGCGGCGAAGGCGCCGATCATGAGGAACTCGCCGTGGGCCATGTTGATCACGCCCATCTGGCCGAAGGTGAGCGAGAGGCCCAGCGCGGCGAGCAGGAGCAGCGCACCCTGTGCGCTGCCGTTCAGCAGCGGTGCTATCAGTGCGTCCACGTGCATTCGCTCTCTCTAGCGTCTCTATGGAGGGGGAGGGGCCGCATGCCGTCGGTGACACGCGACCCCGCGGGTGATCAGCCCGCCGCGTCCGTGAGCTGCTTGCGGATGTCCGCCGGGAACCAGTCGTAGCCCTCGAGGTACGGGTCGGGCTCGATGACCTTGTCGGAGGCCCAGACGATGTCGAACTGGTTGGTGGCGTTGATCTTGCCGATGTGGCCCGGCTTGGAGATGTGGTGGTTGTCGCCGTCGAGCGTGACCTTGCCCTCCGGCGCGTCGAACGTGATCGTGTTGGTCTTCGCCGCGGCGTTCACCTTGGCGACGTCGAACGAGCCGGCCGCCTCGACCAGGGCCTTGTACAGATACATCGAGATGTAGGCGGCCTCCATCGGGTCGGAGGTGACGCCGCTGCTGTTCGGGTACTTCTTCCAGTTCTCGATGAACTTCGGGTTGGTGGGGGTCTTGAGCGACTGGAAGTAGTTCCAGGACGCGTACTGGCCGGTGACCTCGTGGCCCATCGCCGGCGCCTCCTCCTCGGCGATCGACACCGAGATGATCGGCGTGGTCGCGGCGGTGAGGCCGGCGTCGTAGTACGCCTTGATGAAGCCGACGTTCGACGAGCCGTTGATGGTGTTGAAGATGAAGTCGGGCTTGGCCGCCACGATCTTCGCCACCTGGCTGGTCCAGTCGTCCTTGTCGAGGGGCACGTACTCCTCGCCGACGATCTCGATGCCGAGCTTGGCCGCGTACAGCTTGATGATCGCGTTCGCGGTGCGCGGGAAGACGTAGTCGCTGCCGGCGAGGAACAGCCGCTTCACCCCTTGGGCGGCGAGGAAGTCCATCGCCGGGATGATCTGCTGGTTGGTGGTCGCACCGGTGTAGTAGATGTTCGGCGACGACTCGAGGCCCTCGTACTGCACCGGGTAGAAGAAGAGGCCGTTGTGCTTCTCGACGACCGGCTTGACGGCCTTGCGGGAGGACGAGGTCCAGCCGCCGAAGATCGCGGCGACGCAGTCCTGGGTGAGCAGCTTCTCGGTCTTCTCCGCGAAGGTGGGCCAGTCGGTGGCGCCGTCCTCCTGGACGTACTCGATCTTCTTCCCGAGGATGCCGCCGCCGGCGTTGATCTCGTCGGCAGCCATGTGAAGCACGTTGGAGACGGTCTTCTCGGAGATCGCCATGCCACCGGTGAGGGAGTTGAGGAAGCCGAGCTTGACGGTGCTTCCGGAGGTGTCGACGCAGCTGGCCGCCGGAGAGGCTCCGCCGGCGGCGGTCTCGTCGCCGGCTCGGGCGCCGCAGCCGGCGAGCATGAGGGCCATGGTCGTCCCGATGGCGCCCGTAGCCACGAGCGTGCGCATCCGCTTGCTGGTGGTGGACATATGTGGGAACTCCGTTCCTGGTCAAGGGAGCGTGACGCCGGGGGTCGCGGCACGGCGGATCGTGCAGAGGTGGATGTCCAGGAGGAATCGCCGGCGTCCGGAGCTCCCCGCCCCGTGCCGCCGGTGCTGTGCAGCCGACTTGCTGCAGGTGAAAGCAGATTGACCCCGCGTCATTACTCTGACATTTCTTCATTGTTCCAACTCTGTAGCCGACGGATCGACCGTCGGCTAGATGCCCTGTAAATAGGCAGATCGTCAGGGCGTGAAGATGTCAAACTTCTGCCGCTGCCCGCGAGGGGATGCCACCCATGGCATAGTCCTGACATTCCCGGAGGGGTGCGGTGATCGCGGCCCTCGATACCGCGGTGGCGCCCGTCTCAATTTTGCAGCGCGGCAAAGCTCTCACCTGAGCGAACAATCCCTACCGAGTCGATCGGGTTCAAAAGCTCGCAAACGTCGATACACAGTCGTCCCCTACGTTCCGGCACGCGCCACTTCGGGCGTACCGGATCATGGAGAACTGACGACGATGAGAGCGGTCCTCGCCGCAGCGGCCGGCATCACGCTGGCCGCCGGCCTCCTCGCTTCACCGGCGCAAGCCGCCCCCCTTGTCCAGAGCCGCATCGTCGAGTCGCTGGACCGCGGCCTGGTCGCGGTGCCCGGTGAGAAGGGCGGCACCTTCCTGAGCTGGCGCCTGCTCGGCACCGAGTACGGCAACAACGTCTCCTTCAACGTCTACAAGGGCGCGAAGAAGCTCAACCGCAAGCCGATCGACGAGTCGACGAACTTCACCGACACCACCGGTGGCACCGGCGTCTACACCGTCCGGGCCGTCGTCAAGAACAGGGAGCAGGCCCCGAGCGGGCCGGCGTTCACGCCCGGTGACATCCCGCTGCTGCCGGCCGAGAACTACTACGTCCACCACGCCTGGCCGGGCGACCTGGACGGCGACGGCCGCTACGAGATCGTCGTGTCCCGGCTGTCGTACGCCCTCGACAAGCCGAACTACCTGGAGGCGTACACCCTCGCCGGCAAGAGCCTGTGGCGGGTGGACCTGGGCGTCAACTCGTACGTCCGCCTCGGGGGTAACGCCGCCAACGACCCGCCGCTCGCCGCGATCAGCGGCTACGGCGAGGTGGCCGGCTACCGCAACGACGACAACGTCACCGTGTACGACCTGGACAGCGACGGCAAGGCCGAGGTCCTCGTGAAGACCGCCAACGGGACGACCTTCGCCGACGGCGCGGTGATCACGACCGGCAACCCGCTCGACCAGTTCGTCTCGCTGATCGACGGCCTCTCCGGCGTCGAACGGGAGCGTGTTCCGGTGGCTTCCGATCTCGCCGCCGACGGCCCGTCCGGCGGGCAGTACGGCGTCGCCTACCTGGACGGCGTCCACCCGAGCCTGATCACCAAGCAGGTGGTCCGGATCGGCGCCAAGCGCGGTGACTTCCGGGTCCTCTTCGCCGCCTGGGACTTCGACGGCCGCGACCTGACCCGGCGCTGGACGTTCGCCCGCGCGCTGACCGGCCAGGGCACCAGCTTCCACCAGCTGCGGATCGTCGACGTCGACGGCGACGGCAGGGACGACATCGCGGACGGCAACTACGTCGTCAACAGCGACGGCACGTTCCGCTACGTGGTCGCGGGCTCCACCCACGGCGACCGGTTCCACATCGGAGACCTCGACCCGTCACGTCCCGGCCTGGAGGGTTACGCCATCCAGCAGACCGAGGGCGGGGTCTTCACCGACTTCCCCTGGTACTACTACGACGCGGCGACCGGTGAGCGGCTGATCACCGGCTCGCATCCGGACGTCCCGCGGGACGCCACCCTGTGGGACGTGCCGCGCGGCACCACCGCCGACATCGACCCGGCCCACGACGGCTACGAGTTCTGGGCGGCCACCGCCGACGCCGGCCTGCCCGGCGCCGGCGTGTGGAACGTCGACGGCACCCGGATCAGCACGACCACGCCGAGCGTCAACTTCCGGATCTGGTGGGACGGGGACCGGGGCTCCGAGCTGCTCGACAACACGTACGTCGAGAAGTGGAACCCCAAGAAGCAGACCACCTCCAAGATCTTCGAGCCGTCCGGCGTCGTCTCCTCGTGGCGCAACGCGGTCCCGTTCTACGGCGACATCCTCGGTGACTGGCGTGAGGAGTACTTCGCCGAGACCGCCGACCACACCACGCTCAAGCTGTTCACCACGAACATCGAGACGAACGTCAAGCTCTACACCCTGGCGCACAACGCGGCCTACCGTCTGGGCTGGACGGTCCGCGGCTACCTGCAGTCCACGCTGCCCGACTTCTTCTTCGGCTACGGCAGCAAGCCGCCGGCCAAGCCGCGGATCCAGACCACCGCCACCGCCGGAGTGAAGTCCTGGAAGGTCATCGCTTTCGACAACTTCACGAAGAACTCCGGCAAATGGCAGTCCGAGCTGCAGAGCGGCGGCACCGTGAACGCGGCCGGCGGCGTCCTCGACATCGACGTGCCCAACGGCGCGACGGTCTGGCTCAAGCAGGAGCTCGAAGGCCCGTACGAGATCGAGTTCACCGCCACCCCGGTGTCCAAGGGCGGGGCCAACGACAAGGTCACCGACCTGAACACGTTCTGGAACGCGCGGGACGTGCGCTCGCCCGACGACATCTTCGCCACCACCCGCAACGGGGGATTCGCCCAGTACGACCTGCTCAAGACCTACTACGTCGGCCAGGGCGCGAACCTGAACACCACCACCCGGTTCCGCAGATACGTCGGTGAGGCCGGCAACCGCCCGCTGATCTACGACTACACCGCGCCGCTGATCGAGGCCAACGTCCCGATCAAGGTACGGATCGTCGCCGACGGCCAGCGGATCCAGTACTACAGCGACGGTGAGCTGGTCTTCGACTACACCGACGCCGCCCCGTACACCAGCGGCTGGTTCGCCTTCCGCACGGTGGCCAGCCATTTCGCCATCGAGGACTTCACCGTCTGGCGTCCCCCGGCGGCCTGATCCGTGACGAGAGGCCCGGCGTGTGCCGGGCCTCTTCCGTCATGCCGGGAAACGCTCCACGAACGTCATGCCGGGAAACGCTCCACGAAACGGCGCTGCCAGGGCGTCTCCACCGCGTGCCGGTGATAGTGCCGCCGGACGTAGGCCACCGCCTCACCCGCCGGAACCCCGTCGAGGACGGCGAGGCAGGCCAGCGCGGTCCCGGTCCGGCCCACCCCGCCGGTGCAGGCGATCTCGACCCGCTCACCGTCCGCGCGTCTCCAGGCCTCCGTCAAGACCTCCGCGGCGTACGACGCATCGGCCGGCAACCAGAAATCCCGCCACCGCACCCACCGGCTCTCCCACCCGAACTCCGGCGGCGCCACCCCCTGCAGGTAGACCCCGAACCGCGGCGGGTGCCCGGTCGGCATCTCGCGGCGCAGCCCCCGGCCGCGCACCAGCCGCCCGGACGGCAGCCGCAGCACCCCGTCCCCACCCTCATCCCACCCCGTCACGCGCTCGATCGTGCCAGGCGTGAACCCCGGCTGGTTGTCACGGCTGTCTCGGCTGTCCTGAGACAGCCGTGAGAATCAGCCGGACAACCGCTATAGTCGCCCGCATGTCTTGCTTCAGCGTGCGACGCCGGCGTCCGTCAGGCCGCCGCTGAAGCTTGTGCTCTCCTCCGGCGGGTCGACACCCGCCGGAGCCGGCTGAGCCGAACCGGCCGACCCGTCATCGTCACGCATCGATGGGGTCGATCATGAATCTTGAGAATCTGCTGCACGACCGGCTCGCGCCCGCCCTGGAAGCGGTCGCCGGCCGGCCCGCCGACCCGGCCGTCCGGGCCTCCCCGCACGCCGACTTCCAGTCCGGTGCGCCGCTCGCCCTGGCCCGGGAGCTGGGCCGGCCGCCACGGGAGATCGCCGCCGGCGTGGCCGCGACGGCGGACCTGTCCGGGATCGCGGAGATCGCCGTCTCCGGTCCGGGATTCCTCAACCTCACCGTCTCCGACGGCCTGATCACCGGAACCCTGGACCGGCTCGCCGGTGACGGCCGGCTCGGGGTCGACCCGGTCGCCGATCCGGCGCGGATCGTCATCGACTACTCCGGGCCGAACGTCGCCAAGGAGATGCATGTCGGCCACCTGCGGTCGACGATCATCGGGGACGCGCTGGCCCGGATGCTGGAGTGGCTCGGGCACGACGTGGTCCGGGTGAATCACCTCGGCGACTGGGGCACCCCGTTCGGGATGCTGGTGGAGCACCTGATCGAGGAGGGCGGCGAGGGCGATCATTCACTCGCCGACCTGACCGCCTTCTATCAGGCCGCGCGGGCCAAGTTCGACGGCGACGACGACTTCCGGACCCGGGCCCGGCTGCGGGTGGTGGCGCTGCAGTCCGGCGACCCGATGTCCCGGGCGATGTGGCGGAAACTCGTCGCGCTGTCCGAGCGGTACTTCCTCGACGTCTACGCCAGGCTCGGGATCACCCTGGGGGCGCGGGACTTCGCGGGGGAGAGCCGGTACCGGGACGAGCTCGACGGCATCGTGACCGAGCTCGCGGAGAAGGGGCTGCTGGCCGAGAGCGACGGGGCGCTCTGCGCGTTCCCGGAGGGGTTCACCGGGCGGGACGGTGGCGCGCTGCCGTTGATCGTACGGAAGGCGGATGGGGGTTTCGGTTATGCCGCGACCGATCTCGCCGCCCTCCGGCACCGGGCCGGGAACCTCGGCGCGGACCGGCTGCTCTATGTCGTCGGCGCACCGCAGCGGACCCATTTCGCGCAGGTCTTCGCGGTCGCCCGGGCAGCCGGCTGGCTGCCGGAGCGGGTGAGCGCCGAGCACATCGGGTTCGGGTCGATCCTGGGCGCCGACGGGAAGATGCTGAGGTCCCGGGCCGGCGACTCGGTCAAACTGGCCGGGCTGCTGGACGAGGCGGTCGCCCGGGCGTCGGCGCCGGAGATCGGCATCGGCGCGGTCAAGTACGCGGATCTCTCCGGCGATCGGCGGGGCGATTACGTCTTCGACGCCGACCGGATGCTCGCGACCACCGGCAACACCGGACCCTACCTGCAGATGACGTACGCCCGGACCTGCTCGATCGCCCGGAAGGCCACCGGTGGGCCCGGCCCGGTGCTCCTCACCGAACCGGCCGAGCGGGCCCTCGCCCTCGCGCTGCTCGGCTTCGAGCCCGCCGTCCGGGCCGCCGCCGGGGCCGCCGAACCGCACCGGCTGGCCGGTCATCTGTACGGCCTGGCGTCGGCGTTCTCCGCGTTCTACGAGCGGTGCCCGGTGCACCGGGCACCGGGCGACGAGGTGCGGGCGAGCCGGCTGCGGCTGACCGCGCTCACCGGGCGGACCCTCCACACCGGATTGTTTCTGCTGGGTATCGAGGCGCCCGAACAGATTTGATCATCGCGCAACACGCCATCGATCGACCGTTCCCTTATCGGCCGTTAGGGTGCTGGTTGCAGCGCTTCCTGATCTGATGCTGAGAGGTCCGCAATGACCCTTCCCACCGGCGTATCGCGGCGCAGCGTCCTCGCCGCCTCCGCGGCCGGCGCCGCCGCGCCGTTCGTCGTCTCCGAGACGGCGCAGGCCGGCGGTCGCGCCCCGGAGAAGACCTACCGGCTCACCGTGCTGGGCACGTCCGACACCCACGGCAACGTCTACAACTGGGACTACTACAAGGACGCCGAGTACGACGACAGCGCCCACAACGACATCGGCGTGGCCAAGCTGGCCGCGCTGGTGAACAGGCTGCGCGCCGAGGCGACCGGGCCGGTGCTGGTGCTGGACGCCGGCGACACGATCCAGGGCACCCCGCTCGCGACGTACTACGCCAAGCAGGAGCCGATCACCTCGACCGGTGAGAAGCACCCGATGGCCCGCGCGATGAACGTGCTCCACTACGACGCCGTCACCCTCGGCAACCACGAGTTCAACTACGGGCTCCCGCTGCTGAACCTGTGGATCCGCCAGCTCGGCTTCCCGGCCCTCGCCGCGAACGCGATCAGCGTCAAGACGGGGAAGCCGGCGTTCACCCCGTACGTGATCAAGAAGGTGTCGGTGGGCCGCCACGCGCCCGCGCTGCGCGTCGGCATCCTGGGCCTCACCAACCCGGGCTCGGCGATCTGGGACAAGGCGAACGTCGAAGGGCGGATCGAGTTCACCGACATGATCGCCGCCGCCGCGAAGTGGGTGCCGATCATGCGGGCCCGCGGCGCCGACATCGTGCTGATCTCCGCGCACGGCGGTGACAGCGGCACCTCCAGTTACGGCCCGGAGCTGCCGAACGAGAACCCGACCGCCCTGATCGCCGAGCAGGTGCCCGGCATCGACGCGATCCTGTTCGGCCATGCCCACCGCGAGGTGCCGCAGCGGTTCGTCACCAACCAGGCCACCGGCGAGCAGGTGCTGCTCTCCGAGCCGTCGAAGTGGGGCCAGCGGCTCACGAGGATGGACTTCGACATCACCCGCGTCAAGGGCCGGTGGAAGATCACCGGCAAGGCGGCGGCCTCGCTGAACACCAACACGGTCGAGGCCGACCCCAAGGTCCTCGCGGTGGTGCGCAAGCAGCACGAGAAGACCGTGGCGTACGTCAATCAGGTCGTCGCCGCCTCGACCGTGGAGCTGTCCGCCGCAGCCAGCCGCTACCGGGACACCCCGATCCTGGACTACATCAACAAGGTGCAGACCGACACCGTCACGGCGGCGCTGGCCGGCTCGGAGTACGCCGCCCTGCCCGTCCTGTCGATCGCGGCGCCGTTCAGCCGGACCGCGGTGTTCCCGCGAGGCGACGTGAAGATCAAGGACGTCGCGGGGCTCTACATCTACGACAACACCCTGGAAGCGGTCGTGCTGACCGGCGCCGAGGTGAAGGCGTACCTGGAGCACTCGGCGCGGTATTTCGTCACGCACGCCGCCGGCGCCCCGGTCGACCCGGAGACGATCAGCGACCCGGCGGTGCCGGACTACAACTACGACGTGTTCTCCGGCGTCGACTACGACATCGACATCAGCAAGCCGGTCGGCAGCCGGATCACCCGCCTGCAGATCGACGGGGCCGACGTGGCCGCCGACGCCCGCTTCGTGGTGGCGGTGAACAACTACCGGCGGTCCGGCGGTGGCAGCTTCCCCGGCATCGTGAAGACCCAGGTCTACAACGCCCAGCAGGAGATCCGCCAGCTCCTGATCGACTGGGCGCAGGCCAAGGGCCGGATCGATCCGGCCGACTTCGCGGTGCCGAACTGGCGGCTCGTCCGCGCGGGCGTGCCGGTCTTCTGACAGGTGACGGGCCGGTTCGGTGGAACCGGCCCGTTCTCAGTTCCGCTCCTGCCAGTTGCCCTCGCCGTCGGCCTCCACGTACTTGCCACTGCTCGTGCCGGTGGCCCGCTGGAAGGTGCACAGGTAGGTGCGCAGCCCGTCGGCGTTCCGGTCGTCCTCGGCCTGACAGGAGACGCTCGTCACCGCGCCGAGCGACTTCGTGATCCGGGCGTCGCCGAGCAGAGTGTCCTGCAACGCCGCGGTGATCTTGTCCTCCTGGCGATCCTGGTACAGCGGGATCACGACGTTGAAGGTCAGGATCGACCAGAACGCCGCCCCGGCCAGCAGGGTCGCCCCGAAAGCGGTCCAGTACGGCTCCCGCCGCCTGCCGTAATGCCTGGCGAGCGCGGCCCGCCGCAACGCGGAGATCACCCCGAGCGCGCTGAGGAAGAACGTCCAGACCACCACCGGGCGCCAGGACGGCGCCTCCGGCCGGCCGGCCGCGTGCACCTCGCCCGGGAACCGGACGAGCAGCTGGCCGTGCTTGTAGTCGGGGGAGCCGTACGCCGGCACCGTCCCGCCGAACAGCGGGGCGGCGGTCTGCGGAACCGGCGGTGGGCCGGTGTCCACCGTGCTCGCCCATGGCGGCGCCGTCGGGTAGTGCCCCGGCTCCTGCGGAGTCTGGACTGTCATCGTGGTGCGACCCTCTTCCCGGCTGCTCGCTCCGTGCCGCCGGGACCATCGGCCGCGCCGCGGCCGAGTTGAGGATTAGTTGTATTTCAGGTGCCGGCCCCGGTGCCACCCTGACCCGGATCGGTCGTGGGGGTGGTCGGCGGGGTCGTCGTGGGCGTCGGCTCCTTCGGCGGCTCCGGCTCGTCGTCCGTCTCCGACGGCGTCGGCGAGGCGCTCGACGTGGACGGGGTGGCCGACGACGGGGTCGCCGACGGCGACTTCGACGTGGCCGACGGTCTCGCCGACGGCTTCGTCGTCCGGACGGGGGCGGTCGTCTCGGCGGTGGTCTCCTCCTCGCTCGGGGAGGAGCCCACGCTGGGCGTCTCGGCCGGGGCTGGGGCGACCGACTGGGTCGGCGTGATCTTGCCCGGGTTGGCCTCGGCCGGTTCGTCCTCTTTCTGCAGGGCGAAGGCCACACCGAGACCGCCGGCCAGCAGGAAGAGCCCCAGGATCGCGAACATCAGGACGCGCTGGCCCGGCGACTGGCCCGGCTTCGACGCGACCGCACCGCGCGGGGCCGGCATCGGCGCCGGCATCGGCATCGGGCGGGGGACCGCCGGGCTGATCGGCGCGGTCGCGCTCTGGCTCAGCGGGTACTGCCCACTCGGGTACTGGGTCGTCGGGTACTGCCCGGTGGTGGGGCGGGCCGGGCTGACCGGGGCGACCAGGGACGTGCCGGTCAGCCGTTTCCAGTCGATCGGGCCGGCCACCGCGAACGCGGCCTGGGCGAACTCCTCGGCGCTCTGGAACCGGTCGGACGGCTGTTTCGCCATCGCCCGGGCGATCAGCTCGCGCACCTCGTAGGGCACGTGGGCGGGCAGCGGGTCCGGCTCGTCCTCCAGGTGACGCAGCGCCACCTGGAGTGCGTTGTCCCCGTCGAAGGGCGGGCGGCCGGCGATGCAGTGGTAGGCCACCGCGCCGAGCGCGTAGATGTCGGTGGCCGGCGTCAGGTTGCCCTTGGCGACCTGCTCGGGGGCCATGTAGAGGGCGGTGCCGACGATCGCGTTGAGGCCGGTGACGCTCGTCATCGCGGTGGACCGGGCCACCCCGAAGTCGACCAGGATCACCGCGCCGGTCGGCTTGACGATCAGGTTGCCGGGCTTGACGTCGCGGTGGACGATCCCGTTCTCGTGGGCGGCGTGCAGCGCGTCGGCGGCCTGCGCGACGATCGCCATCGTCTCCGGGACGCCGAGCGGGCCCTCCTTGACCCGGCTGGAGAGCGGGTCGCCCTCCACGAAGGCCATCACCAGATAGGCGACCTTCTCCGGGCCCTCGTAGTCGCCGTCGCTGGCGTAGTCGTAGACCTCGACGACGCCCGGGTGCCGGAAGGCGGCCATCATCCGGGCCTCACCGTAGAACCGCGCGGCGAACTCGGGGTCCTCCAGCATCGCGGTCCGCAGGACCTTCACGGCGACGGTGCGGCCGAGCACGACGTCGGTGCCGCGCCAGACGTCACCCATCCCGCCGGTGGCGACGCGCTCGTCCAACCGGTAGCGGTTGTCCAGGACGTTCCCCGCACTGAGCACCAGCGGACCTTATCTGTCGAGGCTGAATCTTCTGCGAATGCCGCTCAACTGTACAGATCGTCCGGGCGCAGCGGGAGCCAGCAATCGGTGCCGGGCCGACCCCGGTGGGTCAGTGACCGTCGTACGTGGGGGTGACCACGACCGCCGTCTCGGCCAGTTCGATCTCCTCGTTCTCCGCCTGCCGTTCGAGCGCCGCGCGAGCGCTGCTCGCCGCTGCCCAGCCCGCGGCGACACCGGCCAGGCCGACGACGAGGATCAATCCCCAGGGGCGGCGCGGACGCCGTCCGGCCAGCGCGTCGGCGGCCGCGTTGGCGCGCGAGCGGGCCTCGTGCGTGACGGAGGTCACCCGATCTCCGGCGGTGCCGGCCAGCTTCCGGCTCGTGCGCCCGGCCTTTCCGGCGGCCTTCCCGGCGCTGTCGCCGGCCGTGGCCCAGGCGTGAGAGAGCTGCTCCCATGCCTCCTCGGCGGCCCGGTTCCTGTTCGCGAACATCGTCTGCACCTCCAGCGGTCGTTCCGGGCACAGTGCCCGGAGCGGGCGATCACAAAACGTCCGGTGTGGACGTCATCACGGTTCCAAAACGATTTGACCCCACGCAGTAGTGTTGACCCGGCTCACACGAGCCACTCAGGTGCCTAACAGGTTCGGGGCCTAACCTTTCGGCCAGTTTCACCGAACCTTTCCAGGGTAGTCGCTGCCGCTCAGTCCGAGTCCGGCAGGCTGGCCGCTCTCGTGAGAAGCAACAGCGCCCGGACCTGCCGGGTGGGTGGAGGGAAGAGGCGTGACGCTGTCGATAACGACGTCGACGCTGGCCGACGGAGCGGTGGAGGTCTCACCGCGCGGCGAGATCGATGTCGAGAACGCGTACGAGATCCGTGAGGCCGTGGCGGCGCAGCTGTCGGCCGGCTGCCCCGTCCGGATCGAGCTCAACATGCGACACGTGACCTTCATCGACTCGGTCGGCATCAGCGCCCTGGTGGCGGCCTTCCAGTTGGCCGGGGTGAGCGGTGTCAAACTGGTCGTCACCCGGCCCAGCCGGTTCGCCCACCGTCAGCTCTGGGTCACCGGTCTGCTCGGCCTCTTCGGCAACCCACAGCCGTTCGAGGAGTCCGTCACCGCCTGACCGTCATCCCCTCGTCTTTTAGAACGAGGGGGTCTGCACCCGCACCGCTTCCACGTTGATCCGGACCGCCGTGTCCTCGTGCGGTGCGCGGATCGGTGTGACCACGGCGAAGTTCTCGGCGAGCGCGGCCAGGTCGGTCTCCGGCTCCAGGGTCTCCTCGGCCGCCTGCACGGCGGTCCGGACATATCCGTCACCGGCCTCGGCGATGCTCATCTGCACCTGGCCGAACCGGGCCAGGGACGCCTGGCGCAGCCCCCGGATGCCGTCCACGTGCAGGTCCGGCACGTTCAAGTTGAGGACCGTCCCGGGCGGGGTGTGCATCAACGAGGGCAGCAGCCGGACCGCGAGCTCGGCCCCGCTGATCCAGTGATGCTGCTCGTCGTCGATCTTGTCGAGGGCCGCGATGGCGGCGCCCCCGCTGGCCGCGCTGGCCGCGGCCGGGGTGAGCACGTCGAGCGAGACCGCCAGGCCGTGCAGGCCGGCGTGCGCCGCGGTCAGGCAGGCCCCGACGGTGCCGGAGTGCACCACGGCGGCGCCCGCGTTGGCACCCCGGTTGATGCCGGAGAGCACCACGTCCGGCCCCGGGCCGAACGCGTCGCGCAGCGCGAGCAGGACGATGTAGGCGGGGGAGGCGGCCACGCCGAAGGTCGGGATGCCGCGGCAGCCGGCGAGCTCCCGCGGCTCCGAGACGATCTTGCCGTCCTGGACGACCGCGGTCATCGACGCGCTGGCGCCGCTCGACTCGCTCAGCGGAGCGGCCACCACCACGTCGTACCCGGCGTGCGCCACGGTCCGGGCCAGCCAGCGGATGCCGGGGGATTCGATGCCGTCGTCATTGGTGATGAGGATGCGCATTCGGGGATGATTGCCCGTTGCAGAGGTCATGATGCCTTCTCGATCGGGGTCAACCGCACCCGTTCGGTGAGGACCCGGACCGCGTCGACGTGCCCGGTGCCCAGTCCGTGGCGGGTGACGTTCAGTGCTCCGGCGGCGGCGCCGGTGCGTACCGCCTCGTCCATCGGCCCACCGTTGGCCAGGGTGGCGGCGACCCCGGCGGTCATCGAGTCGCCGGCGCCGCGATGCTCGGCCGGCGTGAGCCGGGGCAGCGCCACCGAGTAGATCTCCTCGTTGAACAGGGCCAGGGCGCCCAGGTCGGCCCGCGACACCAGGACCGACTCGGCCCCGGCCTCGTGCAGTTTGACCAGCGCCCGGGTGAGTGCCAGGTCACTGCCGTCCGCGGCCATCCCGTCGGCGATCAGCTCCTCGTGGCTGATCTTCAGGACCGTGATGCCGGCCTCCAGGACCGCGGACAGGTGGTTGCTGCACAGGTCGGCGATCACCTGGCAGCCGTTGGCGCGCAGGTCGGCGGCGAGCCGGCCGTACACCTCGGGCTTGATCACCGAGGGGTGGGCCGGGCCGCTCAGGATCGCGATGCCGGCGCGCAGCCCCTCGGCGAGCGTCAGGTTGTAGAGCTCGTCGAGCTCGTGCCGGGAGAGCGGGCTGCCCGGCCGCTCGGCGATCTCCTGCCGGCTGCCGCCCCGGCGATCGTGCACGTACCAGCCGCTGCCGTGCTCGCGGTACACCAGGCGCAGCGTCACGCCGGGCAACTCGTCGAGCAGCGGGCTCAGCACCCGCCCCACCTCGCCCCCGGCGGACGTGCAGAGCGTCACCTTCGCGCCCAGCACCGTGATCATCCGGGTCTGCCAGATGCCCTGGCCACCCGGATGAACATGCAGTTCCGGCTCGTCGTGGTGTTGCTCGATGGTCACCGTCAGCTGTGGGGCCGGTGCGAAGACCATGACCCGCCCGTCACTCATGTCTCGCATCTTTACCTTTTTGCGCATCCGGCGTGGCGGTTCGCAAAAAGTACAGATGACAGCTGGTCGTCAGTGCCGTCTCAGCAGGGCCGAGACAGCACTGACAGCCGGCCGAGGGCGACCGTCACCAGCTGATCCCGGTGCAGGCCCGGCTGGCGCCGGCCGGCTCCACCTGCAGGGTGGCGTGGTCGATGTGGAAGTCCTCGTGCAGCCGCTCCCGGGCCACGGTCAGCACCGCGCCGAGCTCGGCCGCCGGGTCCAGCCGCAGGTGCGCGGAGGCCACGTCCATCCCCTCGGTGAGGGTCCAGACGTGCAGGTCGTGCACGTCGCAGACACCCGGCACGGTGGCCAGCCGGTCGCGGACCGCGGCGACGTCGAGGTGCTCCGGCGCGGCCTGGACCAGGATCCGGATCGCGGACCGTCCCAGGGCGAAGGTGCGCGGCAGGATCATCAGGGCGACCAGGACGGCGACGATCGGGTCCGCGTACGCCCACCCGGTGCCCCAGATCACCAGGGCCGCCACGATCACCCCCGCCGACCCGAGCAGATCCCCGAGGACCTCCAGGTACGCACCGCGCACCCCGATGTTCTCCTTCGCCCCGGAACGCAGCAGCGCGAAGGCCACCAGGTTCGCCGCCAGGCCGCCGACGGCGACCAGCAGCATCCACCCGGCCGGGACGTGTGGCGGATCGGTGAACCGGCGCACCGCCTGCACCAGCACGAACCCGGCGACGCACGTCAGCAGGGCGGCGTTGGCGAGGGCGGCGAGCACCTCCAGGCGGTAGAGCCCGTAGGTGCGGCCGGAGTCGGTGCCGGCCTTGTGGGCGGCGGTGATCGCGGCCAGGGTCATCCCGATCGCCAGCACGTCGGTGAACATGTGGCCGGCGTCGGAGAGCAGCGCGAGCGATCCGGTGACCACCGCCGCGACCGCCTCGACCAGCATGAAGGCGGTCAGCAGCCCGGCGGCCCACCAGAGGCGCCGCCGATGCTCCGTGCCGCTGCCGAGCAGGGCGCGAGTCCCGTGATCATGGCCGGCTCCCATGTCGTCCACCTTCCGTCGTCCAGCAGGCCGCCGCCAATGTATGCGCACATTGCTATATGTGCAATCGGTTGTGTGTGCCGTCTCGCGCCCCGAGAATCCTGATGTCTCGTTACGCATCGGAAAGGAAGTTTCGTGCTTCGGCGTACCCTTGCGAACGCTTTCTGCCTCACCGCCCTGGCGGTGACCGTAACCGCCGCGCCCGCCGTCGCGGGCCCGTCCACGGCTCTGCCCCGCACAATCACCCTGCCGAGCGGCTTCCAGCCGGAGGGCATCGCCATCGGCGCGAAGCCGTACGCCTACTTCGGCTCCCGGGCCGACGGCGACATCTACCGTGTGGACCTGCGCACCGGCGCGGGCGCCACCTTCAGCGAGGGACCCGGCACCGCCTCCCTCGGCCTCAAGGTCGACGACGGCCGGCTGTTCGTGGCCGGTGGCGCCGGCGGCGACGCCCGGATCATCGACCTGCGCACCGGCGCCGTGCTGAAGTCCTACCCGCTGCGGCCGCCGGCGGACGGCCCGTTCATCAACGACGTGATCGTCACCCGGGACGCGGCGTGGTTCACCGACTCCCGCAGCCTGACCCTGTTCAAACTGCCGCTCGGCCGGCACGGCAGGCTGCCGGCGGCGGCCGTGGCGGTGCCGCTGACCGGCGACATCGCACTCCAGACCGGCAACAACGCCAACGGCATCACCACCACGCCGGACGGTCGCGGCCTGATCATCGTCCAGTCCAACACCGGCTACCTGTTCCGGGTCTCGCCGTCCGGCGTCACGTCCCGGATCGACATCGGCGACGAGACCGTGGTCAACGGCGACGGCCTGTGGCGGCGCGGCCGGGACCTCTACGTGGTGCAGAACCGGCTCAACGTGATCACGAAGATCGAGCTGAACCGGCGCGGCACCACCGGCGAGGTGATCTCCCGGACCGGGAACCCGGCGTTCGACGTGCCGACCACGATCGCCGAGTACCACAAGCGGTTCTACCTGCCCAATGCCCGCTTCACCACGCCGCCGACGCCGGCGACCACGTACGACGCGGTCGCCGTGCCGATCCCCTGACCCGTCGCTCCCGGGCGCTTCCCGCGCCCGGGAGCGTCTAGGGCAGCCAGCCGGGGACCGTGCCCACCGTGGTCAGTCGCTGCGTCGCGCGGGACAGGGCCACGTACAGGGTGCGGACCCCGGCCGGGTCGATCGCGATCTGCGACGGCTCGACCAGGACCACGGCGTCGTACTCCATGCCCTTGGCCTCCAGCGCGGTGACCACCTGGACCCGCTCCGGCAGCCCGGCCACCCAGCCCGCCACCTCGTCCCGCCGGGGCACCGGCATGATCACGCCGATCGTGCCGTCCACCTCGGCGAGCTGCTTCTCGGTCAGCTCGCGGACGGTCTCCGGCAGGGCCGGGGCGGCGGCCACCACATCGGCGGGCACGACACCGGTGCTGCGCACCGCCGAGGGCAACGGCAGATCGGGCATGATCGTACGGATCACCCGCGCCGCCACCTCGAAGATCTCCGCCGAGTTCCGGTAGTTCGTGGTCAGCGCGTACGCGTTGCGCTTGCGACTGCCCAGCGCCCGGTCCCGGGCCCGGTCCAGCTCGTCGAGGTCACCGGACCAGGCGGTCTGCGCCGGGTCGCCGACGATCGTCCAGGACGCGTACTGCCCCCGCCGGCCGATCATCCGCCACTGCATCGGCGACACGTCCTGCGACTCGTCGACCACCACGTGCGCGAAGTCCCGGTAGTCCTCCTCGCGCTGCCCGTGCTGGACGCGGGCCGCCGCCTGCCGGTCGGCGAACGTGCTGACCTCCTGGACCCCGTCCCGGACGTGGAACGGGTTCTTCGACTTCTTCTGCGGCCGGCGGGGACGGCCCAGCAGCTCGTCCAGCTCGTCCAGGAGGGCCACGTCGGCGATCGTCGGTCCCTCGGTGTCCAGCGCGGCGAACGAGTCCTGCAGCGTGGCGATCTCGTCGCGGGAGAGCAGACCGTTCGCGTACGCCCGGAGCCGTCGCGGATCGGCCAGCCAGCGCAGCACCCGCATCGGGGTGAACCGCGGCCACCACGCCTTCAGGAACTCCCGGAAGTCGGTGCGGTCGGCCAGCTCCGACTCGAACTCCCGCTTCTCCGGCAGCCCGGTCACCTTCGCCTCGCGGGCCTGCGCCCAGAGCGCGTCGAAGACCCGGTCGAAGCCCTGCCCGCGCACCTCGTTGCGCCGGGCGCCGCGCTGCAGCACCTTGCGCCGGATCGCGTCCAGGGCCGGCGCGTCCAGCCGCAGCAGCGCGCCCCGGTAGAGCAGGCGCAGCTCGGTCGGCGCGCCCGGCACCGCGTCGTGCGACGCCCGCTCCAGGACCCGGCGCATCCGCAGCGAGCCCTTGATCGCGGCGACCTCGCCGGAGTCGACCCGGGTCGCGTCCCACCCCGGCACCAGCGAGCCGAGCGAACGCAGCGTCGCCGTCTCCTCGCCGAGCGACGGCAGGACTGTCGCGATGTACTCCACGAAGACGCCGGACGGGCCGATCACCAGGACCCCGCCGCCGGCGAACCGGCTGCGATCCGAATAGAGCAGGTAGGCCGCCCGGTGCAGCGCCACCGCCGTCTTGCCGGTGCCGGGCCCGCCGGTGACGATCGTCACGCCGCCGGCGGGGGAGCGGATCGCGTCGTCCTGCTCCCGCTGGATGGTCGCCACGATGTCGCGCATGCCCCGGCCGGTCGCCTTGGACAGGCTGGCCAGCAGCGCGCCGTCGCCGACCACCCGCATGCCCTCGGGCGCCGCCTCGGGGTCGAGCAGGTCGTCCTCGATGCCGGTGACCTTCTCCCGGCTCGACTGGATCATCCGGCGCCGGACCACGCCCAGCGGATCCGCCGGGGTGGCCCGGTAGAACGCGGCCGCGGCCGGCGCCCGCCAGTCCACCACCAGCGGCTTCGAGGCGTCGTCGCGGATGCCCATCCGGCCGACGTAGTGGGTGGCCCCGGTCCTCAGGTCCAGCCGGCCGAAGACGAGGCCCTCGTACTCCGTGTCGAGGGCGTGCCGGCGGCGGGCCGCGTGGAAGACCATGGCATCCCGCTCCACCAGGGCGCCGAAGGTGCCGACACCGGCCAGCTGATAGCCCTCCTTCTCGGCCCGGGACGCGTCCCGGCGCAGCTCGGCGAGACGTGTGTAGACCCGGTCGACGTGCTCCTGCTCGACCGCGATCTCCTGCTGCAGGACGGTGGTGTCGCTCAAGTCCGTTGTTCTCCTCATCTGGCGCACCACCAAACGCGCAGGACGCTCGCGCGAAGGGGGCAATCGAACTTACTCCTGCCCGCACGCCCGCGTCGAACCAGCCTCGCCGCCGAGCCGCCGTCGGCGGTGCGTTTCCCCGGAAAACGAGCGGTGTGTGGATTTCGGGACCACCGTCACGCCCGGAATCCACACACCGGTTCCGCTACGCGGCTCGCTGGTCGGCGCACGTCCCGGCGGCCTGCCGGCGCGCCCGTTTCCGGTCCCGTTTCTGCTCCCGCGGCTCCCGTTTCTGCT
>NZ_BOMZ01000055.1 GCF_016862455.1 Actinoplanes utahensis
CCCGAAGGTCCCGGCTCTGCTCGCGCGACTCTCGTTTCTGCTCCCGTGCCTCCCGGCTCTGCTCCCGCAGCACCCGGCGGATCAGGCCGGTCAGCGCGGCCGACACCTCCGCCGGGCGCTCCAGCGGCAGCATGTGCCCGGCGCCCGGGACCACGGTCAGGTCGGCGTCCGGCAGCGCGCGGGCGATCGACTCGGCACAGGCCGGCGGGGTCAGTCGGTCCCGGTCGCCGACCAGCACGGCGGCCGGCAGACCGGCCAGCTCGGCCAGCGTCTCCAGGCGGGCCTGGGTGCCGATCGACTCCCGGAAGCCGCCGATCGAGCGCAGCGGGGCCCGGCCCAGGGCACGCATGGTCAGCCGCATCGCCTCCTCGCCGCACTCGTCGCCGAACAGCAGCCAGCGCAGCGCCGGGCGCAGGGCCGGCAGCATCACCCGATGCGGGCGCCACGGGCCGGACCGGGCGAGCAGGCCGGCGCCCAGGGTCTCGCCGGCCCGCAGGAGGCCGGCGATCTGGTCGGGCAGCCCGTACCGGGTGTGGGTGTGGCCCTCGGCGGTGGTCGAGACGAGCAGCAGGCCGGAGACCCGCTCGGCGAACTCCTCGGGGTGGCGGTGCGCGTACTCCATGATCGTCATGCCGCCCATCGAGTGGCCGGCCAGCACGACCGGGCCGGCCGGGGCGAACCGCCGGACCACCTCGGCCATGTCGTCGCCGAGCTGGGCCAGGGTCGCCGACCGCAGGTGGGTGGTCCCGGAACGGCCGTGACCCCGGGTGTCGTACGCGATCACGCGCGGCGCCCGGCGGCCCATCCCGCTCAGGGCCTCGATCTGATTCCGCCAGGTCCGCCGGTCCTGGCACCACCCGTGCGACAGCACGACGGTCAGCGGCGCGTCGTCCGGGCCGGAGACCGAGACGTGCAACCGGACACCGTCCGACAGCGTGATCATGGGTACCTCCGTGGGGGTCACGGTTCCCCGCAGTACCCGCGGGTAATAAGCATTACTCGCGATCAGCAGTATTACCAGCATGTTTCGGAGGGTCCTCCGGCCCGGTCGCCCGGATGTCGGATCCACAGTGAGTTAGCTCGCAAACACTTCTCCCCGCGCCACGGACAGCGAAAATCCTCTTCATGACGGCCCTTAGCGACGCACAGGTCAGCACGCCCGCCGCCGCTTTGAGTGAACTCATCGCGGGTAACAAACGTTTCGTCTACGGCCGCCCCCGCTACGGCCACGACGTCGCACGCGCCGCCGCCACCGCGAACGGGCAGAAGCCCCACTCGCTGGTGTTCGGCTGCATCGACTCCCGGGTGCCGCTGGAGGCGATCTTCGACCAGACCTTCGGCTCGATCTGTGTGGCCCGGTCCGGCGCGCACGTCCTGGACCGGTCGCTGATCGGCTCGATCAACTTCGCGGTGGCCGAGCTCGGCGTCTCGCTGGTGCTCGTGGTCGGCCACAAGCGCTGCGGCGCGGTGCACGCGACGGTGGAGGCGCTGCGGGCCGGCGCCCAGCCGGGCGGTGACGTGGATTACGTGGGGTACCTGGTCGACGAGCTGGCCCCGGCCGTGCAGGCGGTCGGCCTGGACCACGAGGACACCGACGAGAAGGCGGTGCGCGAGCACGTCAGCCGCACCGTGGACCGGCTGCGGGAGGTCCCCGGTCTGGTCGAGGGCATCGCGGCCGGCAAGGTGAAGGTGGCCGGCGCCGTCTACGACCTGGACAGCGGCTGGGTCGAGTTCCTGGATTAGGCCCCGCGGGGCCGGAGCCGTGATCCGCTGATCATGCGAAAAAGCGCCTCCCGGTCGAAACCGGGAGGCGCTTCTCGCGTTACGGGAGAGCTCAGCCCTCGAAGACGCCGGCGTCGACGAGACGCTTCTCGACGTCCGCCCAGCCGTGCTCCGGGTTGCTGTTGTGCAGACCGGTGATCTCGGTGCGGATCTTGACACCGTGACCGGCGGCGCTCAGAGCCCGGATCTCCTCGACGAAAGCGTCGGAGTCGGTCTTGAGGTGGGTGGTCTTACCGTTGGTCAGGTTACGCACGTACGCGAAGCGGCCGTCGGCGAGCGGGATGAGGTACTTGTACTCACCGAGCACGCTGAGGGCGCCACCGCTGCCCTGGCCGGCGCGGACTGATGCGCGGGCGGTCTTTGAAGTGTTGCTCGCCACGGCGGTACTCCTTGAAGGAAAGCTGAAAAGGCAGAAAAAAGGCCGTGGCAACTCTACACGACGGCAGCCGGACCATACCGTCGGAGCAGGTAACAGCGTTGGGCAGGGTATGCCACTACGGCAGCTCCCATAGTCGATGTTGCGGATTCCCTGGCGCACCGTCCGTACCACCCGGCATCATGGGACACGATCAACCGCGGTCGAGGTCGTAGGGGAAGACGCACCTCGGTCTCCGGGAGGTCACCGTGCCAACGTGTGGCGTCGTATACGTCCACTCGACCCCACTCGCCGTGTGCCAGCATGTCGAGTGGGCGATCGCGCGCGTCCTGACCGCGCCGGTCAAACTGGAATGGACCGTGCAACCGGTCGATCCCAGCATGCGCCGAGCCGAGTGCAGCTGGACCGGCCGGGCCGGTACTGGCGCCGAGCTGGCTGCTGCCCTCCGGCAGTGGCCCATGATCCGTTTCGAAGTGACCGAGGAGCCGAGCCCCGGCGTCGACGGGGAGCGGTTCATGCACGTCCCCGGTCGCGGGCTGTTCCACGGGGTCATGGGCGCGTCGGGTGACATCCAGATCGGTGAGGACCGGCTGCGCGCCATCATGTCCTCGGTCCGTGCACCCGAGGCGCTGTCGCATGCCCTCGAGAAGGCGCTCGGCACCGCCTGGGACGCGGAGCTGGAGCCGTACCGGTACGCCGGCGACGGCGCCCCGGTGACGCTGCTGACCCGGGTCGGCTGACACTCGCCCACTGGCATAGGGCAAATCCCCCTGAATCATGCCCAAGACACGTTGGGGGGTCGAGTAGCGACCTTTGCCGTGAACTGGTTCGATGGCGATCGTGAGAAACCTGTCGCGCGCGCTGGTCGTACCCCTGCTCCTGCTCCTGGGGGCGTGCGGGGACGAACCCGCACCGACCGGCACCACACCGGCCCCGGCCGCCTCCCGGCCGGAGGCCGCACCCGTCTCGCCGAGCGCCGTCCCGTCCGCGACCAGCGCCGATCCGGCGGCCCGGGCGGCCGAGGCGGTGGCCCGCCTCAGCGACGAGGACCTGGCCGGGCAGGTCCTGATGCCGTACGCCTACGGCAGCGACGCGACGAAGGTGGACGCCGCCAACGCGCGGGGCAACCAGGGCCTCGCCGGCGTCGACACCCCCGCCCAGATGATCGAGAAGTACCGTCTCGGCGGTCTGATCCTGGTCGGTTTCACCCCCGGCGACCCGACCGGCAAGACCAACCCCACCACGAACGTGGAGAACCCGAAGCAGGTCCGCGCACTCACCGAGGGCCTGCAGCAGGCGGCCGGACGGCTGCCCGCCGCGGCCCCGCTGATGATCGGCATGGACCAGGAGTACGGCACCGTCACCCGGGTCACCGACGGCGTCACCATGCTGCCGTCCGCGATGGCGTTCGGCGCCGCCGGGCAGCCCGCGCTGACCGAGGCGGCCTGGCGAGCGGCCGGCGAGGAGATCGCCGCGATGGGCGTCACCGTCGACTTCGCCCCGGTCGCCGACACGCTCAGCCCCAGCGGTGCCGGCGTGATCGGCTCCCGCTCCTTCGGCAGCGACCCGAAAGCCAACGCCGCCCAGGTCGCCGCCGCCGTCCGGGGCCTGCAGTCGGCCGGGGTCGCCGCCGCCCTCAAACACTTCCCCGGCCACGGCCACACCACCGCCGACAGCCACGACGAGCTGCCGCTGATCAGCCAGACCCGGCAGGCGTGGCAGGCGCAGGACGTCCCGCCGTTCGCCGCCGGGGTGAGCGCCGGCGCCGGCGTGGTGATGTCCGGCCACCTCGACCTGCAGGCCGTCGACAAGGGCGTGCCGGCCACCTTCTCCCACAAGATCATGACCGAGGTGCTGCGCGGCCAGCTCAAGTTCACCGGCGTCGCCGTCACCGACGCGATGAACATGGCCCCCGCCAAGAAGTGGCCCGCCGGGGAGGCCGCCGTCCGCGCCCTCAACGCGGGCAACGACATGCTCCTCATGCCGCCGGACATCGGCGCCGCCCGGGACGGCATCCTCGCCGGCCTCAAGAACGGCAGCCTCAAACGGGAACGCCTCACCGAGGCCGTCACCCGCATCCTCACCCTCAAGTTCACGACCGCCCGGACCCCGCAGCCCGACCTCACCACCATCGGCTCCGATGCCCACCAGCGGGCCGTCAGCGCCCTCGACGCCGCCGCCGTCACCGTCCTGCGCGGCAAGTGCGCCGGCCCGCTGGTCACCGGTCCCGTCTCGGTCACCGCGCCGGCCAGCCGCGAGGTCGCCCGGGTCGCCCTGGTCAAGGCCCTGCAGAACGCCGGCGTCCCGGTCCAGGCCTCCGGTGGCTCGGTGATCCGCCTCGTCGGGTACGGCGACGCGCGCGTCGACCTCGACGACACCGCCGCCGTGACCGTCATGATGGACGCTCCGCGCCTGCTGGCCGTGGCCCAGACCCCGACCCTGGTCGCCACGTATTCGTCGAGCCAGCTGTCGCTCACCGCCCTCGCCGCGGTCATCGCCGGGAAGGCGAAGGCTCCCGGCCGGTCACCCATCGCGGTCGGCAACCTGCCCCGCAGTGCTTGCGTGAAATAAGACCCGTTTCTGGTACGCCCGTGACCGTCCCGAACGCGACCATCCCGTTCCGCCGGGTCCGCGCGAGGTTCGCGCGGGTCCGGACCGAAACGCGGCCACCGGGCCGGATCCGTGGTCACCGAACGGCCCGCCCCGCCGCCCACCGGTCCCGGACGTATCCGCCGGGGACGGCCGGACCCACCCCCGGACGTGTCGGCCGGGGACGGCCGGACCCACCCCCGGACGTATCCGCCAGGGACGGCCGGACCCGGCCCCGACGTGTCGGCCAGGGCCGGCCGGACCCGCCCGGACTGACCCCGGACCCCCTGACCGCCCGCCCCATCGCCCGCGGAGCTGAAGCCGGACCGGGTCAGTCCAGCCGCCCCGGCCTTCCAGAAGACCTCGGCTGGCTCTCAGGGCTGACTCGAAAGTCGGCCATCACCGCGGCTCATGCCTTGATTGAAGACGTTATGTCAATCGCGCCCGGCGTTCGGCTTTCACGCAGGGCACGGGCGTCGCAAGGACACGGATGGCTGTCTCGGGCGGCCGGAGACAGCCCTGATGACCAGCCGGGCAAGATCCACCGTCTCTCGGGCCTCTACCGGGCCTCTGCCGGGCGAAGCCGGTGACTTCGGTCAAAGGGGCGTGGGGCCGGGCCGGCCGCGGCCGGCGGGCGCCGCGGCGAAGGTCTCGGCGATCCGCCGGCGGGTCTCGGTGGGAGTGATCACGGCATCGATGACGCCGGTCGCGACGGCCTGAGTGATGTCGCCGGCGGCGGCCAGGCGGTCGCGCAGCAGCCGGGCGTGGTGGGCCGGGCGGTCCCCGGGCGGGGTGGCGGCGAGGGCCCGGCGGTGCAGGATGCCGACGGCTGCGGACGGGTCGAGGGCGGCGACGTCGGCGTCCGGCCAGGCGAACACGGCGGTGGCGCCGAGAGCGCGGGAGTTCATGGCGATGTACGCGCCACCGTAGGCACGCCGGGTGACCAGGGTGACCCGGGGGACGACCGCCTCGGCGAAGGCGTGCAGCAGTTTGGCGCCGCGGCGGATCACGCCGTCCCAGTCGTCGCCGGGGCCGGGAAGGTGGCCGGGGGCGTCGACGAGGACGATCAACGGCAGACCCAGGGAATCGCACATGCGGACGAAACGGGCGGCCTTCTCGGCGGCCGGAGCATCCAGGCAGCCGCCCAGGTGGAGCGGGTTGTTGGCGATCACGCCGATGGTACGGCCGGCGAAACGGCCCAGGGTGGTGACGACGTTCGGCGCCCAGCCGGCGTGCAACTCGGTGCCGTGCTCGTCGAGAAGGCCGCGGATCACGGGCCGCACGTC
Organism: Actinoplanes utahensis; assembly: GCF_016862455.1. Lineage (GTDB taxonomy): Bacteria > Actinomycetota > Actinomycetes > Mycobacteriales > Micromonosporaceae > Actinoplanes > Actinoplanes utahensis. The sequence continues at coordinate 6,034 of NZ_BOMZ01000055.1, forward strand.
GTACGGGTGGATGGAGCCGGCCGGGATCAGCGCGTCCAGGGAGATGCCGGTGCTCGCGCCGGGTTTGACGTCATCGGGGGAGACCCGGCCCTGACGGCCGAGCAGCACGATCAGCGCGCGGGTCTGCGCCAGCGCCGCCTCGTCGTCGGCTGCGGTGAGGTGGACGACCTCGGAGCCGTGCGCGCCCGCTTCCGGACCGGCGGAGAAGCCGGCGGAAGGACCTGTGGGGAGGCTGGTGGAAGCGCCGGTGGAAGGACCTGTGGGGAGGCTGGTGGAAGCGCTGGTGGAAGGACCTGTGGGAACGCCGGTGGGAACGCCGGTGGAACGGGCGCCGGTTGCCGGGCGGGAATGGCTGTGTGCCGGGGCGCCGGGGAAGGGCCCGCCGAAGGCCGTCGTGAGGCCGGTGTGGCCGGGAAGGGCGGTGCCGGGCGGCGGCGGGACCGGTGTCGCGTCGCCGGTGACGAAGAGCCGGCCTGCGCGGCTGCGGATCACGATGTCGGTGAGGGCGGGCGCGTAGGCCGCTCCTCCGGCGGCCGGGCCGAGCACCGCCGAGATCTGCGGGATCCGGCCGGAGGCCTGGACCACCGCCGCGAAGACCCGGCCGACGCCGTCCAGCGCGACCACGCCTTCGGCGAGCCGGGCGCCGCCGGAGTGCCAGAGGCCGGCGACCGGGACGCGTTCGCGTACCGCGGTTCCGATCGCCTCGACGATGCGCCGGCATCCCGCCACGCCCAGGGCGCCGCCTTTGCGGGTGGCGTCGGTGGCGAAGGCGATGGCCGGGATCCCGTCGACCCGGCCGCGCCCGGAGAGCACGCCGGATCCATCGGGATCGGCCAGCAGCCGGAGCGTGCCCCGGTCGAACAGCGCCCGGAGCCGGAGCTCCGGGTCGCGGTGGTCGACCGGGGACGGTACGTGCCCGGAGGGGTTCGGGCTCACGCCCGGGTGAAGATCAGCGCCACGTTGTGCCCGCCGAAGCCGAACGAGTTGTTCAGCGCCGCCTGGATGTCGGCGGTGCGGGCCTTGTGCGCCGCGACGTCGAGGTCGAGCCGCTCGTCGGGGTCGTCGAGGTTGATGGTCGGAGGGATGATGCCGTCCCGGATGGCCAGGATGGTGGCGATCGACTCGAGCGCGCCCGCCGCGCCGAGCAGGTGCCCGGACATCGACTTGGTCGACGTGACGATCGGGTGCCCACCGATGGCGGCCCGGATGCCCTTGATCTCGCCCATGTCGCCGGCCGGGGTCGAGGTGGCGTGGGCGTTGACGTGGTGGATGTCGGCGCCGGTCAGACCGGCGTCGCGGATCGCCGTCCGCATGGCGCGGATGCCGCCGGCGCACTCCGGGTCGGGCTGGACGATGTCGTACCCGTCCGAGGTGATGCCGGCCCCGGCCAGACGCGCGTAGACCCGGGCGCCGCGAGCGGCGGCGTGGTCGGCGCGTTCCAGGATGATGGTTCCGGCGCCCTCGCCGAGGACGAAGCCGTCCCGGTTGGCGTCCCACGGGCGGGAGGCCCGTTCCGGCTCGTCGTTGCGGGTCGACATGGCCCGCATCGAGGCGAACCCGGCGATCGGCAGCGGGTGCACCACGGCCTCGGTGCTGCCGGCCACGACGACGTCCGCGCGGCCGGCGCGGATCAGGTCGAGGCCGAGAGCGACCGCCTCGGCGCCGGTGGCGCAGGCGCTGGCCATCGCCCGGACGCCGGCGCGGGCGCCGAGTTCCAGGCCGATGTGGGCGGCGGGGCCGTTCGGCATGAGCATCGGCACGGTGTGCGGGCTGACCCGGCGGGGTCCGGAGCTCTGCAGGATCTCGTTCTGCTCCAGCGTGGTGATCACACCGCCGATGCCGGTGCCGAAGCTGACGGCGAGCCGGTCCTGGTCCACCCCGGCGTCGGCCAGGCCGGAGTCGGCCCAGGCCTCGCGGGCCGAGATGACGGCCATCGCCTCGGCCCGGTCCAGCCGGCGCAGCTTGACCCGCTCGATGATCTCGGAGGGCTCGACGGCGAGCTGGGCAGCGATCCGCACCGGGAGGGGACCGGCCCACTCCTGGGTGAGCGGACCCACCCCGGAGCGGCCGGCGAGCATTGCGTCCCAGGTGGACGCGACGTCCCCGCCGAGCGGGGTCGTCGCGCCGAGCCCGGTGACGACGACGTCTACGCTGCTCATGTCAGTGGTTCGCCTCGATGTAGGTGACGGCGTCGCCGACGGTCTTCAGGTTCTGCACCTCGTTGTCCGGGATCTTGACGCCGAACTTCTCCTCGGCCGCCACCACGACCTCGACCATGGACAGCGAGTCGACGTCCAGGTCGTCGGTGAAGGACTTCTCCTCGGCGACGTCGTCCGGGTTCACCCCGGCGACCTCCTCGAGGATCTCAGCGAGGCCGGAGGTGATCTCTGCGCGAGTTGCCATTGTGGGAATCTTTCCTCTCGATGGTGGTGCGGAATTCGACGGTCAGGGCACGCTGCTCAGGGGCAGCGGATGACCTGGCCGGCGTAGGTGAGGCCGCCGCCGAAGCCGAAGAGCAGCACCGGCGCCCCGGAGGGCACCTCGCGGCGCTCGATCAGCTTGGACAGGGCCAGGGGAACGCTCGCGGCGGACGTGTTGCCCGACTCGACGAGGTCCTTGGCGACGATCGCGTCGGGGCTCAGGCCGAGCCGCTTGACGATGCCGTCGATGATCCGGGTGTTGGCCTGGTGCGGCACGAAGGCGGCGAGTTCGGACGGGTCCACCCCGGCACGCTTGCAGACCTCGATGGCGAACGGCGCCAGTTCGGTGGTCGCCCAGCGGAACACCACCTGACCGGTCTGCTTGATGTACGGCTGCCAGCCCGCGATCGTCAGGGCGTCGCCCTTGTCCGGGGCGGAACCCCAGAGCACCGGGCCGATCCCGTCCTCCTCGCCGTCCGGGACGGCGCTGACCACTGCCGCGCCGGCGCCGTCGGCGAAGAGCACCGCGGTGGTGCGGTCGGACCAGTCGACCACGTCGGAGAGCTTCTCCGCGCCGATCACCAGGGCGTGGCGGCTGGCGCCGGCCCGGACGGCGTGGTCGGCGGTGCCGAGCGCGTAGGAGAAACCGGAGCAGGCGGTGTTCAGGTCGAACGCGGCCGGCGAGGCGATGCCGAGCCGGGCCGCGACCCGGGTGGCGACGTTCGGGCAGCGGTCGATGGCCGAGCAGGTGGCGACGACGACCATGTCGATGTCGGCCGCGGTGAGCCCGGACGCGGCGAGCGCCTTCTCCGCCGCGAAGGTGGCCATGTCGGCGACCGACTCGGAGTCGGCGATCCGCCGTTCGGCGATGCCGACTCGGTCCCGGATCCACGCGTCGTTGGTCTCCAGGGTGGCGGCCAGGTCGTCGTTGGTGACCACACGCGAGGGCTGGTAGTGGCCCATCGCGACGATGCGGGAACCCGCGGTCATCGTGTCTCTCCTTCGGTGCGGGCGATCAGGTCGAGGGCAGCCGGCAGGTCGTCCGGGGTGTTCAGGGTGACGATCTCGGGGGCGCCCTCGCCCTTGAGCTCGCGTTTGACCAGCCCGGCGAGGGTGCCGGCGGGCGGCAGCTCGATGATGCCGGTGACACCGAGGTCCTTGAGAGCACGCATGCACAGGTCCCACCGGACCGGGGCGGTGACCTGGCGGACCAGGCGCCGGAGCATCTCCGCGCCGTCGCCGACGGCGGTCCCGTCCAGGTTGGACAGCAGGGTGCGGGCCGGGTCGGCGGCGGTGATCCCGCTCGCGACGGCGGCCAGCGCGGTCTCGGCGGGCGCCATGAACGGCGTGTGGAACGCCCCGGCCACCTTGAGGGCGATGACCCGGGCCCGGGCCGGCGGCGCGGCCGCGAACTCGGCGAGCGCGGGCAGCGCCCCGGCGGCGACGATCTGGCCGGCGCCGTTGCGGTTGGCCGGGAACAGCCCGTGCTTCTCGATGGCGGCGACCACCTCGTCCGGGTCGCCGCCGAGCACGGCGCTCATGCCGGTCGGCTCGAGGGCGCAGGCGGCGGCCATCTCCCGGCCGCGGACCCCGGCGAGGGTGATCGAGGTCTCGGCGCTCAGCACCCCGGCGAGGGCGGCCGCGCCGAGCTCGCCGACACTGTGCCCGGCGATCACCGCGCCGCCCAGCGGCAGGTGCTCACCGGCCAGCAGGGCGGCGGCGACCAGCAGCGGCTGGGTCCGGGCGGTGTCCTTGATCTCCTCGGCGTCGGCTTTGGTGCCGAGGTGGAGGAGATCGACGCCGGCGAGCGCGGACCAGTCGGTCAGGCGGGCCTCGGCGCCGGGGAGGTCGAGCCAGGGGGTCAGGAAGCCGGGCTTCTGGGAACCCTGGCCGGGCGAGAGTACGGCGAACACGTCCTCGACTCTTCCGGATCCGGAGGCTTTGCGGGGTAGCCGGGCGCGACGAAACCCTACGATCAGGGTTGTAGGTTTCCTACAAAACCCCTGTGCTTCTGGGTAACTTCCACCCCTTTTGTGGCTACCGCCATCGTGTCTGATGGTGAGAGATCCGGCTCACGTCGCGGGGTCGAGACGCCCGATCGTGAGCGCCATCCGCAGGGCGAGCGAGTCCCGCCCGTCCAGCGGGGACAGGGCGGTGACCTCGGCGACCCGGCGCAGCCGGTACCGGACCGTGTTCGGGTGGACGTACAACTCGCGGGCCGCGCTCTCCAGCACCCCGCCGGAGGCGAAGAAGGCGTCCAAGGTCTCCAGCAGCCCGCTGCCGGCCAGCGCCAGCGCGCCGAAGACGTCGTGCCGGAGCTTGCGCCGGGCGTCCATGTCGCCGGAGAGCACCCGCTCGGGCAGCAGGTCGTCGGCGGCCACCGGGGACGGCGCGCCGGGCCAGGCGGCCGCCGCGCGGAACCCGGCGAGCGCCGCCCGGGCCGACTCGGTCGCCTGGTCGAGGGAGGGGACCGCCGGGCCGACCACGACCGGCCCCTCGCCGAACCCGGTCCGCAGCGTGGCCGCGGCGGCGACCGGGTCGGTGGCGCCGCCGACCACGACCACGAGCCGGTCGCCGTGCACGCCGGCGATCACCTCCAGGCGCGCGCGGCGGGCGGCCCGGTAGACCGCGTGCAGCACCGCGGTGATGTCGCCGCCCGGGGAGCGGCCCACCACCACCGCGACCGGCGGGGCGTCCGCCCAGCCGAGGGCGGCGGCCCGGCTGGCCAGCACGTCGGAGGAGTCGCCGCGCAGCAGGGCGTCGACGAGCAGCGCCTGCAGCCGGGCGTCCCAGGCGCCGCGGGACTCGGCGGCCCGCGCGTAGACCCGGGCGGCGGAGAAGGCGATCTCCCGAGAGAACCGCAGGATCGCCTGGATCAGCGCCTCGTGCTCGCCCGGCTCGGCGAATCCGGGCACCTCGGCCTCGGCGACGTCGATCGTCACCTTGATCAGCTGGACGGTGTGGGTGAGCGTGATGACCCGGGCCAGCGCGCGCGGCGCGGCGGCGAACACCTCGTCGGAGATCTCGGTGCTGGCCGCGACCGTGCCGCCGGAGCGCAGCCACTCGACGAGCGACCGGACGCCCGCCTGTGCGACGAGCATCACCCAGGCGCGCTGGTCGGCCGGGAGCGCGCGGAACCAGGGCAGCGTCTCATCCATGCGTGCCACGGCCGAGCTGGCCAGCGCGCCGGCATGCCGTTCGATCCGGCGCAGGGTGGCCGGGAGCAGCGGTTTCGCCGGGGCGTCCGGGCGGGCCGCCGGGGTCTCCGGGCGGGGGGTCGCGGCGCCTGCAGTGTCGGTGTCTGCCACCGGCACAGCGTGACACGGCACGACCGGGGTCCGGCATCCGGATGACCTCGCGGCGAGCACATGACGGCGTACGTTTTAGGAGTTTTTATGACATTTGACCGGTGTAGCGGTGCGCCTTCCCCACGATTCCGGTGGGTGACCTGGCATCGTGTCGAACGGCGTGTCGGCCCGCCGGACCCGTTAACCCCGGGCGGTGCGATGCCGATGAGGAAGCGGTGCCGGCGACACCGGCGCCGATGGCACTGATCGAGGAGGCGAGACGATGGAACGGGACGACGCGTTCGCGTACACCGACAGGGATCCCGCCCTCGACGAGGTGCCGGCGGCGCTGCCGGCCGACGAGGAGCCGATCGCGGACGGCGGCCCCGGCCGGGTCGGCTGCCGGACCGATCTGCGCGGCTGGGCCGGCGCCCATCTGCACGGCGCGGTCCGCCCGCGCCGCCGGGCCGCCGGCCGCGGCCGCCCGCCGGGCCGCTGGTGCTGAGCCCTCCACCGGGCCGGTGAGCGCCTCGATCGGGTGAGTGCGGGCCGCCGTCCTGGCGCGTTTCGCCCCGGCCGGGCGGCGGGCCTGGTCAGGTTGACGTGGTGGACGACAAGAGACGGCAGATCCTCGATCAGGCGCTCGCGCTGGTGGACGAGCGCGGGCTGGCGGCGATGTCGATGCGGGCCGTCGCCGAGCGCGTCGGGCTCACCTCGATGGCGCTGTACCCGTACGTCGGGGGTAAGGACGCCCTGCTCGACGGCCTGGTCGATCTGCTGCACCTGGAACTGGGCAGCGCAGTGGGCGCCGATCCCGCGGACATCGACTGGCGGCACCGGCTGTGCGCGGTGGGCCGCGCCGTCCGGTCCCTGGCCCGCAACCATCCCAGCGCCTTCCCGCTGCTGCTGAACCGGTCGGCGGCCGGGCCCTCGGCCTCCTGGCTGGCCGGCGCGCTGCAGGGGATCCTCGCCGACGCCGGGGTGCCGGCCGCCGAAGTGCCCCGGACAGCCCGGTTGATCTGCGCGTTCCTGCTCGGGTACACCACCGGCGAGGTCACCGGCGGCCTGCCCGGATCGACCCCGGAGATGCTGGAGGGCGCCGCCGAGTTCGATGCCGACCTGGAGGATCTGGTCCGCCTGGTCGAGAACTCGGCGACGCCCCGCAGCGACGTCGGTCAGCCGGAGCGCGTCAGACGCGCCGGCGGATGAGGAACGCCATGCCGGCCAGACCGGTCAGGATGATCAGCAGGACCGCCCCGTTGAGCAGGAACAGCCGGCGGAACTCGGTGACGGCCGCGGTGACCTCGTCGAAGGCGCTCGCCTCCTCCTCGGTCAGGTCGGTGCCGACACCGCCGCCGATGCCGCCGCCGACCACGTCCGGCTTGGCCTCCAGCGGAGCGCCGGCGAGCCGCAGCGCCTCCGGCATGGAGAGCCGGCCGTAGAACCAGCCCTCGGTCATCTTGCCGCTCGGCTGCTTCGCCGGACGGTGTGCCCGCGGCCCGCCGGCGGCCAGCGGGTACAGGTGGTAGATCTGGTTCGGCGCGTCCTTGACGAGCACGGTGACCGTGTATTTCGCGCCGAGGGTCGCGGTCTTCGGAGCCGATGTCGACGACGTTGCCGACCCCAGCCAGTTGACCTCGCTCATCAGCATCTGGAACAGCTTCGGCCGGTCCGCCTGGTCGACCCGGACCGCCTCCTCGAGACCGTTTCCGGTCACCTGCACCGCCGTCGGCTGCGGCGCTTTCGGCGCCGCCTGGGCCGCGGCCGGAGCCGTGCCCGCCGCCAGCGCCAGCGCCGCGGCGAACGCCGTGCCCGCCGTGACCAATCTGGTGATCATCCCCCGCACCATCCGACCTCCCCGCCCGTGGATGGACATCAACCCGCTGCTCGTGCCCGGCGATGGAACCGGGGCACGGCCCCAGGCCTCCAGCCTTCCCGGACACCGCCCTGCTCGCATCCGGAGGCAGGGTGAATTGGAGCCATGTGGGGGATGGCCGCGGAGACGGAACGGCCGTTGATCAGCGGCCGAATAGTACCGAGTCCCGGCAATCGGTGGGTGTGGTGGTCACCCTGTTGACGGAGAGCGTCACCGCATGCGGCGACCGGCTCTAGCGGGCCGGGCGCCGCATGCGGTAGAACCGTCAAAGGCGGGCGCGAGCAGCGGAAATGCGGGCGAGCGTGCGCTCCCGGCCGAGCAACTCGATCGATTCGAAGAGCGGCAGCCCGACGGTCCGGCCGGTCACCGCGACGCGTACCGGCGCCTGAGTCTTGCCCAATTTGAGACCTCGCGCCTCGCCGACCTGCTCGAGCGCCGCCTTCAAAGCGTCCGCGGACCAGTCGGTGAGGTCGCCGAAGGCGGCCGCCGCGCCGTCCAGAATGTCCGCCGCGCCCTCCTTCATGGCTTTCGCCCAGGAGGCTTCGTCCTGTACCGGCTCGTCGAGGAACAGGAAGTCGACGTTCTCCACGATCTCGGAGAGGACCGAGATCCGGGTCTGGGCCAGCGGGGCGATGGTGGTGAAGATCTCGCTGTCGAATTTCGCGGGATCCCACGGCGGGGCCGGGATGGTGTCGGTGCCGGACAGCCACGGCGCGCAGACCTGAGTGAACTCGCTCGGCGTGAGGGCCCGGATGTACTCGCCGTTGAACGCCCGCAGTTTCTTCACGTCGAAGAAGGCGGGGGCGTGGTTCACATCCTCGATCCGGTACTCCTCCTCGACCACCGACCACGGGACGATCTCCCGGTCGCCGGTCGGGGACCAGCCCAGCAGCATCAGGTAATTGCGCATGGCGGCGGCCAGGTAGCCCTCGTCCCGGTACGACTCCAGGGCGACCTTGTCACGGCGCTTCGACAGCTTCTGCCGCTTCTCGTTGACGATCACCGGCACGTGGCCCCACACCGGCGGGGTGTGGCCCAGCGCCTCCCACAGCAGCTGCTGCTTCGGCGTGTTGGGCAGGTGCTCCTCGGCGCGGAACACGTGGGTGATCCCCATGCTCATGTCGTCGACCACGTTGGCCAGCAGGAACACCGCCGAACCGTCGCTGCGGGCGATGACGAAGTCCTCGAGCAGCTTGTTCTCGAAGGTGGGCTTGCCGCGGACCAGGTCCTCCACCACGGTCTCGCCCTCGTCGGGCGTGCGGAACCGCAGCGCGCGGCCCTCGCCCGGCCCGAGCGCCCGCTCCCGGCAGAAGCCGTCGTAACCGGTGTGCTTGTTGCCGGACCGGGCCACCACGTCGTCGCGGGTGCAATCGCAGTAGTAGGCCTTGCCCTCGCCGTAGAGGCGGGTCGCCGCGGCGGTGTGGTCGGCGGCGTAGGACGACTGGAAGTAGGGCCCCTCGTACGTCCCGCGCTCGATGCCGATCCAATCGAGCGCCGAGATGATGCCCTCGGTCCATTCGGGCCGGTTACGGGCCGCGTCGGTGTCCTCGATCCGGAGCACGAAGACACCGCCGTGCTGCTGGGCGTAGATCCAGTTCTGCAGGGCCGAGCGGGCGCCGCCGACGTGGAACATGCCGGTCGGGGAGGGTGCGAAACGTACGCGAACAGTCACCGCCCCAGCGTACCGACCAACCGTCTCAAACGGTGAAGCGCCCGACCAGCCCGGTCAACCGCTGGGCGGTGGCGGTCAGCTCGTCCGCGGCCCGGTGGGACACCGCCACCGACTCGCGGGTGCTGCGCATCGCCCCGTCCACCGTACCGATGCCGTCGGCGATGTCCCGGCTGCCACCGGCCGCCTCGGCGATGTTGCGGGCCATCTCCGCGGTGGTGGCGGCCTGTTCCTCGACCGCAGTCGCGATGGCCGTCTGATAGTCGTTGACCTGGGCGATCCGGGCCGAGATGGCGTCGATGGCGGAGACCGCGCGGGCCGTGTCGGCGTTGATCGCGGCGACCCGCGTGGTGACGTCCTCGGTCGCCCGGGCGGTCTCCTGGGCCAGCTCCTTGACCTCGCCGGCGACCACCGCGAAGCCCTTCCCGGTCTCACCCGCGCGGGCCGCCTCGATGGTGGCGTTCAGGGCGAGCAGGTTGGTCTGCTCGGCGATGGTGGCGATCAGCCGCACCACGTCGGTGATCTTCGCGGTGGAGGCCCGCAGTTCGGTGATGACGTCGGCGGCGGCCGCGGTCAGGTCGACCCCGTCCCGCCCGGCCCGCGCCGCCTCCTGGGCGTTGTGCGAGATCCGCGAGATCGACGTGCCCATCTGCTCGGCGCCGGCGGCCACCGTCTGCACCACGTGCGAGACGCTCTCCGCCGAGACGCTCACCGTGCCGGCCCGGTCCGCCGCGGTGTCGGCGGCCGTGGACATCTCGCCGCTGGTGGCCGCGACCTGCCGGGCGGTCTGCGTCACCTCCTCGGAGGCGCCGGTCACCTCCCGCATCACGGTCCGCAGCTCCTCGGCGGCGGTGTTGAGCGCGGCTCCGGCCGCCCCGATCTCGTCGCGGCCCCGGTCGTCGACCCGGACGGTGAGATCGCGGCCGGCCAGCCGGGTCAGCGCCCCGGTCAGCGCGGCCATCCGGCCCGAGATCCGGGAGGCCTGCTGGTACGCCACCCCCGCCCCGGCCAGTGCCAGCAGCACCGCGGCGATGAGGAACGAGGTCAGCATGGTGTCGCGGCCCTCGCGGACGGCGGTGACCGCGGCGGCGGCGTCGGCGTCGTAACCGCCCACGGTCACCGCCCACTGGTACGGCGCGTAGTAGGCGACCGTGGTGGTGGTGTCCCCGGCGGGCGCGCCGGCTGCCCCGGGCAGCCGGTACTCGGTCTGCCAGGTGGCTCCGTCGGCGAGTTCCGGCGCCTTGGCGACGATCTCCTCGACGTACCGGACTCCGTCGGCGTCCGTGGCGTCGAACGCGGTCTGCTCGGCCGCGCCGTCGATGTTGGAGGCCACGATCCGGCCCTTGTCGGCGGCCGCCGTGCTGAAGACGGAGACCCAGCCGTTCGTCTGGATCTTCAACCGGCTGATCGTCTCGGTCAGGTTGACCAGCGCCTCGGCCTGCGGCACACCGACGTAGAGAGCGCCGATCACGTCCCCGGCGGCGTTCTTGATCGGGTCGTAGACCGAGATGAACGGCGTGCCGACGACCAGCGCGACGCCGCGATACGCCTTGCCGTCCCGGATCGCGGCGGCCACCGCGTTCGGTTTGCCGTCCGCGGTGGCCGGGATGTAGGTCCCGATGGCGCGGGTGCCCTTCGCGGACTTCACCGTCGTGCCGACCCGCAGCAGGTCACCGGCCGCGTTCATGCGCTGGAAGACCGTGACGGTGGCGCCGGACAGAGCCGCCGTGTCGTCGACGAACGGGGTGGCCCGCTTCAGGTCGGTGTTCTGCCCGAGCCATCGGCCGCCGACCTCGACCCGGGGCAGGGTGACCGTCGTCGTCTCCTGGGTGACCTGGTTGGTGGCCGTCCAGGTGGCCTGCCGGCCGGCGTACCGCATGCCGCCGTTCTGGGCCAGGTACACCGAGGCGCTGTTCATGCTGCGGTCGAGGCCCTGCTGGAGTTGATCACCGACGGTCCGGACCAGGGCGCTGACGTCCGCCGTGCTCTGCGCCAGGGCCGCCTGGTTCTGCCGGAGCACCTCCTTCGCGGTGCTGTCGGCGAACCGGCCGCTCTGCCAGGCGCCGACCACGACCAGCACGATGGCCGTGACCAGGACACTGCCGAGGCCCAGCAGGAGCAGTTTGTGGCTGATGCGGAATCCCACCCCAGGATCATCGTCCCCGGCAGGTCTCGCCGGAGGCGGATTTCCACTGTCCGTGACGCCACCGCGCTCACACTTGCTCGTTGCGACGGTACCGGCTGTGATTTCACGGCAACGTCGACCAGAACGAGGTGAGGACGATGGGCAAGATCGTCGCAGTGGAGTACGTGACCCTCGACGGGGTCTTCGAGGAGCCGGTCTGGAGCGGGCCGTACTTCAACGCCGAGCTCAGCGCCTGGCAGGCGGCCAACCTTCAGGAGGCCGACGCGCTGCTGCTCGGGCGCAAGACCTACGAGGGGTTCAAGGCGGCCTGGCCGCAGATGGCGGCCGAGACCGGTGACTTCGGCGCCAAGATGAACGGGATGCCCAAGCACGTGGCCACCACGACGCTCACCGAGCCGGAGTGGAACGCCACCTTCATCGAGGGCGAGGTGGCCGATGCGGTGGCGAAGCTCAAGACCGAGCCGGCCAACCTGCTGATCAACGGCAGTGGAAACCTCGTCAACTACCTGACCAGGCACAACCTGATCGACGAGTACCGAGTGATGATCTTCCCGGTGGTGGCCGGGGAGGGTCGCAGGCTCTGGGAGCCGGGCACGAAGATCGCCCTGGGCCACGCCGGCAGCTGGAGGTCCGAGACCGGCGTCGAGGTCATCAACTACGTCCCGGCATGAGAAAAGGGGGGCCGAGGCCCCCCTTTCCCGGCGTTCTCTTACGAGTCGCCGCCGGTCTCGCCCACCGGCGCGGCGTTGACGTCGTCGATCGCGTACTTCTTGGCCGCCTCGGCCGGCACGTGCGCCGGGACCAGGCCGCGCAGCGCCAGCTCCCGCAGCGTCGCCACGGTGACCGACTCGCCGTCCACGTGGAAGTGGCGGCGCAGCGCGTGCCGGGTGTCGCTCATGCCGAAGCCGTCGGTGCCGAGCGAGGTGTACCCGTTCGGGACCCATCGGCTGATCAGGTCCGGCACCGCCCGCATCCAGTCGCTGACCGCGACCGACGGGCCCTCGGTGGCCTCCAGCTTCTGCTGGATGTACGGCTTGCGCGGCGCGTCGCTCGGGTGGAGCAGGTTGTGCTCCTCCGCCTCGATGGCGTCGCGGCGCAGCTCGGTCCAGGAGGTGACCGACCAGACGTCGGCGCTCACGCCCCAGTCCGCGGCCAGCAGCTCCTGCGCCTTGAGCGCCCACCGCATGCCGGTGCCGGAGGCGAGCAGCTGCGCCTTCGGCCCGTCCTTCTGCGGGCTCTCGCTGAACCGGTAGATGCCCTTGAGCAGGCCCTCGGTGTCCAGGCCGGCGGGCTCGGCGGGCTGGATCGCCGGCTCGTTGTAGATGGTGAGGTAGTAGAAGACGTTCTCCTGCTTCTCCCCGTACATCCGGTGCAGGCCGTTCTCCATGATGTGCGCGATCTCGAACCCGAAGGCCGGGTCGTACGCCACCACGGCCGGGTTCGTCGCCGCGATCAGCAGCGAGTGCCCGTCCTCGTGCTGCAGGCCCTCACCGTTGAGCGTGGTCCGCCCGGCGGTCGCGCCGAGCAGGAAGCCGCGGGTCATCTGGTCGGCGGCCGCCCACAGCTCGTCGGCGGTGCGCTGGAAGCCGAACATCGAGTAGAAGATGTACAGCGGGATCATCGGCTCGTCGTGCGTCGCGTACGACGTGCCGGCCGCGATGAAGCTCGCCGTGGAGCCCGCCTCGTTGATGCCCTCGTGCAGGATCTGACCGTCGGTCGCCTCCTTGTAGGACAGGAACAGCTCCCGGTCCACCGAGGTGTAGGTCTGGCCGTGCGGCGAGTAGATCTTCTTGGTCGGGAAGAGCGAGTCCATGCCGAAGGTCCGGGCCTCGTCCGGGATGATCGGCACCCACCGGGCCCCGAACTCCTTGTCCCGCATCAGGTCCTTGAGCAGCCGGACGAACGCCATCGTGGTGGCGATCTTCTGCTTGCCGCTGCCGCCCTTGAGGCCGCTGAACGCCTTCGAGTCCGGGATCGCCAGCGACTTCGCCGTGGTCCGCCGGGACGGCACGTAACCGCCCAGCTCACGGCGCCGCTGCTGCAGGTACTCGTACTCGTCGGACTTCTCGCCGGGGTGGTAGTACGGCGGGAGGTACGGGTTCTCCTCGAGCTGCTTGTCGCTGATGTCCAGGTAGAGCCGGTCCCGGAAGCCCTTGAGGTCGTCCAGGGTCAGCTTCTTCATCTGGTGCGTGGCGTTGCGGGCCTCGAAGTGCGAGCCCAGCGTCCAGCCCTTGACCGTCTTGGCGAGGATGACGGTCGGCTGACCGGTGTGCTCGGTGGCCGCCTTGTACGCCGCGTACAGCTTGCGGTAGTCGTGGCCGCCGCGCTTGAGGTTCCAGATCTCGTCGTCGGTGAAGCCCTCGACGAGCTTGCGGGTCCGCGGGTCCCGGCCGAAGAAGTGCTCCCGCACGTATGCCCCGGACTCGCCCTTGTAGGTCTGGTAGTCACCGTCGGGCGTCACGTTCATCAGGTTGACCAGGGCGCCGTCGGTGTCCGCGGCGAGCAGCTGGTCCCACTCGCGGCCCCAGACGACCTTGATCACGTTCCACCCGGCGCCGCGGAAGAAGGCTTCCAGCTCCTGGATGACCTTGCCGTTGCCGCGGACCGGGCCGTCGAGGCGCTGCAGGTTGCAGTTGACCACGAAGGTGAGGTTGTCCAGCTCCTCGCGGGCGGCCAGGCCGATCGCGCCGAGCGACTCGACCTCGTCCATCTCGCCGTCGCCGAGGAACGCCCAGACGTGCTGCTGGCTGGTGTCCTTGATGCCGCGGTTGTGCAGGTACCGGTTGTACCGCGCCTGGTAGATCGCGTTCAGCGGGCCGAGGCCCATGCTGACCGTCGGGAACTCCCAGAAGTTCGGCATGAGACGCGGGTGCGGGTACGACGGGAGGCCGCCACCGGGGTGCGACAGCTCCTGCCGGAAACCGTCGAGCTGGTGGGTGGTGAGCCGGCCCTCGAGGAAGGCCCGCGCGTACATGCCGGGGGAGGCGTGACCCTGGAAGAAGATGTGGTCGCCACCGCCCGGGTGGTCCTTGCCCCGGAAGAAGTGGTTCATGCCCACCTCGTAGAGGCTGGCGCTCGACGCGTACGTCGAGATGTGGCCACCGACGCCGATCTCCGGCCGCTGCGCGCGGTGCACCAGCATCGCCGCGTTCCACCGGATGTAGGCGCGGATCCGCCGCTCGACGAACTCGTCACCGGGGAACCAGGGCTCGCTCTCCGGCGGGATGGTGTTGATGTAGTCCGTGGACGTCAGTGGCGGAACGCCGACCTGTCGCTCCCGGGCCTTCTCCAGAAGGCGCAACATCACATAACGGGCTCTCTTGGCGCCTCGTTCGTCGATGACTCCGTTGAGCGACTCGACCCACTCGTTGGTTTCCTCGGGGTCGATGTCGGGAAGCTGGCTCGGCAGGCCATCGCTGATCACCGGGCGCTTGCGCTCCGTGGCCACAGGCAATCCTCTTGGTGTGAGTAGCGGACGTCCGGGCGACCCAGCTGCCTCACAGGGTCAAGGTGGCGAATCGCTCGGAAATATCTCTCCATCCTGCCCCCTCACCGTGGGGCCCGTCACGCCTACCGGCCGTTGCAGCGACGCGCGACACACGTACTGACCAGTAACTTCCTGACCCCGGTGGGACGTCAGCCGGCCACGAAGGAGAAACGTACCTGGCGGACCTGGTTGTCGCCGTTCGGGTCGACCAGGCAGATCGACTGCCACGTGCCGAGCGCGATCCGGCCGTTGATCACCGGCAATGTGGCGTACGGCGGAATCCACGCCGGAAGGACGTGGTCGCGCCCGTGCCCCCGGGAGCCGTGCCGGTGCCGCCATTTGTCCTCGGCCGGCAGCAGATCGTCGATCGCGGTCAGCAGATCGTCGTCGGAGCCCGCCCCGGTCTCGATGATCGCCAGCCCGGCCGTCGCGTGCGGGACGAAGACGTTCAGCAGACCGTCCCGTTCGGACGCCACGAAATCGGCCGCCTCACGGGTGATGTCCACGACGACGGGAGCGCCGCCGGTCCGCACGGTGATCACTTCGGTACGCATCACGCGAGCTTAGGACTTGTCCGGTGGATCACCCAGGGCCTCGCCTCGCACTCGGGTGATCCACCGGACAAGCCTAGATGTAGAGATCGAGCAGCAGGAAC
The DNA here is from genome assembly GCF_016862455.1 of Actinoplanes utahensis. Classification (GTDB taxonomy): domain Bacteria; phylum Actinomycetota; class Actinomycetes; order Mycobacteriales; family Micromonosporaceae; genus Actinoplanes; species Actinoplanes utahensis. The sequence continues at coordinate 21,574 of NZ_BOMZ01000055.1, forward strand.
GCGGTCGCTGTCCAGATCAGCCAGAACGCGCACCGGGCGGCAGCCCACAAGATCATGTCCCGATTACACCACCGGATGCGCACGGTCCGTGCAAAGATCGATTCTCTTCGCAGTGGCACGGCTGGCTCCGGTCGGGAATGCTGAGATTCGTGACCACCCCGCAAAGCCTCGACGAGCGGTTCCGCGATGCGGTCTCGGCCCTGCCGCCACCGGATTCCGGGCGCCCTCCCGGCGACCCGGTCCGCGACGGCGCCACCCTGACCGGCGCCGGCGCCCGGGACCTCTTCGACGCCCAGTTGACCAGCCGCCACCTCGACCTCGCGGCGCGCTGGCTGCGCAGCTTCAACGAGGGCTTCCACACCGGCGGATCGGCCGGGCACGAGGGCGACGCGGCGGTCGCCGCGGCGCTGCGCGGCGACGATCCGGCACTGCTGCACCACCGGTCCGCGGCGTTTTATTGCGTCCGCGCGGAACGTCACCCCGGATCCGCCGGCCAGGACCGTGGCCGCCGGCTCGAGGACGCCGCCCGGGACGTCCTGCGCGGAGTGGTCGGCTCGGTCCGCGACCCGATCAGCGGCGGCCGCGACAAGGTGTTCGGCCACCCCGGCCTGCACCTCATCCCGGCCGTCTCCACCTCCGGCGGCCACCTGCCCCGGGCCGTCGGGCTCGCGCACGCCCTGAGCCGCGGCGGCGAACACCCCTGGCCGGCCGACGCGATCGTGGTGGCCACCTTCGGCGACGGCGCGGCCGGCCGTCCCGGCGGCGCCGCCGCACTCGCCGCCGCCGGCCGCCTCGACCACGCCGGCGGTCCCCTGCCGCTGCTGCTGGTCTGCGAGGACGACACCCCCGGCGGCCCGCACCCGGACGGCCTGGTCGCGGCGGCGCTGCGCGACCGCCCCGGGCTGCGGTACTCCTTCGCCGACGGCGGCGACCTGGCCGCGGCGTACGACGCGGCGGCCGAAGCCGCCGAGTTCGTGCGCACCGAACGCCGCGCCGCCGTCCTGCACCTGTCCGCCGTGCGCCTGCTCGGCCGGCCCGGCGACCCGGACCCCGGCGACGAGGGACTGGACCGCGACCCGCTGATCGGCGCCGCCCGGCTGCTCGTCGCGGCCGGGCTGTACACCCCCGACGAGGTGATCACCCGGTACGACGAGGTCGGCTGGCAGGTCCGCAAGGCCGCCGAGGAGGTGCTCGGCGAACCGAAACTGGCCGCCGTCGGCGAGATCGTCGCCACGCTCGCCCCGCGCCGGCCGCTGCGGGTCGCGCACGCCGTCGCCGAACACGCCGACCGGGCCCTCGGCGCCGGGACGGTCCGGCAGCGGGTCTTCGGTGGGCGGCTACCCGAGGACGCCGGGCCGATGACCCTGGCCGAAGCCATCGGGGCGACCCTCGTCGACGCCCTCGCCGCCGACCCGCGGATGCTGGCCTTCGGGCCCGCGACCACCCGCGGCGGGCGGTACGGCGTCACCAGCGGCCTGCACGAGCACGCCGGTGACCGGGTCTTCGACAGCCCGCCGGACACCACCACGATCCTCGGCCTGGCCCTCGGCGCCGGGTCGGCCGGCCTGCTGCCGGTGCCCGAGCTGGACTGCCTGTCCGCCCTCACCGACGGCGCCGAGCAGCTGCGGGCCGAGGCCGCCACCATGGCGTACCTGTCCTCCGGCGCCTACCGCAACCCGATGGTGCTGCGGGTGCCCGGCCTGCCCCAGCCGTTCGGCGTCGGCGGGCACCTGGTCAACGACAACACCGTGGCCGCCCTGCGCGACGTGCCGGGCCTCGTCGTCGCGGTGCCGGCCCGCGCCTCCGACGCCGTGCCGATGCTGCGCTCCTGCCTCGCCGCGGCGGAGGTGGACGGGAGCGTCTGCGTCTTCCTCGAGCCGGCCGCCCTCTACCAGACGAGGGACCTCTATCAACAAGGCGACAATGAGTGGCTGGCGCCGTACCCGCCGCCCGGCGCATGGGCCGAGGATCACGTCCCGATCGGCCGGGCCCGCATCTACGGGCTCGGCACCGCCCAGGACCTGACCATCGTGACGTACGGCAACGGCGTCCGGATGTCGCTGCGTGTCGCCGCCCAGCTGGCCGCCGAAGGCTACGGCTCCCGCGTGGTCGACCTGCGCTGGCTCAACCCGCTCCCCGTCGCTGACCTGGTACGGGAGGCCGGCGCCACCGGCCGGGTGCTGATCGTCGACGAGACCCGGCGCTCCGGCGGCGTCGGCGAGGGCGTGCTGGCCGCCCTGGTCGACGGATCCTTCGTCGGATCCGCGCGCCGGGTCGCGGCCGCGGACGCGCCGGTTCCGCTCGGTCCCGCAGCCCAGCACGTGCTGGTGGGAGAGGATGCCATCACACAGGGTGCCCACACGCTGCTGGCACGGTAAATTGCCACACACTCGGTGCGCCACTTGCGCACCGGCCCCGGAATGTGTGGACTACCCCCAGGTTCCGGAACATTTCGACGGTATTTTTTTGACGGCTAGGAGGATTTGGACAGTGAGCGCGACCGCGGGTCAGGCCGACGGCGTACGCAGCCTGGCGGACCGGTTCGGCCTGGAGCCGAACATGGTGGTCATGGAGATGGGTTACGACGATGACGTCGACGAGGATCTCCGTGACGCCCTGACCGAACGCGTCGGTGACATGGTCGACGAGGACACCGACGAGGTGGTCGACGCGGTGCTGCTGTGGTACCGCGACGGCGACGGTGACCTTTTCGAGATTCTCACCGATGCCCTTGGCCCCCTCGCCGACAACGGCGTGGTGTGGCTGCTGACCCCGAAAGCCGGCCGTGACGGGCACGTCGAGCCGAGCGAGATCAGCGAGTCGGCCCCCACCGCGGGTCTGCAGCAGACCTCGACGGTGAACGCCGGCAAGGACTGGACCGGTGCACGCCTGGTCTCCCCCCGGGGCGCCAAGAAGAAGTAGCTCACTGCGACCTCCCCCCAGGTCGGCGCCCACCGCGGGCGCCGGCCCAGCGGCGCACGCCCACCCGGCGTAGCGATCTTGGTGGTATCCGGCGCGACGGCCGGCAAAGCCCGTTCTAGGCTGGGCGGATGCCGATCGACGTGGGCGCGCCGGCCCCGGACTTCGTCCTCAAGGATCAGAACAACCAGGAGGTACGCCTCGCCGGCTTCCACGGCCGCAAGGCGGTCCTTCTGGTCTTCTACCCGCTCGCGTTCAGCCGCCGCTGCCACGGCGAGCTCACCGAGATCCAGCAGAACCTGGACACCTACGTCAACGAGCACGTCCAGGTGCTCACCATCAGCGTCGACTCGTCGTACAGCCACAAGGTCTGGGCTCTCCAGGAAGGCTTCGACTTCCCCCTGCTGGCCGACTTCTGGCCGCACGGGGCCGTCGCCGACGCCTACGGCGTCTTCGACTCCGAACGCGGCATCGCCAACCGCGGCACCTTCCTCGTCGACGCCACCGGCACCGTCCGCTTCGCCGAGATGAACGGCCCCGGCGAGGCCCGCGACCAGAACGCCTGGCGCGCCGCCCTCGCCACCCTCGGCCGCTGATCCCGCTTTGCGGCGATGAGGTCGCCGTTTCCCGCCCTCGATCAGCGGCAGGGTAAGATGACGGCTCCGGCCATGCCGTGTGCCGGGCGCGTAGCTCAGTGGGAGAGCACTCGCCTTACAAGCGAGGGGTCGTAGGTTCGAAACCTACCGCGCCCACCACTCGAACTGCAGTGGACCGGGCAGCTTGCAGCGAGCAGGCATGCCCGGTCTCTCTGCACCGTCTCCACCTCGAACTCCAGCCATGATCACGAATGGCGACTGCCGTACTGGGGGTCGCCATGCCAGCGTGGTTGTGCGGGATCATGCCGCCGGTGGGCATCCCTGTTGACGGCGGCCCTCACTCTCGAGGCATGGCGACTGTGGACAAGACCTTCGATGTTGTGGAGATCGACTCGTCGCTTCAGCGCGTCATCAGGCGGAAGAGATTGTTCGTCGCGGTTCCCATCGCGGCTGGGGTGCTGGCTTTCCTCATGGTGGTCTGGGAGGTCATCCGGCAGAACGTTCCGGACGGCTATCTGAAGCGGTGGCCGTGGAAACTGGAGCTGCTCAACCTGGAGTCGGGCGCTACGGTGCTCACCGTTCTCATCGTCGTGGTCTTCACCCGCATGCAATACGCGGAGACCGTACGACCCTCGATCGGCTGGACGATGGGCCCCGTCCGCAGCGAGGCCGAGCGTAGTTCGGCGGCGTACTGGCTGAGCGACATCCGCCATATGATGATCGTCAACGTGTTCAACGGCGGGGGCGGCGGTGCGGTCCTCGTCGGTGTCCATTACCGCGTCGCTCTCTCGACGCAGGAGCACACGTCCGGATGGATCGACCACGCCGAGCTGTATGAATTGCTGGACAGTTTCGGGATGGCTCGTGGCGACGGCTTCTACTGCTCCCTGTTGCGAGCGGGCCTTCCCGTGCCGCCGGGCACATCCCTGCTCGACCGGAACCTCATCGCGATGATGATGTCCCGGGAATGCCTCCGACGTCTGCGGATACTGGACATCCGGCTGCGTTTCTCGGATCCGGTCGGTGACCTTCATGAGCGGGTGCTCGCCTGCCGTTTCAACTTCGTCGATGAGCACGACTACGACGGTGTCGAGGACGGGAGCCCTCCTGAGTCGCACCCTGAGCGACGGCCTGTGCAGCAGGGCGGCCGGCTCAGGGCGCTCCTGGCGATGCCGGCAGGTCGGCGTGCTGCGCGGCAGCGATCTTCGACGAACCGATGATGAGGGCCCGGTGGGCTCAGCGGTGGCGGCCGGTCCCCGCGAGCATGCGGTTCATCCAGATCTCATGACGGCCGGTGAACGGGTCGTGTGGGCCGGCCAAGGCCTGGTGAAGCGCGTCGGCGGCGCTGCCGGCCGCGGTGACCACGTCGGCCGGATAGCCGAAATGCTCGCGGTGCTGGTGGAACTCGTCCTCGTCGTCGATCTGGACGCGGCCGTCGGAACGGAAGCGGAGGACGTCGATGTCGAGGTCGACGACGGTGAAGCGGGGGATTCCGGTGGGGGAGACGTCGCGTTCGGCGGGGGTGGCGACGTCGCAGTAGACATCCAGGCGGTTCGGGCGGTCCAGGAACATCGCCATCCACCAGCCGTGGTGGGGGAGCAGGCGGACGGCGTGTTCGCGGGTGCGCTGGCGGCGGCGCCAGCCGTAGCTGTAGTGGACGACCGAACCGCGGGGGGTGCCGATCCAGGTGCCGAAGTCGTCGGTGCCGAGGAGGTGGCCGGTCACCCGGCGGTGCGGGCGGCCGTCGTACTTGCGCAGGACCAGTTCGGCCGGGGTCATGCGGTTCGGCGCCGGGATCACGCGGTGAGGATAGGCGGTCCCCATCGAGGGACGTCGGCCGCCGTTGCGATGCCGCGGTCGACACCGGGCGTCGGCGGGTGGTGAGTGGCCCGCCGACGGGATGATCCGGCTGGTGAGATCGGACGGGCCGTTCCGCGCGGCGAAAGGGTGGCAACCGGGCGGTGGGGAAGAGGCAACCAGGGTGCAACGGGTGCGGGCTCAAGACGGGGCGGGGGGAACCGATTCTTGATTTCGTCCGCCGGGGAAGCCCCGCGGTGGGCGGGTCCGGGCCGGTGTCCCCTCGGCGGCCGGGGCCCGCCCTGACGGACGGGGAACAGCCGGGCAGGCGCGACACCACGGAGGCCGACGTGACCACGGAGCTGCACGCCGGTTTCGACGACGAGAAGGTGGTCGTCTCCTCGTACCCCCTCAGGATGCGCAGTGGGCGCGCCCGCCGTGAGCGGACCGGAAGCCTGATCGAATTCGTCCCCCGCCCGCCCAGCGGGCGCGGCCGGGAGGAGCGGGTGACGCTGACCGCACGCGTCGCCCTGCCTGTTCTTCTCGTCGTCGCCGGGCTGAGCGCGGCCGGGTTCAGCTGGTGGCTGGCGGCCGGTGGCGGCGCGGCGCTGCTGGTGGCGTTCTGGCGCCGGCAGGCCCGGGCGGCGCAGCAGGCGGCGTTCGCGGTGCCGCGTGACACCGGGTCCCGGGTGCTGTGGACGCTGCCGGAGCGGGCCGCCTTCCAGGGTGCGCTGGCCGCCTCGCAGCGGGTCCGGCGGACCTGGCCGGCGCTCGGCGACATGATCGACCCGGTCGCGGCGGACCGGTCTCTGACCCGGGCTCTGGAGGAGTTGTCCGAGGTGCTGGCCCGGCGGCAGGAGCTGCGGCGGTTGCGGGAGGACCTGGCGGGGGTACGCGATGCCGACATCCCGGCGGACAGCCCGGCCCGGATGGCCGCCGACCTGCAGGAGGAGCGTGCCGGCGCGGCGTGGCGGGAGGCGGGCGAGGCCGCGAACCGGATCCTGCGCAGCATCGACACCGCGGCCCGCGCCGGCGAGGGTTTCATCCGGGAGCGGCAGGTCGCGGCGACGGCCCGGCACGCCGAGCGGACCCTGGCCCGGGTCACCGGCGCCGGCACGGTGGCCGAGAGCGGCCCGGAGCTGGCCGACCGTACCGAGGCCGTGATCGCCGCCTATCGCGACCTCGCGATCTGACGGCTCGACCCCCGGCTGGTCGTGGCTGCTGTCTCAGCGCGGTGGAGACAGCAGCCACGACCAGCCGGAGGTTTCCCGCAATTCACTCAACAACTTCATCCTCTGGGGTGATGCGCCCGACGGCGACCTGCGAGAACCTTGTCGGGTGACAGGTGTTCCCGTGTTCAGGAGATTTCCGGGCTTCAGGCTGCTCTGCGCGATGTGGACAGTTGCCGTGGCACCACCACGGCGCCCGCCCGGCGATCCGTCCCGAGCGCGGCGATCAGCTTCTCCTGCACCTCTTCCGGGTCCGGCAGGCGCCACTGTGACCGGTCCGGATGGACCTCCCAGCGGACCTGGCCCTCGGGCATCCGGCTGGGCGGGGCGGGGATCCACGAGCCGGCGCCGTGCCGCACGACGTCGAGGCGCCGTTCCAACTCGGGCCGCAGCGGGCCGCCCGGCCGCGTCAGGAACATCCATCGCCCGCCGGCGGTCACCGCGACCGGCCCGATGCCCGGGCCGAGGCGCCCCACGGACGCGGGGACCTCCAGGACGTCGAAGGATGTTCCGGTGGTGAGGAGGACGGTGTGCGGCAGGCGCCGCCACCACGCGGCGATCCGGACCGGATCGTCGCTCGCCGAAGCGGCCCACTCAGTCAGGGCCGGATGGCATCCGGAGATCGAGCAGTCGGGTCGACCGCAGTCGAACCGGTGGCCGGTGAGATACGAGCCAGGAGTCACGGACCACCCGTGCGCGGCATAGCGCAGCGCGGCCCGGCGCAGCAGGGCCCGGTCGAGGATTGACGGTGGGACGTTCGGCTGACGGCTGGTCCACTGCATGGCTCGATACCCCCGGATCGGGCTGGAGAGCCGTATCCCGCTGCGACGGTCGTCGTTGGATTCGGCAGATCCACCCTTTGCAAGTTGCAAGAAAACTACGAGCATCGGTGAGCAGGCGATCACACACGCTGTGCGATCTGTGCACACGTGAGCGGTCCACACTGCGAGTGACACCGGATGGCTCAGCCCGGCGGAGACTCCGCCGGTTGAGTGGGGGAGGCACCGTGGACGAGCTGCCGATCGGCCGCCGCGTCGCCTATTGGCGGGGCCGACGCAAGATGTCCCAGCAGGTGTTCGCGGACCGGCTGGGCAAATCCAAGAGCTGGGTCGACAAGGTGGAGCGCGGGGTCCGCCGTCTCGACAAGTTCTCCGTGGTCTATGACATCGCCGACGTGCTCCAGGTCGATGTCACGTTGTTGCTGGGCAAGGAAGTGGAGCGCAAACCGGAGACACAGAACTGCATCGACCAGGTGGAGGTCGAGGAGATTCGCGCCGCTCTGGAGCGTTATGACCAGATGAGCGCGTTCTTCCAGGCGGTGCCACATTCGCCACCACTGACGGAGATGCGCAAGGCGGTCAGCCATGCCTGGCTGACCTACCAGCACGCCAAGTACGGGGTCCTGGCGCGCGCCCTGCCCAAGCTGCTCCGTGACGCCCAGGCGGCGGACAGCGCCCACGCGAGCAGCGACGAGGCGAGCACCGCCGCGCACCTGCTCGGGCAGGTCTATCAGATCGCCTCGTCGGCGCTGCGCAAGGTCGGCGAGCACGAGTTGTCCTGGCTGGCCGCGGACCGTTCGATCGCGGTCTCGCAGCGGGCCGGCGACCAGCTGCTGGCCGGCCTGGCCAGTTACCGCGTGGGGAGCGCGCTCCTGGCGCTCGGGCGGGTCCGCCCGTCCCTCGAGGTGAACGTCAACATCGCCAACCGGCTTGCGCCGGTGGGCCCGGCCCGGCCCGGCGAGGACCAGCTCTCGGTGTACGGGATGCTGCTGCTCAACGGCGCCATGTCGGCGGCCCGGATCGGCGACAGTGCGACCGTGCGCGACCTGCTCTACGGGGCCGAGCAGGCGGCGCGGGAGCTGGGCGGCGACTGCAATCACTACTGGACCAGCTTCGGCCCGACGAACGTCGAGCTGCACCGCTGCGCCACGGCGGTCGAGCTGGGTGACGGGCGACTGGCCGTCGAAGCCCACGAGAAGATGAACAAGGCGGGCTTCCACGCCATGCTCCCGGAACGCCGGGCGCACCACTATCTCGACATCGCCCGCGGTTACACGCAGATCGGTGATGTGGAGAAGGCGGGCGAGATGCTGCTGGAGGGCGATCGGCTCGCCCCTTCGGAGATCCGGTGCCGGCCCCTCGCTCACGAAGTCCTTTCCGACGTGCTCCGGCGTACCCGGGGCACGCCGCCGGCTCCGATAGCGGAGCTGGCCGAACAGATGGGAGTCGGTGTATGAGGGGAGCCTTTAGTCCGTCTGGGGGCGGCGGGTGGGGGGTCCGCGAGTGATGACGGGTAACCCCTCACCCGGTGTGCTGTACGTGCTCGTGTGCGGTTCGCCGATGGCCCGGGACGTCGGGATCCTGGTCAGTCAGGCCCAGAGTGAAGGCTGGGATGTCTGCGTGGTCACGACGCCGGACGGCCGTAAGTTCGTCGACGTGGCGGCGTTGCAGGCCCAGACCGGACACCCGGTTCGTTCCGACTACAAGAGTCCCGGCGATCCGGACGTGCTGCCGCCGGCCGATGCGATGATCGTCGCACCGGCCACCGTCAACACGGTCAACAAGTGGGCCGCCGGGATCACCGACACGCTGGTGCTGGGTCTCCTCGTGGAGGGGTACGGCTACGGCGTCCCCACCGCGGTGGTGCCGTACACCAACAAGGTCATGGCCCTGCATCCGGCACTGCACGAGAGCCTCGCGAAACTACGCGACTGGGGGGTGCACGTCCTCTACGGGGAGGACGTGTGCCGTCTGGGCGGTCCCGGGCAGACGGAACGTTTTCGGGGCCAGTTCCCCTGGCGGCGGGCCCTGCAGGCGGTCAGCAACCCGATCGCGGCGGCGAGCCGAGTCGAGCCGGGGGCGGTTTCCTAGCGGTATAGGGTTTCAGTCGTGACCGACTGCACCGAGCTGCGCCAACCGATTCGGGACGGCAACCTGGACCGCGAGGGCCGGGAGTGCACGACCGAGCTGGCACAGTCGTGACCGACTGCTCCGAGCCGCGCCTGCCGAAGGCGTCCCTGCCCCGGGTCCGGTCGTGACCGACCGCACGGTCCGCGCGCTGGTGGACGCCCTGGATGCCCGTTTCCCGCGGGACTGGGCGGAGTCCTGGGACCGGGTCGGGCTGGTGCTCGGCGAGTTCGAGCGTCCCGTCACCCGGGTCCTGTGCGTCGTCGACTGCGTCCCGGAGACCGTCGACCAGGCTCTCGACCTCGGCGCCGACATGATCGTCGCCCATCACCCGCTGTTCTTGAAACCGGTGTCGTCGATCGCCCCGGACACGTTCAAGGGCGCCCTCGTGCACCGGTTGATCCGGGCCGGGGTGGCGCTCTACACCGCGCACACCAACGCCGACGTGGCGAACCCCGGCGTCTCCGACGCGCTCGCTGCCCGGCTGGACCTGACCGGACTGCGCCCGCTGGTCCCGGCCGAGGGCGCGGCCGCCGGCGAGGGCCGTGGCCTGGGCCGGATCGGCACGCTGCCGGAGCCGCTGACGCTCGCCGCGCTGACCCGGTTCGCGGCCGGCCGGCTGCCGGCCACCGCGGCGGGGGTGCGTGCCGCGGGTGACCCGGAGCGGCTGATCCGCACGGTGGCCGTCTGCGGTGGCGCGGGCGACTCGTTCCTGTCCGACGCGACCCGGGCGGGCGTCGACGCGTACCTCTGCGCCGACCTGCGGCATCATCCGGTGAGCGAGCATCTCGCGGCCGGTGGTCCGGCGCTGCTCGACGTCGCCCACTGGGCGAGCGAGCGGCCCTGGCTCGACGACGTGGCAGTCTGGCTGCGCGACGCGTTCGACCTCGACGTCGTGGTGTCGGACGTGGACACCGACCCCTGGACCGTCCATGCGTTTCGGAAATGACTTGGAGACCCGCCCGTGAAGGCCGCCCCCGAAGCCCAGCGCCGCCTGCTCGATCTGCAGGCCGTCGACACCACCCTGGCCCAGCTCGCGCACCGGCGTAAGTCGCTGCCCGAGATCGCCGAGATCGACGCGGTCGCGCGGGAGATCTCGGCGCTCGAGGACGAGCGGGTCCGCGCCCAGGTGGTGGTGGACGACCTGGACCGGGACATCGCCCGGCTGGAGAAGGACATCGACCAGGTCCGCCAGCGCAAGGACAAGGACCAGAAGCGCCTGGACGCGGGCGGGTCGCTGCGTGAGCAGGAGGGCCTGCAGCACGAGCTGACCTCGCTGAAGCGGCGGCAGTCCGAGCTCGAGGACGCCGAGCTGGAGCTGATGGAGAAGCGGGAGACCGCGGAGGCGGCGCTGACCGAGGTGCGGGGCCGGCTCGCGGCCGCGGTGGAGCGGCGGACCGACGCCGAGCGCCGCCGCGACGAGGCGTACACCGACATCGCCAAGGAGCTGGAGTTCAAGACGCAGGCGCGGGGGCCGCTCGCCGCCGACCTGCCGGCTGATCTGGTCACCCTCTACGACAAGATCCGCACCGACACCGGGATGGGCGCGGCGCTGTTCTACGCGGGCCGCTGCGGCGCCTGCCGGATCGAGCTGTACGGCGCCGACCTGAACCGGGTGAAGTCCTCGCCGAAGGACGAGGTGGTCCGCTGCGAGGAGTGCCGCCGGATCATGGTGCGGACGTCGGAGTCCGGCCTATGAGCGGCCTGCGGGTGATCGTCGAGGCGGACGGCGGGTCGCGGGGCAACCCGGGCCCGGCCGGGTACGGCGCGGTGGTCCTGGACGCCGGGACCGGTGAGGTGCTGGCGGAGCGGTTCGACGCGCTCGGCATCACGACGAACAACGTCGCCGAGTACTCGGGCCTGATCGCGGGCCTGGCCGCCGCCGCCGAGCTGGGGGCCGAGCGGGTCACCGTCCGGATGGACTCGAAGCTGGTCGTCGAGCAGATGTCCGGCCGGTGGCAGATCAAGAACGCCGGGCTGCGCCCGCTCGCCGCCGAGGCCGCCGCGCTTGTCGGCAAGTTCGCCGGGGTGACCTTCGAGTGGATTCCGCGGGAGCGCAACAAGGCCGCCGACGAGTTGGCGAACCGGGCGATGGACGGCGCGGCCGGCAAGGCGCCGAAAGCGGAGACGGTGAAAGCGGCGGCGCCGAAGTCGTGGGCGCCGCCCGCCTCGACGGAGGAGGCGACCCGGATCATCCTGGTTCGGCACGGCTCCACGCCGCTGACCTCGCAGGGTCGTTACTCCGGGCGGGGTGACGTGCCGCTGACCGACGAGGGTGAGGCGCAGGCGATGGCCGCGGCGGGCCGGGTCGTCGGCATCTCGCAGGACATCGCGGCGGTGCTGTCCTCGCCGCTGTCGCGGTGCGTGCGGACCGCCCAGCTGATCGCCGACGCGGCCGGTGGGCTGCCGGTGACGGTCATGGACGACCTGATCGAGTGCGACTTCGGGCTGTGGGAGGCGAAGACCTTCGCCGAGGTGCAGGAGCAGTGGCCGGACGAGATGAACGCGTGGCTGGCGTCGACGAGTGTCGCCCCGCCGGGTGGGGAGTCGTTCCAGGCGGTCGCGAAACGAGTGCGGGGGGCGCTGGCGACCGTGCTCAGCGCGTACCCCGGGAAGGTCGTCGTCCTGGTCTCGCACGTGTCGCCGATCAAGTTGATCCTGCGGGACGCGCTGGCGGCCGGTGAGGCCTTCCTGCACCGGTTGTTCCTGGACGCGGCGGGTGTGTCGACGATGGACGTGTGGCCGGACGGGAACATCGCGGTCAGATCGGTCAACGAGACCGCCCACCTTCGATAATGGGATATTGACCCTCGCAGGGCGGACGTTTAGCTTCCTCAATTAGGAAACTTTCTTCAACGTTTCGCCCTGGAGGGCTCATGCGCGGTTTCACCCGCCGCCTCGTCGCCGGGGTCGCGGTAGCCTCGGCTGTCGTGGCTGCCGCACCCGCTCCCGCACAGGCACGGGCACATACGAAGGACTCGTACGTCAAGGTCGGCTACTTCACCCAGTGGGGCATCTACGGCCGCGACTTCCAGCTCGCCGACGTCCAGCAGTCCGGCGCGGCGGCGAGGCTGACCCACCTCAACTACGCGTTCGGGCCGGTCACCGCCGACGGCGTGTGCGCCTCCGCCGACCCGTGGGCCGACTGGCAGACGTCGTTCTCCGCGGAGAACAGCGTGGACGGGATCGCCGACGCCGCCGGTCAGCCGTACGCCGGCAACCTCAACCAGATCGCCGAGCTGAAGGCCGCGAACCCGAAGCTGAAAGCGCTCATCTCGCTCGGCGGCTGGTCCGGGTCGAAGTACTTCTCGGACGCCGCCCTCACCGACGCCTCCCGCAAGAAGCTGGTCGGCTCCTGCCTCGACCTGTGGATCAAGGGCGACCTGCCGGGCCTGTCCGACGGCATCGCGGCCGGGGTCTTCGACGGCATCGACCTGGACTGGGAGTGGCCCGGCTCGTCCGGCGAGGTCGGCAACATCATCCGGCCCGAGGACAAGCGGAACTTCACCCTGCTCGCCGCCGAGTTCCGGGCCCAGCTCGACAAGCTCGGCAAGGTCAACCGGAAGAAGTACCTGCTCACCGCGTTCCTGCCGGCCGCGCCCGCGAAGATCGAGGCCGGGTTCGAGGTCGACAAGATCTTCAAGTACCTGGACTTCGGCACCGTGCAGGGCTACGACTTCCACGGCACCTGGGAGCCGAGGACCAACCAGCAGTCGGCGCTGCGGGTGCCGGCCGGGGCCCCGGACAACCCGGACTTCTCGGTCGAGAACACGATCAACACCTGGATCGCCGGCGGCGCCCCCAAGCGCAAGCTGGTGCTCGGCGTGCCCTATTACAGCCAGGGCTGGACCGGGGTCACCGGCGGCGGCGACGGCCTGTTCCAGCCGGCCACCGGACCGGCGCCCGGCATCTTCGCCAAGGGCACCGAGGACTGGAAGACCCTCAAGAAGCTCCCCGCCCAGGGCTTCACGGTGCACCGGGACCTGCGCAACGGTCACACGTGGCTCTTCGACGGCAACACCTTCTGGACGTACGACGACCCGGCCGTCCTGCTCCAGAAGTCGCTCTACATCCGGGCCAAGGGGCTCGGCGGCGCCATGATGTGGTCGCTCGACGGCGACGACGAGAAGGCGTCGCTCACCAAGGCCATCGCGGCCGGCCTGCGCTGACCTTTCGCCGAGTGCGGCGGTGTGCCCTTTCGGCGCACCGCCTCGCCCGTTCGGCGCAGCGCGTATCGCCCGATCGTCCACTGTCTCGTTAGCGTGACGTAACGCACACGCAAGGAGTACAGGGGAGAACCATGGCTGAGCCGGAAACTCCGCGCCGTACCGATAGAAGTCCCTGGAACTGGCTGCTCGTGGTGCCGATCGTGGTGCCGCTGCTGACCTTCCTCTACAACCGTGACGAGCCGCGAATCGCCGGATTCCCGCTTTTCTACTGGATGCAGTTCGCCTTCATCCTGCTCGGCGTCGCCACCACCACGGTCGTCTACCGGATGACCAAGAAGCGGGGCGGGGCATGAGAGACCACATCACCGAGATCGTCATCTTCACGGCGCTGTTCCTGCTGGTCAGCGGAATGGGCTTCGTGGCGGCACGGTGGCGGCGGCCCAAGGACATGGCGCACCTCGACGAGTGGGGGCTCGGTGGGCGCAGCTTCGGCGGCTGGGTCACCTGGTTCCTGGTGGGCGGTGACCTCTATACGGCGTACACCTTCGTCGCCGTGCCCGCCCTGATCTTCGGCGCCGGCGCCGCCGGGTTCTTCGCGGTGCCCTACACGGTGATCATCTACCCGCTGTTCTTCCTGATCCTGATCCGGCTCTGGTCGGTGTCGCACCGGCACGGCTTCGTCACCCCCGCCGACTTCGTCCGCACCCGGTTCGACTCGCCGACCCTCGCGCTCGTCGTGGCGGTCACCGGGATCGTGGCGACCATGCCGTACATCGCCCTCCAGCTCGTCGGCATCGAAGCGGTGCTCAAGACGATGGGCGTCACCGGCGAGGGAGTGATCGCCCGGCACCTGCCGATCATCGTGGCGTTCGCGATCCTGGCCGCCTACACCTACCAGTCCGGACTGCGGGCGCCCGCGCTCATCGCCTTCGTCAAGGACACCCTGATCTACATCGTGATCATCGTGGCGGTGCTGTGGCTGCCGTACAAGCTCGGGGGCTGGGGCGCGATCTTCGACGCCGCCGACGCGAAGTTCCAGGCGTCACCGGCACCCAACGACGGGATCATCCTCAACGCCAACAACCAGGTCCAGTACTTCACCCTGGCCCTCGGGTCGGCGCTCGCGCTGTTCCTCTACCCGCACAGCATCACCGGGGTCCTGGCCAGCAAGAACCGGGACGTCATCAAGCGGAACATGAGCGCGCTACCGGCGTACAGCCTCCTGCTCGGCCTGATCGCCCTGCTCGGTTACATGGCCATCGCCGCCGGCGTGAAACCGCTGCCCGGCACCAACCCCGGCAGCGTCGACAGCAACACCGTCGTGCCGGTCCTCTTCGACCAGCAGTTCCCCGCCTGGTTCACCGGCATCGCCTTCGCCGCCATCGGCATCGGCGCGCTGGTCCCCGCCGCGATCATGTCGATCGCCGCGGCCAACCTGTTCACCCGCAACATCTACAAGGAATACCTGCGCAAGGACGCCACCCACGCGCAGGAGGCCAACGTCGCCAAGATCACGTCGCTGGTGGTGAAGGTCGGCGCCGTCGCCTGCATCGTCTTCCTCGACCCGCAGTTCTCCATCGACCTGCAACTCATCGGCGGCGTGATCATCCTGCAGACGGCCCCGGCCGTGGTGATCGGCCTCTACACCCGATGGCTGCACCGGGGCGCCCTGATCGCCGGCTGGGCGGCCGGCATGTCCCTCGGCTTCTGGATGCTCTGGCAGATCCCCAACGCGGCCACCGGCCGCAGACACTTCGGCGGCTCGGCGTTCCCGCTGTCCGAATTCGGCTTCGACAGCACGAAGACGATCTACGTCGGGTTCGTGGCGGTACTGGTCAACGCCCTCGTCGCGGTCATCGTGACGCTCGCCCTGCGAGCCGCCAAGTCGCCGGAGGGCGCCGACGGGACCGAGCCGTCCGACTACTTCGCCGACGAGGGCGATCCCCGCATCGAACGCGAACGCACCACCACGGTCGACAACATCTCCTCCACCTGAGGTTCGCTGTCGGGTTGCGGCGGGCTCCGGCCCGCCGTTTCCTTCTTCGCTGGTACGGGGAACGAACACTCCCGTGCGCCGGCCTGGTCCGCGTGGTGATCAGGCGCGCCCGAACCGTTCCGCCGCGTGCGCGCATCCGCCGCGTGCGTGGTGAGGTGTGGCGCGGGTCGAGCCGCCACTCTCCACGGCAGCCGGGTTGGCGTGCGACCCCCGCGCTGCCGCCGTCCGATGTCGGACCGGGCGGTCCTCATGGCCGAGTTAGGGCATACGCGAGGCTAATTTCCGTATTAGTCCGACTCGCGGGTCTGTTCCGGTACCGTCGGTTTCCGGCGCCGCCTTCCGCTCCTTTCCTGGCGCGCCAGGACACCGTGATCGTCTGCGGTGCGCCGGCATGCCGTGATCGTCTGCGGTGCGCCGGCATGCCGTGGGTTTCCGCGGTGCGCCAGCACGCCGTACCGATCGCGGCGTGTCGTCACAGCCGGCCGCGACACCCGGAGGAGCTCGGCGTTGCAGACCCCGACCCTGACGCAACAGTTCGCCACCGAGTACGCCAAGGGCGCGGTGCCCGGCATGCTCAGGGCCATCCGGATGATCAAACGCGCCAACAACCTGATCCTCATCGGCGCGCTGGCCGCCAGCTACCTGCACCAGGCCCACTACCTGGCCACCCTCGGCGCCGGAATGTTCGCCTGGATCGTCCCGGCCGTCTTCGACCTGGCCATGCTCTCCATGCTGACGATCACCCAGACCACCGGCATGGCCGCCGACGCCCGCCGCGCCGCCATGAAGATCCTCTCCATCGTGGTGGTCATCTCCGCCGCCGTGAACTTCGCCGCCCCCGGACCGCTCGGCCTGCGCATCATCTTCGCCCTGGTCGTCGGCCTGGTCGCCGGCGTCGAATGGGTCGCCGCCAAGATCCGCCCCGACTTCGCCGCCATCGAGGCACGCGAAGTCGAAGTGATCACCGAGGTCCGCCCCAACCGCAAACTCGACCCCGAAGTCGCCAAAGCCCGCGCCGCCAAGGCCGCCGCCACCCGCCGTGCCAAACAGGAAGCCGCCACCGAAGCCGCCAAAGCCGCCGAGGAAGCCGCCCGCGCCCGAGCCGCCCGCGCCGCCGAACGCGCCCGCGCCCGCGCCGAGAAGGAAGCCGAAGCCCTCGGCCACGCCGAGATCGACCGCTTCCTCACCGGCAGCCGCAACGACTTCGAGAACGCCGGCGCCCACCGCGCCCCCGAGGCCCGCCTCAGCGCCTGACCCGATCGCTCCAACGTCCCCGTACCGCTGTCGGACGCGGTGGAGCGGGGCTAGGGTTATGAGTCTCTGCCTGGTGAAGGTGACCGCCGACCTGGCACGGCGGATCGAGGCGGACCCGGATCTGCTGGAGCAGCTCTGGAACTCCGAGGACGACGAGCCGGACCCCGAGATCGCGGCGATCGACCGGGAGCGGGACACCCTGTTCGAGGACTTCCTGGACGTCTCGCGAGAGGCGGAGCGGTTCCCGTGGATGAAGAAGGCTCTGGAAGGGGTCGGGCCCGAGATCGACTTCGACTACGGGTACGGCAACGCTTCGTCGTGACGGCCGCGGAGGCGGCCGAGATCGCGGACGGTCTGGTGGGTGAAGGTTGGTGGCAGCCGGGCCAGGAGATCAAGCTGATCCCCGAGGCCATCGCCGCGTTCTACCGGGCCGCTGCCGACGAGGGCCGCACCGTGATCGGCGGCGTCTCCTGACGGCAGCCGTCAGCGCGAGACGGTGTCCCGGTGTGCGGGCGGCGGACGAGCCGGCCTGTACGCCGGATTCTGTTGAATACATGCCGTCTGATCAGGCGTTCTGTTGGTCATTTTGACCCTGGGGCCATGGCGGGGCCATCAGGAGGCCGATCATGTGGTCGAGCGCGGTCCGGGCGCGGCCCTGGCTGGACTGCATCAGGTGGGTGTAGACGCGCAACGTGAACGCCGGATCGGAGTGGCCGAGCCATTCGGAGATCGCGCGGATGTTCTCGCCGGCGTCCAGCAGCGTGGAGGCGAACAGGTGCCGCAGGGCGTGCATGCCGTTGGCCCGAGTTCGCTCCAGGCCGGCGGCGGTGATGGCCGGGTGCCAAGACAGCTTGTTGAACGTGGTCCGGTTGAGCGCACCGCGGCGCCCGGTGGTGAAGACCAGGTTCACGGTGACCGGCTCGCCGCGCATCGGGTCCTCCCATGGAAGGGTGACCGGGACCGGCTCGAACTCCGCGATGTGGGCTTTGATCTCGCGGGCCACCGAGGCGGGCAGCAGGGTCTGCCGTTCCTTGTCGTTCTTCGGAAGGCCGAACACTAGCCGGGACCGGACCCGCTTGACCTGACGGCGGATGGTCAGCCAGCCGCCGTCGAAGTTGAAGTCCTCGGGGGCAACGCCGAAGATCTCACCCTGCCGGGCGCCGCAGCCACCACCGAGATCCACCGTGCAGCGGTATCGGGGGAGGAGGGCGGCCCGGATCGCGGCCACGGTCGGCGGCGTCCAGGGAACGACCTTGCGGGGTATCGGCTGTGGCTGAGTGACCGACTTCGCCGAACAGGGGTTCTTCGCGATCAGCCGGTCGTCGACGGCCGCGGTAAAGATCGCGCTGAGGTGGGAGAAGCACACCGAGCGGGTGGCGACGGCGAGCACTCCGACCAGGCTGGAATCCCACTCGCGGACATCACTAGGCCGGATCGTGTTGACGGCACGGCCCCGGAAGAACGGGATGATGTGCTTCCGGACCCGGATCTCCGTGGATTCCCGGCTCGACTCGTCGAACTGGTGAGTTCGCAGCCAGCTCTCGGCGAACTCGTCGAACCGCTTCTTGCCGGCGTTGGGGTCGATGAACTCACCGCGCTGCTTGTCCGACTCGACACTGATCAGGAACTGTTCAGCGGCCCGCTTCTGCCGATCGGGAAACGACTTGCTCAGCGGTTCGCCGTCCGGACCTTCGTACCGCACCCGATACCGGTGACCGACTCCGAAGCGGGGCTTTTTGATCCTCTCGGTCCCGCCATCAGGCTTCGTGACAGTCCGCCACCAGCGGTCTTCGATCGATCCCATCAGGCCGCCTCCTGGTTCCGGAACCACGCGCGGACGGCAGCAGAGTCGTAACGCAGATGGCGGCCAACCCGGCCGGCTGGTGGCCCGTAATGGCGCTTGCGCCAGGCGTAGAGCGTGCCTTTCTCTACGCGGAGGAACGCGGCGGCTTCCTCGATGGTCCACAGTTCATCCGGGCCGGCGGCCATTGTTTTCGTGCCGGGGACCGCTGTCAGGTGCTTGGTCATGTCGCCTCCTCTGCCGTGTCGTCGGTTGCCGAAAGATCCGCGGCGGCGAGCTGGGCGGCCCGGTCCTGTGCGGCGAGCAGGGAGGCCCGCCACTGGGCACGGTGGGAGAGGGCACGGAGCAGACGGTGACCGAGTGGCGCCAGGTCGGCGTCCTGCGGTTTGGCCATCTCCCAGGCGTAGACAGTCTCGGGCTCCTCGGAGCCGCTGGTTTCGGCGTATTCGGCATCGGCAGTGACACCGAGGAGGGCGCGGACCCAGGCGCGGGTGTCGGCGCGGTGGTCGGCGAGGGTCTTGCCGGACCAGTCGCGAGACACGAGGATGCGCCGGCCACCGATACCGAGGGTGGCGCGCTGGTGGGTCTTGCCCTTGCAGCGGCCGGGCTGGAGACGGCTGTGGGCCTTCTTCGGCTGGATGCCGTACAGCAGCCAGTTCGCGCACCGCTCGTTGCACGGGGTGATCCTCAGGGCGTGCCAGAGCCGGTCCAGGTGCTCGCGCTGCCGGTCGGTGTCCGGGCGGTGGCAGTCGGCGGCGGACTTGGTGACGTACTTGGTGATGTAGCCGATCGTGCGGGCGGCGTGTTCGGTGCCGGGCATCACGCCCTGAGCGTCGACCTGGCGACCGAAGCGGATCACGTGGGCGGGTTCGGCGTCCTCGTCGTCGTCGATCAGGGCGAGCGCGTCGTCCCACGTGGGCAGTGGCTGGCGGGTGTCGGGATCGAGCCAGCCGCCGTTGTCGGGGGCGAAGACCGGCGCCCGGTCGGGGGTGTAGACGAGGTCGCGGGCCGGCGGCCACCACACCTGGTGGTAGGTGGCGGCGGCGACCTGGCGCAGCACCTCACGAGGGATGGTGCCGCGGATGGCGAAGTGGGCGTGCGGGGCCAACCGCTTCTGAGGTTCGACGCATCCGGCGTACTGGACGTTCCAGCCGACACAGCGGCGCAGGTTCTGCCAGAACCGGTCCAGCAGGCGGGGGAAGTGCACCGCATCCCACGCGGCCCGCCGGTAGTCGTATGTACGGGGATCGACGGGGGTGCCGTCGGTGCGGACCCGGCCGTAGGTGTCCAAGGTCACGGTCAGCCACATGGACGGCTGGTATTCGCGGCCGTCGGGGGCGGTGTAGACGCGGCCCACCGTGCGGGATTCGACCTTCTTGCGGGGAAGATCCGGGGTGTCCTGGCGGCGGCGGGTGGACCGGTGTCGGCGCTTGCCCGCGGTGGGGTCCTCGTCGTCGTGGGGCGGGGCGACGGCACCGCGGAGACCTTCGGCGGCGATCTTCTCTTCCACCTCGCCGATGGCCTGATCCACGTCTGCCACGCGGCCCCAGTCGGCGGCGCGCACGGCGGTGTCGCGTTCGGCTTCCAGGTGGGCGCGGAACTCGATCAGCGCGCGTTGGGTGTCGGTGGCCGGGGCGGGGCCGGGCAGCGGTTCGGCGTTGCGGTGCCACCCCTCGCGGATCTGGGTCTGTCGCAACCGGCGGGCACGTTTGGCGCACGGCCCGCACACGTCCTCACGGGTGGACCCACACGGGATGTCGATCAGCTCTGTCTGGCCGGTGGTCAGGTCGGTGCGGCGCAGCGCGACCGGACGCAGGCACACGCCGTACTCGGCGCACATCTCCTTGAGGACCGTGACCGACATGGGCAGGCCGAGGCGGGCGGCACGCGAGCCCGGCCGGGGCTCCTCCGACGGTGTGGCGGGGTCCAGGCCGGGCAACGTTGGCGCGGTCACGCAGCGGTTCCTTCCATCGCGTCGAACAGGTCGAATTGGACCGGGCGGGCGGTGGACTCGCCGAGTAGGAGCCGCAGCGCTCGGGCTGCTGCTTGGGGCACGACGCCGTTGCCGAGGATCCGCAGCGCGTCGGCGCGTTTGGTGATCACGTCGGTGACGTGGCCGAGCGGGAGGCCCATCAGCCATTCGACGAAGACGGGCGACAGGTGCCGGCGTCCGCGGGTGGTGATGGTGGGTTCGGGAGCGGGCCGGCCGAGGACGTGTTCCCACCGACGGATAGCGGCGGTGTAGGCGCCCCACCGGTCGGCGTGTGCCACGTCCGCGAGGGTCCATCCGTCAACGTTGGTCGTGAGCTTCGGAGCCCGACGGTGAGCAGTAGCGTTGCGGCCCCAGTGCGTGGCGGTGGGCGTTGGCAGGAGCCGGTCGACCTGGTCGAGTGAGGGCCGGATCGGGCCGACACGACCGCCGGCGCCACCTCGGTTGTTGCCTGCGCGGGCCGTGGGCGGGCTGGGCAGCAGGGTCAGCCGGTCGGCATGCCGGGCAGGGTCGGCCCCGTCGCCGGCGAGGTGGGGCGGGGTTGCTTCCTGCGGCCACGCGACGGCGAAGAGCCGGTCCCGGTGGTGAGCGGCTCCGGCGTCACTGGCGCGTACGCAGCGCCAACGTCCCACGTACCCGAGGGCGGCCAGGGAGGCAACGACGGTGGGGAAGCCGCGGTTGAGGTGTCCCCGGACGTTTTCCAGGATGACGAGGCGGGGTCGAAGCGCGCGAATGGCCGCGTGCACGTCTGGCCAGCGGTTGCGGGGGTCATCGAAGCCCTTTCTGATGCCGGCGGCGGAGAACGGCTGGCACGGGTAGCCGGCCGCGACGATGTCGACGGGGTCGAGATCGGCCCAGCCGTCGGCAGCGGTGACGGCGGCGATGTCGCCGAGGTTGCGCACATTCGGCCAGTGCCGGGCGAGCACGGCGGCGGGGGCGGGATCGTATTCGCCGTGCCAGGCGTGATCGAGGGGGCCGAGGACGAGATCTGTCGCGAGTTCGAGGCCGCCATAGCCGGAGCACAGCGAGCCGATCCGCAAGGGTGTGGTGCTCATGTGGGCGGGGCTCCTTCCGTGGCGGGGTCGAGCAGGTCGCAGGTCAGGTAGAAGCGCACGTGTGCCAGGTTTCGGTGACTCGGGTACGGGCCGGCGAGCGTGGTGATTCGCAGACCGGCGGCGGCGTGGAGCCGGTCGACGGCGGCGGCGCACTCGGTGCGGGTGCCGATGAGCCGGATCTTCACGGCTCCACCTCCGTCACCGAGAAGAGCGTGAGTTGCCCGACCATCGGCTGATCGATCGGCGTGGAGGTGGGGTGGCCGACACGGGCGGCCCAGCGGCGCACGGCCGAGCGGTGCCGGTCGCAGGCAACGGCGCGGCGAAGTTCGGTGTCCACGGTTCCGGCCTCGATCTCGACGGTGGCGGGAACCGCGCATCCGTTGCGGGAGCAGTAGATCGGCAGCGGCGCGGTCACTGGGCACCTCCGGTGAAGGCGTGACCGTTGACCGACGGCGCGGTCGGCGGGAGGAACCCCGACGGAACCCGCGGGCCGGCGGGCGGCTCGTCAGGTGCGGTGTCAGGAGCAGCTGTGACCGCGGGCGGCGCCGGTGTCGCGATCTCAGCCGGTGTGGTCGGCGGGACGTTGACGGAGGCGGTAGCCGGAACGGTGATCGGCGCGGTGGCCGGAACGGCAGGCGACGCCGGAGCGGGCGGGATCGGCGGGGTGGTCGTGGTGCCGGAGAAGACCAGCTTCACCAGGGCCATGAACGCCAGCGCGGGTACCGCGGACAGCAGCCAGCCGGAGGGGCTGGGTTTGGCGACGGCGAGTTGCGCGGCCAGCGAGAGCGCGGCGGCGGCGATCAGCAGGCCGAGCGGGTAGCCGATCGGCTGACGGTTGCGCAGCCGGCGACGGATGGTCAGGAACGCGGCGACGGGGACGAGTTCGCTGATCACGGCGTTGACCCAGCCGAAGGCGTCCGGTGTCCCGGCGGGGGCGTGGCGCATCGTCCAGTCGTGGACATGGGTGAACGACGCCCAGCCGGCGGCGACAGCGACCACTGCAAGGATCACGGCGAGCGTGCCCGCTTCGAGCTGATCGGCCCGGATCTTCATTTTCATGACGTCACCTGGCCGGGCACCGTGGCGGACCAGCCACACACGTCACAGTCGAACCAGCCGCAGTACTGGCAGCACCCGGACCGGTCCTGGCCCGCGGTTGCCTTACCGAAGGTGTCTTCGCAGTACGAGTCACCGCACTGGCACGGTCCCAGGTCGGCAGCCTGATCCCGCAGGTCGGCGGCTTCCTCCGGGTCCATCACACGATCAGCACGCCGCAGCAGGTCCTCACGCGCCGCAGCACGAGCCTCTGCCGAGTCCCAACCACGACCGGTGCCCTTCATGCCGGCCACCCGAAGGCCTCGGCGTCCTCGGCGACCAGCTCGGCGTGCCGGGTCAGGGCGATCCCGAGGGCGTCGTCGGTGTCGGCGCCGGCGGTGCACCACGGGCACGGCTCGTCCGGGTTGTCGTGGCGGGTATCGAGGCAGATCGTGTGGACCGGGCGCAGCCGCAGCCGCGGGAGCCGGGCCGGGTCGGGGTTCGTGTACATCGCAGATCACTCCTGTCGTCGGGTGGTTCGGCCCAGGGATGTCGCTGGCGGCCACCGCACGCGGTCGGGCTGGAGGGAAGACCGGTCCGACCGCGGCGGAAGCGGTCAGCGGTGCCCGCAGCCGGAGCAGTGCAGGCCCATGCAGGCACCCGACCGGCGGCCAGCGCGGACGAGCAGCAGTAGGCCGGCGACGACGATCAGGAACCCGATCGCGGCGATCCCGGACCCGGAGGAGGTGGCGGCGGTGATGATCTGCTGAGCTGCGAGGTAGCCGCCGATCAGCAGGCCGGCGACGAGCGTGAGCACGGCGGCGGCGATGGCGACCGGCTTGACCCAGGGGCGGGACGAGGCCGGGAGCGGTGCGGGTGTGTAGGTCAGCGCGTTCTCGCGGACTCGGACGATCACGGTCACGCGGGGGTCGGTCGGGCCGACCTGGCAGGGGACCGAGGCGGAGACGAGCGCTCCGGAGTGCCGCAGCAGGCTCACGGTCGCGTCGATCTCGGACGGGGTGCCGGTGACCCGGCGGCGCAGGATGCCCGGCTGCTCGGGTTGGGTGGAGTGCTGGATGAGGACGGTCATGACAGGTCCCTTCAGGAGTGGTCGGAGCAGCCGGCGCAGTGATGGCCGGTGCACTTGGGTTTGCGGCGGGGGATGACCGCCGCGATCACGAGCAGCAGCACGCCGAGTCCGCCGAGCACGGCCGGGCCGTTGGCGATCAGGACCGGCACGATCAGGAAGCCCATGCCGGCCAGTGCGGTGCCCAGGAGCAGCAGGGCTAGGAGTAGGCGCATGTCAGGCCGCCTTCTCGCTGCTGGTGTGGCCGTCGCCGGGGCGGCGGGAGTCCAGGGGGATCACGTTGCGGGCGGTCTCGATGTACTGGACCAGTTCGCGGATGTCCTCGTTGCGGACGTAGCCGAGCCGGGCACGGACCACCGAGCGCGCGCCGTCTTCCAGGGAGAACAGGACACCGGGGGTCCGCTCGCTGATCTGGTGACAGGTCGCGCCGTACTTGACCGCGTCCTCGATCAAAGCCGCGTCGGTGTGGGACTCCGTCGGCAGCCGCATCGCGAGCCGGCGGGTGAACAGGTCCCGCAGCGTGAACGTGTCCTTCGTGGGTTCCTGGATCAGGAACACCACCGTGTAGCCGACCGCCCGGCCCTGAGTCAGCAGCAGCCCGAGCAGGTCATCAATCCTGCTGCGGATCGCGCGGGGCCAGTAGCGGGTCAGTGGGGCACCCTCGTCGACGTAGAGGACCGTCAGCGGCCGGCCAGGACGCGGGTAGAAGTCGCGTTCGTCGCCGTCGCGTTTGGCGTCCCGCTTCATGTCCGCCACGAGCCGTTCCAACAGGGCAACGGTCTCTTCCGGCTCTTGGGCGTAGTCGCCCTCGGCGAAAATCGTCGGTCGGCCTTGACTGAGTTCCTTGACCTTGGGGTCGATGCCGACGTTGCGGACCAGCCCGGCCGCGGTCGCAGGGGCGATGCCGCGCAGCAGGTTCCACTCCACGCTGGCCTTACCGGCGCCGATCGAGCCGGAGGCGCACAGGGTGCCACCGAGCAGGCTCACGTAGTAGGGATCACCGAACTCGTCGACGCCGATCGGGATCCGGCGGAAGTCGACCTCCGCCACGCTGGCCGGGATCGGGGTGGCCGGCACCAGTTCCTCCAGCGGATCCACCCTCATGAAGTTCAGGCCGTAGAGCTGCGGGGCGATCTCTCGGACGGTGGCCCGACGGGCACCGAACGCGGTGCGTAGCCGCTCGGTGGCGTCCTCGAAGTCGCGGAGTTCCTGACCGACCGCCGGGCGGATGATCAGGCGATCCCAGTAGCGGGTGGTGGAGACCTCCCGCAGACTCGGCAGGTGCACGTCGTCGCCGTCGTGGATGCCGAGTTCGCAGCGGGTGAGCACGGTGACCCACTGCCGCCGGTACGCCCACCAGCGACGCCACCAGGTACGCACCCACCGGCCCACGACCTTCTCGTAGGACGCGGCGTGTGCGGCCTTCCAGGTCGACGCGGCCACCAGCAGCAGGCCGGCCATCGAGGCGACCGCGACCCAGCCCAGGTAGAGCACCAGTGTGGACATGGCGGCTACGGCAGCGGTGGTCCGCGGGTGGCACACCACGATCACGAGCAGCCGCCACAACAGCCGGGCGAGCTGCTTGACCAGCCACACCAGGATCTTGCCGATCACGTCGAACAGGACAGAGCCCGCTGTTGGAAATTGCTTTGCCACCGTTCTCTCTCCTCTTCCCGCGATTCGTCTCTCGCCCTGTTTTTGGCAGCGGGGAGCCGCCGGAGATTTCGCCTTTCGGCTGCTCCCCGCTTAGCGGAATTGCCTTAAAGGTCCGTGGTCACATCCCGACCGGACACCCACTCGCGGGAGTCGTCGGGCCACTTGAGTTTGACCTTGTCGTCGGTGGCGTCGACCACTTTCGCCTGCCACCTGTTCGGGTCATCGAGTAGCCTGACCGGAAGATCGATCAGGTCAGTAAGCGGCCGGTGTTTCGTCATGACCGACCTCGGTTCCTAGCCGCGATAGCCGAGTTCGGCGCCGAGACGATCCATGTCCTCAGCCGCCCCCGCAAACTCGTTGATCTTCGACTGGACACCCGGCATAGGCTCCGTCGTGGCCAGGCCGGCCGCCATCTCAGGGTCCTCCTTGCTGGCGCCCTCGATCAGTCGGCGGATGGCCTCGACCTTCGCGTCGATCTCACCGATCCGTCCCCGCATGAGGCTCATGCCGCGTCCTCCGTCGTGTAGTAGATCTTCGCCTTGGCGAACGTGTCCCACTCCGTAGCAGCGGCGTACACCGCGCTCTCAGCCGTCCCGCACAGATCCAGGACCTCGTCCACCAGCGAGCAGAAGCGCCGCTCGTCGGCGTTCTTCGCCTTGCCCTGCCCGGCCCACGGGTTCCGCTCGTCCACGTGCAGGACCTGCTGACGCGCCGCGTGCAACGAGACCTGAAGAGCGAACATCGCCTTGGAGATCGCGTACCGGCGGGTCTTCATCATCCGCAGGTTGCGGTAGAACTTCGCCCGCTCGGCGTGCTCGACGCGTTTCTCGGCCACCCAGTTCGCCATAGCCGCCCGCGCCATTCCCTTACGAACCTGCTTCCGCGCCCGTTTCGGCGACAGGAAATTCGATTCCCGAACCGGCTTCGGAGGGGCCGACTTCACCGCACGCGGTCGGGGGGTGGTTGTTGCAGTTGCCATTAACCTTTCCCTCTCTGTAGAGCGACCTTCCGAGGATCAGGCCGCGCTTTTGCCCGCACGTTTGGCGGACCAAGATTCGGCACAGGTTTTGTGGACCGGGGTACCTTTCGGGCTCCGGCAGATCGCCGGCCTACCGCAGATCGAGCACGGAGCCGGATCACCGGCACCACCGGTCTTCGTCCAGTCCAAGAGGGGATCGGGCATGATAGGCCACGCCTTCCCGTGGAGGGCAGCGGGGCGGTCCGGCTTCCTACGGCATCAAGACCGCCCCGCGCCAGATCGAGTCAAGCCGCCGCCTGATCGGCCGAGACCAGCGACGACAGCTCCTCGGCGAGGCTCGCCGGCAAGGCCGGAACCGCACGGACCGTCTTGATCGGCTCACTGGCTCGCAGCACGATCCGCCAGCCGTGCCACACGATCGAGTAGTTGTGCTGGAAGTACCGGCTGCCCTGGAACTCGTCGATCTCCCGCTCTTCGCCGCCCAGGAACTTGCACCAGGCCGACGCCGACGACAGCAGATCGAAGCTGAGCGAGACGGACCCGCTGGTCGTGAAGTAGACCTCCTTCGGGACCGGCAGCTCCGAGGCTAGGGCCACATGGGCGTACATCGCCCGGATCGAAGCGCGCCGCGCGGCCATCAGGAAGCCGCCCTACGGGACCCGGCCTCGGCCAGAGTCTTCGGCGCCACCATGGCGGTCGCCCGGTAGGAGAACATCAGCTTCGGCCGACGGTTCGACTCCTTGCCGGGGTCGTCGATCCACGGCGTGACCATCAGACCCTCGAACTCGATCGGCTGGAACGGCCCGACCGGAGGAACCGGCTGGTGATCGGCCAGGATCTTGATGACGACCTCACGGGACTGCGCACCCAGCTCCGGGTCCGCGTCCATCACCCGGCACTGCCACACCCGCGAACCGGTCACCTTGTCGAACTGCGGCGTCCGAACCTTCGTCCGAGCGTCGTAGTCCTCCACCGGGGCCACCGAGTCGGGCACGAACACGCAGCCCGCCGGGAACACATCCTCGAACCGAACCTGGATCCGAGCGCCACCCTTGATCATGCTGACTCCTCTACGTCCATGCGCCCTGCTAGCGCTGCCAGTGCCGTTGCACTCGCCCGACCTCCCTAGGGAGGTGACTCAAGCATTGCCCCTCCCTAGGGAGGCTGTCAAGGGGTTCCGGGGAGACCTCTCTAGGGAGGATTGCCGTAGACTCGTAATATGGCTGGTACAGACGCTTCCGATCGCAGGCCGCTAAGTCGCCGGATTGCAGATGATTTGCGCGCGCAGATCGCGCGAGGCGACTTTACGCCCGGAGCGCCCTTGCCTTCTGAGCGTGAATTGATCGAGCTTTACAAGACGACCAAAGCGACGGCCAGCAAGGTCATCGGAATGCTAGTTGCTGAGGGTCTCGTGTACACCGAGTTCGGCCGCGGCACGTTCGTGCGTAGCCGGCCACCGCTTCGACGGATATCCGCGGCTCGACGCCACGCGGCCCACCGTGATGCCGGTAAGCCCGTATTCGATGTGCAGGCGATAGAACAAGGTCAAGTTCCGACGCGTGAGATCCTGTTCGTCGGTAGGGGAGCGGTTCCTTCTCATTCGGCGACGTGGCTGAGAGTTGCGACGGGCACAGAAGTTGTTATCCGGCGACGCTTGCAATTGCTCGACGGAGACCCGGCCGTCCTGTCGACCAGCTACTATCCACTATGGATTGCTGACGGGACACTCCTTGAGTCTCCCGACGCTATTCCTGAAGGTCCCGATGAGTTGATCGAGAAGCTTGGGCATCGATTCTCACATGGCATCGAGGTGTTCCGAGCAGAAATGCCGAGCCAGGAGGAAGCCCAGCTATTGAGGCTACGTCCTGGCATTCCTGTAGTGCACATGTGGGATGTGGACTACGACGAACAAGATCGACCTCTCCAGGTCGCGCATGACATCTATGCAGGTGATCGCCACGAGTTCTCCTACGAATGGAACGAGGAGGATATCCGAAGATGAGTTCCACATGGCCCCTTGACTGGGAAAAGCGCGTTGTCGGTACAGCATGCGAAATGTGCCAGGGGCGTAGTCCCGAAGTGGATGACTATGGAGTCCTAATCTACCGATCGCCGATAGTGGATGCGGTTCTACAACGTGCCCATATTCAACGCGGTTACACGCTGGTGATTTGGCGTGGGCGACACGTAATTGAGCCATTTGAGCTGAATGAAGATGAGGCTTCGCAATATTGGCTGGAAGTAGTTAAGGTTGGCAAGGTTCTAGCCGAGTTCTACAAACCGATAAAAATGAATTACGAAACCCTTGGAAACACAGTTCCTCACCTGCACACTCACCTTCTCCCGCGTTACGAAATCGATCCATCGCCGGGAAGGCCATTCCCGCTACTTCCTCAAGATGGAACCGAGAGGAAGATTAGCTCCGATATCTTGAATGAAGAGGCTAATAGGCTGCGGGAGTTGCTGGACTACGGCAGTGACAACGTCACGGGCGCGGTGATCCGGCGTCGCCGGGATGAGCTGGGACTGTCACAGGCTCAGGTTGCAGCGGCTGCGGGCGTAAGCACTAGGCAGATACGCCGCTACGAGGCAGGTGATCAGCAGCCTCTACTTTCCGTAGGCATCGCGATCGCTCGCGCGCTGCGAATGGATGTTCTGGAACTAGCTGGTGAGACGCCGAGCCGCCGCGATACCTGACGACCGTTGCCGAATTTAGCTGTACTAGATCAAGGCGCCGCCCACCCCGCGGCGCGCGGCCCGACCCGCGGCCGGCCGCGCCACCCCAGGGGGGCCCCACCCCGTCCGGCCGCGGTCCGGCCGCCGCAGTTGAAAAGGACCAGGGCGAAGCTCGGGTGCCTCCGGCGGGATCTACGACAGCGATGGGCGAAAGGCGAGTTCGCTGGCGCCAGGTCGATCGAGTGGTTACGGGTGAGGGTCCATCGCCGCCGTGAGCCAGGGCAAGCCGAGCACAGAGGCCCCCGCTGGTCAAGATCGTTCCTCCGGTTGGGGGCTGCATCTTGACCAGCGGGGGCCTCTGTGCCCCACGGTGTGCTGACTCACGGCGGCGATGGACCTGGTGGGGGTGCGGGGCGACAAGGGGGTTGCGGAGTTCGTCGGCTACCTCACTCGGTCATGCGTTCCCAAGCCCTAGGTCGCCATTATGCATTCTGTTGGGACTGGGCAGTAGGGGGATCGTTATTCGGTAGAATGGTTTTCACGGATTCGCGCAATTTCCGATCGTCTCTACTGCTCCTCCAGGTCGCCAAGTGGGTGATTGGCTCTGTGATATCCCTGCGTTCTAAGGCGGCGGCGCTTTCGCCAACCAGGGGAGAGTTGGAGACTATTAATAGGGGAACGTTCGGATATGTCGCGCGTATCCGCTTCACGCTTTTGATTAGCTCGGATTTTGTCTTCATTGCGCTGGTGCCGCGCAACCATTTGATAAGAACAAACGCCACGCGAGGCGGGCGCGACATTATGGCGTCGATTTCGGATTCGGCTTCGTATCCCCCTAAGATAACTCCTTCCTTCTTTGCAATTTCATTAAGAGCTGCCATGACCTCATATTCATAAACCAGGGCAGGGTTCCAAGGAATCTGCGGCGGATCAAAACCCTTGCTGGATAGATTATCGCGGAGGTCACGCGCCAGTGCGGCGACGCCGGGATCGAAGACCTTGAAGCTAACATTGGCTGCTTCGGTGGGCTCTTCGAGATTTTGCTCGGGATCATTGCTCTTCATTCCCGTACTGTCTCGGGGGTTCGCGTCCGACTTCCCGTTAGTCGAAGATCCGGAATCGGCGTCGTTTAGGGTGGCGGATTCTTCTCCCTGTTGCGAGTCGTCATTTTTAAGGTGTGAACCTTCGAACATGCTTAGAATGGAGCTAATCGCCTGCCCCTGCAGGCGATCTTTTTCTTTAGCGGTAACGCTTTTGTTGAGGGCGCTAAGCATAGATAGGGTGATGGTCGGCGGCAGCGGCGCGCGCTTTTCCTTCTCCACGACAGTCCGGTCATATACCCAAGTCAGGGTATCCCACCATCGTTCGTCTTCGTCTCGTCTTTTTGTGTGCTTAAGGGTGCGATGAGCGATTGTTGCTGCGATGACAGCTGCCGCTACGGCCATCACACCGCCGAAGCCGGCTGAGGTGAAGAACCGTTCCCAGAAATCCGGTCCGAAGTATCTCGATGGCTCCGCCTCGACGGAGGGGGCCGAAGGTGTTGGTAGTTGCGGGACTCCCAGGCGATGGAGTACTGACTCTGATACTGCCGCCGACACCGTAGTGAGAAAGTGGCACCCGTACATCGTCGGACCGTACAAGAGGGACATGGAGCCAGTACAGCAGTGAAGTACAGCAACACCGGACCGTGAGACCCTGGGCGAGGATCTCGAAGAGCCACGGAGCAGCGGAAACAACCGCATCCGATCAGGTCGCAGCTTATCGGTCGACTACGGGTCAGAGTCTCCGCTCGGCCGGCCGCAGTCAAGTCGTCACCGAGGCTTCCAACGAGGTCGTGACTGAGGTTCGTGGGGCCATCCTGGGGCCATGGGGCCATAGCGGGGCCATCGAATGTCGCCCAATGTTGCCCACCGTTGGCCATCAGCGCCTATATATAAGGCCAGGCCAACGCCGCCCCGGTGGTCGTGACCTTGAGGGCGGCGGACGAGCCGGCCTGTACGCCGGATTCTGTGGCCGGTGTGAGTCACCGGTGGCGGCCATCCATCTAGGCCTGCCGTTGCCGGCAGGCTCGAGCAGCCTACCCGCAGGCTCGGGCGAGCAGCCCTCGAACGCCTGCGCCGGCCGGTGCCTTGCGGCGCCGGCCTTGCTTGGCCTTGCTCCGGGTGGGGTTTACCGAGCCACCCCGGTCACCCGGGGTGCTGGTGAGCTCTTACCTCACCGTTTCACCCTTACCCTCCCCGAAGGGAGGGCGGTCTGTTTTCTGTGGCACTTTCCCGCGGGTCGCCCCGGGTTGCCGTTAACAACCACCCTGCTCTGCGGAGTCCGGACGTTCCTCGGCGACGCCCCGGAAGGCGTCGACGCGGCCGCCCAGCCGACTCGTCCGTCGCCCCGCAATCCTACGTGCCGCCCGGATCACCCACGCCGGGGCCGCCCATCCGGCCGGCGCTGGGCGAGGGACGGGGGCGCGCCGGTTCCGGTCGGCTGGTTCTCAGGGCTGACCCTGCCGGCCGATTGCGTGCCCGCCGGTTGTCGATCTTGCGCGGTTGTGGTGCATCGGTTCGCCCGAAACTCACTAGATCTCGCGCGTACGGGGTGGATCCGTCGCGGACGGGGTGGGAGGCGGTGGGGCGGGGAGATCGACGGGCTGGGGTGAGAGGCGGGGCGGTGGGGAGATCAACGGGCCGGGTGGGTGGGGAGGACGTAGATTCACGGGATCATGGATTTCTCGCACATCGTGTTGCTGGTCGTGGCGGGGGTGGCGGCGGGAGGCGTCAACGCCGTCGCCGGGGGTGGGTCGCTGATCACGTTCCCGAGCCTGATCGCGACCGGGTTGCCGTCGGTCGAGGCGAACGTCACCAATTCGGTCTCCGTCTTTCCCGGGTACGTGTCCAGTGTCTTCGGGAGCCGGGCCGATCTCGCGGGGCAGGGTGGCCGGGTCCGGGCGACGCTGCCGGCGGCGATGGTGGGGTCGGCGGCGGGGTGTGCGCTGCTGCTGCTCACGCCGGCCCGGGCGTTCGAGATCGTGGTGCCGTTCCTGGTGCTCGGGGCGGCGGGGACGCTGGCGTTCCAGGAACGGCTGCGCGGGCTGGTGGGACATCCGCGGGCGATGTCACCGCGGCGGGCTGCGGTGACGTTACAGCTGGTGGTCTTCCTGGGGGCGGTTTACGGCGGGTATTTCGGGGCTGCGCTCGGAGTGATGTACGTGGCGGCGCTCGCGTTGATCCTCGATGAGCCGCTGAAGCGGATCAACGCGATGAAGAACGTGCTGTCGGCCACGGTCGGGCTGGTGACGCTGGTGGTCTTCGCGGCGTTCGCGCGGGTCGAATGGGGTGCGGTGGCGGTTCTCGCGCCGGCGACCGTCGTGGGCGGGTACGTGGGGGCGCGTCTCGCCCGGCGCCTGCCGCAACGGGTTCTGAAACACCTCATCGTCACGTTCGGTACGGCCATCGGGCTCGTTCTCTTCTACCGCGCGTTCCTCGGCTGACGCTGGGTCATCGGCCGGCGGCCGGGCGGGGGGGGCGTGTCACTCCGAAGGGCGAATCTGCCGGCGGGCTGGGCCGGCTGACCGATCGCGGTCACGGCGTCTCGGTGGAGATCGTCGAGGACCACCATGCGGGACGATGGTCGCTGTCGGCCCCCGGGGGCCGGGTTCGACTCGCCGGGGCAGGGTGGCGGGGCCCGGGCGGGGCGGGGCGCGAGGACCGTACCGAATGATGGGTGTCGGGGTTCAGGCGAAGCCGGGAGCCGGTCGGCGGACGCCGCCGACCAGGGTGAGGAGGGTCTCCAGGGCGTCCTCCTCGTCGAGGCCGTGCAGGCTGCGGCAGGGGATCGCGCGCAGGGCCCGGGGCGCCTCGCAGATGTCCAGGCGGAGGGCCATCAAGCGGCCGGTCAGGGCGGGTGTGCGGATGATCAGCGCCCAGTCCTCGGCGGTGGCGCGATGCTCGCCGGAGAGCAGCAGGAGCACCGGGCCGGGGCTGCCGAGGCCGCCGGCGAGGCGGTGGGCGAAGGCGCGATCGGCGGGGTCGAGGCGGGTTTCGTGCCCGGCCGCGCGAAGCGATGTGTCGATCCATTGTGCCCAGGGTTCGTCGGCGGGCGAGTGGGAGACGAGGACCGGCACGTTTCCAGCATGCCGGACGGGCGTCCACTGTGCTCGTAGGGGTTCGACGATCGTCTCTGGGGCGGTGTGAGAATGTCGTGCGTTGACGTGCAAGTTGCACGACTCATAGTGTCGGAGTCGTGACGCCGGGTGGACCCTTGTGAGGCGGGGGAACCAAGTCACGGGGGAATTGCGGACAAAGCATCTCGAATCGAGGAGCGCTCGATGACTGTCGCGATCGGGATCAACGGGCTCGGGCGGATCGGCCGTAGCTTGACCCGGATCGTGGCCTCCGTGCCAAATCCCGGTGTGGAGATCGCCGCGGTGAACGACATCGCGTCGACCGACAAGCTGGCCTATGGCCTGCGCCGGGACAGCATCCGGGGATCATTCCCGGGCACGGTGGTCGCGCGGGGAGACCATCTGGTGGTGAACGACCACGCGATCCGGACATTCCACCACGAGCGACCGGAGCGGATACCGTGGGCCGATCACGGGGTCGACGTGGTCATCGAGGCCACCGGGCGGTTCCGGGCCGGCACCACGGCCCGTAAGCACATCACGCACGGTGGCGCGCGCAAGGTGGTGATCAGCGCCTCGGCTGACGACCCGGACGCGTTCCTGGTCGTCGGCGTCAATCATCTGAGCTACGACCCGGTGTCGCACGACGTCGTCTCGCCGGCCTCGTGCGGGGTCAACGCGCTGACCGTGATGGCCAAGGTGCTGCTCGACCGGTTCGGGTTACGGTCGGTCAACACCTCGGTGATGCTGGCGGCCCAGGGCTGGCAGCGGGTGCAGGACTCGGCGGTGGACACGTCGCGTGACGACCCACGGCTGGGCCGGGCCGTCGGCGACAGCATCATCCCGCACAACTACGTGGTCGGTGACCTGGTGCGGGTGGCGCTGCCGGAGATCGGGGAGATGCGGTACAGCTACTACTGCGTGCCGACGCCGGTGGGCTCGCTGGCCGAGCTGTCCGGGCAGACCGACCGTCCGGTGACCGTCGAGGAGGTCAACCGGGCGATGGCGGAGGCGGCGTCGGGGCCACTGCGCGGCATCCTGGCGTACGACCCGGACCCGACCGTGTCGATCGACGTGAAGAACAATCCGGCGTCCTGCCTCTTCGACCCGTCCGGCACGCAGGCCACCGCGGACGGCGGAATCAAGGTGCGCGGCTGGTTCGACAACGAGTGGGGCTTCTCCAACCGGCTGCTCGACCTGGCGCGTCTGGTGGGCGAACGTTTACCCGTCCCGTCCACCCGGATCAGCTGGAGTGTGGCCTAAGGGCTTATCCGGTGGCTCGCCTCGCACTTGGGCGATCCACCGGATAAGCCCTAGGCTCCGAACCATGATCGACTTGTCGGACGTGCGGGCGGCGGCGAAACGCATCGACGGACGGATCCGCCGTACGCCGGTGGTTCAGGCCGGGCCGGACCTGTGGTTCAAGCTCGAGTACCTCCAGCATGCGGGCTCGTTCAAGACGCGTGGCATGTTCAACCGGATCCTCAGCGCGGACGTGCCCGCCGCCGGGGTGGTCGCGGCGTCCGGGGGGAACGCGGGGCTGGCGGCCGCCTATGCGGCGCGCGAGCTCGGGGTGCCGGCCGAGGTGTTCGTGCCGGAGACGGCGCCCGCGGTGAAGGTGGCGAAACTCGGCAAACTCGGTGCGCGGGTCGTGCAGTCGGGGTCGGAGTACGCGGAGGCGTACACCGCCGCGATGAAGCGGGTCGAGGAGTCGGGGGCGCTGTTCTGTCACGCGTACGACGATCCGGCGATGGTCGCGGGCAACGGCACGATCGCGCTGGAGCTGGCGGAGTTCGACACGGTGCTGGTGGCGGTCGGCGGCGGCGGCCTGCTGGCCGGTCTGATCTCCGGAGACGTCCGGACCGTCGCGGTGGAGCCGGAAGGCGCATGTGCCCTCCATGCCGCGCTGGCAGCGGGCGAACCGGTCGACGTGCCGGTCGGTGGCGTCGCCGCCGACTCCCTCGGCGCCCGGCGCATCGGC
Organism: Actinoplanes utahensis; assembly: GCF_016862455.1. Taxonomy (GTDB): domain Bacteria; phylum Actinomycetota; class Actinomycetes; order Mycobacteriales; family Micromonosporaceae; genus Actinoplanes; species Actinoplanes utahensis. Next base: position 56,817 of record NZ_BOMZ01000055.1, read on the forward strand.
GGCATCGCCTTCGAGATGGCGGTCGCGACCCGGGTCGGCTCGCTCCTCGTCACTGACGCGGCGATCGTCGACGCCCGCCGGAGACTGTGGGACGACTACCGGATCGTGGTCGAGCACGGCACCGCCGCCGCCTACGCCGCCCTGCTCTCCGGCGCCTACCGGCCCGAACCCGGCGAGAAGGTCGCCGTGCTGCTGTGCGGCGCCAACACCGATCCGTCGGATCTGAGCGTGGCCACCTCATGAACCGGCGCGTACGGTCGATCCGTACTTGAAGCGTCAAGTGCAGAGGAGAGGGCATGCCGGTTCGTACTCGCGTCACCGTTCCGCTGGAGTTCGCCGACGGGTTCCGCACGACCGCGGAGGTGATCACCTTCCACGGGCTGGCCGACGGCAAGGAGCACCTCGCGATCGCCCTCGGTGACGTGGCGGGCACCGAGGTGCCGCTGGTGCGGCTGCACTCCGAGTGCATGACCGGCGACGTCTTCGGCTCGCAGCGCTGCGACTGCGGCCCGCAGCTGCGCGAGGCCGTCGAGCGGATCGCCGAGACCGGTGGCTACCTGCTCTACCTGCGGCAGGAGGGTCGGGGCATCGGGCTGTACGCGAAGCTCGACGCCTACGCCCTGCAGGACCGCGGCATGGACACCTACGAGGCGAACCGGGCGCTCGGGCACGCCGACGACGAGCGGGACTACACCGCCGCCGCGCAGATGCTCACCGGGCTCGGCGCCGGTGTCGTCGACCTGCTCACCAACAACCCGGACAAGTCCCGCCAGCTGCGCGACCTGGGCGTCGAGGTGCGCGCGGTCCGGCCGACGGGGGTGCACGCGTCCCCGGCGAACGTGCGCTACCTGCAGGCCAAGGTGACCCACACCCAGCACACGATCGATCTGGCCCCGGCGTCCTGAGACTTTTTCCGGTAGCGGCTCAGTTTCCGGCCGTCCCGCCGAACGGGTAGGGGTGGGAATCGAGGGAGTGAATTCGCGCATCGCGGATATCCAGAGCCGGATCCTCGCGCTGCAGGGCCGGCAGGTCACCACCACCGGGCCGGCCTCGGCTCAGCGGGCGACACCTGCCCAGGGGAGTTTCGCCAGTCAGCTCCGCAGCGCGATGGCGGCCGGCCAGCCCCAGTCCGCGGACCAGACCTACAAACTCAACGGCAAGGGCGTTCCCGAAGATCTCGTCGCGTACGGCAACGGCAAGATCCCGGAGAACGCCCTGGCCAAAGTCGGCGACAGCAGGCACAAGCTGTGGGCGCCGGCCGCCGAGTCGCTGAACCGGATGATCGAGGACGCCAAACGGGACGGGGTCAAGATCGGCATCACCGACTCGTACCGTCCGTACACCGAGCAGGTCGATCTGGCCCGGCGCAAGGGCCTCTACTCACAGGGCGGGCTGGCGGCCAAGCCCGGCACCAGCGAACACGGCTGGGGCATGGCCACCGACCTGGACCTGAACGGGAAGGCGCTGTCCTGGATGCGCAAGAACGCGGGCAACTACGGGTTCGTGGAGAGTGTTCCCCGGGAGTCGTGGCACTGGTCGTTCCGCCCGAAGAGCTGAGTGCGGCCGTCGGACGCGCCCGGACCCGGCACGCTGAGAAGTCAGACGCGGCAGAGGATCTCGCCGTGCGGGATGATCAGCCAGCCGTCCTGGTCGTCAGCCCACCGGCGCCAGCCGGCCGAGATCCGCTCCAGGTCCGTCGCCGTCGCCGCCCCCGTGCGCAGCGCCGTCGCCGCCATCTCCGACCTGAGCACCCGCTCCTGCCACATCCCGCCCCACCACTCCCGGTCCGCCGCGTCGGCGAAGCACCACACGCTCGCCGTCGCCGTGACATCGGTGAACCCCGCCGCCCGCGCCCACGACAGCAGCCGCCGCCCGGCATCCGGCTCGCCGCCGTTGCCGCGGGCCACCCGCTGGTACAGATCCAGCCACTCGTCCAGCTCCGGCACCTGCGGGAACCAGGTGAACGCCGCATAGTCGCTGTCCCGCGCCGCGACCACACCGCCCGGCTTCGTGACCCGGCGCATCTCCCGCAGCGCCGCGACCGGATCGGCCACGTGCTGCAGCACCTGGTGAGCGTGCACGACATCGAACGTGCCGTCCGCGAACTCCAGCGCGTGCACATCACCGACCGCGAAGTCGACGGTGCTCAGCCCGCGTCGCGCGATCTCGGCGCGAGCCAGGTCGAGGGCCGCCCCCGTCTGTTCCACAGCGGTCACCCGCCCGGGCGCCACCAGCTCCGCCAGCTCGGCCGTGATGGTGCCGGGCCCGCATCCGACGTCCAGCAGTGAAAATCCGGAGGAAAGATGCGGCAGCAGGTAGGCCGCCGAATTCTCTGCGGTGCGCCAGCGGTGCGAGCGCAAGACCGACTCGTGATGGCCGTGGGTGTAGGTCGTCATGGGACTCACGCTAGGCCTGTTGTCCTCAAATGTGGGATCATGTTCCCACTATTTGAACAACGCGATTTCTTTCTTCGCTGATCAGCACGTACTTTGGTGCTCATGAGGATCGGTATCGTCGGTGCGACGGGACAGGTGGGCGGCGTCATGCGCCGCATCCTGGCCGAGCGCCAGTTCCCTGTGACCCAGCTCCGGCTCTTCGCCTCCGCGCGCAGCGCGGGCCGCACCATCCCGTGGGGTGAGGGCGAGGTGACCGTCGAGGACACCGCCACGGCCGATTACTCCGGCCTCGACATCGTGCTCTTCTCCGCCGGCAAGGGCGGCTCCAAGGAGTTCGCGCCCCGGTTCGCCGAGGCCGGCGCGGTGATCATCGACAACTCGTCGGCGTACCGGATGGACCCGGACGTCCCGCTCGTGGTCGCCGAGGTCAACCCGGACGCGGCCCGCGTCCGCCCCAAGGGCATCATCGCCAACCCGAACTGCACCACCATGGCCGCCATGCCGGTGCTGCGCCCGCTGCACGACGAGGCCGGCCTGGTCAGCTTCATCGCCACCACCTACCAGGCGGTCGGCGGCGCCGGACTCGCCGGTGTGGCCGAGCTCGACGAGCAGATCAAGAAGGTCGCGGACCGGGCCACCGAGCTCACCCACGACGGGTCCGCGGTCGAGTTCCCCGAGTCCAAGGTCTTCCCGAAACCGATCGCGTTCAACGTGATCCCGCAGGCCGGCTCGTTCGTCGACGACGGCAGCTTCGAGACCGACGAGGAGCAGAAGCTCCGCAACGAGAGCCGCAAGATCCTCGGCCTGCCCGAGCTGCTGGTCTCCGGCACCTGCGTGCGCGTGCCCGTCTTCACCGGCCACTCCATCCAGGTCAACGCCCGGTTCAGTCGCCCGCTCAGCCCCGCGCGGGCGCGGGAGGTCCTGGCCTCCGCGCCCGGCGTCGAGCTGTCCGACGTGCCCACCCCGCTGCAGGCCGCCGGCCGCGACCCCTCCTATGTGGGCCGCTTCCGGGTCGACTCCACCGCGGAGAACGGTCTGTCGTTCTTCGTCTCCAACGACAACCTCCGCAAGGGCGCCGCGCTCAACGCCGTCCAGATCGCCGAGCTGATCGCCGCCGAGCTGCGCTGACGCTCTCCCTGGAACGCCGCCCCGGTCACGGTCCGATCGGGGCGGCGTTTCCTGCTTCCCCGATACGTTTTCTGGTACGACCCATATCGCTCCCGCCGAATCGGGGCGTCCCGTGGCTGCCGCGCGAGGCGGTCCCGGCGCACGACCGAAACGCGCCGCACGGGCGAGGCGGTGGGTTGTTC
>NZ_BOMZ01000056.1 GCF_016862455.1 Actinoplanes utahensis
GGGGGGCCACCGCATTCGGCCCGGTGGCCGCGTTGCGGTCCGGACCACCGCGGACCTCGCGCGGGAGCCACGGGACGGATCGGGCTCGGCGGGAGGTGTGGCCCGTACAAAATGGTGATGGTTTCTGCTGTTTCTACATTGGAAATCTGGGACATTTTGCCCGAATCGGTAGCGGTTGGCCGGTTTTAGCGGCACAGTGATGGAATGAACGACAGTGGGCTGGGCGGAGCAGGCTACTTCTGGTGCCTCCGCGACCACCGGGTGGAGAGCGGCGACGACGTGTGCCCCGCTCAATACCGGCTCGGTCCCTACGCCACGGCTGACGACGCGACGCGGGCACTCGAGACCGTCGAGAAGCGCAATGCCGAGTGGGATGCCGAGGACGCCCGCTGGACAGGGGAAGCCGGCTGACGTAACCGCCGCTCCGGTCCGTCCGAGCCGGAGCCGCGCGTCTCCCGGCACAGACGTGCCCGCAGTCATTCCGCAAGGAGGAACACCTCGATGCCCGCTGCCAAAAAGGCACCGACCAGGCCCGCTGCCTCCGGCGCGGGCCTCAAACCCAGAACCACCGCTTCGGGTACGGGAAGCCGCGCGGCCGCCACGCCCGCCGCATCCGCCAGGGCGGCCGGGGTCGCTTCGGGCGCTTCGGCTGCTTCGGGTGCTTCGGGCGCTTCGGGTTCTACGGGCGCTTCGGGCGCTTCGGGCGCGAAAACCCGCCAGGACAGCCGGTCCACGGCGAAGACGTCGGCCGTGTCCGCTGCCGCCGCTGCGGGCTCGGGCAGGAAGCCGGCATCCGGCGCGGGTACGAAGCCGGTTTCCAGCGCGGGCAAAGAACCGGCTTCCCACGCGGTGAGGAAGCCGGTCGCCGGCGCGGGTAGGAAGCCGGTTTCCGGTACCGGCGCGGCTGGTGGCAAGGGCGCGGTCGCCAAGAACACGAGTGCGGCTCCGAAGGGCGTGAAACCGTCCGCGGTGGCTCCGGGGCGGGCCGCGACGGTACGGGCGAAGCGTGCGGAAGCGACCGTCGCGGAACCGGTGGCTACGACGCGGGGACGGAAAACGGCAGCGGTTCCGGCCGCCGTGACGAAGGCGGGAAGCCGGGGGACGGCTGCGAATTCTGCCGCCGTGACGAAGGTGGGAAACCGCGGGACTGCTGCGGCTTCTGCCGGTCCGGTGAAGGTGGGAAGCCGGGGGGCGGCGAAAGCCGCCGAACCGAAGAAGGCCGGTGTGCGGTCCGTCGCCGAGCAGGTCGCCGGAAGCCGTGTCGTCGGCAAGCAGCGGGTGGAGAAGCAGACCGCGAAGGCCGGAGTCAGCGGGCGCGGGAAGACGGCCGGATCAGGGATCGTGAAGCCGCGGGCGGCAGCGCCGTCGGCGAAGTCATCGTCCGGTGTGGCGCGGCAGGGAACTGCGGCGGTTCCAGGGTCCGGGGGAACTGCGGGCAAGAAGGCCGGGATCGTGGCGGCAGCACCGGCTCGCATCCGGGCGGCTGGAACGGCGGGGACGCGGACGGCTGCGGGTGAGTCGGTGAGTTCGCGGACGCCGCAGGCCAGGACCGCTACGTCCAAGGTGACCGGGAGCGGGACGGCGGCCGGGAAGACGAGCGTCACCGGCAAGGTCGCCGCCCAGCGGACCGGCGAGAAAGCTGCCGTCGGAGCTGCGGGCAAGGCCGCACCGGCGGCGGGCAAGGGCGCACCGACTGCGGGCAAGGCCGCACCGACTGCGGGCAAGGGCGCACCGACTGCGGGCAAGGCCGTACCGGCTGTGGGGAAGGCTGCACCGGCTGCGGGCAAGATTGCGACGGCTGTGGGGAAGGCTGCACCGGCGGGGAGCAAGGCTGCGACGGCTGCGGGGAAGCCGGCTGGGCGAGCCGGGGCTGCGGCGATCAAGGCGGTTGCGGGTAAGGCTGCGACGGCGAGGTCGCTGGCCGTGGTCGGTAAGGCCGCGGGGAAGCGGGCCGCTACCAGCACGGGGACGGCTGCTTCCAGTAAAGCTTCGGTTTCCAGCAAGGCTTCGGCGGGGAAGGCCGCGCCAGTCAAAGCCGCCGCCGGGAAGTCGGCGGCCCTCAAGACGGGGACAGCACAGGCGGCTGGCGGAGTGAGCCGGACCGCGAAGGCCGGGACGGTGAAGGCTGTCGCGAGGGACACCGCGGCCAAGGTGGTGGCGGGTAAAACAGCCCCTAGTAGCAGCACTACCAGTAAGACTGCTGGTAAGGCGATTACCGGTAAGGCCGTTGGTAGTGCAGCTACCGGTAAGGCCGTTGGTAAGGCGGCTACCGGTAAGGGCAGTGCCGGCAAGGCGGTTGCCGGTAAGACGGTTGGCATTCAGGCTGCTACCGGTAAGGGTGCTGCTGGTAAGGCGGTTGCCGGGATGGGCGCTGAGAATGTGGTGGCGTTCAAGCGGCCCGCCGAACGGGACGACACCGGGTCGGTGAGCAGCCGTAAAGCTGCGGGACGGCGTGGCGCGGGGAAGCCCGGCGGTGGGGTGACTGTTCCGATCCAGTCCGCGACCGGGGCGAAGCGGGGCGGGACAGCCGCGGGACGAGGCACCGGGTCGCGGCGGGTCGCGGCGGCGATGAGCAACCCGCCGAGGAATCAGATCACCGTCTCCACAGGGGACGACGGTTCGTGGAACGAGGACAGCGAGACGGGAACCGCCGGATACCTGGCCGTTCCGATGCGGCCGGGTGAGGCCGGTGACAACTCGATCGACGTACGGACCTTGGCGGACACACCGTTCGTCGGAGCATGGTTCCCGCCGCACCGGCAGCCGGCGCAACCGGACGAGGAAACCGATCAGTGGGGAGCCGACCGGCCGGACCTCGAGGCGCTCGGTGACGGTGAAGCCGGAACCGATGACGACCAGCAGGACGCCGAAGGCCCGGACGAAGCCGGGACGGGGTACACCGGGCCCGCAGACGCTGTCGAATCGGGCTGGGTGTCGACGCTCGCGCGGGTTTCGCTCGACGAGACCCCGGACACGGACGATGAAGACGGCGAATCGCCGGATTCAGCGGAGGACGCGCTGCGGAGCCGGATCGCGGCCGCGTCTGCCGAGATGGCCGGTGGGGCTTTCGACACCGAGGACGCGAATCTTCGTCCGAGTGACGCCGTCGGCGGCGACGCGGATCTGACCGGCGCCGGGGATGGGCCGGAGAACGATCTCGACGAAGACGAAGACGAAGACGAAGACGAAGACGACGAAGACGAAGACGCGGCTGGGACCGGGAACGAGCCGGTCGTGGCGGCGAGGGGTGGCAGGGTGCTGGCGCGTACGCCGCGGCAGTCGGCTGCCGGCCGTTCCGCTGCCGGCCGTCCGGGCAAGGCCGCTCGGGGCCGGGCGGCCTCCGCTCAGGTGACGGAGCCGGAGGAACTGGAAGAATTCCAGCAGGCCGACGAGTCGGCGGTTCTCGCCGAGCCGACCTCGGCTTCGGGACGGCGGTCCCGGACGGGCACCACCCGAGCCGCAGCTGACAAGGCCGGCGGCCGAGCCACGGCTGACAAGGCCGGCGGCCGAGCCGCGGCGAAGTCCGCCGGTGGCCGGGACATGGCGAGTGCCGCGGCTGCCGAAGCCGGGGAGACCGGTCCGAAACAAAGCCCGGGTACCGGGCCGTCGGTTGCCGAGACGACCGGGACCAGGGGTTCCGCTGGTAAAGCGGCAGCGAAGAGGACCACCGCGACCAAGACGGCGGCGACCCGTGGGGGAACTGCCGGTACCCGGGGTGCTGGTTCGAGGTCGGCGGCCGCTCAGAAGGCTGTGGCGGAAGAGATCGCCGTGGCACCGAAGAAGGCAGCCGGCAGGGGCGCGACCGCAAAGAGCACCGGCCCCAGGGCGACGGGTGCCCAGGCGGCTAGTGGGAAGGCGGCTACCACTAAGGCGACGGGCACTAAGGCGGCCGGCGGCACGGCGGCCGGTACCAGAACGACGGCGGCAAAGACCGCTGCTGGGAAGGCCACTAGTGCTAAGGCTGTGGCAGGCAAGACTGCTCCGGTGAAAGCGGCTACTACGAAGACGGCCAGCGCGAAGACCGCAGGCGCGAAGGCTGCTCCGGCCAAGGTGGGCGCGGTGAAGGCCGGCACGGCAAAGACCGTGGGTAAAGCGGCTGCGACGAAGATCGCTGGTGCCAAGACCACGGGCGCGGCAGCGACTGGGAGCAAGGCCGCTGGGACCAAGGCCACGGCTGGGAAGGCTGCTGCGGCGACGGCGACCGGGACGAAAGCGACGGCCGCGAAGACTGCTGTCTCCAAGCGTGGCGGGATCAAGGCGGCACCGGCCAAATCCACGGGTACCGCGGCGCGGGGCGGCACGGCTGCCAAGACAACTGCTACCAAGGCGACCGCTGGTAGGACAGCAGCCGCTAAGGCCACTGACGCGAAGGCGGCTCCTGCGAAGGCGGCTGCTACCAAGGCAGCCGGAGCCACCGCGACTGGTACCAAAGTCGGTGCTGCCAGGGCGACTGCTACCAAGGCCGGTGCCGGCAGGGCGACTGCTGCAAAGACGGGGGCTGCCAGGGCGACTGCTGCGAAGGCGGCCACTGCCACCGCGACGGGTACCAAGGCCGGTGCTGCCAGGGCGGCTGGTACCAAGGCCGGTGCTGCCGGGGCGGCTGGTACCAAGGCCGGTGCCAGCAGGGCGGGTGCTGCGAAGGCGACGGCTGCTAAGGCGACGGCTGCCAAGGCGGGTGCTGCTAAGGCGGGAGCCTCGAAGGCCTCGGCGGCTAAGACGGCTGCTGGGGTGAAGGCTGCGACAGGCACGGCTGCGGTGAAGGCTGTGGGTTCCAAGGCGACTGCGGCGAAGGCGGTGGGGAGCAAGACCTCGACCGCGGCGAAGGCGGGGGCCAAGAAGTCCGCGCCGAGTAGGGCAGCGGCGGCCACGGTCGCTCCGGCCAGGACGGCCAAGACGGCGGCTGCTGGGGCTACGGCGGCGAAGAGGACGGCTCGCAACGCCGTCGGGGAAGCGGCTGCGTCGGCTACCACGAGGTCGGCTGGAGCCAGGGCGGCGAAGGCGACCGCGGCGGCGGGCGCCGGTGGCACGGCGGCGGGTGCGAAGGCTACTGCGGCCAAGAGCACGGGCGCTCGCAACGCCACGGCCAAGGCCGGTGCGGCGACTGCGGCGAGATCCGCTCCTGCCAAGGCGGGTACGGCCAGGTCGGGCACGGGGAAGGCGGCGCCTGCCAAGGCTGTTGCCGGTCGGGCGACTGCGGCCAAGGCCACTGCGACTAAGGCCACCACCGCCAAGGCGGCTACGGCTAATGCCACCACAGCCAAGGCGACTACGGCCAAGGGCACCCCGGCAAAGGCGGCTGCGGCCAAGGCCACCACCGCCAAGGCGACTACGGCTAAAGCCACCACAGCCAAGGCGACCGCGGCCAAGGGCACCCCGGCAAAGGCGACTGCGGCCAAGGCCACTACGGCTAAGGCGACCGCGGTCAAGGGCGCCGCGGTGAAGGCGGCGAATGCCCGGACGGCTGGGGCGAAGGCCACCGGTGGTAGAGCTACGGCGGGCAAGGCGGCGAACGGTTCGACAGGGGCGGGTGCGGTGAACGCCACCGGCAACGCGGCCAAGGCGACTCGGGCTTCGCGGAGTGCGGGAGCGAACGCCGGAGCACCCGGCCGTGCCCCGGCGGGTGCCCGCAGCGCCCGCAACACCGCCAAGGTTGAGCCGGTGGCAGCGCCGCGGGCGGCCGGTCGCCGGCGGTAGGGATTCGAGCATGGCCGGCCACACCTGGCGGCCGGCGGCACGGTAGTGGTACGGCGGCGGGTGGGACCACGGCGAGATGCCGGGCCCACCCGCCGCTTTCGGTGAGGGACCGGAGCCGGGCACGTCGGGTCGAGGTGAGGGACCGGAGCCGGGCACGTCGGGTCGCGGTGGGGGCTGGAGCCGGGCAGGCCGGGTCGCGGTGGGGGCCGGAGCCGGGCAGGCCGGGGCGGGGTGAGGACGGGGCGGTGCTTCGGGCCTACCGAAATCGGGTGTCGGGGTTGGTGGTTGGGGGTGGTGTGCCGGTGACCTGTGGGGGAGTGGGGGTGTGGTGCTGGTAGGAATGATCTGTGCCGATCAAACGGATGGTGGCGCCGCAGATCGACTTCTCGGGGCTGCGGCGGGAGTTGGGGTTGCCGGACGAGTTTCCGGAGGCGGTGCTCGCTGAGGCGGGGGTGGCCGCGCGGGACACACCCCTGCCGGAGGTGGACCGGACGGATGTCGAGTTCGTGACGATCGATCCGGCGACGTCGCGGGATCTCGATCAGGCGATGCATCTGAGCAGGCGGGCCGGCGGCGGGTTCCGGGTTCGCTATGCGATCGCGGATGTGGCGTCCTATGTGCGGCCGGGTGGTCCGATCGAGGCGGAGAGCTGGGTGCGGGGGCAGACCATCTATCTGCCGGACGGGCGGGTTCCGTTGCATCCGCCGGTGCTCAGCGAGGATGCGGTCAGTCTGCTGCCGGGCGGTGACCGGGCCGCGGTGGTGTGGACGATCGACCTGGACGCTGCCGGGGAGACGGTCGCGGTCGAGGTGGAGCGGGCGCGGGTGCGCAGCCGGGCCAAGCTCGACTATGCGGGTGTGCAGCGGCAGATCGATGCGGGGGCGGCGCCGGAGTCGCTGGCCCTGTTGCCGGAGATCGGCGCTCTGCTTGCGGGGCGGGCCGCGGACCGGGGTGCGGTGAACCTTCCGCTGCCGTCGCAGGAGGTCGAGCGGGACGCCGGCGGCTGGCGGCTGGTGTTGCGCGCGCCGCTGCCGATCGAGGAGCACAATGCGCAGATCTCGCTGCTGACCGGCATGGCGGCGGCGAAGATCATGCTGGATGGCGGGATCGGCCTGTTGCGGACCATGCCGGCGCCGCGGCCGGAGGCGGTGGCGAAGCTCCGGGCCGCCGCGGAGCCGCTGGGCATCCGCTGGCCGGACGGGGCGACGGTGGGCGCGGTGGTCGGGACCGTCGATCCCGGTGATCCGCGGGGCGCCGCCTTCCTGGGCCAGGCCGCGGAGCTGCTGCGCGGCGCCGGCTACACGGCCTTCGGCGTGCCCGGGGTGGAGGATCCGCCGGCCGACGTCGGTCACGGCGGTGTCGGCGCACCGTATTCGCACGTCACGGCGCCGCTGCGGCGGCTTGCGGATCGCTATGCGACGGAGATCTGCCTCTCCCTGTACGCGGGGAGCCCGGTCCCGGAGTGGACGCGCGAGGTTCTGCCGCGCCTGCCGAAGGCCATGTCCGCCACCGATCGGGTGGCGTCCGCCGCCGACCGTGGCGCGATCGACCTGGCGGAGGCGGTGCTGTTGCAGGGCCGGGTCGGTGAGGTGTTCGAGGCTGCCGTGCTGGACCGGGACGAGCCGTCCGCGAAACGGCAGCCCGGCGGCATGATCGCGCTGGATGAGCCGGCGGTGCGGGCCAAGTGTCTCGGTGACCTGCCGCTCGGGCAGCGGATCGGGGTCCGGTTGACGGCCGCCGACCCGGCGAGCCGCACGGTCCGTTTCGAGCGCGCCTGACCGTCGACGGGGCCGGGCGCGGCCGTGCCGGAGGACGGGACCGAGTGCGGCCCTGCCGGAGGACGGGGCCGGGTGCGGCCGTGCCGGAGGCCGGGGCCGGGTGCGGCCGTGCCGGAGGACGGGGCCGGGCGCGGCTGTGCCGGAGGCCGGGGCCGGGTGCGGCCGTGCCGGAGGACGGGACCGCCGCGATGGCCGCCGCGGTCCCGTACCCGATCAGAAGGTGTGTTCGGCGGCGGGGAACTCGCCGTTGCGGACCTCGTCGGCGAACTGCCGGGTGGCCTCGGTGAGGGCGCCCGCCAGGTCGGCGTAACGCTTCACGAAGCGGGGCGCCTTGCCGGTGCGCAGGCCGGCCATGTCCTGCCAGACCAGCACCTGCGCGTCGGTGTCCGGGCCGGCGCCGATGCCGACCGTGGGGATCGCCAGTTCCTTGGTGATCTGCTTGGCGACGTCGCCGGGGACCATCTCCAGGACCACGGCGAAGGCGCCGGCGTCGGCGACCGCCCGGGCGTCGGAGATGACTTCGGCGCCCTCGTTCTCCCGGCCCTGGACGCGGTAGCCGCCGATGGCGTGCTCGCGTTGCGGGGTGAAGCCGATGTGGGCCATCACCGGGATGCCGGCGCCGGTGATCGCCTCGATCTGTGGGGCCATCCGGCGGCCGCCCTCCAGTTTGACCGCGTGGCAGCCGCCCTCCTTCATGAACCGGACGGCGGTGCGCAGCGCCTGGGTGGGGCCCTCCTCGTAGCTGCCGAACGGCAGGTCACCCACGATCAGTGACGTCTTGGTGGCCCGGACCACGGCGCGGACCAGCGGCAACAGGTCGTCGACGGTGACCGGGACGGTGGTCTCGTAGCCGTAGACGTTGTTGGCGGCCGAGTCGCCGACCAGCAGCACCGGCACGCCGGACTGGTCGAAGATCTGGGCGGTGTACATGTCGTAGGACGTGAGCATCGGCCACCGGTCGCCGCGGACCTTCGCGTTGAGCAGGTCGCGGGTGCGGACCCGGCGGGTGGGCGGGCCGCCGTACAGCGTGGGGATCTCGGACATGGTTCAGCTCCTCCCTCGAGGCCGCGCGGATGCGGTCCCCGGGTCCGCCCATCGTTTCATCTCAACGGCCTTCGCGAAACAGGTTCGTAATGGGGAGGCGACGGTCACGGCCGAACGCCTTCCCGGAGATCTTGGTGCCCGGAGCGGACTGGCGGCGTTTGTACTCCGCCAGGTCGATCATGCGGAGCACCCGGTCGACCAGGGCCTCGTCGTTGCCGGCCGCGATCAGCTCGGCCCGGCCCAGGTCGTGGTCCACGTACCCCTTGATGATCGGGTCGAGGACCTCGTAGTCGGGCAGCGAGTCGGAGTCCTTCTGGTCCGGGCGCAGCTCGGCGCTCGGCGCCTTGGTGATCGAGTTCTCCGGGATCGGCGCGTTGTGCCGGGTGTTCCGCCAGCGTGCGAGCTGCCACACCATGGTCTTCGGCACATCCTTCAGCGGATTGAACCCGCCGACCGAGTCGCCGTAGAGCGTCGAGTAGCCGACCGCCAGCTCGCTCTTGTTGCCGGTGGTCAGGACCAGGTGGCCTTCCTGGTTGGAGAGCGCCATCAGGATCACGCCGCGGACCCGGGCCTGCAGATTCTCCACGGTGACGCCGGACAGCGACATGTTCGCCAGGAACCCGTCGACCATCGGCTGGATCGGCTCGGTGCGGTAGTCGAGGCCGGTGCGTTTGGCCAGCTCGGCGGCGTCGTCGCGGGAGTGCTCGGAGGAATAGCCGCTGGGCATGGAGACGCCGAAGACCCGGTCGGGGCCGAGGGCGTCGACGGCGATCGCGGCGACGACGGCCGAGTCGATGCCGCCGGAGAGGCCGAGGACGACGGAGCGGAAGCGGTTCTTGTCGACGTAGTCGCGCAGGCCGAGGACGAGCGCGTTCCAGATCTCCTCCTCATCGGTGACGCGCTCGGCGATGCCGGCCTTCCGTACGCCGGAGACGTCCAGACTCATCATCACCTCGGATCGCTGGATCGTCATCTCGTCGACCGGTTCCACCGGGGCCACCGCATCGTTCGGGGTGGTGTCCGCGGCGGGCAGGTCGAGGTCGTGGACCAGCAGCTCCTCGGTGAACTGGCCGGTCCGTGCCAGCAGCTCGCCCTCCGCCGAGACGATCATCGAGTCGCCGTCGAAGACCAGCTCGTCCTGCCCGCCGACCATGTTCACGAACGCGACGGTGGCTCCGGCCTCGACGGCCCGCCGCTGGACCAGGGCGAGGCGTACGTCGTCCTTGTTCAGCTCGTACGGCGAGGCGTTGATGTTGACCACCAGCCCGACCCCGGCCTGCCGGGCCACGCTGAACGGCCCGCCGGCCTGCCAGATGTCCTCGCAGACGGTCAGCGCCACGTCGACCCCGCCGAGCCGGACCACGGTGAGCGTGTCCCCGGGCTCGAAGTACCGGTTCTCGTCGAAGACGCCGTAGTTGGGCAGGTGGTGCTTGAAGTAGGTGGCGACGACCTCGCCGCGGTGCAGCAGCGCGGACGCGTCGCGCCGGCCGATCCCCGGAGCCGCGTCGGAGCTGATCGCCGGCGGGCCGTCGGCGTCCACGTAGCCGACCACGACGGCGAGGTCGCCGAGGCCGTCGGCGGCCAGGGCGGCGGCGAGGTCGCGCAGCGCCTGCCGGGACGCCTCGACGAACGAGTTACGGAAGACCAGATCCTCGATGGGATAGCCGGTCAGCATCATCTCGGGGAACGCCACCAGATGCGCTCCGGCCTCGGCGGCCGTGCGTGACCAGCGGCGGACCGCCGCCACGTTGCCGGGAATGTCACCGACTGTCGAGTTCACCTGGGCGAGGGCGATGCGCAGCGTGGGCATGCGCTCATTCTTGCCCCTCGGGGCCGGTTTCGATCCTGACCCGGGCCGACGTCACAGGCCGTGTGCAGCGTAGTCTCACCTCGATAGGTAGGCATCGCCGACGAGGGGTGGCAGTGGACCGACAGCAGGAGTTCGTGCTTCGCACGCTCGAGGAGCGCGACATCCGTTTCGTCCGGCTCTGGTTCACCGATGTGCTGGGCACGCTGAAGAGCGTGTCGGTGGCCCCGGCAGAGTTGGAGTCCGCCTTCGAGGAGGGCATCGGCATCGACGGCTCGGCGATCGAGGGCTTCGCCCGGGTCTACGAGTCCGACATGGTCGCCATGCCCGACCCGACCACCTTCCAGGTCTTCCCGTTCGAGGGCGGGGTCAGCGGCGAGAGCGCCCGGATGTTCTGCGACATCCTGCTCCCCGACGGCAGCGCCGCCTGGGCCGACCCGCGTCACGTGCTGCGCCGGTCCCTGGCCAAGGCCGCCGAGAAGGGCTTCACCTTCTACACCCACCCCGAGGTCGAGTTCTTCCTGATCCAGGAGGGCGCCAACGACGGCTCGGTGCCGGTGCCGGTGGACCAGGGCGGCTACTTCGACCACACCACGCACGCCATCGCCCGGGACTTCCGGCGGCAGGCCGTGCTGGCGCTGGAGCGGATCGGCATCTCGGTCGAGTTCAGCCACCACGAGGTCGCGCCCGGCCAGCAGGAGATCGACCTGCGGTACGCGGACGCCCTCACCACCGCCGACAACATCATGACGTTCCGGCACGTGGTCAAGGAGGTGGCGCTCTCGCAGGGCGTGCGGGCCACCTTCATGCCGAAGCCGTACACGGATCAGCCCGGCTCCGGCATGCACACCCACCTGTCGCTGATGGAGGGCGAGCGCAACGCCTTCTACGACAGCGAGGACCCGCAGAAGCTGTCGAAGACGGCACGAGCGTTCATCGCCGGTCTGCTGGTGCACGCCCGGGAGTACACGGCGATCACCAACCAGTGGGTGAACTCGTACAAGCGGCTCTTCCCGCTGCAGCTGCCGGACCGGATCACCGAGTCCCCGGCGTTCGTGAGCTGGGGCCACCTCAACCGGTCCGCGCTGGTCCGAGTGCCGGCGTTCGGCAAGCCCAGCTCGGCGCGGGTGGAGGTGCGCTCGATCGACTCGGCCGCCAACCCGTACCTCGCCTTCGCCGTGATGCTCGGCGCGGGCCTCAAGGGCATCGAGGAGGGGTACGAGCTGCCCCCCGGCGCCGAGGACGACGTGTGGTCGCTGTCGCCGGCCGAGCGCAAGGCCGCCGGTTACGAGGCGCTGCCGGAGAACCTGGCCGAGGCGATCGACGTGATGGCCGGCTCCGAGCTGGTCGCCGAGGTGCTCGGCGAGCACGTCTTCGACTTCTTCCTGCGCAACAAGCGGGCCGAGTGGGAGCAGTTCCGCCGCGAGGTCACGCCGTACGAGCGCCAGCGGTACCTGGGCGCCCTGTAACAGCTTCACGAAGAGGGCCTCTCCGGCATCGGAGAGGCCCTCTTCGTTTGGGGCGCCAGGCGGCGACGGTGTCCGAGCCGTCACCGCCTGGCTGGTGCGATCGCCCGGCGCCGGGTGGGGGCACTCCGAACGCCTGCGACCGACCGTTAAGGGCACCCGACGGACCGCCCGTTCCCCAGATCCGGTCCGCCGGGTGCCGGCTCGTGTCAGCGGCGCGGCTCCGCGCTGCTGCCCGGCTTCGGCCAGCCGGTCGTTCTTCGTGGATCCCCGGTACGGCTTCCGGCCGGGAACCCGCAGAACCTGTCGATCCGGTTCCGGGCGCCGGCCCGCCGTTCCAGTTCCCGGAACCGCTCGTCGTTCCAGTCCCGGTCGCGCCGGCCGAACTCCCGGCACAGCTCGGTCGTCCGGTCCGGCGCGCTGGACCGCGTCGACGGTCCGGACGGGGACGCCGGCGTGGATGCCGGCCTGGACGCGGACGGCCGTGTCCGGGACGGCGCCGGGGTGGACGGCCGCGGCTGGGCCGGCCGGCTGACCGTGACGGGCGGCTCGGCCACACCGGCCGGGCCGGACAGGGTGCTGGTGTTCGCGGCCAGCGAGACGCCGCCGATCGTCGCGGTGGTCGCGAACGCGACCGCTGCCACCTTGAGGGTCAGCAGCTTGGCCAGAGCGGACCGGACCGCCGACGGCCGACGGCGGGCGGGGGTCTGCGCGGCCGCCCGGAACGCCGCCATCGCTGCGGCCTCACCGGCCAGTTCCCGGTCACCGGCGGGTGCCGACGCCGCTGCCAGGACCCGGTCCAGGGGGTGCCCGGTCCGGTCGCCGCGCAGCAGGCTCTCCGCGGTCGTCCGGTCCATCGGCCACTCCTCGGGGGTGCTCATCTCATTTCCTTCAGCGCCGGCGCCGCCGAAGTTGTCACCGGTCTGCTCCACGGATCCGGTCTGCGCTCCTCAGTGGGTGGGGGGAGCCGGGCCGCGAGCTGCTTCAGCCCCCGGTACGCGGCCGTGCGGACCGCCCCGGCGCGGCGGCCAAGGATCTTCCCGGTGGTGTTGGCGTCCAGGCCGACCACCACCCGCAGCATCACCGCCTCGGCCATCTCCTGTGGCAGCGACGCGATCAGGGCGACCGCCGCGTCGGTGCTGACCAGTTCCACGGCCCGGTCGGCGGTGTCGTCGCCGGCGCTCATCTCGGTCAGGAACTCGATCGGGGCGCTCGCCTGCGGCCGACGCCGCTGGGCCCGCAGCAGATCCATCGCCCGGTGCCGGGCGATGGTCGCGGTCCACCCCCGGAACCCGTCCCAGTCGCCGGAGAAGGCCCGCAGATCACGGGCGATCTGCAGCCAGGCCTCGGAGGCGACGTCCTCGGCGTCCTCGCCGACCAGCACCCGCAGGTAACGCAGCAGCGCCGGTTGCTGGGTGCGGTAGAGCAGACGGAACGCGGTCTCGTCGCCCCGCTGAGCCGCGGTGACGACGGCGTCGAGGTCCTCCGGTGCTGTCATCCAACGACCTCCGCGCCCTCGATCGCCCTCACACCGCATGCGGGCTCCCCTGGTACAGCGCCGGGTGACCAGAAAACGTCACCAGGAGATCCACCACCCGATCGACGTGGTAGATCGGCTCCGCTACGGTCTGGAGCGGACTAGGTCCTGTCTCGCGGGTCCCGTGGGAGCGAGGCGAGGTCCAGGTGGTGTCTGGCGTCAGCGGGAGAAGGGTCGCATACCGGTGTTGTATGTGCCCTTTCTCCGGATGCCGTCAGACACCACCTGGACCATGCCGCAGCCCCGCGGGACCCGCGAGACAGGACCTACAACATGACGAGGGAGAAGCCGTGCTGGAGGATCTGCTTGAGGGCGCCGGGCGCAGCATAGTGTTCGGGGTGGTCGGCATCGGGTTGATGGCGGTCGGATTCGTGTTGGTCGACCTGCTCACCCCGGGCAAACTGCGCGACCTGATCTGGGTGCACAAGAACCCGAACGCCGCGCTGCTGCTGTCGGCGAACCAGCTGGGTATCGCGGCGATCGTCTTCACCTCGATTTTCACGAGCTACGACTCGTTCGGTGAGGGACTGGCCTCCACCGCGCTGTTCGGCCTGGTCGGCATCGGGATCATGGGCCTGGCGTTCCTGGTGCTGGACTGGCTGACCCCGGGCAAGCTGGGCGACGTCATCTGCACCGACGAGCGGCACCCGGGCGCGGTCGTCAGCGCCGCCTCGCACTTCGGGGCCGCCCTGATCGTCTGCGCCTGCATCGCCTAGAGCGCCTTCGGTTCACGGTCCCGACCGGGTGTGGAGTCCGGGCGCGCACAGCGGCCGAACTCCACACCCGGTGACCCCGCCCCGGCGGGGTTTTGTCGTACCCCGGGGCTAGCGTGCGAGGGGTGAACCGTACTGATCGGCTCTACGCCCTGGTCGAGGAGTTGCGGGCGGTGGCCCCGCGGCCGCGCAGCGCGCGCTGGCTGGCGGAGCGGTTCGAGGTGAGCGCGCGCACGATCGAGCGGGACATCTCCGCCCTGCAGCAGTCCGGCACCGCGATCTACGCCGAGACCGGCCGCACCGGCGGCTACTGCCTGGACCGCACGCACACCCTGCCACCGGTCAACCTGACGCCGGAGGAGGCGGTCGCCATGGCGCTCGCCCTGCGCGGCATGGAGGGCACCCCGTTCCGCCAGCCGGCGGCGAGCGCGCTGCGCAAACTCGTCGCCGCGATGCGCCCGGAGGACGTGGCCGTGGCGCGGGAGCTGGCCGGCCGGATCCACCTGGCCGGCGACTCGGCGCCACCCGGGCTGCCCCGGCTGCTGGGCGGCGCGCTCCCGGTGGGCGGCGTCGTGCGGATCGGTTATGCCGACCGCCACGGCGCCGTGACCAGCCGGGAGATCGAGCCGTTCGGTTACGTCAGCGTCCGCGACCGGTGGTACCTGATCGCCTGGTGCCGGCTGCGGGACTCGGCCCGGATCTTCCGCTCCGACCGGATCACCACGATGACGGCGACCCGGGAGACGGCGCGGCCGCGGACGATGGCGGAGGTCGCGCTGGACATCCCGCACCGCCTGCGGCCGCTCACGCTCACGCCGGCGGGGTGAAGATCTGGAACTGGTTGCCCGCCGGGTCGAGCAGGTGGGCGATCCTCGTGCCGTCGCCGGCCGTCCGCTTGACGAGGACCTTGCCGCCGGCGGTCTCGGCCGCCTGGCAGACCTCGTCGACGTCGGCCACGTGCACGGAGAAGACCGCGTGGTTGGGGCCGCCGCCGCTGGTGTCCGCGAGCCCGCCCGGGATGCCGTCCTTCGCCGGCGTGGTGATGAACCGGTACGCGGGCGCGGCCGCCTCGAAGGTCCATCCGAACAGCCCGCCGTAGAAGCGTTCCGCCTCCTCCGGCTGGTCGGTGCCGATCTGGAACCATCCGATGCCGTTCACTTCACTCACGTCGCATCCTCCTTCAACGAATGTGTCGTGGTTCAGCGTGGCCGCCGGCGGCGACAACGTCCTGTCGGCCTTTATAAGAGCCTTCGGAAGAGCCTTGGGAAGACCTTCTGAAGATCATCCGAGCCGGTTCACGTCGATCACGAGTTTCCCGGCGGTGATCCGGTCCTCCAGGTCGGCGTGGGCCTGCCCGACCCCCGACAGGGGGTACCGCCCACCGATCCGGGCGGTCAGCATCCCCAGCCCGGACAGCCGGAACAGGCGGGACGCGCTGGAGCGGTAGAGCTCCTCGTCGTCGAGGACCCGCTGCAGCCAGAACCCGTGCACCCCGGTCGACGAGGTCATCAGATCGTCCACGGCGACCGTGTCGCGCACGTCGCCGACCCTGCCGTACGCCACGGTCCGCCCGAACGGCGCCAGCGCCGCGTGCAGCTGCTCGAACGTCCGCCCGCCGACACCGTCCAGCACCAGCGTGGGCGTCTCGTCCAGGGCCGCGCCCAGATCCGGATGGTTCGAGTCGACGGTCGCGTGCGCGCCCAGCCCGGCGAGGAACGCCCGTTTCGCCTCCGACGACGCGCACCCGATCACCCGGGCCCCGGCCGCCCGGGCCAACTGGACCGCCAGGTGACCGACCCCGCCGGCGGCTGCGGTCACCACCACCACGTCGTCGCCGGTGACCCGGCCCACGGTGTGCAGGCTGTGCCAGGCGGTCAGGCCCTGCTCCAGCACGGCGAGGGCCTGCTCGTCGCTCACCTCGTCGGGGATCTCCACCACGTGCCCGGCCGGAGCGGCCGCGACCTGGGCGTAACCGCCTCCGGTCCGCAGCAGCGCGGCCACCCGCCGGCCGTCGGCGCGGCGGCGGCCGACCACGTCGGCGCCGAGGACCCCGGGCAGGGGCGGCCTCGCGTACTCCCCGCGGCGGTGGTGGACGTCGGCGTAGTTCACCCCGGCCAGCGTCACGTCGACGATCTCGGCGCCGGGCCCGGCGATCGGCGGGTCCAGCTCGGCCAGCCCGAAGACGGACGGCCCGCCGAAGGCGGTGATCACTGCGGCAAGCATGCCCCATTGAAACAGCACCGGTTAGCCTCGACGTGTGGCCACCGCACTCGTCATCGAGAACGACCCTGCCGACGACCTCCGGCGCCTCGGCGACTGGCTGACCGAGGGCGGGCTGGAGCTGACCGTGCTCCGCCCGCACGCCGGTGACGCCCTGCCGGAGACCCTCGACGGCCATGCCGCGCTGATCGTGCTGGGCGGCGATCAGAACGCGTTTCCCGACGCCGCCGGCACCCCCGGCGCGCCCTGGTTCCCGGCGGTCGAGGGCCTGCTGCGCAAGGCGGTCCGGCACCGCGTGCCCACCCTCGGCGTCTGCCTCGGCGGCCAGCTGCTGGCCCAGGCGCACGGCGGCCTGATCGAGCCCGGCGCCGCCGGCCCGGAGATCGGCCCCGGGCTGGTCGCCAAGCGGGACGCGGCCGACCGGGACCCGCTGTTCAAGTGGGTGACGCTGCTGCCCGACGTGCAGCAGTGGCACCGTGACGCGATCACCGAGCTGCCGGCCGGCGCGGTGCTGCTGGCCGCCTCCACCCGCTATCCGCACCAGGCGTTCCGGATCGGCGACCGGGCCTGGGGCCTGCAGTTCCACATCGAGTGCGACGCCGCCATGATCGCCGACTGGGTGCGGGCCGATCACGCCGTGCTGACCGGGCTCGGTTACGACCCGGAGGCGGTCGTGCGGGCCTGCGCGGCGGCGCTCCCCGACGTCGAGGAGGTGTGGCAGCCGTTCGCCGTGCGGTTCGCCGCCCTGGCGCTCGGCACGCTGCCGGACGCCGACATCCCGGACCCCGGCTCCGCCCGGACCCTGCCCCTGCTGGGGCAGTGATGACCCGGCCGACCCGCCTCGCCCGGTACGGGTTCGCCGACAACGGCGCCCGGGCCACCGACCTGCTCGGCCCCGGCGGGCTGCGGCTGTGGGACACCGGGACGCAGGCCCCGGTCGACGAGCGGGCGGCCGGGCTGCTGGACGCCCTCTCCCGCGCCGCCGACCCCAACCTGGCGTTGCGGCAGCTGCACCGGGTGGTCGAGTCGGCCGGCCGCGGTGACCCGGCCCGGGCGGAGACGCTGCTCGGCGAGTTGTCCGCCGACGACGGGCTGCGGCGGCGGCTGCTGGCGGTGCTCGGCGCGTCCTCGGCGCTCGGCGATCACCTGGTGGCCAACCCGGAGGAGTGGCGGACCCTGGCCACCGGGCCGAGCGGCATGCCGCCGGAGGCCGACGGCGGGCTGACCGATCTGAACCAGTTGACCGTGCCGGATCTGCGCCGGGCGTACCGGATGGCGTTGTTGCGCATCGCCGCCGCCGACCTGACGGCGGGCCGCGGCCTGGAGCCGACGATGGCGGCCCTCTCCCGGCTGGCCGACGAGACCCTTTCCGCGGCGTACGCGATCGCCGTCGCCGCCCTGCCGCAGTCCACGCCGGAGCCGCGTCTCGCGGTCGTCGCGATGGGCAAGTGCGGTGGCAACGAGCTGAACTACGTCTCCGACGTCGACGTGATCTTCGTGGCCGCCGGTGACGAGGACCTGAACCCGGCCACCACGGTCGCCGCCCGGCTGATCGAGATCTGCGGCCAGGTGGCCTGGCCGGTGGACGCCGCGCTGCGCCCGGAGGGCAGCCGCGGCCCGCTGGTCCGCACCCTGGCCAGCCACCAGGCGTACTACCGGCGGTGGGCGCGGACCTGGGAGTTCCAGGCGTTGCTCAAGGCCCGTCCGGCGGCCGGGGACCTGGCGCTGGCGCAGGAGTGGATCGCCGACCTCGCGCCGCTGGTGTGGCACGCCGCGGAACGGCCGGAGGCGGTCGCCGACGTCCGCGACATGCGCCGCCGGATCATCGACAACATCCCGAAGAAGGAGCTGGACCGCGAGATCAAACGCGGTTCGGGCGGGCTGCGCGACATCGAGTTCGCCGTGCAGCTGCTCCAGCTCGTGCACGGCCGGGTGGACGAGACCCTGCGGGGCGGGGGGACGATCCCGGCGCTGCGCGCCCTGGTCACCGGCGGTTATGTGGGCCGTCAGGACGGTGAGACGCTGCTGCGTGGTTACCGTTTCCTGCGCGGCGTCGAGCATCGGCTGCAACTGCAACACCTCAAACGTACGCACACCGTGCCGGACGATCCGGCCGGTCTGCGCTGGCTCGCGGCCGCCCTCGGCTACACCGCCGTTCCCGGCCGGGACGCCGTCGAGG
Organism: Actinoplanes utahensis; assembly: GCF_016862455.1. Classification (GTDB taxonomy): domain Bacteria; phylum Actinomycetota; class Actinomycetes; order Mycobacteriales; family Micromonosporaceae; genus Actinoplanes; species Actinoplanes utahensis. Next base: position 18,439 of record NZ_BOMZ01000056.1, read on the forward strand.
CGTTCCGCTCCGACTGGGTCGGTCACGCCGCCAACGTCCGCCGCCTGCACGTCAAGCTGCTCTATCAGCCGCTGCTGGAGGCGGTCGCCCGAGTTCCGGCCGAGGAGCTGCGGATGACCCCGGAGTCGGCCCGCAAGCGCCTGGAGATCCTCGGGTTCGCCGACCCTGCCGGGGCGCTGCGGCACCTGGAGGCGCTGACCGGCGGCGTGACCCGGACCGCGGCGATCCAGCGCACCCTGCTGCCGATGCTGCTGCAGGATTTCGCCGACGCCCCGGAACCGGATCGCGGCCTGCTGAGCTACCGGCAGGTGTCGGACAAGCTCGGCAGCACCCCCTGGTACCTGCGGCTGCTGCGGGACGGCGGCCCGGTGGCCCGCCGCCTGGCGCGGGTGCTGAGCCTGTCGCGGTACGCCACGGACCTGCTCACCCGTGACCCGGAGGCGCTGCGGTTGCTCGCCGACGACGCCGAGTTGCAGCCCCGGCCCCGGGAGTCGCTGCGCGACGGGTTCGCCGCGGCCGGTGACCGGCACACCGATCCGGGCGGCGCGATCGCCGCCGTCCGGGCGCTGCGCCGCCGGGAGCTGTTCCGGCTGGCCTGTGCCGACATCCTGAGCCAGGGCGGTGACCTGGCCCCGGACCGGCCGCTCGGTGTGGACGCCGTCGGGGTCGCCCTCTCCGACGTCACCGACGCCACCCTGAACGCGGCGCTGCGGATCGCCCGTCGCGCCAGACCCGGCCCGGACGGGCTGCGGTTCGCGGTGATCGGCATGGGCCGGCTCGGCAGCTACGAGATGAGCTATCCCTCGGACGCCGACGTGCTGTTCGTCTACGAGCCGCCGCCCGGCTGTCCGGAGGGCGAGGCCAGCGCCGCCGCGCACGCCATCGCCGAGGAGATGCGCCGGCTGCTCAACGCGCCGGCCCCGGACCCGGCCCTCGGCGTCGACGCCGACCTGCGCCCGGAGGGCCGGCAGGGCTCGCTGGTCCGCAGCCTGCAGGCGTACCGGCAGTACTACGAGCGCTGGTCGAAGGTGTGGGAGGCGCAGGCGCTGCTGCGCGCCCGGTTCGTCTGCGGCGACGCCGATCTGGGCGCCCGCTTCGAGACGCTGGCCGACACGAAACGCTATCCGGACGGCGGCCTGACCAGGGAACAGGTCGTCGAGATCCGCCGGATCAAGGCCCGGGTGGAGACCGAGCGGCTGCCCCGCGGTGCCGACCCCAACACGCATACGAAACTGGGCCGCGGCGGTCTCTCCGACGTCGAGTGGGCGGTGCAGCTCACCCAGCTGCGGCACGCCCACGCGATCCCCGCCCTGCGCTGCACCCGGACTCTGGAGGCGCTCGCCGCCGAGGCCGGGGCCGGTGTGGTCGACGAGGCGGACGCGGCCGAGTTGACGGCCGGCTGGACCCTGGCCGCGCAGGTGCGCAACGCGCTCACGCTGGTCCGCGGCCGCCCGACCGACCAGCTGCCCCGGCACGGGGTCGAGCTGGCGGGCGCGGTGCTCCTGCTGGGCGGCGGCGACCCGGGTGAGTTCGTGGACCGGTACCTGCGGCTGACCCGGCGATCCCGGGCCGCGATGGAACGGGTGCTGGAGAGCTGATCAGCACGGTTCGTTGGTGCCGTCCCCGCGCACCATCCGGTAATCGCCGCCGGACGTGCTGAGGATGTAGACGACGCGCCACCGGGTGCAGGTCTCGTCGGGCCGTTCCGGCGGGCCGTGCCCGGCCTTCTGCCGGCTGCGGAAGTTGACCTCGGCACGCAGCCGGCCGGACGCGGCGGTGGTCAGCCGGTGCAGCACGATCTCGGAGTCCCGGGTGGTCGACGTGCCCTGGGCGAATGCCGCCAGCTGACCGGGCACGCCGGGATCGAGCTCGCCGGCCGGGTCGAGTACGCCCGCGACCGCCCGGTAGTCCCGCTCGTTGATCCCGGTGAAGTAGATGTCGAGCATCGCCGCCACGTCCTTCGCCCGCGGGTCACGGACCGCCGGATCCACGGTGACCAGGCCGATCCCGTCGCCCTCCAGGATCGGGACGTTCTCCAGGACGGGGCCGGCCGAGGTGGCGCCGGGCGCCGTGACCGGCGCGGCGACGGGCTCCGTCCGGGCGCCGAAGAGGCGCGGCCCGCCGAAGACCGCCGCGACGGCGAGGGCGCCGATCAGCACGACGATCGGCAGGGCGGGCATTATCCGGCTGCGCGACTCGTCACCGGCCGGGACCGGCTCGGCCGGCTCCGGGATCCAGACCGGCTCGGGCAGCCAGATCTCCACCGCCCGGGACTCCCGGCTGGGCCGTTCACACGCCCGGCAGTCGTCCGGCACCCCGCTGTTGCGTTCCCCGCAGTTGACGCAGATCCACATCCGGCTTCGTCCTCCCACCGTGCTCAACGACGGTGGCGGATGAATGCCGTGCCCGTTCACCTGCCCGTGTCCGGGAGGACCCCGGCTGGTTCTGGTGGCTGTCTCAGCGCCGCTGAGACAGCCACCAGAACCAGCCGGAGGTTTGAGGTCAGCCGGTGGCGGCGGCGATCACCCGGGTCAGCGCCTCGTGGACGCGGCGGAGCTCCTCGATCGGCATGCCCAGCCGGGCCACCACGGCGGGCGGGATCCGCTCCGCTTCGGCGCGCAGCGCCCGGCCCCGGTCGGTGAGGGTGATGGCCAGGCTGCGCTCGTCGGCCTTGTCCCGCTCACGGACCAGGTAGCCGATCGCTTCCAGGCGCTTGAGCAGCGGGGACAGGGTGCCGGGGTCGAGCTGCAACAGCTCACTGAGGCGGCGCACGGACAGCGGCGCGTGCTGCCAGAGGGCGAGCATCACCAGGTATTGCGGGTGGGTGAGGCCCATCGGCTCGAGCAGCGGCCGGTAGATCGCCACGACGCTGCGGGCGGCGACCGACATCGCGAAGCAGACCTGTTGTTCCAGGGCGAGGGGGTCTTCGGTGGGATCGGTCACTTGCGCGTCTCCTCAGTTCAGCGGCTACTCTACCAATAGTTGGGGTACCAAGCATTGGTCCACGAACTGTTGGGAGAGTCGCTGATGGGACGGTTGACGGACTGGTACCACCGGACGTTCGACGACTGGGCCTTCCGGTCCTTCATCGGCCCCGCCCAGACCAGCGGCGCCGTCCAGGGTTGCGACGAGCCCGCTCGCGAGCAGTGGAAACGCGATCTGGAGAACCGTAAGCGCTTCACCCGCGAACAGCGCGAACGCAAACGCGCCGAACGCGAGGCCCGCCGCTCCGCCGCCTAGAACAGGCTGCTGGTGAGGGTGTAACGGCCGGCGGCCGGGACCCTGATCGTCGTCCAGTCGCCGTCGGCGGTGACGGTGGCGCCACCGGAGGCGGTCAGCCAGCGGTGGTGCCGGATCCGGACCGGGACGTCGCCGGCGGCGGGCGCGTCGAGGACGAGCGTGGCGGCGTCGTGGCGGACCAGCGTGGCCGGGGCGGCCACGATTGCGCGCGAAGCGGCCACCACGTACAGGCGCCAGTGGGCGTCCGACCAGATCAGGGAGAGGTACGGCAGGCCGGCCGCGATCAGGTCCGCCTCGGCACGGCCCGGCCAGCCGATCTCCACGTCCGGCACCGCCACGAACTGGACGGCCTGCTCGTCCAGCCACGTGCGGTAACTGCCGGCGGTCAACGCCACGCCGGTGCCCGGCGCGCCCGGCACGGTGGTGAAGAACAGCGGATTGCGGTCGACGTCGGCCTGCCGCAGCCAGCCCGGGCCAGCGGGATCTCGCCGAGCGACGCCGCCTCCCAGTAGGCACGGGTGGCCGGGATCTCCACCCGGCCGGTCAGCCGTTCGGCGGCCAGCCGGTCCCGCAGCGCCCGGCAGGGCGGCCAGGACGAGACAGACCCCGAGGCCGTACGTGGGTTGTCCCTGGACGGAGGCGGTCTCGCCGACGTGGCGCTCGACGCCGGCCCCGTACGGCCCGGTCTTCCTGATTCTCGCCGCGGCCGCCGCGGCCGTGGGCGGCCCGCTGGCCGTGACCGTCGCCCTGCTCCGCCTGATCGCCGTGCTCGGGGTGATCGTGATCGGTCGTCTGCTGCCGATCCTGGCCCGCCGGTCCGGGGCGCCGCCGTAGCGTGCCGCCTGGCTGTTCCTGGCCTGCCCGCTGGTGCCGGTCCACCTGATCTCCGGCGCGCACAACGAGGCGGTGATGCTGGCGCTGCTGCTCGGTGGGCTGGCCGCGGCCGGTGACCGGCGGACCTGCGATGGCTGATCGTTGCCGTCACCGTGGCCGCCGTCCTGTGCCTGCCGGATGGCTACAGCCTGGCACTTGCCACGAAGACGCCGGGATCGGTGGCCGTGACCGCGCTCGCCGTGATCTGGACACTCACCGGTATCCGCCGTTCGCTCGGCGGTCACCGCAACGACAAGATCATCGCGTAGTCAGAGCGCATGTCTCTACGCCGTACCTCCTCGGCGGTTGTCTCCGTCCTGGCCCTGGCCGCGGTGGGCGCCGTGCCCACCGCGGCGGCCGCGCACGGCCGCACCCAAGAATTCCGCCGGCTCGCCACCTTCCCGGCCTACCTGAACACGTCGGCCGGCGACACCGCGGCGGCCGAGATCTCCACGGTCACCGAGGACGGCCGCACCGTCGTCTACACCGACAGCCCGGGCAAGCGCCTCGGCTTCGTCGACATCTCCGACCCGTCGAAGCCCCGGCCCGCCGGCACCCTGGCGGTCGGCGGCGAGCCCACCTCGGTGGCGCACCTGGGCCGGCTGCTGCTCGCCGGCGTGAACACCCGGACCAGCTTCACCGACCCGTCCGGCAGACTCGTCGTGATCGACGCCGCGTCCCGCCGGACCGTCCGCGAGATCGACCTCGGCGGCCAGCCGGACTCGGTCGCGGTGGCGCCGAGCGGCCGGTACATCGCCGTCGCCATCGAGAACGAGCGCGACGAGGACGTCGACGACGGCGCGATCCCGCAGGCCCCGGCCGGTTGGCTCGCCGTCATCGACACCCGGACCTGGAAGGTCTCCCGCGTCGCTCTGACCGGTCTGTCGGATGTCGCGCCGACCGACCCGGAACCCGAATACGTCAGCATCAACTCCCGGGACGAAGCGGTCGTCTCGCTCCAGGAGAACAACCACCTCGCCGTGGTGTCGCTCCCCGCCAAGCGCGTTCTGTCCGACTTCAGTGCCGGCTCCGTGACGGTCGAGGGCGTCGACACCCTCGACGACGACCGGATCACGCTGGACGGGACGATCACCGCGAAGCGTGAGCCGGACGGCGTCGCCTGGATCACCGACGACCTGTTCGCCACCGCCAACGAGGGCGACTACGAGGGCGGCTCACGCGGCTGGTCGATCTTCAGCAAGCGGACCGGCAAGGCCGTCTGGGACGCCGGCAACACCCTGGAGCACATCGCCGTCGCCCACGGCCAGTACCCGGACAAGCGCTCCGACGCCAAGGGCATCGAGGCCGAGAACGTGGCGTTCGCCCGTCTCGGCGGAGTCCCGTACGTCTTCGTCAACGCCGAGCGCGGCAACTTCACCGCCGTCTACGACGTGTCGAACCCGCGCCGGCCGAGGTTCACGCAGCTCCTGCCGACCGCCAACGCCCCCGAGGGTGTCGTCGCGGTCCCGTCGCGCAACCTGCTCGTCGTGTCCAGCGAGGAGGAGGACGCGTCGATCGGCATCCGCGGCTCGATCCAGGTCTTCGGGTTCGGCTCGCCGCGCACCGCGTCCGTGGTGTCCCGCAACGACATCCCCTGGGGCGCGCTGTCGGCGTTGTCGGCGGTTCCCGGCCGCCGGGACCGGCTCGCCACCGTCACCGACGCCGTCTACACGCCGACCCGGATCCTCGGCCTGACCACCGGCGGCGTGATCGACTCCCAGATCACCGTCACCAAGGACGGACAGCCGGTGGGCTACGACGCCGAAGGGCTGGTGGTGCGCAAGGCAGGCGGTTACTGGCTGGCCGTCGAGGGCACCGGCGCCGGCAAGGACCCCGACCTTCTGGTACGCCTGAACGCCCGCGCCGAGGTGCAGGAGGAGATCCCGCTCCCCGCCGACGTCGCCGCCGCGATCACCGCCAACGGCCTGGAGGGCGTCACCGAGGCCGGCACGAACGTCTGGGTGGCCGTCCAGCGCACCCTCAAGGGCGACCCGGTGAACACCGCCCGGATCGGCCGTTACGACACGATCGCCAAGACCTGGTCGTGGCTGCTCTACCCGCTCGACACCGCGCCCACCGGCTGGACCGGCCTGTCCGAGCTGGTCGCCGTCGACGCGGACACGTTCGCCGTGATCGAGCGCGACAACCAGCGCGGCGCCCTCGCCGCGATCAAGCGGATCTACACCTTCGACGTGCCGAAGACCTGGACCGGTACGCCCACCGTGTCGAAGAAGCTCGTCAAGGACCTGCTGCCGCTGCTCCAGGCCGGCAACGGCTGGGTGCAGGACAAGGTCGAGGGCCTGGCCGTCGCCGGGGACGGCCGCACCTACGCGGTCACCGACAACGACGGCCTCGACGACGCCACCGGCGAGACCGTCTTCCTGAACCTGGGCCGGCTGCTCTGACCTCCGCTGACACGGTGCCGGCCTCGACGTCAGCGCCGTGTCAGCGCGGCCCGGCACCGTGTCCGGCATGGACACCACCTATGCGATCCACGCCGAAGGGCTGGTGAAACGCTACGGCGACACCACCGCCCTGGACGGCGTCGACCTGGCCGTGCGCCCCGGGACGGTGCTCGGCCTGCTCGGCCCGAACGGCGCCGGCAAGACCACCGTCGTCCGGATCCTGGCCACCCTGATCACCCCGGACGCCGGGCACGCCGTGGTGAACGGCCACGACGTCGTCCGGCAGCCGCACCGGGTCCGCGAGCTGATCGGCCTGACCGGCCAGTACGCCTCCGTCGACGAGACCCTGACCGGTACCGAGAACCTGCTGATGATCGGGCGGCTCCTCGGCCTCACCCGCCGTGCCGCGCACGCCCGCGCCGCCGAGCTGCTGGCCCGGTTCGACCTGTCCGACGCGGCCGGCCGGGCCGCGGGGAAGTACTCCGGGGGCATGCGGCGCCGCCTCGACCTGGCCGCCGGCCTGGTCGGCGGGCCCCGCCTGCTCTACCTGGACGAGCCGACCACCGGCCTCGACCCGCGCAGCCGCAACGAGGTCTGGGACATCGTCCGCGACCTGGTCCGCGACGGGGTGACCGTCCTGCTCACCACCCAGTACCTCGACGAGGCCGACCAGTTGGCGAACGAGATCGTGGTGATCGACCACGGCCGGGTCATCGCGACCGGCACCCCGGCCGCGCTGAAGGCCCGGACCGGCGCGCAGACCATGACCGTCCGCCCCGCCTTCGCCGACGAGCTGGCCCCGATCCGCGACGCCGTCGGCCGGGTCGCCATCGGCCCCGTCGACGTGACCGCCGAGATCGTCTCGGCCCCGGTCAGCGACCCCGGAGCGCTCGCGAAACTGGTCCGCGACCTGGACGAACACGGGCTCGCCGTGGCCGAGCTGGCGCTGCGCAGCCCCAGCCTCGACGAGGTCTTCCTCAGCCTGACGGGAGCCCGCGCATGACCGACCGGAGGGAGGTCATGCGCGTTTCCGGTTTCTCTCGGGTCTCGCCGAGAGGGGGGACAGCGACCATGCCGCTGCGGAACACCGCCACCCTGGCCTGGCGAACCCTGGTCCAGATCAAGCACAACCCGTTCGAGCTGATCGACTTCAGCATCCAGCCGATCATGTTCCTGCTGCTGTTCACGTACGTCTTCGGCGGCGCGATGGCCGGCAGCCCCGCCGAGTACCTGACCTTCGCCCTGCCCGGCATCATCGTGCAGAACCTGATGTTCGCCACCATGAACACCGGCATCGGCCTCAACACCGACATCACCAAGGGCGTCTTCGACCGGCTCCGCTCCCTGCCGATCAGCCGGTTCTCCCCGCTCGCCGGCCGGATCACCGCCGACGTCGTCAAACAGGCCTGGGCGATCGCCCTGCTCCTGGTGATCGGCATGATCCTCGGCTTCCGGATCGAGACCGGCCCGGCCGCGGCCCTCGCCGCCGTCGGACTGCTGCTCGTCTTCGCGGTCGCGCTGGCGTGGACGTCGGTGCTGGTGGCGATGCTGGTCAGCAGCCCGGAGAAGGTGCAGATCTTCGGGTTCGTGCTGTACTTCCCGATCACCATGGCCAGCGGCGCGTTCGTCGACCCGGCGACCATGCCCGGCTGGCTGCAGGCGTTCGCCGAGGTCAACCCGACCACACTCCTCGCCGACGCCGTCCGGGGACTGCTCAGCGGCGGGCCGGTCGCCGGGCCGGTCACCTGGTCACTGGTGTGGTCGGCGGGACTCCTGCTGATCTTCGCCCCGCTCTCGGTACGGGCCTTCCGCCGCCGCGTCTGACCCCCTTTCCGCGTGTGGGGTTCGGCCGCTATGCCGGCCCGAACTCCACACCGGCGGGAAGGGCGGTGTCCATGGTGATCCCGGCGGCGCGGCGGTAGGCGGACTCGAAACCCGTGGCGCCCAGCACGGCCCGGGCCTCGCGTTCCAGCCGGTCGGCCTCCGGATCGGAACGGTCGCGGGTACCGCGTACCGAATCGGCGGCGCCCAGCAGGAACGCCGCCCGCACCGGATCGCCCCGCCGCACCGCCAGATCCGCGCCGGCCGCCAGCACCGTCGCGATCACCGGCGAATCCCTCGTCCCGGACGCCACCAGCAACGCCTCCCGATGCAGCTCCGCCGCCCGCGCGAGATCCCCCGTCGCGCCCTCGGCCAGCGCGGCGGTGCTGCACGCCAGCGCCCGGAACTGCGGCGCCACCGGCACGTCCGCGGTCAGCCGCAACGCCTCCACGGCCAGCTCGCGGGCCTCCACCGGGCGGCCCTCGGCCAGCGCGAGAGTGGCCTGCCCGTGCCGGACCGCCGCCAGGGTCTCCGGGCCGGCGGCGTGCTCCTCGGCCCGCCCCAGCAGCCGGCGCGCCCCGTCGGCGTCCCCGGCCAGCCACAACTGGTGCGCCAGCTTCACGGTCAACTGCGGCACCTCCTCCCGGGTGCCCACCTCCTCGGCCAGCGCCAGCGCCTCCCGCTGCCACCCGACCGCGCGGGCGAAGTCACCGTGGGCCGCCGCCAGATCGGCGAGCGCGGTCAGGGTGAAACCGGTGCCCCAGCGCTCGCCGGTCGCCCGGAAACCCGCCAGCGCGGCGAGCAGGCCGGCCTCCACCTCGTCGGTCTGCTCGCCGAAGTTGAGCCGGATGTGCTCGATGAACATCCGGGCCAGCGCCCGCAGCCACGGATCCGGATCCCGCAGCAGCTCCTCGGCGCCGCCGAACCCGTCCGTGCCCCGATCCCCGGAGGCCAACGTCACCAGCGTCGGCAGCAGCCGCAACACCGGATGGGCGGACCGGTCCCCGGCGGCCAGCTCCTCCGCCCGCCGCAGCGACTCCCGGATGTCGGCCGCGCTCATCAGGCCCTCGAAACCGTTGAGCGCGGTGTACGCGAACGCCAGCGCCAGATCGGACCGCTCCGCCTCGCCCGGCATGGCCAGCATCTCCCGGTACAGCGCGGTGCCCTCCGCCCGGTGCCCGCGCAACCACCAGTACCAGCCCAGGGCCGCGCCGAGCGCCACCGCCGTCGCCCGGTCACCCGCCCCGATCGCGGCCCGGATCGAGGCGTGCATGTTGTCGTGTTCCTCGCTCAGCCGGCGCAGCCAGATGAGCTGGTCCGGGCCGCGCAGATGCGGTCCGGCCTCCCGGGCCACGGCCAGCAGATGCGCGGCGATCGCCCGGCGCCCGTCCTCCGCCTCACCCGCCTCGGCCAGGCGCTCCAAGCCGTACTCTCGGATCGTCTCGAGCATCCGGTAACGCCCGTCCGCGCCCAGGACCAGCAACGACTTGTCCACCAGCGAACCCAGCGGATCCAGGTCGGGGCCGCAGACCCGCTCGACCGCGGTCACGTCCGCGCCACCGGGCAGCAGCGCCAGCCGCCGCCACCGGCGCCGTTCCGCTTCGGACAGCAGATCCCAACTCCAGTCGACGACCGCGCGCAGCGTCCGGTGCCGGGGCAGCGCGGCCCGGCTGCCGCCGGTCAGCAACCGGAACCGGTCGGCGAGACGGTCCGCCAGAACGGAGACCGGCAGCGTACGCAACCGGGCCGCCGCCAGTTCGATGGCGAGCGGGATGCCGTCCAGGGCGCGGCAGATCCGTACCACCGCGGGAGTGTTGTCCCGTGTCAGCGTCAGACCGGACGCCCGGTCCAGCAGCAAACGCACCGCCGGCGCCTCCGCCGCCGTGACCGGATCGGCGTCCGCCGGCGGCAGGCCCAGCGGCTCCACCGGGAACAGCCACTCACCCGGCAACCCCAGCGGCTCCCGGCTGGTGACCAGCACCCGCAGCCCCGGCGCGGCCCGCAGCAGCACGTCGGCGACCTCCGCGGCGGCCTCCACCAGATGCTCACAGTTGTCCAGGATCAGCAGCATCTCCCGCCCGGCGACCGCCTCCCGCAGCCGCGCCAGCGGGGGCAGCGTCTCCGCCGCCGGGCCCTGACCGGGCCGGCTGATCACCACCTGGACCCGCAGGTCCAGGGCGGTCAGGACGGCTTGCGGCAGTTCGGCCGGATCCCGTACCGGAGCCAGCTCCACCAGCCACGACGAACCCGCCAGCCGGGCACCGACCTCGACCGACAGCCGCGTCTTGCCGCTCCCGCCCGGACCGGTCAGCGTGACCAGGCGATGCGCCCCGAGCAGCGCGGACACCGCCCGGACATCGGCCTCCCGGCCGACGAAGCTGCTCACCTCGGCCGGCAGGTTCCCGGGCCCGTGCTGCTCCCGCAGCAGATCCCGATGCAGCGCGGCCAGCTCCGCCGACGGATCGACCCCGAGCCCGTCGGCGAGCCGGCGGCGGGTGTCCTCGAAGACCGCCAGGGCCCGGCCCCGGTTCCCCGCCCGGCGCAGCGCCCGGATCAGCAGAACCGCCAGCGGCTCGTCCAGCGGATGCGCCGCGACGAGCGCCTCCAGCTCCGGAACCACGTCCCGGTGCGCCATCTCCCCGGCCAGCCGGGCCCGCCGCGCCGCCAGATGCAGACTCTCCAGGTGCGCCGCCTCGGGCCGGGCGACGTCCGGGAAGTCGAGCTCGCCCCGCCACAACTCCAGAGCCTTCGCCGGATCCGCCACCGCCAGCCGGGTGAACCGGTGCGCGTCCACCCGGTCCGGCTCGATGACCAGCCGATACCCGTTCGGCGTCGCCTCCACGACGAGTCCTGGCGCCGCCCGCCGCAACCGCGACACCAGCGCCTGCAGTGCGTTCCCCGCACCGGCCGGTGGCTCCGCGCCCCAGACCCCGTCGATCAGCCGGTCGGCGGACACGTTGCGGCCGGCCTCCAGGGCGAGCAGGACCACGAGGGTACGCAGCCGCTCTCCCGCCACCGGCAGCAGCGACCCGTCCTTGCCCCGGACCTCCACCGGCCCGAGCATCGCGATCTCCACCCGTCGATTCTCCCGCCCTCCGCAACCACCTCCCATCCGGCCGCCCCGCTGCCCGCCGCCCCTGCCGTCCTGCCGCGCCGGCCGTCCGCCGTTCCACGCGGCGCCGCCGTGCGCCGTTCCACGCCGCGCCGCCGTGCGCCGTTCCACGCCGGCCGGCGGCGACCCCGGCTTCCGCCGGGCGTTCCGGGCCGCTGGCAGACTGATCACCGTGGAGTTCGAGGTGCTGGCCGGAAGTCACGGCCTCGTGCTGGACGAGGTCGCGCACGTCCTGGTGCCCGGCCACGGCCGTGACCCCGACGCCACCGGCCTCACTCCCGCCGGCGCCGACCGCTGCCGGACCGCGCTGGCCCTGCACGAACGTCTGGGCCGGGGCGGGCTGATCGTCTGCGCCGGATACAAGTCGCCGGTGGACGGCAAAGGCGCGGACTGGACCGCCCCGGACGCCCCCGGCGAAACGTTCCGCGGAGTCCCGGAAGCGGACCTGATGCGCTCCTACCTGATGGCGGCCGGCGCCGACCCCGCCGTCATCCGGGTCGAACGGCACTCCGTCGACACCGTCACCAACCTGCTGCGCGCCGAACACGAAGGCCACTTCGGCGACGGCCGGCCGGTCGCGATCGTCGCCCAGCGCGGCCATCTGCGCCGGATCCTGTCGGCGGTGGCCCCGCGTACGCTGCGCCGCCCGTACCTGGGCGTGGTCGTCCCCGCCGCCGGCCGGGCCCGCGAGAACCTCCTCGCCACCCCGGTGAGCCGCCTGATCAGCGCATCCCTGCCGGCCGACCCGCTGGCGGCGATCGCTGAGGCGACCCGGCGCTCGGAACTGCTGTGGAACGCCGCCCAGCGCCTCGGCAGACGCTCGTACCACTGAGGATCCGGCGCCGCCTCCGGCCGGGGCTGCGGACCGGCGCCGGACCACCTACTGTCCCGTCCATGATCGAGAGATTGACCGACCGGTGGCGGCGTGAGACGACCGCGGAGGCGGCTGCCGTCGCGGCCGGAACACTGGCGCCGGGCGAGGCGTACGCGGCCCACTGGTGGCCGGAGGACTTCGTCGCCCGCGTCGAGGCCGTCCTGGCACGTTACGAACAGGACATCGCCCGGATGGATCCGCACAACGACGCGGAGGTCTGGGCCGCGGTCGAGCGTGTGGTCGAAGGGCTCAACGAGGCGGATACCGGCGAGATCGAGACGACGACGCGGGAGGAGCTGTGCGAATACATCGACGGCGCCCTGACCGATGCGGGCGTCGACGTCGAGGCGCTGACCGGCCGGCGCGGACTGGACGCCGCGGAGCTGACCGACCAGTGGCGTGACTGGTAGGCATGCGAGACGGCGGCCACACCGGCCGGAGCCGGTCGTGACCGCCGTCGTCGTCAGGCGCGAGCGTCAGACGAGGAGAGCAACGGGGCCCGCACACTGAACGCCACGATCGGGCAGCTGGCCAACTACTGGGCCGAGACCCGGGACAAGGGCGATCCGGAGAAGTCGCCCGCCGTGGCGGCGCTGGCCGAACTGCTGTTCATGGGCCGCAGTGCCAAGGCCGGTTTCCATCAGAGAGCGATGGGCCGACGCCGACCGGAGCCTCGTTGTACGCTCCGGCCCCACCATGGGGCCTTCCCACGACGGCCGTGTACCGCTGCTGGAGGACGACGACAGCGCCCTGGCGTAGCGATGGGTGTGACGGTCGCTCTCGTGGCGTACCGTCGATCGCGGCGGCCGGTGTCTTGCGGCCCGGCCGCCAACCCCTGACCGCAAGCAGGGAGTGACATGACCGACGCGTTCGCCGCTGAACTCCGCCGCATGCGCGAACACCGCGGCCTCTCCTACCGGCAGCTGAGCGCCGTCTCCACCGTGAGCTCATCGCAGCTCAGCGACCTCGAAAAGGGCAACCGGCGCCCCACCCGGGAGATCGTTACCGCCCTGGACACCGCGCTTACCGCGCACGGCCGGCTCGCCGCGACCATGCGAACCCCGGTGCCGGAAGACGTTGAAGGTGAGCTGGAGGCGCTGGAGATGGCCCAGCGTGCCGCCGCTTCCGACGTCAGCGACACCACCCTCGACAGGCTGGAACGGACAGCGGACAAGATGGCGATGTCATACGCCACCACCCCGCCCGCGGAACTCCTGCCGAAGGTGCGTCGGCATCTGAGGTACGTCGACCAACTCGTCGACAGCCGCGCCACGATCGGCCAGCGCCGCCGCCTGCTTGTCGTCGGCGGCTGGCTGTCGCTGCTGCGCTCCACTCTCCACATCGACTTGCGGCAACGGGCCGCCGCCGAGGCTCACTTGGAGACCGCAACCGCGCTTGCCGAGCAGGCCGAGGACATGGAGATCACCGCCTGGTGGCTGGAGACCGAGGCCTGGGATGAACTGACCCGCGGGAACTACGTCAGGGCTGTCGAGCTGTCCCAACGCGCCCAGGACATCGCCCCGGCCGGCGGGTCGGCGATAGTGCAGGCGACCGCCCAGGAGGGGCGGGCGTGGGCGCGGCTTGGCGATCAGAAGGCGACTCTGAACGCGCTGGGCCGGGTGGAGAAGACGGCCGAGGACCGGCCGCGCCCCGAGCATCCGGAGCACCACTACCAGTACGACCCGGGCAAGATGCACGCCTATACCGCCACCACACTCTCGTGGGTCGGGGATCCGGCGGCCGAACGAGTCGCCCGCGACGTGCTGAAGGAGCTGGAGGAGGAGGGCGCCCGGCCGCGGCGGATCGCGTCGGCCCGCCTTGATCTCGGCCTGGCGTTGCTGGCCGGCGAGGCTCCGCGTGCGGATGAGGCGGCGGCGGAGGCCCGGACGGCGATCCGGTCGGGCCGAATCGTGCCGTCGAACTGGTGGCGCGTCCACGAGTTGGTCGCCGGCATCGCCGCGACCGGCGCGCCGGAGGCCCGTGATTTGCAGGAGGAAGCAGCCGCGGCCCGCCCGGCTGACGAGTCCTGACGGCTGTCCGCAGAGTTGCGGACGGCTCCGCGGACTTTGCGGACACCGATTGCCTCACACTGCCGCCGCTGGCCGGTCACGATCAGGTCAGCGACGGCGGGAGTAGGGCCCGTGATCCCTACCGTCCGCCGTCGCGCTCAGCGCGGCGGGCCGTACCCACCAGACAGTGCGTGGACACCTCCCGCCGCCCCCGAAACCGACACGGCGGGAGGTGGCGATGACCGGCATCGGCGCGATCATGCGACGGCTGACCGGATACGAAGCCCGGGTCGCGGCGGTGAAGCGGTGGCGCGACGAGCAGCGCGCTGAGTACAACCTGCGGTAACAGCACCCGATGGCCAATGCCTTGCTATCAACTGGGATCGGGACATCGACTCGAATCAGGCGAGATTCATGGCGCGTGCGGAGATCCGCGAACGGCTCGGTCAACTCGTACCTGTGGAAGCCGGCGCTCGTGGCGGCCGGTGTGATTTCCGGAGCCGAAGCCGGACGAACTGTACGTGGAGTCCCGCGAGCACGGCTTCCACGTGCTCCGGCACACGTACGCCAGCACCTTGCTCGCCGACGGCGTGGACATCCGGACGCTCGCCGAGTACCGGGGCCACAGCGACCCCGGTTTCACGCTTCGGACCTACACGCACCTCATGCCGTCGGCGCCGGATAAGACGCGGCGAGCCGTCGACCGCGGGGCGGTCGACGGCTCGCCGGTTGTTTCCGATTTGGTCCCGAGGTCAGTGGAACAGCTGAACCCCAGGTCAGAGCGTGGTGCGCTCAGACGTTGTAGTACATCTCGAACTCGTGCGGGGTCGGGCGGAGCCGGACCGGGTCGATCTCGTTGGTGCGCTTGTAGTCGATCCAGGTGGAGATCAGGTCGTCGGTGAAGACGCCACCGGCGGTGAGGAACTCGTGGTCGGCCTCGAGGGAGTTGAGCACGGCGTCCAGGGAGCCGGGCACCTGCTTGACGCTGCCCCACTCCTCCGGCGGCAGGTCGTACAGGTCCTTGTCGATCGGGGCCGGGGGCTCGATCTTGTTCTTGATGCCGTCGAGGCCGGCCATCATCTGGGCCGAGAACGCCAGGTACGGGTTCGACGACGGGTCCGGGACGCGGAACTCGACGCGCTTGGCCTTCGGGTTGCTGCCGGTCACCGGGATGCGGGTGCAGGCGGAGCGGTTGCGCTGCGAGTAGACCAGGTTGACCGGGGCCTCGTAGCCGGGCACGAGCCGCCGGTACGAGTTGACGGTCGGGTTGGTGAACGCGAGCAGCGACGGCGCGTGGTGCAGCAGGCCGCCGATGTACCAGCGGGCCGTGTCGGACAGGCCGGCGTATCCGGTCTCGTCGTAGAACAGCGGCTCCCCGCCGAGCCAGAGGCTCTGGTGGGTGTGCATGCCGGAGCCGTTGTCGCCGAAGAGCGGCTTCGGCATGAACGTCGCCGTCTTGCCGTGCTCCCAGGCGGTGTTCTTGATGATGTACTTGAACAGCTGCATCTGGTCGCCGGCGTGCAGCAGCGTCGAGAACTTGTAGTTGATCTCGCCCTGGCCGGCGGTGCCGACCTCGTGGTGCGAGCGCTCGACGGTGAAGCCGGTGTCGACGAGGCGGCGCACCATGGCGTCACGCAGGTCGGCGTAGTGGTCGACCGGCGACACGGGGAAGTAGCCACCCTTGTACGCGGTCTTGTAGCCCCGGTTGCCGCCCGGCTCCTCGCGGCCGCTGTTCCAGGCGCCCTCGATCGAGTCGATGTAGTAGTACGCCTGGTGGGCGGAGGTCTCGTGGCGGATCGAGTCGAAGATGTAGAACTCCGCCTCGGCACCGAAGTAGGCGGTGTCGGCGATGCCGCTGGAGGCCAGGTAGGCCTCGGCCTTCTTGGCCACGTTCCGCGGGTCACGCGAGTACGCCTCGCGGGTGAACGGGTCGTGGATGAAGAAGTTCAGGGCGAGCGTCTTCTGGATCCGGAACGGGTCGATGAAGGCGGTCGCGACGTCCGGCAGGAGCAGCATGTCGGACTCGTGGATGGCCTGGAAGCCGCGGATCGAGGACCCGTCGAAGGCGAGGCCGTCGGTGGCGACACTGTCGTCGAACGACTCGACCGGGATGTTGAAGTGCTGCATCACACCCGGCAGGTCACAGAAACGTACGTCGACGAACTTGACGTCCTCGTCTTTGAGGTATCGCAGGAGTTCCTCGGGATTGGCGAACACACGTCCTCCTGGCACAGTTTTCCGATACCGGGCAGCATGGGCCGCCACTGGCAGGGCTGGTCGCGACGTTATGGGTCGGGAGTTGCCCCGGCGTATCCCTATTGTTTCCGCCGTGTTACGTACCGCGCCGAGCAGGTACGGCGGCAGCGCGAGCCGGCCAGAAAAACCCTATCGCGTACGCTCGGAAGGCGTGGCTGCTTCAGTGAACGAGACGACCGCCCTGGAGCCGGCCGGTCTGGGCCCGCGCCTGGGTGCGATCGTGATCGACCAGATTCTCTTCGTGCTCGTCGCCAGTCTCTACGCCAGCCCGTCGGCCACCCCGTGGCCCGCCGTTCTCGTGCTGGTCGTGGCGAACACCTTCTTCCTCGGACTGTTCGGACAGACGCCGGGCATGCGGCTGTGCCGGGTCCGCTGTGCCGCATACCCCGAGGACGGCGTGATAGGCCTGTTCCGCGGACTGATCCGGGCCGTTCTGCTGGCCCTCTTCATCCCCGCGATCATTCTGAACAGTCAGGGCCGGGGCCTGCACGACCGTGCCGCCGGCTCGATCGTGGTCGCCGTCCCCAAACCCTGAGCGTGTGGATTCCGGCCGTCGTGCGCGCCCGCGATCCACACGCGAGGGTCAGCGGAAGGCCCGCGGGACCTCGGGTTCCGGCGGCTCGTCACCGCGGCCGGTCACCACGCCGCCGCCCGGGGTGCGCACCCCGAACGCCTGCTCGTCGGTGACCAGCTCGTGCTCGCCGCGCACCGGGACCGGGTCCCCGCCGCCCCGGCGTTTGCCCAGCTCCGGTGAGACCGTCCCGGGCCGGTTCGGCTCGGCGGGAGTGCCCGGTGTGGCCGCCCGGCTGCGCAGGCCCCACGGGCCGCTGTCCGGCCGGGCCTGCTCCGGCGCGTCGATGACCCCGGAGCCACCGCGCCGCCGGGCCTCCTCGGCGCCGAACAGGTCCGACCAGGCCGCGCCACCGCGGGCGGTGCGACGCGGTTTCCAGGGCGGGGGAGCGGTGGGCGACGCCGGGCGGTTCAGCACCGGCGGCGCGGTGCCGCCGGGCCGCTGCGCGGCGGTCGCCTGACGGACCTCCGCGGCGCTGCCGGGGCGGATGGTGCGGTCCTCGACGGGATTCTTCAGTACGGGTGGAGCAGCCGACCCGGGCGGCCGCCCGAACGTGTCCGTTCCACCCGGCTTGCCCGGTGGAGTGCCGCGCCGGTCCCCGGGCCGTCCGGTGCCGGGCGGTGGCGGGGTCACCCCCGGGGTGCCGCCGCCGGGACGG
>NZ_BOMZ01000057.1 GCF_016862455.1 Actinoplanes utahensis
CGCCGGGGATGCCGCGCCCGGGACGGCCGGTCTGGCCCGGCGGGATGGTGCCCGGCGACTGCGTACGCCTGCGGTCTCCGGGACGCCCGCCGGGCGGGATCGGCGGAGTGATGCCGGGGGTGGTGCGCCCGGGCCGCTGCGTGCCGGGCGGCGGCAGGGTGACGCCCGGCGTGGTGCGCCCGGGCCGCCCGGTGGGGCCGGGCCGGCCGCCGGGGGGCGGCGGAACGAAGACGGGCCGCCCGATCTGCCGCCCGCCCGGCGGCACGATCGGCGCGCTCGGGGCGGCCGGCCGCCGGATGGTCCGTCCCGGCAGGTTGCCGGGCGGGATCGCCACGTTCGGCCCGCCGGGCCGCGGGATCTGCGGCGGCAGCCCCGGTCGCACGCCGCCCGGCGGGAACACCGGGGTGCCGCCGGGCGGCAGCTTGCCCGGCGGGAGGGTGCCCGGGGGCAGCGTGCCGGGCGGGAGCGTGCCGGGCGGGAGGGCTCCGGGCGGCAGCGCGCCCGGCGGCAGGACCGCGGGCGGCACCGCGCCGTTGCCACCCGGCTGGGGCAGCGGCGGCGCCACGCCCGGCGGCGCGGTCGCGGGCGGCGGCACACCGGGCGGCAGAGTTCCCGGGGGTACGCCACCCGGCGGCTGGACACCCGGCGGCAGGAACCCCGGCGGGTTCAGTCCCGGCGGCAGCAGCCCCTGCGGCGGAGGGGTTCCCGGCTGGACCTCGCCCAGCGGCGGCGGGAATCCGGGCGCGGTCGCCCCGGGCCCGGGGCCGGGCCCACCCGTGCCGCCCGTCCCGGGCACCGCCCCGGGCTGGCTGAGCACCGCGTTCAGCGGCTGCACCGGCGGGCCGGCCCCGTTGCTGATCATGCCGAGGTAGTCGAAGTACTGGTTGCCGTAGTGCTGGGCCAGCGCCTGCGCCTCCTCCCGGAACTTCCGTTCGACCGCGGAGACGTCCTCCTCCCGTTTCGCCTGGGCCGCGTCGTCCCAGCCGTCGCGCTCGGTGAAGACGGCCTTGAGGTTCTCGGCGACGCCGATGTCCTGCGCGCCCGCCAGTTCCCGCCGGTAGTCCTGCAGCAGTAGTTCCATCTGGTTGCGCGCCTCGGCCGACACGTCGGCCAGATGACGCAGCGCGACGATGTTGCGCTGTGCCGCGTCCATCCACTCGTCCAGGTAGACGAGGGTCTCGCCGGGTCCCCGCTGGAGGAAGGCGTCCCGGGCGGCCGGTGACTTCCAGGTCTCGTCGCGCAGCACGATGCTCTGGTTCAGCACGAAGTCCCGGACGTCGAGCAGCAGCGACCAGGTGTTCTGCCACTGGTCGGCGAGCGTGGAGATCTGCTCCGGATGCATGTTCCGGATCCGCTGGGTGATCTGCTCGATGGTGGCCGGGTTGCCCGGCCCCGGAGCTCCGGTGAACGGCGTGGTCGACGGCGGGTGCTCGGCGTACCGCGTCTGGCCGGTCTGTGGCGTGTACCCGTAGTTGCGGTCGGCGGTGGCGCCGAAATGGTCGGCCATGACGATCAGCCCCGCACCCGGTACGGGTCGGCGATGGGCGGGCCGACATGGTCCTGCCCTTCGGTCGCGACCCCGCTGTTGACCCGGTTCGTCTCCACGATCCCGCCCTTCTCGTCGCGTTCCTCGGTGACCGTGATCCGCTCGGCGGAGTTCGCGTCGGTGAACTCGGTCGTCCGGTGCACGGTGTTGCCGTCCGCGTCCCGGACGTCGGTGCTGCGGCCCTCGACCCGCTGGTTCTCGTCGAACCTGGTCCGGGTCTCGGTGGTGCCGGTCTGCCTGCCGTCCGCGCCGAACGTGTCCTCGACGGTGATCTCGACGTCGTCGACCTGCCGGGTCGTCGCGCGGCCGGTGACCGCCGAGACCTTCTCGCCCTTGCTGTCGTAGACCGTGGTGGTGGTGGTGACCGGGCCGCCGGGCGGGCTGAACGTCAGCACGTCCCGGCGCTCGCCGTTCGGCCCGGTCGCCGTCTCCAGAGTCTGGTACGCCGAGATCCGCGTGGACGAGGACGGCTGCCACAGCGGGCTGCTCGCGGGCGGCGGCACCGGCCCGGTGGCCGCCTGCTGCTCCTGGAAGGTCCGGCCGACGCCCTCGGGCAGCCCGGCCGGGCGCGGGACGCTCTTGTCGCCGAACGCGAAGAGGACGTCGTTGAGGGAGGCTGCCGCCATCGCGTCGCTGCTGCCGTAGCTGTCCGCCACGACCCGCGCCGCGTTCGCGATGTTGCCCACCGACTCGGCGAGCTTCTGCAGGTAGATGGTCATCTCGCCGGCGTTGGCCAGCAGTTGCGCCCGGACCGCGTCGGCTTCGCCCAGCACCTCGCCGTCGAAGGCGCGCTGCGGTATCTGGCTCAGCGTCGTCAGGTAGCCGGCGCGGGAGGAGATCTCCTTCTGGTGGCTCGCCATCCGGGTCGCGTACTCCCGCAGTCCGTCCAGGTCGATGTCGACCGGGATGTTGCCGTCGAGCCACGGTGCGCCGGTGCTGCCGACACTCCCGTCCGGATAGGGATTGCTCGCACCCATCACGCCTCCCCCGCCGATTCCCATCTCTCCGCCCCGCTATTGATCAAAAGGATCGATCGCGAAAGCGGCTGACAGAGGAGAGTACGCGCGCTCCCCGATTCGGGTTCGGCGAGATTCTTTGAAGAAGTCTCGAACCGAGTACGGGGGAGTGGCGTACGGATAGGCATAACCCACCGGCGGCCCGGAACCGGATCGCCGACACGAGAACCGGGGAGAAGATCGTGGCAGGAACGCCGGGCATGGGTCAGGTCCATGCCACTCAGGAACAGCTCACCGCGATGGCCAACCGCTGCTCGGACACCGGGCAGAACATCTCCAGCGGGATGAACCAGCTGCTCGGCCAGATCCAGGGTCTCAGTGGTGGCGCCTTCGCCGGTACCGCGAACAACGCGCTTCAGGACGTCTCGGAGCAGCTCAACCAGGGTCTGAACAAGATCATGCAGGCGCTGGCGGAGCTCGGCGGCAAGATGTCCGCCGCCTCGCAGACCTACGGCGTCAACGACGAGGAAGCCGCCACGGACCTGCGCAACGCCGCCGCCGGTGGCAACACCCCCGTCATGAACGCCCTTCGCGGCTGACCCGGACCAGACGAGAACCTGCGATCGGAGATCAGAGACCATGAACATCACTTACAACTTCGGCCAGATCAACGAGGTCTCGGCCGGCATCAACAAGTTCCAGGGCGACATGGACCAGCAGCTCAACGACCTGTACACCGCGTTCACCCAGCTGTTCGCGCAGGACTGGACCGGCGCCGCGGGCACCGCCTGCGACGACGCCCGGCAGAAGTGGAACCAGGGCGCCACCGAGATCAAGCAGGCCCTCGCCAGCGTCGGTGTGAAGCTGGGCGCCTCCGCCGACCGCATGCAGCAGGTCGACGCGCAGATCGCCGCCGGCATGTGACGACCCGGCCGCGGAGGATCGGCCGCCGGCAGCACGGTCGGCGACCGATCCGCGTTCGGCGATCATTTCTTCGAAAGGTGCGGGGGAATGGCCGTTCCACTGGATTCCCGGACGATGTCCCCGGCGGCCGTGAATCGCCGCCCGGCAATCTCAGAATGGTCGCGTAAAGGGTTCGCGATCATCATTTCCGTCGTGACGGCAGGCGTTCTCGCCGCCGCTCCGGCGACAGCCGCGCCCGGGCAGAACTGCGCCGGGCCCGGCGAGGCGGAGGTCCGCGTGTCCTGGCCGCGGATCATGCTCCAGGCCGGCGACATCACCCCGCTCGAGAACGGCGCGGGCACCGTCGTGGCAGTGCTCTCCACCGGAGTCGACGCCGATCAGCCGATGCTCGACGGGCGGGTGGCGGCGGGCGCCGACGTGGCCGGCGGCGGCCGGGCCGACACCGACTGCACCGGCGCGGGCACCCAGGTCGCCGGGGTGATCAACGGCCGCGCGGCCGGTGAGGTCGCCGGGATCGCGCCGGGCGCGCGGGTGCTGCCGATCCGGGTGATGCCGGACGACCCGGCCGGATCCGAGCCCACTCCCGGGTCACTGGCGCAGGGCATCCGGACCGCGGTGCAGAACGACGCCGCCGTCGTGGTGGTGGCCGTGCCCGTCTACACCGACCAGCGAGCCCTGCAGACGGCGGTCGCGGACGCGGTCGCGGCGGGGACCGTCGTGGTCGCCGCGGTCGGCGAGGTGGACCGGGACGAGAAGGGCCGGCGTACGCCGTACCCCGCGAGCTACGACGACGTCATCGGGGTGGGCGCGATCGGCCCGGACGGACGGATCATGGCCGAATCCCGGCGAGGCGGCTTCGTCGATCTGGTGGCGCCCGGCGTGGACGTGCCGTCGGCGCAGACCGGCCGGGGGCTGGTGCTGACCGGTGGCACGGCGATCGCCGCCGGGTTCGTCGGCGCGTCCGCCGCCCTGGTCCGCGCCCGGTACCCGGAAGCGACACCGGCGCAGGTCGCCCGGCTGCTGACGGCCACCGCGAGCCCCGCTCCGGCCGACCCCGCGTTCGGGGCCGGGGTGGTCAGCCCGTACGCCGCCCTCACCTCCCGCATGGTCGACGCGGAACCCCGCGCGCTGCCCGGTGTGCCGGCCGCCGCGCCCCCGATGGACGCCGCCGAGTTCCATCGCCGGGTCGTCGCCATGAACGTCGCCGCCGTCATCGCTGTCCTGGTGGTGGTCCTGCTGCTGACGGCCGCCGCCCTGCGCCGCAGTCGCCGCCGCGGGTGGCGCCCCGGCCTGCCGGCCCGCCTGCACACCCCACCCGAGCCGCTGGAACCCGCGCCGCCAGTGATGCTGCGCTGACCGGGAGACCCGGCTGGTTCTCCGGGCTGTCTCAGCGCCCCTGAGACAGCCCGGGAGAACTAGCCGGTCTGCTCACGGCGGAGTTCGATCCGCGGCCTGGGCCGCGGCGCGCGGGTCGAGGGTGACCCCCTCCGGGATCGCGTTGATCAGGGCGGTGGGCACGCTGGTCGCGGCGGCCGGATCGTAGCCGAGGGCCTGCACGGCCGCCTCATCGGCCAGCGGATGCGCCAGCGCGACGTCGGTCACCAGCACGAGGCTGCCCGAGCCGGGGACCCGCACCAGCGCGAATCCGCCGGCGCCGACCTGGACGGAACTGGCGAGGGCGCGGCCGCCGCCGTTGTTGCCGGGGGTGGGGATGGCCGCGCCGAACGATCCGGCGCCTCCGGTGGCGATCCCGACCCGGGGCGGCGCTCCGGCGTCGGCGGTGACCGCGCAGACCGCGTCGCCGGACGCGGCGTTCTCCAGGGGAGGGACCTTGGGCGGACCGGCGGCGTCGCCGCCGCCGTCGCCGAGGGCCCGGCTCACCGGCAGGGCGCCGAGATCGTTGAGGGAGATCTCCCGGGGCCGCTCGCCGGTCAGCCCGGTCTGGATCGCCTGTTGCAGCTCGGTGATGCTGGCGACGCCGTCGTCCAGGACGATGTGGAACTCCGCGCCGCTGGCCGGCCGGCTGACCAGGACGTCACCGTTGTCGAAGCCGGGGGCCGCACCCGACTCGCCGCCCGGGTCCGCGACCGGGACGGCGGTGATGTCGGCGCCGGCCGGCAGAGTGTTCAGCCAGGCGGGAGCGACCCGGACCGGCTGGCGGTTCTGCCCGAACAGGGCGTTGAAGGTGGCCGTCTGCGGAATCGCGTGCTTGCGGCCCTTCCAGATCAGATGCGAGCCGGCCGTCCCCGGGTCGTCGTCGGCGACCAGGGCGCTCGCGTCGAGCACCTTGCCGGGCGGGCCACCCGCGCCGACCACCAGGACCGCCTTCGGATCGTTGCCGGGTACCGCGCACATCGCCCACGGCAGGCGGAGCTGACGGGCCGGATCGGGCAGCGACGCGGGCGCGCCGGCGATGCCGATCACGTTGCCGCGCGGGGTGCCGGTGAGCGACTTCGCGGCGATCCGGAAGACCGGCGGGTTCGGCCGGCCGGCGGCCAGTTTCGCGGAGGCGAAGTTGACCGCGGGGAGGAGCCGCCGTCCCCGGTAGACGAAGCTGGCGCCGGATTCCCGCTCGACCACCACGGCGCCCTCCTGCTGCCACTGGTTGGCGCCGGTGCGGGTGAGCAGGCCGTAGACGCCGAACCCGGCGGCGACCAGGACGGCGATCATGATGCCGCCGAACAGCGCGCCGATGCCGCGGCGCAGCGGGGACTGTGCCGGGTCGGTCTCGCGCATCACCAGCGCGGAGATCACCCGCTGGTTCATGAACTGGTACGACTGGAGCTGATCGCGTCGCGAGATCATCGTCCGGTCACCGGCCTCATCCGCCGATCGACGCGAACAGGCCGCGGATGTCGTCGAAGACCCCGATCACCGCGCAGGCCAGCGGGATCAGCGCCATGATCGCGACGATGTCCAGGATGTCGGCGGCCCGGCCCAGGTAGGGCGACGGCGGCCGGCGGCTGTAGATCAGCGCCGTGGGCAGGGCCACCGCGACGATCACCGCCGCGACCGCGATCAGGGTCAGCCCGGACCGGTCCCCGGCGAGCGCCGGGCCGATCCCCAGACCGGCCAGCCCGACCAGGCCGGCGGTCAGCAGCGGCACCCGCTGCTGCGGGGTGGGCAGCAGCCGGGCCCGCAGCAGCAGCGCGGCCACCGCGGCGATCATCAAAAGCACCGTGGACGTGCCCGGATCGTCGCGGGCCAGCCAGATCATCGCCACCACGCTGCAGATCGCCGCCGACAGGATGAACCCGCTGAGCACCTCGGACGCCCGCACCACGGCGGCGAACACGTCCTCGCGGCGGGGGAGTCTCTCGTCCTTGAGGATCTCCTCGGCCCGGTTCGGCAGCTGCGGGAACGGCAGCCGCCCGATCCAGCCGGCCAGCACCGGATAGGCGGGCAGCAGCCCGATCGCGGCGGTCAGCGCGACCGCGGCGGCGCCCGCCGCGGACATGCCGGCGAGCGCCAGCATCGCGGCGAGCAGCCCGGTCAGCCCGGCCGCGATGCCCGCCACGAAGAGCCGGGTCAGCCCGGCCACCCCGGCGTGCCCGAGCACGCTGATCAGCAGCAGCGTGGACGAGCCGAGCAGCAGGCCGGAGACGCCGACGCCGAGCGGGCCGGCCGCGGCCGGGGTGAGCAGCCAGGCGCCGCCGAAGAACGCGTAGGGCAGGCCGGCCGCGGCCACCACCGCCCCGGCGCCCGCGTCGCCGAACCCGCGGGACAGCAGGATGCCGAGAACCGCCAGCGCGAGCGACACCCCGAGCGCGATCACGCCGGGCAGCACCCACGCCGGGCCGGTGGCGGCCAGCCCGGCCAGGCCGAGCAGCAGGGCGGCGGCGGTGACGGCCAGACCGCAGCGCCGGGTCGCGGCGGGGCTCCACGACCGGGCGGCCCGGCGGGAGCCGCTGGCGATCACCTCGACCACGTCGTCGTACGCCAGCTCGGGCCAGTCCTCCCGGGCCGGGTTGAGATGCAGCAGCTCACCGTCGCGCACACCCTGGGCCGCCAGGTTCTTCCCCGGCTCCAGGGTGGTGCCGGTGGCGCGGCGCAGGACCCAGCCGCCGTAACGCTCGGAGGGCTCGCCGAGAGCGCCCTCGGCGTGCCGCAGCAGATGCGGCAGCAACTCGCCGACCAGCATGTTGTCGGGCAGGGCTAGGTCGAGGCGGCGGGTCGGGGCCGCGATGGTGACCCGGGCCAGGGAGGGCCCGCTCGCTGCGGGTGCGCTCACAGAGGACAACGTAGCGCGTCCGGAAGATCCATTCACGCTCACGGATGAAGGCTAGGATGGTCGTCGCTACGTGACCTACGGGGAGCCCAGCGTGACAGTAACGATCATCAAGCGTCCGCCACGCCGTCCCGCGCCCGCGATGCCCACCGGTGAGGTCGCGCTCGACCCGCCGCCGGAGATCCCGCCGCCGGAGGGCAAGGGCTGGAGCCGGATGCTGATGATCCTGCCGATGGGCGCCGGCGCGGCGGCCATGGGCTTGATGATGGGCACCCAGCAGCGCGGCCCGATCGCCTACGTCGCAGGCGCGATGTACGGGGTCTCCATGCTCGGCATGATGGCGATGATGGCCACCAACACCGGCGGCCCCGGCAAACGCGAGATGATCGAGGCCCGGCGGCAGTACCTGCGGCATCTCTCCCAGCTGCGCGCCCAGGTCCGCGCCACGATCCGCCAGCAGCGTGAGGCGCTCTACTACCGCAATCCCGACCCGGCGACACTGTGGACGTTCACCGACAGCGGCCGCCTGTGGGAGCGCCGGCGCGGCGACGCCGACTTCACCGTCGTCCGGATCGCGGTCGGCCCGCAGGAGGTCGCCACCCGCCTGGTCCCGCCGCAGACCCGCCCGGTCGACGAGCTGGAGCCGCTCTGCACGATGGCGCTGCGCCGGTTCCTCAACACCTACTCGGTGGTGCCGGACCTGCCGGTGTCGGTGGCGCTGCGCGACTTCTCGCACATCTACGTGCGCGGCGGCGAGCGGCAGGCGCACGACTTCAGCCGGGCCCTGGTCGCCCAGATGGCCACCTTCCACGCCCCCGACGATCTGCGGATCGGAGTCTGCGTGCCGGACCACGATCGGGCCCGCTGGGAGTGGGCGAAATGGCTGCCGCACGCCCAGCACCCGGACAAGACCGACGCGATCGGCCAGGTGCGGCTGGTCGCGCCGAGCGTGCCGGCGCTCGAGGCGATGCTCGACGACGTGCTGGTCAACCGGCCCCGGTTCGACCCGGCGGGTGCTGCCGGCGGTCCGCACGTCATGGTGGTCATCGACGGGGGTTCGACCGCCGGCTCCGACCATCTGATGACCGAGGGCGGCGTCGCCGGGGTCACCATCGTCGACCTGTCGGTCCCACCGCCCCGGCTGCTCGACGACAGCTCGGTGGTGCTGGAGATCGCCGCCGACGGCACCGTCACCGGCACCACGATGGACGGTCCCACCGAGGTCGGCCGGGCCGACGCGCTCAGCCTGCCGGAGGCCGAGGTGCTGGCCCGGGAGCTGGCCCCGCTGCGGCTGTCCGCCGCCGCCCAGTCCGACGAGACCGCCATCTCCCAGGACACCGGGCTGGCCGAGCTGCTGGAGCAGGCCGACCCGTACCAGATCGATTTGAACGCCCTGTGGGCCAGCCGTCCCAACCGGGACCGGCTGCGGGTGCCGATCGGGGTCGGCGCCGACGGCCGCCCGGTCGAGCTGGACCTCAAGGAGTCCGCGCAGGACGGGATGGGCCCGCACGGCCTGCTCGTCGGCGCCACCGGATCCGGCAAGTCCGAGCTGCTGCGCACGCTGGTGCTGGCGCTCGCCATGACGCACAGCTCGGAGATCCTCAACCTGCTGCTCGTCGACTTCAAGGGCGGCGCCACGTTCGCCTCCCTGGACCGGCTGCCGCACACCGCCGCGATGATCACCAACCTGGAGGGCGAGCTGCCGCTGGTCGACCGGATGCTCGGCGCCATCCAGGGTGAGCTGACCCGGCGCCAGGAGCTGCTGCGCAAGGCCGGCAACTACGCGTCCCAGCGCGACTACGAGCGGGCCCGGTCGGCCGGGGTTCCGCTGGCGCCGCTGCCCAGCCTGCTGTTCATCGTCGACGAGTTCTCCGAGCTGCTCAGCGCCCGGCCCGACTTCATCGACATGTTCGTCCAGATCGGACGGGTCGGCCGGTCGCTCGGCATCCACCTGCTGCTGGCTTCGCAGAAACTCGAGGAGGGACGGCTGCGCGGCCTCGAGTCCCACCTGTCGTACCGGATCGGGCTGCGGACCTTCTCGTCGATGGAGAGCCGTGCCGTGCTCGGTGTGCCGGACGCGTACGAGTTGCCCCGCTCACCCGGCCACGGTTACCTGCGGACCGGCACCGAGGGCCTGATCCGGCTCAAGGCGGCGTACGTGTCCGGCGCCGTCCGCCACAACGGCTCGGTGCCCGGCGCCGGCGGTCGCGGCGGCAACCCGATCCGCGACTTCTCCACCTACTACGTGGCGCCGCTGCCCTCCTCGTCGGAGAAGGTCGAGGAGCAGCCGGAGGAGACCACGGTCGGCGACACGCTGATCGAGGTGCTGGTGCGGCAGATGGAGGGCAAGGGCGCGCCCGCCCACGAGGTGTGGCTGCCGCCGCTGGACAAGGCGCCCACCCTCGGCCAGATGCTGCCGCCCGCGATCACCATGCCGGAGCGGGGGCTGACCGTCGACGCCGAGGAGCGGTTCGGGGCGTTGCAGGCGCTCGGCGGCATCATCGACAAGCCGTACGAGCAGCGCCGCGATCCGATGTGGCTGGACCTGGCCGGAGCCGCCGGCAACGTGATGGTGGTGGGCGCCGCCCAGTCCGGCAAGTCGAACCTGCTGCGCACTCTCGTGGTCAGCCTGGCCCTCACGCACACCCCGCGCGAGGCGCAGATCTACGGGCTCGACTTCGGTGGCGGGCCGCTCAGCGCGCTCGCCGGGCTGCCGCACGTCGGCGGGGTCGCCACCCGGCGGGACGTGGACAAGGTGCGGCGCACCATCGCCGAGCTGCACGGACTGATGCGCTCCCGGGAGGAGTTGTTCGCCCGGGAGAACGTGGAGGGCGCCGCGGCGTACCGGCGGGCCCGCGCCCAGGGCCGGTTCGCCGGCGAGGCGTTCGGCGACGTGTTCCTGGTGGTGGACGGCTGGGCGACGCTGCGGACCGAGTTCGAGGACCTCGAGACGTCGGTGCACGAGCTGGCCAACCGCGGCCTCGGGTTCGGCATCCACATCCTGGCCGCCACGAACCGGTGGATGGACGTGCGGCCGCAGATCCGCGACGTCTTCGGCACCCGGATCGAGTTGCGTCTCGGCGAGGCCGGCGACTCGGTGATCAACCGCCGCGAGGCGGTCAACGTGCCGGAGAACGCGCCCGGCCGCGGCCTCACCCCGGACGGCTACCACTTCCTCGCCGCCCTGCCCCGCATCGACCGCGAGCAGCGCGTCGACGACATCTCCGAGGCGGTGGCCGAGCTGGTCCGGCACGCCGACGAGCACTGGACCGCCCCGCCGGCGCCGCCGGTCCGGCTGCTCCCGCCGGAGCTGCCGTTCGAGGCGCTGCCCCCGGCGGTCGGCGGCCGGATCCCGGTCGGCATCGCCGAGGCCGACCTCGAACCGGTCTGGCTCGACTTCGACGCCGAACCGCACGCGCTGCTCTTCGGCGACGTGGAGAGCGGCAAGAGCTCGTTCCTGCGCAGCCTCGCCCGGTCCATCGTGGCCGGCCACAGCCCCACCCAGGCCCGGATCCTCCCCGTCGACCTGCGGCGCAGCCTGCTCGGCTGCGTTCCCGCCGAGAACACCATCGGATGGGGTACGTCGCACCAGGTCACCGCCGACCTGATCAACCAGGCGATGGTGGTGATGCGGGAGCGGCTACCGGGCCCCGACGTCACCCCCGAGATGCTCAACAACCGCAGCTGGTGGAAAGGACCCGAGTTCTACGTCCTGGTCGACGACTACGACCTGCTCGCCGGCGCCAATCCGAACCCGCTGAACCCGCTGCTGGAGCTCCTGCCGCAGGCCCGCGACATCGGCCTGCACGTGGTGATCACCCGGCGGATCGGCGGGGCCGGCCGGGCGCTCTTCGACCCGGTGGTCAGCCGGATCCGGGAACTCGCGTCGCCGGGGATCATGATGTCCGGGCCGCGTGAGGAGGGTGCGCTGTTCGGCAACGTCAAACCCCAGCCGCTGCCGCCGGGCCGCGCCTGGATGATCACCCGCAGGCACGGCGCCCGGCTGGTGCAGCTGGCCTGGTCCCCGCCGGTCCGCTGACCTTCCCGTCCGGCCGTCCCGTCTCGTCCGGCTGCCCGTCTCGTCCGGCTGGTCGTCACTGCTGTCTCGGCGCGGCCGAGACAGCAGTGACGACCAGCCGGGGTTCGACCCGTCAGCGGCGCGGCTGCCCGATGTACTGCTGTTCGACCCCGGTCTGGTGCAGGTACAGGAACCGGTCGTCGCCGTCGCCGATCAGCGCCAGCATGTCGTCCTCCATGCCCTGCAACAGCCGGCCGCTCTGCGGGCCCAGTTTCAGCGCCGATGCCGCCAGGGCCGCCTCGTCCCCGCCGAGCCGCTGCAGGACCGTGATCCCGGCCTCCTGCAACGCCGCCATCCCCGGCCGGTCGAGCTGCCGCAGAATGGTCAGCTGGGTGTGCCACGGCCCCAGCGGGGGACTCGTCGCCGGCCCGGTCACCCCCAGGTCGAACACGGTCAGCAGCGGGGTCTGCGCGGTCCCGCCGAACGGCCCGCCCGGCTCCTGCCCGACCACGGTCAGCCGGTTCTGCTGGCCGGTGGCCCGCTCGCCGAAACCCGCCCACGCCCGGGGTTCGGTCGTCACCACGACCACCCGGACCCCCACCGAGAACGCCCGGAAGATCAGCAACTGGGCCGCCCACACGCCGCCGACCAGCGCCACCCGGACCGGGTTCGGCCCGAAGAGCCGTACCGGCACCGGCACCGGCGCCTGCCGCTGATCGCGCCCGAGCACCAGCCCCGCCGGACCCGGCTGGCCGGCGGTCATCCGGCGCAGCCCGGCCCGTGGAATCGCATGCCAGCCGATCCGCAGCCGGCCGGTCCGGCCGGACGGCCCGGTCCGGTCCCGTGGCCCGTCACCGTCCCCGGTCTCCGGCGGCGGTCCGTCCGGCGGCCGTCCCGGTCCGGTGGCCGGCCGGGCCAGCGGCGCGTTCGTGACCGGCGGCGCGGCCGGCCCGCGGGCCACCACCGGCTCGGCGCGGACCCCGGCCTGCCCGGCGGAGGGGGCGGTCTGCGGCGGGTACGAGACCCCGGCCTGCCCGGCGGAGGGGGCGGTCTGCGGCGGGTACGAGACGCCGGCCGCTGGAGGCGCCGGCGCCGGCACCGCGGCCCGGCCGGACGTCACCTGGCCGGGCTCCCGGCGCGCGGGCGGCGGCTGTTGCTGCCGGTGGGGGTCCTCCTCGTGCGGCCACGGGTGGCTCATCCGGCGCCTCCTCCGGTCGGTGCGGTCGCGTACGCCGCCGGGCCCTGCTCGCCGTCGAGCGCGAGCAGCTCGCCGCCCGCCCGCCGCACGCCCTCCTGCAGCACCCGGTCGAGAGCCGCCAGATCGGCGTCCGGCCGGGTCGCCAGCCGGATGAACGCCCGCACCGCCACCTCGTCCCCGGCGCCCGCGTCGAGCACCAGCGCGACGCTGGTCTGCGCGGCCGGCGCGGTCGACGCCCAGGCGAACAGCGGCCCGAGCTCGGTGGCCGACGCCGGCCAGGTCTTCAGCCAGTACGTCCGGTGGATCAGCCGGGCCGACCGCCAATGCCCCCACGCCTCGTCGACCCCCGGCACGTCGGCGAGCGACCACGGCTCGACATCACAGGACCGGGCGAGCAGCGCCAGCAGCCGGTCCGCGTCGAGTGCCCGCCCGGTCATCCCGAGCCGCCGCAGGCTGGTCACCACCTTGCGGGCCAGCCCGGCGACCAGGGTGGCGGCCGCCTCCGGGTCGGCGGTGTGGTCGAGCAGCGCCTCGGCCAGCGCCCGGGCGTCGACCCGGATGCTGATCGACGACTCCCGGAAGGCCGGCACCGGCCCGGTCCCGGTGGCGTCGACCAGCTGACGGTAGGAGGTGCCGGACGGCGACGCGGCCGGCACGTCCGGGCTGGGCGCCGGCACCGTGTGCGTGACCAGCTCCATCACCAGACCGGGCTGCCCGGTGCCGGCGAGCGCCCCGACGAGGGTGTCCAGCGGGATCGGTCCGGCGGCCGGGTCGAGCCCGACCACGCTGAACCAGCCGGCCTCGTCCCGGCCGACACCGACCGTGCCCTCCGCGCCACCCGTGCCGCCCGTGCCGCCGGTCGAGGCCGCGACGTCGTGGACGGTGAGGCCCGGGGCGATCGTCCGCAGCGCCGCCAGGACCGGCCCGGACCGCTGGTCGATGCGGGCCGCACGGCGCCGCCGGTGATCCCGGGCGACCTGCCGGTGCTCCAGCCACCACCGGTGCTGCCGCCGGGAGAAGAAGACCAGCAGGAGCGCCGCGGCCGCGCCCCCGGCGGCCACGACGGTGAGCGGGGTCCCGGTGAACGACGCGGCGACCGCCAGGATCGAGGTCTCGGCGACCAGGATCTGGGTCACGTTGAACGGGCCGAGATGTCCTTTCTTCGGCACCGCGCGAACGGTCGCCTCCGGCGGCCGGTACGGCACGGCCGGGCGGGCCTGCGGCGGCGGAACCGGTGGTGAGGGCGGCGGGGGAACGGCACTGCCGCGGACCGCGGGCGCGCCGCGCGGCGGACGCAGCGGGGCGGCCCCACCGTACGTCGTTCCTTCACCACGGTGCACCGATCGCCTCCCCGGGGAGAACAGGTCACATGAGACAAACGTAGGTCAGCGGGCGGCCACCCGCAGATCGTCGACGGTCAGCGTGCGCAGATCGTCCCGGCTGGGCATCCGGCCCATCGCCCGCAGCCGGCCGGACTGCGCCTTGCGCATGCCCTCGAGCAGCTTGCGGGCCTCCCGGGCGTTGCCGAAGTTACGATTGCGTTCGAGCCGTCCGAAGTGGTCGAGCAGCGCCTCGGGCAGTCCCGGGCCGAACAGGTAGTCGTCGTTCCGGGCGATCCGGCCGGCGATCATGACGAGTTCCTCGGGCCCGTAGTTCTCGAATTCCATGGTCTTGGCGAACCGGGAGGCCAGACCGGAGTTCGCGTCCAGGAAGTCGGACATCTCCCGGGTGTACCCCGCGACGATCACCGCGACCTGATCCCGGTGGTCCTCCATCAGCTTCACCAGGGTGTCGATCGCCTCCTGGCCGAAGTCGGCGGCCGCCCCACCGGCTCGGGCCAGCGTGTACGCCTCGTCGATGAACAGCACCCCGCCCATCGCGTCCTCGAAGACCGAGGTGGTCTTCTCCGCGGTGTGCCCGATGTACTGCCCGACCAGATCGCGCCGGGACACCTCCCGGAACCGGCCGTCCGGCAGCACCCCCAGCGCCTTGAGCAACTGCCCGTAGATCCGGGCGACAGTGGTCTTCCCGGTCCCGGGCGCCCCCGTGAAGATCAGATGGTGGCTGACCGCGCCCACCGACAGGCCCGCCGAGCGCCGCCACTCGTTCACCTGGATCTCGTCGAGCAGCGCCCGGACCTCGTCCTTCACCCCGGCCAGCCCGATCATCGAGTTGAGCTCGGTGATCAGCCGGTCCATCTCGGCGAGGTCCTGCGTCATGCCCGCGGTCGCCACGCCCGCCTGCGGGATACCACCACTGTCGGTCAGCGACACCGTCGCCCGCGCGCGGGGATCCACCCGGACCGGCAGGTCACCGGTGTCGGTCACCACGCACCGCTCGATCTCGGCCGTGCAGTCCGCGCCGATCTCGATGCCCGCCCTGCCGGTCTGCCGCACCGTCGTGGCCATCACCCGGACCGACCGCGAATGAACCACCATGATGCCCACGTCACCGATCCCGGTGATCTCGCAACCCTCGATCAGCGGGCCGGACTGGTAGACGTAGACACCCCGCTTGCCGCAACCGCTCACCGTCGTGCGGCGGACGGTCAGCTTCGAGCCGACCACGATCACGCCGTCCGCTTTCACGTCGCGGACCTCGCACTCCTCGACCGTGCCGTCGGCATAGGAGAACTCGAATCCGGACTCGCCGCCCGGCACCAGCACCCGGATCGCCTCGACCAGCGCGCCGTTCTCCGCTTTCAGCCCCGCGTTCTGCTCGGCGCCCAGCTCGCAGTCGCGCAACCGCAGCTCGGCCCGGTCGCCGGCCACCCGCACCGCCGGATGCACGTCCGAGACCAGTGCCAGCCCCTCCACCTCGACCCGGCCCGAGGTGACCGAGAGCGCCGGCCCGCCCAGCCCGGACGCGTCCACGACGGCCGAACGCGGCTCGCCGGACGCCCGCACCGTCAAGGCACGCCCGCCCGGATCGATGCGCTCCCGGTAGGTGCCGGGAGCGAGGGTGATGACCGCCCCGTCGGGCGCCTGCTCGAGGGCGTCGGCCAGGGTCGGATAGGTGCCGGGGACCGCCAGGGTGCTGACCACGAGCGGAACTCCTTCGTGCCCACGGATGCGAGTCTGCGTCACCGTCCGGCGTGGATCGCCGACGGCGGCGTAGACCCGAGGCTAGCGCCCCGGACCGATCATGGAGGCCCTTGTCGATGAATGCGGCCCACTCACCCTCGGGCGAGGGTCCCCCTCAAAGCGACTTATCCGGTACGCCCACACATGCACGCCTCGTCAGGACAACGGCAGACCGCCCCGATACTCGGCACGGCACACCCCCGGAACAGCGCGGACGACGACGCCCGTCACCGCGAAAGGCGGGACGGGCGTTACGCCGTACAGCGGGAAGGGTTTCAGCGGGGCCGCTGCTGCCGGAACGCGCCCTTGCTCGGCCGCATGTTCTTCGGGATCGCGCCCTTGGGCATCTGCGGCCGCGCCATCAGAGCGCCGAGACGCTTGTCGAGGGCGTTCACGTCCTTGCCGGTGAGGTTGCGGGGCAGCTTCAGCATGGTCGTGCGCAGCTTGCGGACCGAGAGCTGGCCCTCCTCGGTGCCGATCACGTAGTCGTAGAGCGGCGCGTTGCCGATCACCTTCACCAGGCGCTTCTTCTCCTGGCTGAGCAGGCCGCGGACCCGCTGCGGGTCGCCCTCGCCGAGCAGGATGACGCCGGGCTTGCCGATCACCACGTGCACCATGTCGAACTGCGTGGTGGAACTCGCGGCCGGCCGCACCCGCCAGTCGCCGCGCATGTTCTCCATCAGCGAGGCGGCGGCGCCGGGCTGGCCCTCCGCCACGTTCATCATCGCCGTGTTCGACCGCAGGTTCAGCACGATCAGCACGGCCAGCAGCGTGAACAGGATGCCGACCGGAATCCACGGCCACGATCCGGTCAGGAGCACGATGGTCACGGTGATCGCGAGCGGGATCGCGACGGCCGCGACGACCAGCGGGACGAACCACTTGTCCTGCTTCGCCGTGAACGCGAACACCTGGCCGATCTGCTTCAGCCGCGTGCCGGACGACACCTTCTCCTGGGGTTTTGCCATAGCCGCAAAGTGTAGTGGGGCTCAGGTACCTCACGGCGTCCCGGGCACCTGGGGACGTGCCGGTGAGGAGGGGACGGGACGGCAGATCAGGCGGCATCCCCGTGCAGACCGGGCGGGTGAGCGCGAAAAGCCGGTGACACGCCACCGGCAGGAGCGCCGAATGATCCCGTTCAGCGACCCCGGCACCCGGTTCGACCGGATGCGGCGACCTGATCCGGGAGGCCGGCGGCCGGCGGCGCGCGCGGGGGAACACGACCGAACGGCCACGCCGTACCGGCCGACGGCCGAGGCTGCGCCGGACCGCGCGGACGGGCGGCCGGCATCCGCTCGCGTCATGACCGCGACGATCGGCCCGGAAGATCTGCCGTATCCGCCGGGCATCGCTCGACCTCATGACGGTGAGCGCGTCCCGCTCGGTCCTGGCCGGCCGGAAGACCGGTCCGACCGTGCCGCACGAGGCGCTCGCCCGCGTGCCCGGCGCCCCGGTCCAACGACGGGCCCGCTCGTCGGCGCGGTGGTGGCATCCGGCGCAAGCGGACGCGGGCGGGCGGCGGTGCGGGCCGCGCCTGGAAAGGCTAAGGCGGCGGGAAGCGGATCCGATGGTGGGGGCCGACTCCTGAAACGGAAGGGCGGCCTGCCCTGCTGGAGTCCTTCGTATCGTCCGGAGGCATGTATGGATACCGCAGTCGAGGTGAGTTATGGCGTGGCCGACATGCTGCTCGGGCCGAACTCTCTGGTGCCGTGGTGGGCGTGGCTGGCTCCGCTCGCCATGATCTTCATGAAGTTCCTTGCGCCGGTGTTCCTTCCGGAGGTGGCCGAAGCGAAGTGGGCTTCGGAGAGGGATGACGGCAAGGGCAGCAAGAAGGGCAAGAAGTCGAAGAAGCCGAAGAAGAAGTAGAGCAGCAGACGCAGGAGAGCCCCGTGCCGGATGGCACGGGGCTCTCCTGCGTCTGGGGCCGGCGGGCGATCGGGTGCCGACGCCCCGGCTCGGCCGGCGTGTCGAAGCGGATCGCCGGGCTGCGGTCAGCCGCGGGCGTCGAGGGCCTGACGGTAGAGGCGGCCGGCGCGGTAGGAGGAGCGGACCAGGGGGCCGCTCATCACGCCGGCGAAGCCGATCTGCTCGGCCTCGTCGCGGAGCTCGACGAACTCCTCGGGCTTGACCCAGCGCTCGACGGGGTGGTGCCGCGGGGTGGGTCGCAGGTACTGCGTGATGGTGATCAGCTCGCAGCCGGCGGCGTGCAGGTCACGCAGGGCGGCGGAGACCTCGGAACGCTCCTCGCCCATGCCGAGGATCAGGTTGCTCTTGGTGACCAGACCGGCCGCGCGGGCCTGGGTGATCACGTCGAGGGACCGCTCGTAGCGGAAGCCGGGGCGGATGCGCTTGAAGATGCGCGGGACCGTCTCGACATTGTGGGCCAGGACCTCGGGGGCGGCGCCGAAGACCTCGGCGAGCTGGACCGGGTCGGCGTTGAAGTCGGGGATCAGCAGCTCGACGCCGCAGCCGGGCTGAAGCTTGTGGATCTGGCGGACGGTCTCCGCGTAGAGCCAGGCGCCGCCGTCGGGCAGATCGTCGCGGGCGACGCCGGTGACGGTCGCGTAGCGCAGGCCCATGGTGGCGACGGACTCGCCGACCCGGCGGGGCTCGTCGGCGTCGAACTCGGCCGGCTTGCCGGTGTCGATCTGGCAGAAGTCGCAGCGGCGGGTGCACTGATCGCCACCGATGAGGAAGGTGGCCTCGCGGTCTTCCCAACACTCGTAGATGTTGGGGCAGCCGGCCTCCTGGCAGACCGTGTGCAGACCCTCTTTCTGCACGAGGCCGCGCATCTCGGTGTACTCAGGGCCCATCTTCGCCTTGACTTTGATCCACGGCGGCTTCCGCTCGATGGGAGTCTCGGCGTTGCGCGCCTCGATGCGCAGCATGCGGCGGCCCTCGGGAGCAATAGTCACAACCCGAAGATACGCCCGCCACGGCCGGTCGCGCCGCAGGGGCGACGAGGCTCACGTGACCATTGGTGTGAAGGCGGTCACTCGAAATTCGGGAGAAAGGCGCATCGGCGACTGTTGGCGTTCTCGTCACGGTGCTGATGGGACCGGGTAGCGCTTCGATCGCCGGCCGGGTCCATCGCCGGCGGCTGCTCAAGTCGGTGGCCTTCCTGATCGTCCGGGACGCCGCCGGCCTCAGCCAGGTCCTCGTCACCCACCTGGCGACCCGTGCCCGGGTGGAGCGGCTCACCGAGGAGAGCGTCGTCGAGGTGACCGCCGTGGTCGCCGCCAACGAGCAGCCGCCGAAC
The DNA here is from genome assembly GCF_016862455.1 of Actinoplanes utahensis. Taxonomy (GTDB): domain Bacteria; phylum Actinomycetota; class Actinomycetes; order Mycobacteriales; family Micromonosporaceae; genus Actinoplanes; species Actinoplanes utahensis. The sequence goes on from NZ_BOMZ01000057.1 coordinate 19,213, forward strand.
GGCGTCGAGCTGATCTCGCCGGAGATCCGGGAGGAGGCCACGGCCTTCCCGCGCGACCTCAACCGGAACACGCCGTAGGGCCGGTTCACGCCGAGGGGATTGACCGGCGGCGGGATCATGGCGGCGTGGTTATCGACCTGGATCGGCCTCCGCCGTCCCGTCCGGCGCCGGTGCCCCTGCCTCGGCGGCGAGTCCTGTCGCTGGTCCTGGCCGGGGCGCTGGCGTTCCTGCTGGGCGCCTCCCAGCCACCCGGTGCGGAGTCCGCGCCGATGCCGGTCACGGCACAGACCGGGGCACGGACGGTGTCGTGGCTGCTCACCGGCGACGTCCTCTACAGCGTCCACTCGCGGGCGCAGGACTCGATGCTGACCGTGGTGGCGCGGCCCTGTCCGGCGACCGGGTGCGGTGGACCCGGCAGGTGGACGGGCGGGGCTTCGGCCCGCAGCTGCACGAGGTGGGGCCGAACCTGGCGCTGTCCCTCGGCGGTGTGTGGACGTCCCTGCTGGACCCCGCCACCGGGACGGAACTCTGGAACGACCACGAGTACCCCGGCGCGATCCTGGCGGGCGATCTGATCGTGCTGTGGAAGGACGGCGGAACCGGCGGCGGGCGGCTGGGCGTCCTCGATCCGCGGACCGCCCGGCCGGTGTGGTGGCACGCGGCCCGCAGCGTGCCGATCGCGGCCACGGCCACCGGGCGTCACGTGCAGGTGATCAGCCAGGACGGCACCGCGGTGGTGCACGCCCGGGACACCGGAGCGAAGGTGCTGGAGGTCGGCGGCATCCCGGTCGGCGACGGCTTCGACGGCCGGCCGGTGCTGTCGGTCGCCGGTGACCTGGCGTTCGTCTTCGGCCGGGGCAACGTGACGGCGCTGCGGCTGCCGATGCTGGACCGGCTCTGGACGACGCGGATGGGCGACGCGACCGAGGTGAACCGGTGCGGCACCCGGCTCTGCGTGACCGGTTCGGCGGGCCTGACCGCTCTGGATCAGCAGAACGGGAATGTCGTGTGGTCCGGTCCGGCGTGGGTCGCGTGGCACAACGGCCTGGCGGCGTCGCGGTCCGGGCAGGTGGCGCCGCTGGATCCGGAGACCGGCGCGGTGACGGGGCCGGAGATGTCCGGCTGGCTGGCCGGCGGTCTTCTCCTGCGCAGGAGCGGCGAGGAGCACTACGTCATCGACACGGTCACCGGCCGTATCCGGGGCTGGCAGCGTGCGGCCGGAGGCTGGCTGAGGTGCACGAGCACCGGCACGCACCTGGCCTGCCCGGCCGGCGGCGACAGCGTGACCGTCTGGCGCCTGAGCTGACCACTTCCGGTCCGCGGGGCTTCGCTGGAGAGCTTTTCGGTGGTACGGGCCACGCAACGTCCCGTGGCCCGCGGCGGCTGCGGCAGGCGTTCCCTTCCGGCCGTCCCCCCGGTGCCACTCATGCCTGCGCGGCGCGGTCACCCCGCCACCGGCACGGCGGCAGGGGCGCCTGGGCGGTGACCGGCCGCCGGGATCGAAGCCCGGCGGCCGCGCTGTCGGCCGTGAGTCGTGCCTGCCCGGCGTGGACAGGCACGGGACGTCGCGTGGCCCGTACCAGAGAAGGAGGAACCTAGAGAAGGACGGCGACAGTGACCACCGCGACGATCACGAAGGGGATGATCGTCGTGCAGACGAGGATGGCCCAGGCGATCGGGTGACCGAAGTTGAGCACCACCCCGCCGCCCGGTTTGGGGACGAAGACGCGCTTGTCGCGCGGGTCGCGGTAGAGGGCCATCAGAGCAGCGTGGCCAGGTGGCGCTCGATCACCGGCATGACCTCGCTGACGGGGACCGGGCGGCCGACCTCGGCGCTGAGCGATGTCACGGCGGCGTCACGGATCCCGCACGGGATGAACCGGTTGAAGTTGGACAGGTCGCAGTCGCAGTTCAGGGCGAATCCGTGCAGCGTGACGCCGCGGGACACGCGGATGCCGATCTGTGCGATCTTGCGGTCCAGCCCGCCCTCGGTGGCCTTGATCCAGGCGCCGCTGCGGCCCTCGACGCGCTCGACGGTCACACCGAACTCGGCGCACACGTCGATCAGCATCTGCTCGGTGCGGCGCACATAGGCGACCACGTCGACCGGGTCGGGCAGGCGCACGATCGGGTAGCCGACGAGCTGGCCCGGGCCGTGCCAAGTGATCTTGCCGCCGCGGTCGACGTCGACGACGGGGGTGCCGTCGAACGGGCGGTCGGCGGGCTCGGTCCGCTTGCCCGCGGTGAAGACGCTGGGGTGCTCCAGCAGCAGCACGGTGTCCGGCTGGACGCCGGCGACCACCGCCTCGTGCAGACGCTTCTGCTCCTCCCAGGCCTCCAGGTAATCGACCAGGCCGGGGCGCAGGACGGTGAGTACGGAAGAGGTCACGGCCGCAAGCCTAGCCCCGGGCCGGCTTGTCGACCGGATCCACACCGGGACGGATGCGCCACACCAGAACGTCCTGCACGTGCTCGGGCTCGCCGAGCAGGTCGGTGCAGAACAGCACCAGAGCCGCCCGGTTGAGCGGGCCACGCGGGCCGGTCATCTCGTCGGGCAGGAAGATCGCCTCCAGCCGCCAGTACTCGAAGTCGGCCCGGGCCTGGGCGCGGTCCACGTCGGTGACCCGGCTGACCTGGCCGAACCGCCCGGCCCGGTAGAACAACCGGGTGGTGGGCCGATCCGGCGGGCCGAGCCGCCCGACCAGTTCCCGGCCGGTCTCCTCGTAGTCCTGCGGGCCGAGGAAGTACCCCGCCGGAATGCGGAACTGCGCGGCGCCACCGTCGGCCATCGTGGTCGCCTGCCAGCGCATGGAGTCCACCGCCACGTCCATGGCCAGCGGCAGCGTGGTCATCACACCGCCGTCGGAGACGAAGTCGCGCCACCGGCCACTGGAGATGAACTCCGGCTCGGGCGCGCGTTCCAGGGTGCGCAGCGGCAGCGGGGCGATCGGGGCGAGCGCGGCCACCACGGCGGCGCCCAGCGCCACCCGGGTGAGCGCCGTCCGGTTCAGGAACTCGTCGACGAACAGCGCCAGGACCAGCGCGATGATCACCACGACCACGAGGGTGTACCGGACCGGGAGCGCCGAGTCGAACAGCGGGATTTCGGCGAGCAGCGCGTACGGCAGCGGGATGTGCTCCTGCTCGGTACCCATGAACCGCAGCCGCGGGCCGAGCGAGAGCACGAAGAACACCCCGCCGACGACGGTCAGGGCGCGCAGCGTGACCCGGCGCTCCGGCGACGCCCGCCGCCACAGCAGCACCAGCGCGGCGCCGAAGAGCAGCAGCAGCGGGGCGCCCAGGAACGAGGTCGCCTCGGTCGCGTTCGGCGCCAGGTCGGCGCCCCAGCCGAACAGCCCGGCCAGCGACTGCAGCGGGAAGGCGGCGTAGGCGACCAGGTCCTCGGAGTAGTGGTCCATCAGGAAGCCGGTGCCGGAGAACTTGAGCGGCCCGGCGAAGTGCATGTAGAGCGGGTAGGCCAGCAGCGCCCCGGCGAGCACCGCGCACACGCCCAGCGCCTTGAGCACCGGCGGCAGGGCGGACCGCGCCATCTGCCGGCCGGGCCGGGACAGCAGCCAGATGCCGAGGAAGAGGCCGCTGGCCAGGGCGCAGAAGAAGAGGGCCTCGGCGGCCACCGAGAAACCCATCCCGCAGAGCAGGCCGAGGACGATGCCGTTGCGCAGCCAGTGGTCGCGTTCCGGCAGTTTGAGCACCCACCAGGCGACGATGCCGACCATCCAGCCGGAGGTCCAGTTGAGGTGACCGTTGGCGTGCGAGATCAGGCCCGGGCAGAACCCGAAGAGCATGCCGCCGACCGCCGCGGCGAGCCCGCTGCGGACCAGCCAGCGGCGCAGGAAGAGGTACCAGACGAAGGCGGAGCCGGCCAGGTTCAGCGTCAGGATGGTGGCGAACGAGATCGACGGGCCGGCGAAGTGGGTCAGCGGCGCGAACAGCACGGCGTAGAACGTGCTCGACGTGTTCATCGCCAGGTTGACGCCGCGCGGCGCGTTCAGCAGGTCGGTGAAGAACGGGTCGGTGCCGTGCTGCAAGAGGTAGACGCCGTAGGCCAGCATCCACTCGAACTGCCCCTGGTCGCTGACGTTGTCGGCGACCACGTTCCGGTACGGCGCCAGCCAGAGTCCCTGGCAGACGTAGACCGCGGCGGCCAGCGCCACCACGGCCATGGTCAGATGAGCACGCCACCGGGACGGCGGTTCGCCCGGTTTCTCCGGAGATGCGGCTTCGGCTGGCGAAGTGATCGGGGCAGGCGCGGCGATCGTCACGTCGCGGAGGTTATCCAGTCCCGAACTCATCGGTCGATCGGGTCCACTCCGGGACGGATACGCCACAACAGCACATCGTCCACCTCCTCCGGCGGCCCGAGCAGATCGGTCGCGGTGGTCTCGACGGCATGCCGGAACAGCACCATGTGGTCGGAGCCGGTGATCTTCTCAGGCAGGAAGACCGCCTCCACACCCCAATAGGCGAAATCGGCGCGAGCCTGGGCGCGGTCGGCGTTGCTGAGCTCGGTCACGTACCCGTAGATGGCGGCGCGGGTGAACAGCCAGTCGGTGGCGAGCGTGGGCGCGCCGATCCGGCCGGCCTGCTCACGGCCCTCCTCGCCGGTGGTCATCGGGCCCAGGAAGTAGCCGCCCGGCATCCGGAACTGCGGGCCGCCACGGGCCATCGTGTACGCCTGCCAGCGCTGCCCGTCGGCGTGCACGTTCAGCGCGAACGGCAGGGCGGTGAGCACGCCGTTCTCCGACACGTACCGCTGCCAGGTGCCGTCGGCGATGAAGTCCGGCTCGGGCGCCCGCTCCTGGTGCCGCACCGGCAGCGGGAAGACCGGCAGCAGGGCGACGACGATCGCCGCGCTGATCCCGGAGTGCACGTTCGGCGAGGTGAACCGCCCGTCCATGATCTCCTGGGTGACCAGGGCCAGCACGATGCCCACCACGCAGGCGGTGACCAGCGCCAGCCGCAGCGGCAGCGCCGCGTCGAACAGCGGCAGCTTGGCCAGCAGCGCGAAGGGCAGCGGGAACTCCGGCCACTCCTCGCCCATCCAGTTGAACCGCGGGCCCCACGACAGCACCATGAAGACCCCGCCGGTCACCAGGATGGCGCGCAGCGTCGCCTTGCGCCCGGGCGCCGCCCGCCGCCACACCAGCACGGCCGAGACCAGGGTCAGGACCACCAGCGGCACGCCGAAGTAGCTGGTCTCCTCGGTGCGGTTGGGGCCGAGGTCGGAGCCGAGCCCGAAGACCGCCGCCAGCGAGCGGCTGGCGAACGACAGGTACGCCGCCGCGTCCTCGGCGAAGTACCGCTGGTTGTAGCCGGTGCCACTGAACGTCTGCGGCCCGGCGAAGTGCATGTAGAGCGGGTACGCCAGCAGGCCGCCGGCCACCACCCCGGTCACCGCGCACGCCTTCAGCACGGTGCCGGCGGCCGCCTTGGCCTCGCCCCGCACCGGCCCGGCCAGCGACCAGACGACCACGAACAGCGCGCTCGCCAGCGCCGTGTAGAACAGCCCCTCCGCGGCGATCGTGAAGAACGCCGCCAGCATCAGCCCGAGCACGAGACCGTTGCGCAGCCAGCGGCCCGGCTGGCGCAGCCGCAGCACCTGCCACAGCACGAGCGGAGCCACCCAGCCCGCCGTCCAGTTCAGGTGGCCGTTGGCGTGCGAGATGAAACCGGGCGCGAAACCGCAGAACATGCCGCCCAGGGCGGCCGCGACCGTGCTCGGGGTGAGCCAGCGGCGCAGGAACAGGTACCACACGAACGCGGAGCCGGCCAGGTTGAGCGTGAGGATGGTCACGTAGCTGATCTGCGGCCCGGCCAGGAAGGTCAGCGGCGCGAACAGGATCGTGTAGACCGAGATCGAGGTGTTCGCCGCCAGGTTCACCCCCCACGGCACGTTCAGCAGGTCGGTGAAGAACGGGTCCGACCCGTGCCCCAGCGTGTAGACGCCGTAGCCCAGCAGCCACTCGAAGAACGCCTGGTCACCCAGGTTGTCGGAGAGACCGTGCCCGAACGGGTCACGCCACAGACCGTTGGTCACATAGACGGCGAGGCTCAGAGCGAGCAGGCCGACAGCCAGATGGGCACGCCATCGGCGAGCACCTGACGGCGCCGGCGGCTCGGTGGACGGATCGGCGGACGCGGCGGGGGCGGAGGCGGCGAGGGACATCAGCCGCAGGTTAGCAAGAAAGCCTGTTGATCCAGGACCCCCTCAGGGCCGTATCGCCGGTTCCGGGCGCAGGGCGGCGGCCAGGGCCGCGTCCATTCCCGGGTACGCCCACGCGAACCCGGCAGCCGACAACACGCCCGGCAGCACCCGCTGACTGCGCTGCGCCTCCCCGGCCAGCTCGCCGATCACCAGATCCAGCACCGGCCCCGGCACCCTCAGCAGGGCCGGCCGGCGCAGCAGATGGGCCAGTTCCCGGGTGAACTCCGCGTTCGTGACCGGGCGGGGGGACACCACGTTCACCGGGCCGGCCACGTCCTCGCGCTCCAGCAGGAACTCGGCGGCGGCCATCCAGTCCTCCTGGGCGATCCACGCCATCCACTGCCGCCCGCCGCCGATCCGGGAGCCCGCGCCCAGCTTGAACGGCAGCAGCAGCAGTTTCAGCGGCGCGTTGGCGGCGTGGATGGTCGGCGCGGTCCGCAGCAGCACCACCCGGGTGCCGGCGTCCTCGGCGGGGCGTGCCGCGGCCTCCCAGACCCGGCACAGGTCGGCCAGGAAGGTGCTGCCGGCCGGCGCGTCCTCGGTGACCGGCTGGTCGCCGGTGTCGCCGTACCACCCGACGCCGGAGGCCTGGAGCAGGGTGCGGGGCCGCTGACCGGCCGGGAGCCGGCCGATGGCCTGGGCCAGGGTGTCGGTGGTGTCGATCCGGCTGGACCGCAGCACCCGCTTGTAGGCGGCCGTCCACCGCCGGTCGCCGAGGTTGGCACCGGCCAGGTTGATCACCGCGTCGGCGCCGTCCAGCACCTCCACGTCCAGCCGCCCCTGCGCGGGGTCCCAGGTGGCCTCGTCGGCCCGCGCGGTGGGCCGCCGGACCAGCCGGACGATGTCGTGCCCGCTCTGCCGCAGCCGGCCGGCGAGCTCGGTGCCGAGGAAACCGGACGCACCGGCCATGACGATCCGCATGCTCTGATTCTTTCCCGTAGATCTCTCGTCGCAAAACAGACCGGGGGGTACGCCGTAGCGGCGTACCCCCCGGGTCGTTGTCGCCCTTACAGGCCGAGGTCGGCCTCGAAGTGCCCGGCCTCCAGGCGCTCCTTGAGAGTTCCCAGGAAGCGGGCGGCGTCGGCGCCGTCCACGATCCGGTGGTCGTAGGAGAGCGCCAGGTAGACCATCGACCGCGGCGCGATGATCTCGCCCAGCTCCGGGTCGTTCACGATCACCGGGCGCTTGACGACCGCGCCGAGACCGAGGATGCCGACCTGCGGCTGGTTGATGATCGGCGTGTCGAACAGCGCGCCCCGGCTGCCGGTGTTGGTCAGCGTGAAGGTGCCGCCGCCGATCTCGTCCGGCCCGATCTTGTTGTTGCGGGTGCGGTCCGCCAGGTCGGCGATCCGCTTGGACAGACCGGCCAGGTTGAGGTCACCGGCGTCCTTGATGACCGGGACGACCAGGCCCTTCGGCGCGTCCACCGCGATGCCCAGGTGCTCGGCGCCGTGGTAGGTGACGGTGCCCGCCTCCATGTCCAGCGACGAGTTGACCACCGGGTGCTGCTGCAGCGCCTCGACCGTGGCCAGGGCGAAGAACGGCAGGAAGGTGAGCTTCACGCCGTGCTTGGCCTGGAACGCGGCCTTCGCCTTGTTCCGCAGGTTGGCGATCTTGGTGACGTCGACCTCGACGACCGTGGTCAGCTGAGCCGAGACCTGCAGCGACTCCACCATGCGGCGGGCGATCGTCTGACGGATCCGCGGCAGCTTCTCGGTCCGGCCGCGCAGCGGGCTCGGCTCGGGCTTGGCCTTCTCCGCGACCGGGGCAGCCTTCTCGGCCGAGGCTGCCGGGGCCGGAGCGGGCTGCGCCTTGGCGGCGGCGGCCTTCTCAGCGGCGTCGAGGACGTCCTGCTTGCGGATCCGGCCACCGACGCCCGTGCCGGTAAGGGTGGACAGGTCCACGCCCTTCTCGGCGGCCAGCTTGCGGACCAGCGGCGTGACGTAACCGGCGTCGCCGGCCCCGTTCGACTGGGCGTCGGCGGAAGCCGCGGCAGCCGTCGGAGCGGCGGGCGGAGCAGCCGGGGCCGGCTCCTTGGTCTCCGCGGCGGGCGCGGGCGTCGCGTAGGACTCCCCGCTGAGCTGCGGAGCCGGGGCGGACTCGACCTTCGGCGCCGGGGCCTGCTGCGGCGCGGGCGCCGGCTTCTCCGGCTCCGGTGCGGGGGCCGGCTTCTCCGGCTCCGGTGCGGCGGCCGGGGCGCTGCCCGGGGTGCCGACGATCGCCAGCACGGCGCCGACCTCGGCGGTCTCGTCCTCGCCGACCCTGATCTCCAGGAGGGTGCCGGCGACCGGCGACGGCAGCTCCGTGTCGACCTTGTCGGTGGAGACCTCGACCAGCGGCTCGTCCGCCTCGACGGTCTCGCCGACCTGCTTGAGCCAGCGGGTGATGGTGCCCTCGGTGACGCTCTCGCCGAGCGCCGGCAGCTTCACCTCGGTGCCCTCGGCGTCGCCCGCCGGAGCGGCGGTCTGCGGCGCGGGGGCCTCCTCCTCGACAGGCTTCTCGGTCGACGGGGCCACCGGAGCGGCGGGCTCCGGCTCGGCCTCGGCCTGCTGCTCCTGGGCCGGCGCGGGCGCGGCTGAACCGGCGTCCTCACCGTCCCCGGCGATGACGGCGAGCTCGCTGCCGACCTCCGCCGTCTCGTCCTCGCCGACCACGATCCGCGAGAGGATGCCCGCGGCGGGCGACGGGATCTCCGTGTCGACCTTGTCGGTGGAGACCTCGAGCAGCGGCTCGTCCGCCTCGACGCGCTCGCCTTCCTGCTTGAGCCAGCGCGTCACGGTTCCCTCGGTGACGCTCTCACCCAGCCGCGGCATGGTTACCGATACCGGCATGTTCTCCCAAACTCCTTAGACGTCAGAACGCGATCGAAATCAGCTGTGCGCGTGCAGGGGCTTGCCCGCGAGCGCGAGGAAGGCCTCGCCCAGCGCCTCGTTCTGCGTCGGGTGGGCGTGTACGAGCTGGGCGACCTCCTCGGGGAAGGCCTCCCAGTTGGTGATGAGCTGGGCCTCGCCGACGAGCTCGCCGACCCGGGCGCCGACCATGTGGACGCCGACGACCGGCCCGTCGTTCACCCGGACCAGCTTGATGAAGCCCGCGGTCTTCAGGATCTGGCTCTTGCCGTTGCCGCCGAGGTTGTAGTTGTACGTCGAGACCTTGTCCGCGCCGTACTGCTCCTTGGCCCTGGCCTCGGTGATGCCGACCGACGCGACCTCCGGGTCGGAGTAGGTGACCCGCGGGATGCCCGCCTCGTCGATGACCGCCGGGTTCTTGCCCGCGATCTCCTCGGCCACGAAGATGCCCTGCTGGAAGCCGCGGTGCGCGAGCTGCAGGCCGGGGACGATGTCACCGACGGCGTAGATGTTGCCGACACCGGTGTGCAGGCGCTCGTTGGTGATCACGAAGCCGCGGTCCAGGGTGATGCCCTGCTCCTCGTACCCCAGGTCGGCGGTCGTCGGGCCACGGCCGACCGCGACCAGCAGCACCTCGGCCTCCAGGGTCTCGCCGCCGGAGATGGTCACGCGCACCCCGTTGTCGGTGTGCTCGACCTTCTCGAACGGCTTGCCGACCTTGAAGTTGATCTTCCGCTTGCGGAAGGCGCGCTCGACCTGCTTCGAGATCTCCTCGTCCTCCGCGGCGACCAGGCGGGGCAGGGCCTCGATGATGGTCACGTCGGCGCCGAACGACTTCCACACGCTGGCGAACTCGACGCCGATCACGCCGCCGCCCAGGACGATCGCCGACTGCGGCACCCGGTCCAGCTTGAGCGCGTGCTCGCTGGTCAGCACCCGCTTGCCGTCGACCTCCAGGCCCGGCAGCGAGCGCGAGTAGGAGCCGGTGGCGAGGATGACGTTGCGGCCGGTGTAGCGCTGGCCGTCCACCTCGACGGTGTCCTTGCTGACGAGCCGGCCCGCGCCCTGGACGATCGTGATGTTCTTGTTGTGGCCGAGCAGGCCGGTCAGACCCTTATAGAGGCGGCCGACGACACCGTCCTTGTAGGCGTTGACACCCGCCATGTCGATGCCGACGAGGTCGGCCTTCACACCGAACTGCTCGCTCTCCCGCGTCTGGTCGGCGATCTCCGCGGCGTGCAGCAGCGCCTTGGTCGGAATGCAGCCGCGGTGCAGGCAGGTGCCGCCGAGTTCGGCCTTGTCGATCAGCGCCACCGACAGGTCGAACTGGGCCGCGCGCAGGGCGGCCGCATAGCCACCACTGCCCGCTCCGAGAATGACGATGTCGAAGGTTCCGCCGTTGGGCTGGCTCACGTTGACTCCAGTGGTCGCATCGTCTCCGGTGTGGGTCACACAATGGAAACGGTCACAGTCCCGTCACCGACATCTTGTCACTTCGCGACCCGGTCAATGCAGTCAGGTGCCCCACGACACGTCGGTCCGACGTACCCTTGCGGGATCGAACGCGAGGAGGAGCGGTGGCTTGGTTTCGGCGTCGTCCCCGATCCGTCGGTGCCCTCGGACGGCCGGTTGATCAGGCCGATCTCGAGCATCTTACGCAATTCTTCCGCTCCCGGCGGGGAGTCGAGGGATTCATCGAGCCACAGACGACGGTGACCGAGACCACCCTGTTGCTTGTCGCACACGACGGCGAATGGACCCGGCGGCGCATCCAGTCGCCCGAGGTCGCCCGCCGGTTCGCCCAGAAGCTCTCGATGCCGATCTACGACATCAAGCTGCTCGGCTATCCACAGCGGATGCGCGACTACAACGAGCGGCGCAAGCGCCGCCCGGACTGACCGGGCGGCGCGCCCACCGTCAGACCGGGCCGGTCACGCTGGGCCGGCCGGGGCGTGCCCTCCCGGCCCTTGCTTCGCTGCGGTGCAGTCGGTCACGCCAGGTCGTCGATCAGCTTCAGGAACGTCCGGACCGGGACACCGGTGCCGCCCTTGGTCCAGTAACCGTTCGCCTCGCCGGAGTGGTAACCGGGGCCGGCGATGTCGATGTGCGCCCACTCGACCCCCTCGGCCACGAACTCGCGCAGGAACACGCCGCCCTGCAACATGTGCCCGGCCCGGTCCAGGTTGGCGTTGGTCTGGCAGATGTCGGCGATCTCCGACTCCATGCCCTTGCGCACGTCGTCCGGCAGCGGCATCCGCCAGGCCGGCTCGCCGACCGCGGCGCCGGCCGTCTCGACCAGCTTCGTCGCCTCGTCCGAGCCCATCAGGCCGGCGATCCGCTTGCCCAGCGCGATCACCTGCCCGCCGGTCAGCGTCGACGTCTCGAACAGGTAGTCGGTGCCGTCCGCGCAGGCCCGCGCCATCGCGTCGCCCAGCACCATCCGGCCCTCGGCGTCGGTGTTGAACACCTCGACCCGCTTGCCGTTGAGCATGGTGATCACGTCGCCCGGCCGGTACGCCGACCCGGACGGCATGTTCTCCGCGATCGCCAGGTAACCCGAGACGGCGACCTTCGGCTTGAGCGCGGCCACCGCGAGCATCGTGGCCGCCACCGCGGCCGCCCCGGCCATGTCCGACTTCATCTCCCACATGCCGGCGGCCGGCTTGATGCTGACGCCACCGGTGTCGAAGGTGATGCCCTTGCCGACCAGCGCCACCCGCTTCGGGCCGTCCACACCGTCCGGGGTGTAGGTGAGCTTCACCAGCCGCGGCGGGGCCTCGGAACCCTGGCCGACCGCCACGATGCCGCCGTACCCACCGGCCTTGAGCTGTTCGAAGTCGAGCACCTCGACCGCGAGGCCCGCCTCGGTCGCGGCCGCCGCCACCTGGTCGGCGAGGTCCGCCGGGCGCAGGTTGTTCGGCGGGGTGTTCACCCAGTCCCGGCTGAGCCGGACCGAGCGGGCCACCACCTCGGCGCGGCGCAGCTCGGCCGCGGCCGCCTCGTCGGCCGCGTCCGGCACGTGCAGGCGGAGCGCGGCGACCGGGTCGCCGCGGCCCTTCTGCGGTTTCGTCTTGTAACCGGCGAACCGGTACCCGCCGAGCAGGGCGCCCTCCAGCGTCGCGCGCAGCACCGGCGCGGCGTCGGAGTCGTCCGGCACCGGCAGGGCCAGAGCCACGGTCTCGCTGCCGGCCAGCGCGCGGACCGCGGCGCCGGCGCCGCGGCGCAGCGTCTCCGGATCGGGGGCCGGACCGTCCGGCTCGGCGCCGAGACCGACCGCGACCAGCAGCGGAGCGGCGATCGTGCCGAGGGTGGCCAGCTTGGTCACCTCACCGGGCGCGCCGGTCGCGCCGAGCAGAGCCAGCGTCGAGGTCAGCTTGCCGTCGAAGGCCGCGGCGATGCTCTCGGCTCCGGCGGCCGGCAGCAGTGTGCCGTCCTCGTCGGGTTGACTGTGCAGGCCGATGACGATGGCGTCGGCCGCGGACTCGGCCGGATCGGTGTCGACCAGGGTGAGGGTGGGCTGGGGCACTCGGACTCTCCGGGACGTCGGGTCAGGAAGCACGCCTGTGGGCGCCCTCCCGGCTGTGGCGAAGACTGTGTTGTCCCCGCGACTCTAATCCTGCTCAAGGTCACCGGTAAGTTGAGTCTCATGTCTGCCGAGCTTCTTCAGTCCCCCCTGCACGACCGGCACGCCGCCCTCGGCGCGAAGTTCGCCGCCTTCGGCGGATGGGACATGCCCCTGGAGTACGCCGGTGGTGGCGTCCTGAAGGAGCACGCGGCGGTCCGCGAGTCGGCCGGCGTCTTCGACGTGTCGCACCTCGGCAAGGCCCGGGTCCGGGGCGCCGGGGCGGCGGCGTTCGTCAACTCCTGCCTCACCAACGATCTGGGCCGGATCGCGCCCGGCCAGGCGCAGTACACGCTCTGCTGCGACGAGAACGGTGGCGTGGTCGACGACCTGATCGCCTACCTGCACGGCGACGATCACGTCTTCCTCATCCCCAACGCCGCCAACACCGCCGAGGTGGTCCGCCGCCTCACCGCCGCCGCGCCGGCCGGGGTCACCGTCACCGACGAGCACCGCCGGCACGCCGTGCTGGCCGTGCAGGGCCCGCGCTCGGCGGAGATCCTCGCCGGTCTCGGCCTGCCGGTCGATCACGACTACATGTCGTTCGCCACGGTGACCGCCGACGGTGGGGAACTGGTCGTCTGCCGCACCGGCTACACCGGTGAGCACGGCTACGAGCTGGTGGTCGCCTGGGACGCCGCGCCCGCCGTCTGGGACTCGCTGATCGCCGCCGGGGCGCGCCCGTGCGGGCTCGGCGCCCGCGACACCCTGCGCACCGAGATGGGATACCCGCTGCACGGCCAGGAGCTGACCCTCGACATCAGCCCGGTGCAGGCCCGGTCCGGGTGGGCGGTCGGCTGGGGCAAGCCGGAGTTCTGGGGGCGTTCGGCCCTGCAGGCCGAGAAGACCGCCGGCCCGCGGCGGGTGCTGCGGGGCCTGGAGCTGACCGGCCGCGGCATCCCCCGCGGTCACATGCGGGTGTACGCGGGGGACCGTCTCGTGGGGGAGACCACCAGCGGTACCTTCTCGCCGACGAAGAAGATCGGCATCGCGCTGGCCCTGATCGACACCGAGCCGGCCCTCGCCGACGGTGACCTGGTCGAGATCGACATCCGCGGCCGCCGCATCGAGGCCCGCCTCGTCAAACCCCCGTTCGTCACCCCGTCCGTCCGCTGACGACGCGGCCGCGCGGTGCGAGCCGCGCGGTCGTACGGTCCACGCCGAGACCGCACGCCCCGGCGTCGCGCTCGGCGCCGACCCGGGCGGTTGTGTGGTGACGTGGGGTGCGGATCGGGCCGTACGTCACCACGCTGCGGATTGCGCTGTCGTGTGGTGACGTGGGGTGCGGGCCGTACGTCACCGCGGGGTGATGGTGAGAGTGACCAGGGCGACCGTCACCGCCAGCTCGACGGCCGCGCCCAGGACGTCGCCGGTGACGCCGCCGAACCGCCGTACCGTGTGACGCAGCAGCAGAAGCACCGCGGACAGTGCGATGACGACGGCGAGGGGCCCCTGCCACGGACGGCCCGGAACCGCGGCGAGACCGAGACCGGCGACGCACATCGCGCCGGCGAGCACCGCGGCCGGCGGCACCGTCGAGGCGACCATCGCGCCGAGCCCGTCGGGGCGGGCGGAGGGCACCCCGCGGCGGCAGGCGACCGTGATCGCGAGCCGGCCGGTCGCCCAGGCGGTCACCACCGCCCACGGCCCGGCGACGGTGAGCGCGCCCGCCTGAACGAGCACGGTGGCGGCGAGCGCCGCCACCCCGAACGGCCCGATGTCGGGCTTCTTCATGATCTCCAGGGCGGCTGCGCCCGACCGGTACGACCCCAGCGCGTCCACCGTGTCCGCCAGCCCGTCCAGATGCAGCCCGCGGGTCAGCAGCGCCCCCGCCGCGACGGTCACCCCGGCCGCGACCAGATCCGGCGAGCCGGCCGCCCGCAGGCCCAGCAGCAGCCCGGCCAGCACCAGCCCGAGCAGCGCGCCCACGGCCGGCGCGACCGCCATCGCGACCGCCGCGGTGGACCGGTCGACCCGGCCCGCCCGCAGCGGCAGCACGGTCAGTGTGGTGACCGCCAGCCGTACGCCGTCAGACACCCGTGGTGGCCGGGCCCGGTCCGTGCGGGTCCGGCTCGGCGAATTCCGCCGGCTCCCCGATGACCGCGGCGTCGTCGTCGAGCCCGTCGTCGCCGACCTCGCCCAGCAGGGCCGGGTGCACCGGGGACGTGGACGCCAGCCCGATCGCGGTACGCAGCAGCGGCAGCACCGACAGCGCGTTCGCCCCCTCGCCCAGGTCGAGGCCGGTCTGCAGCACCGGGGTCAGCCCGAGCACGTCGGCGCCCTGCTTGACCAGCGACAGGGTGCCCGCCTCGGGCAGCAGACACCAGTGCCGGGTCTGGCTCGCCAGGTCCCGGGCGACCAGGCCGGCCGCGATCCCGAGCGGGCCGTCGACGAGCACCGGGATCCGCCGGGCCGCCGCGCCGAGCAGCAGGCCGGTGGCGACGGCGACGTCCAGGCCGCCGATCTCTCGCAGCACGTCGACGGCGCCGCGGGGCTCCTGCCGGATGCGGTGCAGCGCGTCACGTACCGCCGCGCAGCGCTGCATCCAGGCCGCATCGTCGAAACGCGCTCCGGGAACCTGCACCCGCGGCAGCGTCGCGACCGCCTCGGCCCCGGTGGTCGCGGCGAGCACCGCGGTGGCGGCGGCCTCGGCGCCGGCGCTGATGCCGGCGAGCACGATCACGTCCCGGCCGGCGTCGGCCGCCCCGTCGGCGAGCCGCCAGCCGTCGCGCAGCGCGGCCTCCACCGACTCCTCGTCGGTGATCGGGCCGTCCTCCATCGCGCCGGTCGTCGCGGTCCGCAGCACGGAGATGTCGGCGTCGTGCCGCGCGGCGAGCCGCCCGAGCAGGCCCTCGCCGCGTTCGGCCTCGGCGATGCGACGTTCCACATCGGCGGAGTCGACGCCGGCGACGGCCCCACCGGTACGGCCACCGGCGATCACCACCACCCGCACGCCCGCCCACACCCGCGGCGTCACGGTGCCCTGGGTGGCCGCCGCGAACTCGACGGCCTCGCCGAGTGCGCCCAGCCCGCCGCCGGGCAGGTCCAGGGAGGCCAGTCGTTCCCGGGCGTCCGGGCCGGACTCGCTGCTCGGCAACGGCAGGTCCATGCCCGGCTTGATCTCGGTGAGCCCGGACGCCACCAGCGGCAGCGTCATCGTGGCCCCCTGCAGCGCGGCCAGCGGGCCGGGCTCCGGCGCCGCGACCGGCTCGACCACTGTGGGCGGCTGCGCCGGAGGCGGCGGGGGCGCCGGTGTCGACGGCGTCGGCACGGCGACCGGGCGGGACGCGACCGGCCGCGATGCGACCGGGGCCGCGACGGCCGGTTCGCCGGGGGCGACCGGTTCCAGGGGCCCGCCGCGCAGCCACGTCGGCTGGCCGGCGACCACCAGCGCCACCCCGTCACACGCCGCGGCGAGGGCCTGGTTGGTCGTGCCGAGCGCGTCGGTGAAAGCCCGCCCCACCGGGGTGACCGGGACCAGCGACAACCCGACCTCCGGGCTGACCAGCACCACCCGGGCCCGCGTCGCACGGACCGCGTCCGCGAGCGCCGCCACGTCGGCCTCGTCGTCGTTCGGCTGCCGGGCCGGGTTCAGCACCGCCGCCACCCAGCCGCCCAGGTCGTCGACGAGCAGTGTCTCGTCCGGACCGGCCGCGGTCAGCATCTCGGTCAGCAGGGACGGGTCGGCGCCGGTCTCCTCGGTCGTCCAGGACTGCGGCCGCCGCCGCTGATGCTGCTCGATGCGCTCGAGCCACTCGGGGTCGTCCTCGCCGCCGGCCGCGGTCGCCACATATCGCACCGACGGCGCGCCGGCCACCAGGGACTCGGCGAACCCGGATTTGCCGGAGCGGATACCGCCGAGGACGAGAACCGTGTTCCACCGATCTTCGGACATGCCCCGTACCTTAGAGCCGGGTCTCCCGCGCGGAAGCCGTAGGGTGGAAGCCCATCGGAGTTTGCGACGTGAGGGGGTGGCTCCATGGCATGGAGTTGGCGGTACGAAGACGCCGACGGCAAGCCCGTCGATGGCCCGGCCGAGCCGTTCAGCAGCCAGGCGGACGCCGAGTCCTGGATCGGGCAGGAGTGGCGCAACCTGCAGAGCGCCGGGGTCAGCACGGTCATCCTGGTCGAGGACGACCGGGTGGACTATCAGATGAGTCTGCAACCGGCCGAGTGAGCGGACTGACGTGACGTACGAACCGGTTTACACCCGTACCCCGCGCAACGCCTTCGTGCCGAGCCCGGTCTTCGTCGGCATCGTCGCGGTCTTCGTGGCCAGCGGCGTGATGACCTGGAGCGGGTTCGGCAACATCGGCCTGGACGTGTTCCTGTTCATCATCTCCGGCTGGCTGATCTCGCTGTGCCTGCACGAGTACGCCCACGCCGTCCTCGGCTACTTCTCCGGCGACCTGACCGTCGCCGACCGGGGCTACCTGCGGCTCAACCCGCTGAAGTACACGCACCCGCTGCTGTCGATCGTGCTGCCGGTGATCGTGGTGATCCTCGGCGGCATCGGCCTGCCCGGCGGCGCGGTCTGGGTGGACCACCGCTACATCCGCAGCAAGGTGAAGGACTCGCTGATCAGCGCGGCCGGACCGCTGACCAACGTGGTGCTCGCCGTCGTGATCGCCATTCCGTTCCTGATCGGCCTGGCGCCGGAGGTGGTCCCCAGTGGTCTCGGCGGGGTCACCCTCGCCGACACCAGCCACGGCGCGTTCTGGGCGGCGCTGGCCGCGCTCGCCTTCCTGCAGGTGACCGCGAGCGTGCTGAACTTCCTGCCGATCCCCGGGCTGGACGGCGGCGGCATCATCCAGCCCTGGCTGAGCCCGGCCTACCAGCGCGCCTGGAACGTGGTGGCCCCCTGGGGCTTCCTGGTCCTGTTCCTGCTGCTCTGGCAGACCCAGGTCGGCACCTACTTCTTCGAGCTGGTCAACTGGCTGGCCGGGCTGATCGGCATCGAGCAGGAGCTGTTCGCCAGCGGCCTCCAGCTCATGCGGTTCTGGGAGAATTAAGGACGTTTCGCGGGGCTGGAGGTGAGCGACGGGTCGCGGGTCACGATCGGATCCACGATC
The DNA here is from genome assembly GCF_016862455.1 of Actinoplanes utahensis. Lineage (GTDB taxonomy): Bacteria > Actinomycetota > Actinomycetes > Mycobacteriales > Micromonosporaceae > Actinoplanes > Actinoplanes utahensis. The sequence goes on from NZ_BOMZ01000057.1 coordinate 36,982, forward strand.
TCGTCGATCGCCTTCAGCAGCCCGTCGTCCAGCCGGACCCCGGACGCCTTCACGTTGTCCCGGACCTGCTCCGGCCGGGACGCGCCGATGATCGCGGCCGAGACGTTCGGGTTCTGCAGCACCCACGCCACCGCCAGCTGAGCCATCGTCAGCCCCGCCTCGTCCGCCAGCGGTTTCAGCCGGGCCACCGTGGTCAGCACGTCGTCACCCAGCCAGCGGGCGATGAACCCGGCCCCGGACTTGTCGTCGGTGGCCCGCGACCCGGCCGGCGGCTGCTCCCCGGCCCGGTACTTGCCGGTCAGCACGCCCTGCGCCAGCGGCGACCAGACGATCTGCCCCAGCCCGAGCTCCTGCGACGCGGGAACCACCTCCGCCTCGATCACCCGCCACAGGATCGAATACTGCGGCTGATTCGACACCAGACGGATCCTCAGGTCACGGGCCAGCGGCGCGGCCGCCCGAATCTGCTCGGCCGTCCACTCGGACACCCCGATGTAGAGGGCCTTGCCCTGCCGGACCACGTCGGCGAACGCCTCCATGGTCTCGTCGAGCGGCGTGTGATGGTCGAAACGGTGCGCCTGGTAGAGGTCGACGTAGTCGGTGCCGAGCCGGCGCAGCGAACCGTCGATCGACTCCAGGATGTGCTTACGGGACAGCCCGCTGCCGTTCGGCCCCTTCCCGGTGCGCCAGAAGACCTTGGTGAAGATCTCCAGCTCGGTCCTGACCGAAGAGCGCAGAGCCCGGCCCAGCACCTCCTCGGCACGCGTTCCCGCGTACACGTCGGCGGTGTCGAACGTGGTGATGCCGCAGTCCAGGGCCGCCCGCACACACGCGAGGGCGGCCTCCTCCTCCACCTGCGAACCGTGGGTGATCCAGTTGCCGTAGGCGATCTCGCTGACCAGCAGGCCGGAACGGCCGAGATGACGAAATTCCATCCCCCGAACCTAGAGGACCGGCCTGGCCTCCTCCGGCAGCCGGTCGGCGACGGCCTCCCGGGACGGGTGACCCATCTCGGTCAGCGGAGTGCCCCGGCGGTCCAGCGCACCCCACCGCCCGGCCGCGTCACGCACCAGGAACGCCGCCGGATGGATCACCACGGCAGCGTGCACCGCGTCCAGCACCGTCCGGCCGGTACGGTCCACCACCCCGAACCGGTCCCCGGCGTCCACGACCGCCAGACCCTCGTCGGTGAAACCCTCCACCGGCCCGCCGGTGTGCGACACCGTCGCGAACCCCTGGAACTCCGGCTGCACCGCGATCCTGCCGTTCCGGTCCACCGCGCCCCACCGGCCGCCCTGCCGGATCACGGCCAGCCCCCGCCGGAACGGCCGCGCGTCCTCGAACCCACCGGCCGGCACGGCCAGCCGGTTCTGCCTGTCGATCGCGAACCAGCCGCCGTCACCCCGCGACACCCAGGCCAGACCCTCCGCGAACCGGCTCACCGCGACATAGCCGTGCGCAGCGGCGATGACCAGCTCACCAGCCGTGTCGATCAGCTCCCAGGCCGGCGCGTCGGGGCGGCGCACCCACGCCAGCCCTTCCGTGAACGGCTGCGCCTCGGCGTACCGGGGATCGACCGCTGCCGCGTACCCCCAGAGTCCCGCGCCCTCGTCCAACAGCGGAACCGGCGCCTCCGGCATCCCCAGCAGCTCGTCCCGGGTCCGCGGATACGGGCCCCAGCCCTCCCCGGACCGCCGGCTGATCTCGTCGAGCGCCAGTTCGACCCGCTCCACCAGCTCCGGATCCGCACCCCCGCGCACGTCCAGCGCCCGCTCGAAGTGGTTCACCGCCTCCAGGTACCGCCCCTGCTCGAACGCCGACCGCCCGGCCAGCTCGATGATCTCCGCCCGGGTCCGGGACGGCAGCTCCGGCGAGTCGGCCCGCGCATACAGCAGATCCGCCTCGGCGAACTCCGCCCGCCACTGCAGCACATGCGCCAGCCGCGCCTGCGCGATCGCCACGGTCCGCAGCTCACCGGCGGCCTCCGCATGCCGCAGCGCCTCCCGGCCGTCCGCGAGCGCGTCGTCCAGCTCACCGACGACCCGGTTCACCACGGCCCGCAGACTCAGCAGCCCGGCCCGCACATTGTCCCGCTCGGCGAACTCCAGCCGGTCACTGAGCCGGTCCACCAGATCCCACAACCGATCCGGATCGTCCACCTGCTCCCGCAGCGTTCGCGGATCGAACGCCCACGGATACGACGCCAGAATCTGCTCCGGATCCGCCCGCCGCCGATCCGCCGGAACCCGCTGATCCTGCCGCTGCCGCACCGGCTCGACCCGCGCCGGAATTCGCGAGGCCGCATCCCCGGGCGTGGCTGCCGCGCCTCCGGCCGCTTCCCCTTCCCACCCCTTCAGCGGTACGCCCGGAGCACCGTCCCCGACACCCCCGTCGCGTTCGCCTGTCTCGTCGCGCTCGCCCGTCCCGTTCCGCTCTTCCGCGGCCACGTCGCCGGGCGCGGCGGCATCGGTCGCCTCGGCCAGCGGACCGCCCCCGCCCGGCTCGCCCCGGTCGTCCGGCTTCCCGGCCCCTGCCAGGACGGCCGTGAACTCCTCAGTGACCGGAGCATCCGCGGCCCCGGTGACCCCGAGCCGGGTGGTCACCTCATCCTCGGTGACGGCCGTCAGCGCCTCAGTGGCATTGTCCGCTGTCCCCACCGCGAGAAGCACGGTCCGCTCGTCCCCGTCCCCGAGAACCGTGGTCGGAACCGCCTCGGTGACATCCTGCGGCCCCACGGCCACGGCCACGAGCCGGGTCGTCTGCTCCTCGTCCGCCTCAGCCCCCAGGACCATGGTGGGGAACGCCTCCGTGACCTCCACCGGCGTTCCCAGCGCGAGAAGACTGGTCACCTCTTCGTCCGCCGCCCCACCGAACGAGGCGGTTGCGGGCTCGCCGGCGACCGCATCGTGAGTCTCCGTCGACAGGGGAGTGGTCTCCTCCTCGGACAGAGCCTCCGATGCGGCCCCGGAGCCCTCAGCAAGGGCGTCCGGCTCAGCGGCGCCCGTCGTCACCAGGCCATGATCAGCCCGTTCTTCTGCCGCGTACTCCGCCGGTTCCGCGAGCTCCGTACCTGCCGCCGCATCATCACCGACCGCCGCTACCGCACCGTCCGAGACCGTCTCTATCGCATCGTCCGGGACCGTCTCAACGACTTCGGCCGCGACCTTTTCGGCCGGGTCGTCCGTGACCGTTCCCGCAGGGTCGTCCACGACCCTCTCAGCCGGGTCGGCCAGGACCGTCTCAACGACTTCGCCCACGACCTTTTCGGCCGGGTCGTCCGTGGCCGTCTCCTCGCCGGACTCGGCCTCCAGCAGCACAATGCCGTACCCGGGTCCAGTCGGCTGGTCCTCGCCGAGCACGGCTTCCCTGTCGGCCTGGAGTTCCGAGTCGAGATCGAGCGAGGACTCCGGCTCGGCGGCATCCTGCCAATCCTCGCCGTGAACGCCCACTTCGTCCGCCGGCGAAACGCCCACCGCCGAGGTCCCGCCGCCTTCACCAGGCGGAACGCCGTCGGCTCCCGCCGCCGCCTCGTCCACCCTGTGCGACGACGCCATGGGCTCCACGACCGGCGGTTCCAGCCCGGCGCCCTGCCCTTCCCCGGCGACCGTCGTCTCGTCTGCGAAGCCTTCCGAAATCTGTTCCGTCTCCGGGGCCGAGATCTGTTCTGGCTCCCGCGCCGAGACCTGTTCTGGCTCCCGGACAGAGCCCGCAGTCCGGCCCTGGGCCTTCGCCGGCTCTGGCTCTAGGTCTGCAACCTCCGCGGCGACATCCTCGGCATCCGGCGAACGAGTCCCGATCTCGTTCCCGTCCACCTCGGCGACAGCGGCCGTCCCGACGATGTCGTCGCCCTCACCGGAGACACCCGGCTCCCGCTCGAACGTCAGCGGCGCGTCCTCGGAGTCAGGTTCCGTCTCGCCCTGCCCGTGCTCACCGGCTGCCGTTCCGCCCCAGGCCTGGCCTGCCCCGCGATCCGTCTCGGCGCCGGCATCTCCCGTCCCGGCCGAAATGCCCTCGTGCACGACGTCAGCCTCGGCCTGATCACGCCCGTCGTCCAGCCCCGCGTGCTCCGTAACAGTGGCAGCCGCGTCCAGTTCGGCCTGGCCGTTCACCGACTCAATCCACTGAGGTTCCAACCCGGACGCGGTGCGCCCATCCTCAGCGCGATCCTGCTCCTGCCCACCTTCGGCCGAGTCCGTCCCGAAACCGGCGTGCCCTCCGACAGAAGGCAAGTCCCTCCCAGAACCGGTGTGTTGTCCTTCGGCAGGGATCGGGTCGAAGTCGGTGTGCTGCCCTTCGGCAGGGACCGGGTCGAAGTCGGTGTCTTCGGTTTCGGCGATAGTCGAGGTCTGTCCGTGCGCGAAACCGGTGTCGACCGGTTCGGCGACGGCATCTCCAGCGTCGAATCCGGTGGGCTCCGTTCCGATGGAAGCCGGGTCCGGTTCAACCGCGGTACCCGCCGACTCGTCCTGCACAGGTTCGTGCTCGGACGGGATGCGTCCATCTTCAGCGCGATCCTGCTCCGGCCCGTCCGTCGAGTCCGGCTCCTGCCCGAATGGGATGTGCCGTTCGGAAGAGGCCGAGATCCGCTCGAAGCCGGCGTCCTCGTCGCCCGCGCCGGCCGGGACCTGCATGAGATCGGTGCGCTCGTCCTCGACGGTGGCCGGAGCCTGCGCGAAGTCGGTGTGTTCGTCTTCCGCGCCGTCCGGGACCTGCATGAACTGGGTGTGCTCGTCCTCAGCGGCGGCCGGGGCTTGCCCGAGCTCGGTGTGCTCGTCTTCCGCGGTGGCCAGGGTCTGTCCCAGGCCGGTGGGCTCGTCCTCTCGGCGGGGCGAAGCCTGCTCGAGGTCGGCGTGCTCGTCCTCTCCGAGGATCGGAGGCTGCTCGAGGTCGGCGTGCTCGTCCTCTCCGAGGATCGGAGGCTGCTCGAGGTTCGCGTGCTGGTTTTCGGCGGTGGCCGGGGCACGCCTCAAGTCGACGGGTTCGTCCTCGATGAGGGGCGAGGCCTGTTCGAAGTCGGTGTGCTCGCCGTCGAGCAGGGCAGAACTCTGCTCGGCGGCAGCCTGGCTCTCCGAGTCCTCGGCGAGTTCGTCCTCGCCCAAGGTGCGGTCCTGCTCCGACACGGGGTGTTCCAGTGTCGTGCTTTCCGGTGCGGTGCGGGTGTCCTCCGACCCGGCCTGCTCCTCAGCACCGGTGTCCGCCTGCTCGGGCAGGGTGTCTTGCGGGTTCGCGGCGGTGTCGGCTTGCTCGGGCAGGGTGTCCTGTGGGTCCGTGGGAGTGGACTTGGGCTCGCTCGGGGCGAAAGCGAACCAGCTCATCGGCTTGTTCGCGACGTCGGTGGTGGACGCCTCGTCCGCGGCCGCCGTCTCCGGTTCGGGAACCGGCGTGGTCGCACCGAGCCCGCTCATCGACAGCAGCCAACCGAGACCGTGGCCCGCCGGCTCCTCGGCAGCGGTTTCGGCCGCAACCGGCTCCCCGCGCGCCGCGCCGACTTCCTGCCCAACGGCGTACGCGCCCGTGGTGGCACCCGACTGCCCTGCAACCTGCGGCTCGGCCCGTGCCGTTTCCGCCGGCCCGTCCGGCTCGCGCCGCGGCCCGGCAGCCTGCCCGTGCCCTGCTCGGGAATCCTGCCCGTCACCATGCCGCGGCTCGGCAACTCCGGTCGCGGCGTGCGCGCCCGTCTCGCCGTGCCGCCCGCCCATGTGTTCGGAGGCGCCGGTCGCGGGCTGCCCCACACCGGTGGAACCGACGTGTTCGTCCGTGCCAGTGGTCTGGCCGGCCGCAGCGCGCGTTCCCAACAGTCGCGCGTCGATGATCTGGGTGTTCTCCAGAGAGGGCCCGGGCGCCTCGGTGCCGGTCCGCCGCAGCCCGAAGGGCCGGGTCGGGTCCTCCGGACCGGACACCGCTTCGTGCCGTCCGTGCGCCGGAGCAGCCTGCGCCAGCCGCCGTGGGTCGAGCGGCCGTGTCGGGTCCTGCTCGTCGCCCGCTTCGTGCCGTCCGTGCGCCGGAGCAGCCTGCGCCAGCCGCCGTGGGTCGAGCGGTCGCGTCGGGTCCTGCTCGTCGCCCGCTTCGTGCCGGCCTCGGGCGACATCCTCTCCGATCCGCCCATGATCACGCGGGAACGAGATGCCCGGCCCCGACTCTCTACCGGCACCGACCGGAGCACCCACAGCGTCCCCGGCAGCCGCCACCATGCCAGCCGCAGTGTGCGGTTCGAACCCAGCGGGTCCGGAGACGGGCGCGGTGCCGGTCGTGGCGTTTGTGTCGAATCCGGCAGGCGCGGAGACCGGCGCGGTGCCCGTCGGGGCGTACTGGTCGGATCCGGCCGGTCCAGAGACCGGCGCGGCATCGGGTGTGCGGGGCGACATCGGGATCGGGTGGGGGATCCTGAACACCTGAGTGGCTTCCGGCGCGAGGTGTTCGCCCGGAACGACAGGTTCCGGAGCCTGCATGCCGCGGCCGGGCACGGATATCGCCCGCGTGGACTCGTCGGTGTCCTGGCGGGCCTGCGGGTGCTGGCGGCCGTCCGCACGTGCGCCGGAGACGGGCAGGGCGTGTGGATCCATCCCCGCCGGGCTTGAAACCGGTGCGGTGCCGCCTGTGATACCCGAACCCGGTCCACCCGGAATACCGGGCACGGCCGCTCCACCCCGGACGCCGGGCATAGCCGATCTACCCGGGACGCCGGGTGCTGCTGCTTCACCCGGTACGCGGGGCATGGCTGTTCCACCCGGTACGCGGGGCATGGCTGTTCCACCAGGGACGCCGGGCACGGGCGCCCCACTCGGGACGCCGGGCATAGCCGATCTTCCCGGAATGCCGGACATGCCTGCTCCGCCCGGGACGTCGGGCACGGCCGCTCCACCGGAGACACCGGGTGCGGCCGGCCGGGCCGGGATACCGGGCGCGGCTGATCCACCCGGAACCACCGGGGACGAGTTGCCGGGGACCGCCGAGGCCGGCGCGACGCCCGGGCGATGTGGTGCTGCCACGCCGGAGACCGGAGCGACGCCGCCGGGGACGCCGCGGCCGGAGGTGGGGACCGGCATGCCGGGGGCCTGGCCCGGAACGGCCGGGTAGACCGCGGCCGGAGGCATGACGGGCTGCGCCGGGGTGACCCGGGTCGGTTGCGCGGCCGGGCGGGACGGTGCCGGCGAGTTCCGGTCCTGCGGTGCGGGACGCAGGTCGAAGGGCGCGTCAGGGTTACGGCCGTCGCGTGCCGGTCCGCGTTCACCGGAGTAGGCCGGGAAGGCGTCGGCGGGCGCCGGACGGGCCGCGCCGTAGGTGGGACCGGCAGGCGAAGTCGGGCCCGTGGCCGGGCGCGCCTCGCTGCCCTGCCGGGGAACGTGCTGTTCCGGAGTCGGCAGGCCACCCGGATGAAGCTGGTCCTCCTCGGAACGTCCACGGCCGTGCGCCGGCCCGGCGGCTGCTGCAGACCCCATCGACCCGCCGAAACGCCCCAGCGGAATCGGCCCACCGCGCGACGCCGGATCGCCCTGCGGATGGGACCCGCCGTGACGGCCGGACCCCCCTTGCGGAACGGGACCCCCTTGAGGTGCCGACCCGCCGTGGGCCGCGGCACCGTGCGCGCCTGGCCCGCCGTGGCCCGCGGCACCACGCGCTCCCGGCCCGCCGTGGGCCGCTGCACCGTGGGGTCCGTGACGGTCCGGATCGCTGTGATCACCGGCCTGCTGGGACCCGCGCCCCCAGCCGCCGCCACCGGAGATGTCGGGCGTCATCGGCTGCTGCGGAGCCCGCCCGGCCGTGGGAAGCCCGCCACGCTCGGGCGAGACAGGCGCCGCCGGCATCGGATGCCCGGGACTGACCGGAACGGACGATCGCCCGGGAACCCCGGTACGCCCTTGACCGGGCATTCCGGCGCCGGGCCGGCCACCGCCGAGCCCACCGATGCCGGGACCGCCGGAGACGGGGGTGCCGGGAGCCGCGGGACGGCCGGAGACGGGGGTGTTCGGAACCGCGTGCCCGCTGGAGTCGGGGTTGCCGGGAGCCGTGGGACGGCCGTACACCGGCGCGGACCCCCGCCGCTGCTCCGGCCCCCCGTGAACCCGGTCGTGCATGTGGATCGGCCGGTTCCAGGAGGGCTCCTCCCGGGGCATCTGCGGCCTGCCGGACACGTCACGCTGGTCGGAGCGCCGATCGGAGCGCCGATCGGAGTGCTGGTCGGAGCGGTGGTCGAAGCGCTGGTCCGAGCGCGTTGCCTCGTACCGCGACTGATTTTGATCCGCACCCGGAACCGAGGCCCGCCCCGCCGGGCTGACCGGCATCGAGCTGGCCGGCGCGGATTCGCCACGGGACGCCTCGTAGACCGGTGTGTGCACGGCCTTGCGGCGTCCCGGGTCGCCGGGATAACGCTGTCCGGGGACCGGCTCCCACTCCCAGGTGATCTCGTAGACCCAGGCGGGTTCGTCGTCCCAGCTGTCGCCCGGCCGGGAGCTCCAACCGTTCATCGGGCAGGACCCGTCGAATGGCAACGCTCCGTCACGGCGAACTCCAGCTGTCAAGAAATTGAGCCGCGCCCGGCGGGCGACCCGCGTAGAGTCGCCCGGCTCCGTCGCGGGGGTTTCGGAAAGGAGATTAACGGCGTGGACCATCGAGACGCCAGCGTGCCGACGATCTCTCGAACCGGTCCGTTCCGCGCCTCCGTCACTACTTTCGGTGCGCTGATCGGCTCGGGTTTCCGGCGGTACGCGACGTACCGGCAAGCCACCATAGCCGGAACGTTCACCAACATCGTGTTCGGCTTCCTGCGCTGCTACGTCTTGCTGGCGGTGGCGGCGGAGGCGGTGGGCAACCGCCCGGCCGGATATGACGTGGAGCAACTGGCGACGTACGTGTGGGTGGGACAGGGCCTACTCAGTGTCATCGGTATCTGGGGTTGGACGGAACTGGCCGACCGGATCCGTACCGGTGACATCGCGGCCGACCTGTTACGTCCGGTCGGCCCGGTGGCCGCCTACCTCGCCGCCGACCTGGGCCGGGCCCTGTACGGGATGCTCACCCGGTTCGGTCCGCCGCTGCTGGCCGGGGCCCTGTTCTTCCCGCTGCACACACCGGCCCGCTGGCAGACGGTCCCGCTCTTCGCGCTCTCCGTGCTCCTCGCCGTGATCATCTGTTTCGGTTGCCGCTATGCCGTGAACGCGACTGCCTACTGGCTGCAGGACGCGCGCGGCCCGATCACCCTGTGGACGCTGGGGTCCGGCGTGCTGGGCGGCCTGTACTTCCCGTTGCGCCTGCTGCCGGAGGAGGTCGCGGTGGTGTTGTGGGTGGCGACGCCGCTGCCGAGTCTGCTGCAGACCCCCCTCGATGTGATCGCCGAGCGGGACGGCCCGGCGTTGCAGACCGGTCTGGTGGGCCTGCAGGCCGGGTGGGCGGTGGTGATCCTGGCGGTGGCCGTCCTGGTGCAGCGGCGGGCGGAGAGGCGCCTGGTGGTGCAGGGTGGGTGAGCTGCGGGCGTACGCGGCCCTGGCGTCCGCGCAGATCCGGTCCGCCGCCACCTACCGTTCGTCGTTCCTGGTGGAGCTGTTCGGCAACATGGGCGCCACGGTGTTCGACGTGCTGACCGTGCTGGTGCTGTTCCGGGCGACGCCGGCGGTGGGCGGGTTCTCGTTGTGGGAGGCGATCCTGATCGTGGGCCTGAGTTCGGCCGGGTTCGCGCTCGCCGATTTCGCGGTCGGCAACGTGGATCGCCTGAAGACGTTCGTGCGGGCCGGGACGATGGATTCGGTGCTGGTCCGGCCGTTGCGGGCGCTGCCGCAGCTGCTGCTGATGGATCTGCCGGTCCGTAAGGTGCTGCGGGTGGCGCTCGGGTTCACCGTGCTCGGTGTGGCGCTCGCCGCGAACGACATCGACTGGACGCCGCCGCGGGTGCTGCTGGTGGTGCTGGCCCCGGTCACGGCGGCGGTCTTCTTCGGGTCGATCTTCGTGATCAGCGCGAGCCTGGCGTTCTGGTGGGTGGACTCCGGGGAGATCGGGTCGGCGTTCACCTATGGCGGGCGCGATTTCACGTCGTACCCCATCACGGTCTACGGCCCGTGGTTCCGCAACCTGTTCGCGTACACCCTGGGTTTCGCCTTCGTCGCCTATCAGCCGGCGCTTGCCCTGCTGGGCCGCCCCGACCCGCTCGGTCTGCCGGCCTGGGCCGGTTTCCTGTCCCCGCTGGTCGCGCTCGGCGCGGTGGTCGTCGCCGCCGCCGTCTGGCGAGCCGGCATCCGCCACTACCGGAGCACCGGGTCATGATCAGAATGCGAGAGCTTCACAAGAGCTTCACGGTACGGGTGAAAGCCGGCCGGTTCCGCCGGGAGAAACGCACGGTCGCGGCCGTGGACGGGGTGAGCCTGACCATCGGCCGCGGCGAGATGGTCGGTTACATCGGCCCGAACGGCGCCGGCAAGTCGACCACCCTGAAGATGCTCACCGGCGTCCTGACCCCGTCGTCCGGCGAGGTGTCGGTGTGCGGGCTGACCCCGGTTCCGCAGCGCACGCGGCTGGCGCTGCGGATCGGCGTGGTCTTCGGCCAGCGTTCCCAGTTGTGGTGGGATCTACCGTTGCGGGAGTCGTTCGCGCTGCTCCGGCACATCTATCGGGTGCCGGCCGGGGATCACGCCGCCCGGCTGCGGCGCTGCCGGGAGCTGCTGGATCTGGACGAGTTCCTGGACACTCCGGTCCGGCAGTTGTCGCTGGGCCAGCGGATGCGCGGCGAGTTGACCGCGGCCCTGCTGCACGGCCCGGAGGTGCTGTTCCTGGACGAGCCGACGATCGGCCTGGACGTGGTCAGCAAGCAGGCGGTCCGCTCGTTCCTGGCCGAACTGGGCGCGACCGGCGACGTGACCCTGGTCCTGACCACCCATGATCTCGCCGACATCGAACGGCTCTGCGAACGTCTCGTGGTGATCGACCACGGCCGGGTGGTGCACGACGGCAGCATCGAGGCGCTGCACACCCGGTACGGCTCCCGCCGCAGCCTGGTCGCCGACCTGGAGAAGCCGCTGCCGGACGGGTTCGAGCTGCCCGGCGCGTCGCTGACCGCAGTGACCGCGAACGGTCACCGGGTGACGTTCACCCTGGACTCGGCGACGGCCGGCGCTGCGGTCGCCGGCCTGGTCGCCGCCGTCCCGGTCCGCGACCTCTCCCTGGTCGAACCCGACATCGAGGACGTCGTCGCCCGCCTGTACGCCGAACGCTGACCCCGTCCCGCGTGTGGATCTGCGGCGCGCACGCCGCCCGTACTCCGCGCAGGTCGTCAGGGGTGTTCGGTGACCAGGATCGCCCAGGTGCCGGGCGCGAGGGCCTCGTAGCTGTGCGGCACGTCGCCGGGGAACGTCACGTAGTCGCCCGGCTCCAGTTCGACCAGTTCGTCGACCGGGCCGACCCGGATCCGCCCTCCGCACACCACGATGTGCTCGACGCTGCGCGGGATGTGCGGTTCCGCGTCCCGCCGTGAGCCGGGCTCCAGCTCCAGGAGGTAGAGGTCGCGCCGGGAGTGCGGCGCCCCGGCGGCCAGGAGGGTGCCGTAGAACTCGGCGTTGTCGGCCCGCACCCGGGGCGCGCTGCCGGCCCGGATCACCCGCACCGGGGTGGGCGGCGGCTCGATCAGCCGGCTGAACGGGACGCCCAGCGCCACGCCGAGCGCCCACAGCGTCTCGATGCTGGGGTTCCCGGTGCCGGCCTCGAGTTGGGACAGCGTCGACTTGGCCAGCCCGGCGCGCCGGGCCAGCTCGGTCTGCGAGATGCCGGCCCGGTCGCGTTCCCGGCGCAGGGCCGCGGCGATGACGGCCAGCGGAGGTGCCGGCTGCTGCATGTTCGCTCCATCGGTCTAATCGTTCGGTTTGACGAACGCTGCGACCAGCGTTCAGTATGTCGAACTATGGGGACGTTATATCGAACACGCGCCCAGGCGCGCGACATCGGCGCCCTGGCCGCGGCCTCCCTCGCGGTCGGCGCGTCCTTCGGCGCCATCACCATCGCGTACGAACTGCCCGCCTGGGTTCCGGTCGTCATGTCGACGCTGATCTTCGCCGGTGGCGCCCAGTTCCTGGCCGTCGGCCTGCTCGCCGCCGGCAACCCGGTCGCCGCCGTGCTCGCCGGCCTGCTGCTCAACGCCCGGCACCTGCCCTTCGGCCTCGCCGTCGCGGACACCCTCGGCACCCGCTGGCGGGACCGTCTCGTCGGCAGCCACCTCATGACCGACGAAACCGTCGCCTTCGCCCTCGCCGAATCGTCCCCGCAGGCCCGCCGCCGCGTCTACTGGCTGGTCGGCGGCTCCCTCTTCGTCGCCTGGAACACCGGCGTGGTCCTCGGCGTCCTGCTCGGCGGCGCCACCGGCGACCCGGACGCCCTCGGCCTCGACGCCGCCTTCCCGGCCGGCCTGATCGCCCTGATCCTGCCGTCCCTCCGCGACCGCGACACCCGCCTGGTCGCCCTGACCGGCGCCGCCGTCGCCGTCCTGGTCACCCCGATCCTCCCCGCCGGCCTGCCCGTCATGTGCGCGCTGCTCGGCCTCTTCGTCCTGCTCCGCCCCGGCCGCCCCCACCCGCCCGAGACCGATCCCACCCCGCCCGCCGACGCCCCGCCCGAGGCCGACGCCTTCATGCACGCCGACATCCGGTCCGAAGCCGAGGCCGATGCCGCCCCGCCCGCCGGTGTTCGCT
>NZ_BOMZ01000058.1 GCF_016862455.1 Actinoplanes utahensis
TGCCTGTGGCCGGCGCCGATTCCCCACAGTCCGACCTGCACGCCGAGAAGGGAGTGCGATGATGCTCGCCGCGATTCTGGTGCTGGCCGTCGGCACCTACGCGTTCCGGCTCAGCGGGGTGCTGCTGCGTGACCGCCTGGAGCTCTCCGCCCCGCTGCAGCGAATGCTCCCGATGTCGGCCGCCGCCCTGCTGGCCGCGCTCGCCGGAACCGCCGCCCTGATGGCCGGCAGCGAGTTCGCCGGTTTCGCCCGCCCGACGGGAGTTCTCGTGGGCGCCTTGCTCGCCTGGCGAAAAGCCCCGTTCGTCCTGGTAGTCATCGTGGCCGCAGCGGTGACCGCCCTGCTCCGCCTCGCCGGCGTCGAGTAGCGCCGCCCCCTTCGTGATCTTGTGAGGTCCGCCGCGTACCCCGCCGAAACCTCACAAGATCCGCACTGCGAGAAGCGAATAGGGCGTTTGCCCAGTAATGGCTAGCGCGCTCTCGCCGTAGCGGACGCGGAACCGAGAAATCGCCCACGACGCGGACCCCGCCCTCCCAGGGGGAGCCCCCGCTGACAGTGTGGCGGGGGGTGGTGATCTCTGCTTGGTGGGCTGTGGACATCTCGCCGCTGTGGACAACCCCGGAAACACGGAATGCGGAGGCCGGCCGGCCTCCGCATTCCGTGAAAGAGCTTTCGTCAGACCGACGCGCCCAGTTCCACCTTCGGCTTGGGGATGCGCATGCGCCGGAAGGTCAGGCCGCGCATGATGCCGTAGAAGTAGAGTGAGCCCAGCTTCTGCGTCGTCTGCGGGAAACGGGCCTTGATCAGCTTCTTGATGCGCCGGGCGATGAAGATGCTGTCCACGAAGACGGCGAGGGCCAGGCCGGCCCACAGCAGGTTGCTGGCGAGCTGGACGGCCGGGATGGCGATCGACGAGCCGATCAGCACGATCACGGCGCCGCCGATGAAGTAGGAGCCGACGGTGCGGCGGGAGTCGACGAGGTCGCGGACGAGGGAACGCTCCGGGCCCCGGTCGCGGGCGAGCAGGTAGCGCTCGTCGCCGTTGCGCATGCCCTCGTTGGCTTCGAGGCGCTCGGCCTTCTGCCGCTCGCGGAGCTGCTTGTAGGCCTCTTTGCGGCTGGCCGGAGCGGGGTCCTGCACGCGGCGGCCCTGGGCGGTCCGTTTCGGCGTGACGACGCCCAGCTCCTTCTTGCTGGGCGTGTAGCCCTTGGGGCGCGCCACGTCGGGCTCCTCCGGGGTTACCGAGGAGGTGGCGTCGGCGACGAGGTCGTTTGACTTGCGGCGAAACAGCGGGGACACGTCAGCAGCGTAGCCAAACGGCGCGGTGTGTCACACACCGCGCCGTTGATCGTGACTAAATTGCCGGTCAGGGCCGCTCGACGTGAGCGCCGAGGGCGGACAGCTTGGCTTCGAAGTCCTCGTAGCCGCGCTTGATCAGGTTGACGCCGTAGACCCGTGAGGTGCCTTCGGCGGCCAGTGCCGCGATGAGGTGCGCGAAACCGGCACGCAGGTCGGGGATGACCAGGTCGGCGGCGTGCAGCTTGGACGGGCCGGCGATGACCGCGGAGTGCATGAAGTTGCGGCGGCCGAACCGGCACGGGGTGCCGCCGAGGCAGTCCCGGTAGACCTGGATGGTGGCGCCCATCGAGTTCAGCGCGTCGGTGTAGCCGAGCCGCTGCTCGTACACCGTCTCGTGCATGATCGAGATGCCGCGGGCCTGGGTGAGCGCGACGACGAGCGGCTGCTGCCAGTCGGTCATGAAGCCGGGGTGCACGTCGGTCTCGAGCGCGACGGCTTTGAGCTCGCCGCCGGGGTGCCAGAACTTGATGCCGCCCTCGGCGCCGGAGACGCCCTCGCGGGCCACCCGGTCGTCGGTGATCTTCAGCTCGCCGCCGATGTTCCGGAAGACGTTCAGGAACGTCATCATGTCGGCCTGGCGGGCTCCGACGACCTCGATCTCGCCGCGGGTGGCGAGCGCGGCCGCGGCCCAGCTGGCGGCCTCGATCCGGTCCGGGATCGGCTTGTGCTCGTAGCCGTACAGTCGCGGCACGCCCTGGATCTCGATGACCCGGTCGGTGTGCACCGTGATGATCGCGCCCATCTTCTGCAGGATGCAGATCAGGTCGATGATCTCCGGCTCGATCGCCGCGTTGCGCAGCTCGGTGACGCCTTCCGCGCGGACGGCGGTGAGCAGCACCTGCTCGGTCGCGCCGACGCTCGGGTAGGGCAGCTCCAGCTTGGCGCCGTGCAGACCGTTGGGGGCGCTCAGGTGCATGCCCTCGGGGGTCTTGTCGACGACCGCGCCGAACTCGCGCAGCGCCTGGATGTGGAAGTCGATCGGGCGGGGGCCGATGTGGCAGCCGCCCAGGTCCGGGATGAACGCGTGACCGAGGCGGTGCAGCAGCGGCCCGCACAGCAGGATCGGGATCCGGCTGGAGCCCGCGTGGACGTTGATCTCGTCCGTGCTGGCGCTCTCCACGTTCGTGGGGTCCATCACCAGCTCGCCGTCCTCGGCGCCGGCGGAGACCTTGACGCCGTGCAGCTCGAGCAGCCCGCTGACCACCTCGACGTCGCGGATCCGCGGGACGTCGTAGAGGCGGCTCGGTGATTCACCGAGAAGCGCGGCCACCATGGCCTTGGAGACGAGATTCTTGGCGCCACGGACCCGGATCTGCCCCTGCAGCGGCGTACCGCCGTGCACGATCAGGACATCGTCGGTCAACGTAACCTCCAGCCGGTGGGCGCGTGGGCGCGCCCGGAGTCGAGTAGGCAGAGCGCGGGCGGGGGTACCCGATTCTGCAACCGGGGAAGCATAGCGCTGAGTGACAACCACGGCAGCCGTGGCGAGGCGTGAAACGCCGTTAAATGCTGTTGACTAAGGCGGCCTTAAAGAATCCCCCGAAGGGATGGATTCGTACGGCTACCCAGCGTCACGGTAGGGCGAGCATCTGGTCAAGGGCGACCCTGGCCTCGTGGGCGGTCTTCTCATCCACGGTGATGACGTTCGGCACCCGTCCGGCCACCAGTTCCTCCAGCGTCCACACCAGGTGGGGGAGGTCGATGCGGTTCATCGTCGAGCAGTAGCAGACCGTTCGGTCGAGGAACATGATCTGCTTGTCCGGGTGGGCGAGCGCGAGCCGGCGGACCAGATTGAGCTCGGTGCCCACCGCCCACGCCGAACCGGCCGGCGCCGCATCCAGGGCCTTGATGATGTACTCGGTCGAACCGACGAAGTCGGCGGCCCGGACCACGTCGTGCCGGCACTCCGGGTGGACCAGCACGTTGACGCCGGGGACCCGCTCGCGCACCTCGCGGACGCTGTCGAGGGTGAACCGGCCGTGCACCGAGCAGTGCCCGCGCCACAGGATCATCCGTGCGTTGATCAGCTGCTCGTCGGTCAGCCCGCCCTGGGGCTTGTGCGGGTCGTAGAGGACACAGTCGTCCAGGTCGAAACCCATCTCCAGCACGGCGGTGTTGCGGCCGAGGTGCTGGTCGGGGAGGAAGAACACCTTCGAGCCCTGCTCGAACGACCAGGTCAAGGCCCGCTTGGCGTTGGACGAGGTGCAGACCACGCCCTTGTTGCGGCCGACGAAACCCTTGATGTCGGCGGACGAGTTCATGTACGTCACGGGGACGATCTGGTCGGTGATGCCGAGATCCTGGAAGTGCTCCCAGGCCGTCTCGACCTGGCCCAGCACGGCCATGTCGGCCATCGAGCAACCGGCCGCGAGGTCGGGCAGGATCACCTTCTGCTCGGGCTTGGTCAGGATGTCCGCGCTCTCGGCCATGAAGTGCACACCGCAGAACACGATGAACTCCGCGTCCGGCCGGGCCGCCGCCTGCTGGGCGAGCTTGAACGAGTCACCCGTGACGTCGGCGAACTGGATCACCTCGTCGCGCTGGTAGTGGTGGCCGAGGACGAACACCCGGTCACCGAGGGCCGCCTTCGCCGCGGTGGCGCGGGCCACCAGGTCGGGGTCGCTGGGAGCGGGGAGATCACCGGGGCAGTCCACGCCGCGCTCGCTGGCGGGGTCGGTGCCCTTGCCGAGCAGGAGCAGGGTCAGCGGGGTGTCCGAGGGTTCGGTCCAGGTCGACGTCACGCCAGCCATGTTCGCACAGGGTGTGAGACGGTAGCTGCGCCATCGGGAGTGTGCTGCCACACTCGCGGGGTGCGCGTACTGATCTGTCCGGACAAGTTCGCCGGCACCCTCTCCGCTCCCGAAGTCGCCCAGGCCGTCGCGGACGGCTGGACCACCCCCGGCGACGTCCTCGTCCAGCGCCCGCTCGCCGACGGCGGTCCCGGTTTCGTGGAAGTGCTCGCCACCGCCCTCGGCGGGCGGCGCGTCCCGGTCGACACGGTCGACCCGCTGGGCCGCCCGGCGCGCGGCGAGATCCTGTACGCGGACGGCGTCGCGTACGTGGAGAGCGCCCAGGCGTGCGGCCTGCACCTGCTCACCGTCGAGGAGCGTGATCCGAGGACCACCACCTCGTACGGCCTGGGCCTGCTTCTGGCCGCCGCCGCGGAGACCGGCGCCGCCGAGATCGTGGTGGGCCTCGGCGGCTCGGCGGTCAACGACGCGGGCGCCGGAATGCTCGCCGCGCTCGGCGCCGCCCCGCTGGACGAGACGGGCATGGCCCTGCCGTACGGCGGCGCGGCCCTGATCGCCGCGGCGTCGCTGGGCGGTGTCCCGAGCCTGCGGCAGGCCCGTCTGGTCGCCGCGACCGACGTGGACAACCCGCTGACCGGCCTGCACGGCGCCAGCAACGTCTTCGGCCCGCAGAAGGGCGCCTCCCGGGAGGACGTGCTGCTGCTGGACGCGGCGCTGGAGCACTTCGCCGGGGTGCTGGAGAAGGCGTTCGGCGTCACGGATCTGGCGCGGCAGCCGGGCGGGGGAGCGGCCGGTGGGATCGGCGCGGCCCTGATCGCGCTGGGCGGCCGGGTCACCTCCGGCATCAATCTGGTCACGAACCTGATCGGGCTGGACCGTGAGCTCGACGCCGCCGACCTGGTGATCACCGGGGAGGGCTCCTTCGACCACCAGTCGCTGCGCGGCAAGGTGGTGGCGGGGATCGCGGCGGGCGCCCGCGATCGTGGTTTGCCCTGTGTGGTGCTGGCGGGACGCAACGAGACCGGCCAGCGGGAGGCGGCGGCCGCCGGGGTGACCGAGACCCACACTCTCGTGGAGCATTTCGGCGACGTGGAGACGGCCCTCGCCGAACCCGCGCGCGGCCTGCGGGAACTGGCCGGCCGGCTCGCCGGCCAGTGGAGCAGGTGATCTGTTCGTCGGCGAGATTGGGAATCCCGGGGAATGGGTTAGCGTTGGCTGGTACGGCACATGACCGCACCTGGCAGGGAGATACCTAGTGACCACTGAAGCGCACACCGAGTCGACCGAGGCGACCGCCCCGACCGGCGTCATCCTCACCGACGTCGCCGCGGTGAAGGTCAAGGCCCTGATCGAGCAGGAGGGGCGCGACGACCTGCGCCTGCGCATCGCCGTACAGCCCGGTGGCTGCTCCGGCCTGCGCTACCAGCTGTTCTTCGACGAGCGCTCGCTCGACGGCGACGTGGTCGCCGACTTCGACGGCGTCGAGGTCGTGGTGGACCGGATGAGCGCTCCCTATCTGGCGGGCGCGACCATCGACTTCGCCGACCGGATCGACGCTCAGGGCTTCACCATCGACAACCCGAACGCGCAGAACTCCTGCGCCTGTGGCGACTCGTTCCACTGAGCCGACAGCAACCCCGGAACAGGCCGTCCCGTTAACGGGGCGGCCTGTTCCGCGTAACCGACCGGTAGTCTCAAGCCGTAACGACCCTGTTTCCCCGACCCCGAGGGCCGAAATGAAGATCGCCGTCACCGGCTCGATCGCCACCGACCACCTGATGCACTTCCCCGGCCGTTTCGCCGAGCAGCTCATCGCGGACCAGCTGCACAAGGTCTCGCTGTCCTTCCTCGTCGACGACCTGGTGGTCCGGCGTGGCGGCATCGCCCCGAACATCGCGTTCGGGATGGGCAAGCTGGGTCTGCGGCCGATCCTGGTGGGTGCGGTCGGCGCCGACTTCGCCGACTACCGGTCGTGGCTGGAGCGGCACGGGGTGGACTGCGGGTCGGTGCACATCAGCGACACGGCGCACACCGCCCGGTTCGTCTGCACCACCGACGACGACCTGAACCAGATCGCCTCGTTCTACGCCGGCGCGATGGCGGAGGCTCGCAACATCGAGCTGTCCCCGGTGGTCGAGCGGGCCGGCGGCATCGACCTGGTGCTGATCAGCGCGAACGATCCGGCCGCGATGATCCGCCATTCGGAGGAGTGCCGGATGCGGGGCTACAAGTTCGCCGCGGACCCGTCGCAGCAGCTGGCCCGGATCGACGGCTCGGACGTGCTGACCCTGATCCGGGGCGCTGAGTTCCTGCTCTGCAACGAGTACGAGCGGTCCCTGCTGGAGAGCAAGTCCGGCCTGACCGGCGACCAGATCCTCGACGAGGTGCGGTTCCGGGTCACCACGCTGGGCAAGGACGGCGTGGAGATCACCGGCAAGGGGATCGAGCGGATCCACGTGCCGGTCGTCCCGGGCGTGATCGGCGAGGATCCGACCGGGGTCGGCGACGGTTTCCGGGCCGGCTTCTTCTCCGGCATCTCCTGGGGTCTCGGCCTGGAGCGGTCCGCCCAGGTGGGCTCGCTGGTGGCGGCCCTGGTGCTGGAGACGGTCGGCACCCAGGAGTACGACATCAAGGTGTCCGACTTCACCAAGCGCTTCGCCGCGGCGTACGGGGACGAGGCGGCTGCCGAGATCACGCCCTTCCTGCCGGCCTGAGGCGTAGACCTTCAGTCATGGTTCTAGCGGTTTTCGCCGGTCTTCCCGGCGTCGGTAAGAGCACCCTGGCCGCCGCGGTCGCAGCCGAGCTGCCCGCGGCGGTCCTCGCCGTCGACACCGTCGACTTCACCCTGCAGCGGTACGGGGTGCATGAGCCGCGGCCCGGGTTCGCCGCCTACGGCGTGGTGGCCGCGCTCGCCGAGCAGCAGCTCGACATCGGCCATCACGTGATCATCGACGCGGTCAACCCGGTCAAGGCGGCCCGGCAGTTGTGGACCGATCTGGCCGACCGGCTGGCGGTGCCGCTGCGGGTGGTCGAGGTGGTCTGCGGTGACGAGGCGGAGCACCGCCGCCGGGTCGAGGAGCGGTTCAAGGTCCGTGGTCACGACGGCGTCCCGGACTGGGTGCGCGTCCTGGAGCGTCAGGCGGAGTACGAGCCGTACCTCGGCCCGCGCCTGGTCGTCGACACGTTCCTGGCCAAGGACCCGGTGCCGTCGGTGGTGGAGTACCTCACATAGTCCTGCGCACGTCGAAGACGTGGCCGTCGGCCGCGACGAACTCCTGGCCCTTCATCCGGCACCAGGCGGGGATGTCGTTGGCCGCGGCCGGGTCGTCGGCGAGCACCCGCACGGTCTCGCCGACCGCCACGCCCGGCATCGCCTTCGCCAGCCGGATGATCGGAATCGGGCATCGCAGCCCCAGGCAGTCGAGGGTGATCAGAACCCGGCCTCCGTCCGGATGCCGGCCACCACGTCCGGCAGCACCGCGAGGAACCGCTCCACGTCCGCCTCGGTGGTGTCCCGGTGCAGCGACACCCGCACGTTGCCGTGACTGAGCACACCCATCGCCTCCAGCACGTGACTGGGCCGCAGCGTCGACGACGTGCACGAGGAGCCCGACGACACCGCGAACCCGTGCCGGTCCAGGGCGTGCAGCAGCGCCTCCCCGTCCACGTACAGGCAGCTGAACGTCACCAGATGCGGCAACCGGTCCACCGGGTCGCCGACGATCTCCACGTCCGGCACGGTCGCCGCGACCCGGTCCCGGATGCGGTCCACCAGGGCGCTCAGCCGGACCGCCTCGGTCGGTGCCTCGCTCACGGCGGCCCGCAGCGACGCGGCGGCGGCGATCACCTGCGGCAGGCCCAGCGCGCCCGGCGGGCCGGGGCGATAAAGATCATCCTGGGGGTACGGGGAGAGCCAGCGCACACCTTTGCGGACCACCAGGACGCCCACGCCGGGCGGGCCGCCCCATTTGTGTGCGCTCGCGCTCAGCATCGACCAGCCGGGCGGGACCGCGGCCCGGCCGACGGTCTGCGCCGCGTCCACGAACAGCGGCACGCCCGCCTCCGCGCACCGTTCCGCGGCGGCGGCCACCGGCTGCACCGTGCCGACCTCGTGACTGGCGCTGATCAGGCTCGCCAGGGCCACTCCGGGACGGCGTACCGCCGCCGCCCAGGCGTCCAGGTCCAGCCGGCCGAGCCGGTCCACGCCGACCTCGACGGGCTCCGCGGTGCGGGCGGCGTGCAGGACCGCCGAATGCTCGACCGCCGAGTGGACCAGGCCGCGACCGGCCCGTCTCCGCCCGCCGAGACCCCCGAGGACCGCCGCCTGCGCCGCTGAGGTGCCCGACGGCCAGAAGGTCACCTCGTCCGGTCGTACCCCCAGAAGCTCGGCGACGACCCCGATCGCCGCATCGCGCAACTGTTGCGCCCGCCGTCCCGCCGCATAGAGCCGGGAGGGGTCCGCCCAGCCGTCGGCGAGCGACGCGAGCAGGGCCTCCCGGGCCACCGGATGCAGCGGCGCGGCGGTCGCCGCGTCCAGGTAAGCGGGCGCCCCGGCCGGATCGCCTGTGTAATCCACACAGGGAACGGTATCGTCCGGATATCCGGATCTTTCGCCGGACAGCCCGTCCGGGTGGGTCGCTCGCCCCCCGGTGGCGGGCGGCCGGGGCCAGGTCGAGTAGTGTGCGACCGTCGGTGAGCCTTGCCGCCAGAAGTCCGGTTTCGGCAGGCGGCGCTGCTAAGGAGGCAGAAGCAGGTGGGCGCAAGGAGTTCGGCCACACGGCCGCGGGCAGTAGGCCGGGCGGCCGGGCTGGGTCTCGGCGGCGCGACGCTGCTGACACTTCTCTCGGGCTGCTCGGTCGAGGATCTGGGCAAGAGGTTCGGGCACTTCGGGTGGCCGAGCCGGGGCATCACCCTGCAAGCCCATGAGATGTACGACCTGTGGATCGCGTCGACGGTCGCCGCTCTGGTGGTCGGTTTCGGCGTGTGGGGTCTGATCTTCTGGTGTGTGATCCGGTACCGCAAGCGCGGCGAGGACCTGCCCGTGCAGACCCGGTTCAACATGCCGATGGAGATCCTCTACACGGTCACGCCGGTCCTCATCGTCGCGGTGCTCTTCTACTACACCGCGATCGTGCAGACCAACGTCGACAAGCTGTCCAAGAACCCGGACAACGTCGTCGAGGTCGTCGCGTTCAAGTGGAACTGGCAGTTCAACTACCGCAACGGCATGGGTGAGGGCCCGGAGAAGACGATCGCGTCGACGGTCGGCTCGTCCGACGTCATCCCGATCCTGGTCCTGCCGGTCGGCGAGACCATCCGGTTCGAGGAGACCAGCCGGGACGTCATCCACTCGTTCTGGGTGCCGGAGATGCTGTTCAAGCGGGACGTGTTCCCGGGCAACGTGCGCAACGTCTTCGAGGTCACCCTCGACAAGACCGGCCGGTACGTCGGCCGCTGCGCCGAGCTGTGCGGCACCTACCACGCGTTCATGAACTTCGAGCTGGTCGCCGTGACCCCGGAGAACTTCGACAAGTACCTCGCGGCGCGGCAGGCCGGCCAGTCGACGCAGCAGGCGCTGACCGCGATCGGCGAGGAGCCGTACGCGACGAAGACGTCTCCGTTCAACACCCGGCGCCAGGCGCACACCTGGAACCAGGGCGAGACCGCGGCCGCGGGGAAGTAGGGCTGACGTGAGGACCGAATACAAGATCTTCGCCGCGGTTGCCGTGTTCCTCTTCGGCGCGGCCACCGTCTACGGCCTGTACACGCACAACACCGGCAACATCTCCGGCACCGACCACGGGTACGAGGGCGGCGTGGAGTGGGTCGGCGTGGTCGCGCTGATCCTTTCCGGACTGCTGTGCACGATGTGCGCCGGCTTCTTCTGGTTCGTCGCCCGGCGTATCGACCTGCGCCCGGAGGACCGTGAGGACGGCGAGATCGCCGAGGGCGCCGGCGAGGTCGGCTTCTTCAGCCCGGGCAGCTACTGGCCGTTCGGGATCGCGCTGGCCGCCGCCGTCGCCGGCATCGGCCTGGTGTTCTGGATGTGGTGGCTGCTGGCCTTCGGCCTGGTCTGCGTCATCGTCTCGTCCTGCGGCCTGCTGTTCGAGTACTACTCGGGCACCCGGCACCCGGAAGCGCACCTGTAGGTCTTCGGCAACGCGAAAAGCCCGCCTCCTCACCCGGGGAGGCGGGCTTTTTCGCGTCGTGGTCAGGCAGCGCTGCGCTGGTGCGGGGCTATGCCCTTGCCGGGTTTCCAGAGGTGCACGACGATCGGGGCGACCACCTCGGCGGCGCCACAGCGGGTGCAGACCAGCTCGGGGCAGTCGTCGTGGCCGTCCTCGCACGGTGGCACCTCGAAGAGCATGTCGCCGTCGCAGATGACGCAGCGGAGTTCGCGTTCCTGCACGGATCTCTCCTTCGCGGTTCGCTGGCATGCCCGGGCGGTCGGCTGGCGCGCGTTCGCCGCCGGGCGCCCGTTGGCATCACCAAAGTTACCCGAATGTCATTCAGACGTTGTCACGCAAAAGGGGTGATCTCGGGTATTGCCAACGGCGTGTTGAGTGAGTTTGCGGTCACTCCGCGGCTTTGGCCGCCTGCGCCGCCGCCACCCAGCGATCCAGCTGAGCGGTCGTGGCGCCGGAGTCGATCGCCTCGGCGGCCCGCTTGATCCCGGCGCGCAGCGTCTCGTGGAAGTCGCCCGGAAAGCCGGCCCGCGCCGCGAACGCGGCCGCCGCGTTGAGCACCACGGCGTCCCGCACCGGGCCCTGCTCGCCGGCGAACGTCCGGCGCGCCACGTCGGCGTTGAACGCCACGTCACCGCCCCGCAGATCCTCCGGCCGGCTCCGGGGCAGGCCCAGGTCCACGGCATCCACCAGCAGCTCCTCCACCTTGCCGTCACGGGCCAGCCAGACCCGGGTGGGCGCCGCGGTGGTGAACTCGTCCAGGCCGTCCTCGCCGCGGACCACCAGCGCCGAGTCGCCGCGCCGGGCGAACACCTCGGCCATCACCGGCGCCATCCGCGGGTCGAAACAGCCGACCGCCGCCGCGGTCGGCCGGGCCGGGTTGGTCAGCGGGCCGAGCACGTTGAAGAACGTCGGCACGCCCAGCTCCCGCCGGGGGACCGAGGCGTGCCGCATGCCCGGGTGGTACCGCGCGGCGAAGCAGAAACCGATGCCGGCCTCCGCCACCGTCCGGGCCACCCCGGCCGGGCCCAGATCCAGCGGCAGACCGAAGTGCTCCAGCAGGTCGGCGGTGCCGGTGGTGGAGGACGCCGACCGGTTGCCGTGTTTGACCACCGTCACGCCCGCGGAGGCGGTCACGATCGCGGCCATGGTGGAGATGTTCACCGTGTTGGCCCGGTCGCCGCCGGTGCCGACCACGTCGACCGCGCTGGTGCGGGTCTCCTCCGGGAGCGCGACCAGGGTGGCGCTGGCGATCATCGCCTCCACCAGGCCGGCCAGCTCGGCCGGCGTCTCACCCTTGGCCCGCAGCGCGATCGCGAAACCGGCGATCTGCACCGGCGTCGCGTTGCCGGCCATGATCTCGCCCATCGCCCAGGCGGTGTCCGCGGCGGCGAGCTCCTCGCCTCGCAACAGCGCGCTGGTCAGATTGGGCCAGGTGCGTGCGCCCATCGCGGGGCCTCCCGGGGTGTGGGGTCGTCAGGTCAGCGGGCGACGGTGCCCTGGGTTCCGAGCGGGATCGCGCCGTCCCGGCGGGCACGGAGCAGCCCGGCCAGGGTCTGCCCGGTGGTCACCGGGTCCAGCGGCGCGATCATGGTGGCGTCGACCTGGGCGTACGCCGCGAGCCAGCGGTCCGCGGCCCGGGCGATCACGACACAGGTGGGAGGGGGCGTCAGGTACTCGTCCTTGACCTGCCGGGCGATGCCGATGCCGCCGGCCGGAGTGGCCTCGCCGTCGAGCACCATCAGATCGATCTCGTACTCGTCGAGCAGGCGGCGGCACTCCTCCCAGGTGGAGGCCTCAGCGAACTCGACAGTGAGATCAGCCGCGGGACGCGGGCCGATGGCGAGCCGGAACCGGTCCCGCACGGCGGCGTCGTCGCTGTAGAGCAGAACGGTGTACTCGCTCATCTTGTGCCCCACCTCACGTCTCAGGTCCCGCCGATCGTACCGAACTTGTTATCCGGCGTCGGTCCCGGCCGACCCCGCATGTCTGCCCGCCGACCCCACATGTTCCGTCGCCTCGGCCCGGTCCAGCGCGCGGTCGATCCGGCGGGCCTCCCGCTCCGACTGGCGGACCCACTGGACCACCAGGATGCCGAGCATCGTGACGCTGACGATCTCGCCGCCGGCCCACAGGATGCCGCCCGCCGTGACCTGGTCGGCAGCCGGATCGAGCCAGCTCAGGCCCAGGTTCGGGTACCAGTCGCCGCCCAGCAGCTCCTTGCTCTGCATGATCGTCAGGCCGAGCACGGTGTGGAACGGGACACTCAGCACCATCAGCAGCGCGCGGGCCGGGTACGGCCACCGGTTCGGCAGCGGGTCCAGCCCCAGCAGCGGCCAGAAGAAGAGGCAGCCGGTGATGATGAAGTGCACGTGGACGAACTCGTGCACCCAGACGTGTTCCAGGGTCTGCCGGTACGCGCCGGTGAAGTAGAGGACGAACGGGTTCGCGATGAACAGTCCGAACGCGACGAGCGGGAACGTGAGGATCCGCACGTAGCGGCTGTGCAGGACGGCCAGCACCACCTTGCGCGGGGCCGGCGTCAGCACCCGCAGGGCCAGGGTGGTCGGCGCGCCCAGGGCCAGGAAGATCGGCCCCACCATGGAGAGCACCATGTGCTGGACCATGTGCACGGAGATCAGGGTGGTGTCGTACGCCTCGATCCCGGTCACCGTGACCGCCGCGATGGACCCCAGTCCACCTGCGACGAAAGCCGCGGTCCGGCCGGCCGACCAGTGGTCGCCGCGCTGTTTCAGGCGCCAGACGCCGTACCCGTACAGCGCCGCCGACACCAGGAGTCCCAGCGCGATCAGGCTGACCAGGTTCACCTCGGTGAAGAACGCCGCCGGGGTGAACGGTGGGAGTCCAGTGTCCCCGGCATCGGCCGCGAGTGGGGGCAAAACGTGAGAGTCCACCACTTCAGGCTAGGCCTACCGGCTGGTCACGGATTATTCCGGGGCTCCCACACGACCATTTTGGGGACCCCGGAGGACCTTGGGCCTATCTCGGATGAATAATGAGGCCGTGACTGCGGCAGCCATCGACAAGAGCCGGATCCACTCGCTGACCCGACCCAACATGGTCAGCGTCGGGACCATCGTGTGGCTCTCCAGCGAGCTCATGTTCTTCGCGGCGTTGTTCGCGATGTACTTCTCCATCCGCGCTGCGGCGCCGGAGATGTGGGAGAAGAACACCGAGCATCTGAACATCCCGTACGCCACCACCTTCACGGTGATCCTGGTTCTCTCCTCGGTGACCTGCCAGCTCGGCGTCTTCGCGGCGGAGAAGGGCGACGTGTTCGCGCTGCGGCGCTGGTTCACGGTCACCTTCGTGATGGGCCTGATCTTCGTGCTCGGCCAGGTGAACGAGTACGTCACCCTGGTCGGCCACGGCGTCAAGATCAACGCTGACGGCTACGGCTCGATGTTCTACCTGACGACCGGATTCCACGGTCTGCACGTGACCGGTGGTCTGATCGCGTTCATCATCTACATGATCCGGACGACCATGGGCCGCTTCACCCCGGCACAGGCGACGTCGGCGATCGTCGTGTCCTACTACTGGCACTTCGTCGACGTGGTGTGGATCGCGCTGTTCGCCATGATCTATTGGCTTCAGTAACCAGCGCCAACGGCGAGGATCGCAACAACAAACCAGAGGGACATAACCCATGACTTCTGACACCCCCGCCCGCAGGCGTGGCCGGGTGTTCTCCCGGCGGGCCGGCACACCCAGCCGGGCGCGCCGGCGGCTCGGCGCGGCGGTTCGCATGCTCGCCGCCCTCGTCCTGGCCGGCGGCGTCTACACCGC
This sequence comes from Actinoplanes utahensis, assembly GCF_016862455.1. Lineage (GTDB taxonomy): Bacteria > Actinomycetota > Actinomycetes > Mycobacteriales > Micromonosporaceae > Actinoplanes > Actinoplanes utahensis. Next base: position 14,105 of record NZ_BOMZ01000058.1, read on the forward strand.
GTTCACCCCCGGCGCGTTCGCCGAGGACAACGTCCCGCTGTCGACCAGCGCTCGTGAGGGCAAGGCGCTCTACGACACCAGCTGCATCACCTGCCACGGGCGGGACGGCCAGGGTGTCGAGGGCCGCGGCCCGAGCCTGATCGGCGTCGGTTCCGCCTCCGTCGAGTTTCAGGTCAGCACCGGCCGCATGCCGATGACCCGGCAGGAGGCTCAGGCCGAGCAGAAGCCGCGGCAGTTCGACGACACGCAGACCGCGCAACTGGCCGACTACATCCAGGAGATCGGTGGCGGCCCGGAGCTTCCCGCGGCCGACAAGCAGATCGCCGACATCGCGAAGGACCCCGCCGCGCTGGCCCGTGGCGGCGAGCTGTTCCGGGTCAACTGCACCTCCTGCCACGGCTTCGGCGGCGGCGGCGGCGCGCTCTCCTCGGGCAAGTTCGCCCCGGCCCTGCACGACGCCACCACCGCGCAGATCTACGCGGCCATGCTCACCGGCCCGCAGAACATGCCGGTCTTCGGCGACAACCAGCTCACCCCGGAGCAGAAGGCGCAGATCACCGCCTACATCAAGTACCAGCTCCAGGAGGAGAAGGACCCGGGCGGCCTCTTCAACCTGGGCCGGTACGGACCGTCGACCGAGGGCATGGCCATCTTCCTGGTCGGCATCACGATCCTGGTCTTCACGTCGCTCTGGATTGCGGGGAAGTCATGACGGCGGTCCATCACGGCGAGACCGGCACGCCGGTCGACGTCAACGACCCGCACCTCACCCGGTTCGACATCGTCAAGGAGGGCCTCCGCCGCGACGACATCGAGATCGTCACGTACGAGTCGCACTTCCACGGGCAGAACTCCAAGGCGGAGAAGCGGGTCGTCCGCAACATCGCCATCCTGTTCCTGCTGTCCGGGCTGTTCACGCTCGCGTTCCTGGTCTTCTACATCGTCTGGCCGTGGGAGTTCGAGCTCGGCCACACGCTGAGCGACTACTACACCCCGATCCTGGGCGTCACCCTCGGCCTCGGCCTGCTGGCGCTCGGCTTCGCGATCCTCGCCTGGGCGAAGAAGCTGCTGCCGCACGAGCTGTCCATCCAGCAGCGGCACGGCGACCCGTCCTCCGACGAGGAGCGGCTGATCACCGGCCAGACCATGATGTACGTGGCGGACGAGCTGGGTGTCCAGCGCCGGCCGCTGCTCAAGGGCGCCATCGCGCTCGGCGCGGCGCCGCTCGGCCTGGCCGTCGCGGCCCCGCTGGTCGGCGGCATGATCGAGGACCCGCACAAGGACCCCGAGCCGATGATGTACCGCACCGGCTTCAACCCGGTGAAGAACGGCGGCAACCCGGTCCGGCTGACCCGCGAGGACGGCAGCCCGATCCGTCCCGACGACGTCAGCGCCGGTGGCCAGATGACCGTCTACCCGGGCATCCCGCACGGCGCGACGAACCACTACGCCGACTCGCCGACGCTGCTCATCCACCTGCGGGCGGACGACGCGGCGACGACCCGGGCCGCGGCCGACGCCGACCCCCGCAACAAGGGCTCGATGTACGGCAACTACGTCGCCTACTCCAAGATCTGCACGCACGCGGGCTGCCCCGCCAGCCTCTACGAGCAGCAGACGAACCGCCTTCTCTGCCCGTGCCACCAGTCGCAGTTCCTCATCACCGACAATGCGCAGCCGGTTTTCGGACCCGCGACCCGGCGTCTGCCGATGCTGCCGCTTACAGTGGATGAGGAAGGTTTCTTCGTGGCAGCGTCCGACTACAAGGACACCGTCGGACCTGACTTCTGGGAGCGGCCGTGAAGCGCCGAAAAATGGACCTCGCCGAGGCCCCCAGGAACTTCGCCAAGGGTGTGGACGACCGGTTCCAGGCGGCGACCCCGCTTCGTGGCCTGCTGAACAAGGTCTTCCCCGACCACTGGTCGTTCCTGCTCGGTGAGATCGCCCTCTTCTCGTTCATCGTGCTGCTGCTCAGCGGCGTTTTCCTCACCCTCTTCTTCGACCCGTCGATGAAGGAGGTGGCGTACGACGGCGAGTACCTGGCGCTCAAGGGCACCATGATGTCCGCCGCCTACGAGTCGTCGCTGCACATCTCGTTCGAGGTGCGCGGTGGTCTCTTCATGCGGCAGATGCACCACTGGGCGGCGCTGCTCTTCATGGCGTCGATCATCGTGCACATGGCGCGTGTCTTCTTCACCGGCGCGTTCCGCAAGCCGCGTGAGATCAACTGGGTGATCGGCGTCCTGCTGTTCCTGCTGGGCTTCTTCGCCGGCTTCACCGGTTACTCGCTCCCCGACGACGGCCTCTCCGGCACCGGTCTGCGCATCGCCTCGGCGATCATGCTGACCCTCCCGGTCATCGGCACCTGGCTCTCGGCCGCCATCTTCGGCGGCGAGTTCCCCGGCGAGCTGATCATCGGCCGGTTCTACATCGCGCACGTGCTGCTCATCCCGGGCATCCTGCTCGCGCTGATCGCGGCCCACCTGGGCATCGTGTTCAAGCAGAAGCACACCCAGTGGCCGGGCCCGCTGCGCACCAACGAGAACGTGGTCGGCGAGCGCATGTTCCCGCGCTACGCGATGAAGCAGGGCGGCTTCTTCATGGCCGTCTTCGGCGTGATCGCGCTGATGGCGGGCATGTTCCAGATCAACCCGATCTGGCTGTTCGGGCCGTACCGCGCGGCGGAGGTCTCCTCGGCCTCCCAGCCGGACTTCTACGTCATGTTCATGGACGGCCTGGTCCGTCTCATGCCGAACTGGCAGATCTACATCCCGATCGGCAACGGCTACAGCATCCCGCCGATGTTCTGGCCGGCGGTCGTCGGTCTCGGCGCGCTGTTCACCCTGCCCATGGCGTACCCGTGGCTGGAAGCGCGCAAGCTCAAGGACAAGCGCAGCCACCACCTGCTGGAGCGGCCGCGCGACAACCCGGAGCGCGTCGGCATCGGCATGATGGCGATGACCTTCTTCCTGGTCGCCACCCTCTCCGGCGCCAACGACGTCATCGCCGACAAGTTCCACATCAGCCTCAACGCGATGACCTGGGCCGGCCGGATCGGCCTGCTCATCCTGCCGCCGCTGGCCTACTACATCTCGGTCCGCATCTGTCTCGGTCTGCAGCAGCACGACCGTCAGGTGCTGGCCCACGGTGTCGAGACCGGCATCATCAAGCGGCTGCCGAACGGCCAGTTCGTCGAGATCCACCAGCCGCTCGGCCCGGTCGACGACCACGGCCACCCGATCCCGCTGGAGTACGCCGGCTGGGCCGTCCCGAAGAAGATGAACCGCATCGGCGCTCTCGCGCCGGCGATCAAGGGCTTCTTCTACCCGGTCGAGAAGCCGGCCGAGGCCCCGGTCTCCCCGGCGGTCGCCGCATCCACCAAGCGCGAGGAGATCAAGTCCGGTCGCTGATCGGCTGTCTCGCAAGGCCCACCGGGATTCCCGGTGGGCCTTCCGCTTTTCACCCCCCGCCCGCCGGTCACCCTCCCGTCCGCTGTGCCGAAGACCCCGGCTGGTTGTCAGTGCTGACCCTGCTGGCCAATTGCTTGCCCCACCGGTTGTCGATCTTGTGAGGTCGAGGTGAATCGGTTCGCCCGAAACTCACAAGATCTCGCGCGGAAGGGGTGGAAGGGGTGACTCCGTCGCGGCGGGCGGGTTCTCGTCCGCTGGGTTGGATCTGGTGAGCGCGTGGTGGGGCGGACAGCGCAATCTCCGCGATCGACAAGAGGGGCGGCGAATCAGCCAGCAGGGTCAGTGCCGTCTCGGCCGAGACAGCACCGACAACCAGCCACACCAGATCCACGGGACAGCGGATGCCGGGGCGGCCGGGTGCGGGGATGGCGGGGGACGGCATAGCATGGGGCCGGTCCACATTCGTCCTCACAGCCGAGGAGCCTGCTGGTGAACACCGTGATCGTCCACATCGACTGCGCTACCGACACGATTCCGGAGGTCGCTGAGGCGCTGGCGGCGCTTGAGGGGGTCAGCGAGGTCTACTCGGTGGCCGGTGGGGTGGACCTGATCGCGATCGTGCGGGTGCCGCAGTTCGACGACATCGCGGAAGTGATCGCGGGGCAGATCTCCAAGACTCCCGGTGTGGTCAACACCGAGACGTTCGTGGCCTTCCGGGCCTACTCGAAGCACGACCTCGAGGACGCGTTCGCGATCGGGCTGCCCGACGCCGACTGACCGGGCGCCGCTTCCCGGGCGCCGAATTCTCGGGTGTCGGATGAACCGGCGTCGGCTGGACCGGGCGCCGCTTCCCGGGCATCGACTGAACCGGCGTCGGCTGGAGCGGGCCCTGGTGGTCCGGACCGGCGCCGACAGGTCCTGGCGGGCCGGTCAGGCCGGGATGGTCAGGCCGGAGCCGGTGCGGATGACGTCGGTGAGGGTCTCACCGGCGGCCACGTGGGCGCCGGGCAGGACGACCGAGCGGGTCACCGAGCCCTCGACGTGGGCGCCGGCGCCGATCACCGACGCGGTGACCGAGCCGGTGATCCGGGCCGAGGGGTCGGCCAGGACGCCGCCCGCGGCGGCGTGCAGGTTGGCCGCCAGGTAATCGGCGGGGGTGCCGGTGTCCAGGTAGAAACCCTGGTAGGTGATCAGCTCCAGGTCGCCGGCGGCCTCGGCGGGGCGCCAGACGGTACGGACCAGGCTGCTGTCGGTGTCCGCCAGATCCTGCAGGTAACGCCAGGGGATCAGGGAGAAACCGGCGAATCGCTGGCCGCTGAAACCGCCCGCCTCGCCCGGACGGCAGGGCAGGGTCAGCATCCGCACGGTGTCGCCGGACCAGCCGTCGAACAGCGCCGCGATGTCCTTGCCGGGGTCACGGGCCGGATCGTGCAGGTAGGCGTCGGCGTTGCCGGCGAGCACCGCACGCCCGTCCAGCCACGGGCGCAGCCGTCCCAGGCCGCCGGAGGTGCCGATCGGGCCGTCCTCCTCGACGGAGAGGTGCGCGCGGTCGCCGACGTGGGTGACGACCTGCCCGGCGAGGTAGGCGGCGTTGACCGCGACCGTGGCCGGCCCGGACAGGCCGAGGCCGGCGAGGCGGCGCAGCCCGTGGTCGAGCAGCGGCAGGTTGCCGACCGGGCAGAGCGCTTTCGGCAGGGTCGCGGTGAGGGGCCGCAGGCGGGTGCCCTCGCCGGCGGCGAACACCACACCGCAGACCGGAACCGGGGCGGCCGGAGCCGTGAGCGGAGCGGTCACCGGGACTCCTCGCCGGGGCGGGCGCCGGATGGCGCCTGATAGGCCACGCCGGCCGGCAGGGACGGCGGCAGCTCGCCCGCACGCGGGCCCAGGCCGTAGATGCCGAGCAGCCGGGCGGTCGCCCCGGTCAGGTCGGGCAGGTCGTCGAGCGGGAACCAGCGGGCCTCCAGGACCTCGCCGCCGTCGACGGCCACCGGGGTGCTGGACGCCGGCACCGAGCCGAACCAGACGGTGTCGACCACGCCGCCGTTCGGGTGGACGACCGCGTTGGGGTTGCCGGGGGTCAGGTCACCGGGCTCCAGGCGTACCCCCGCCTCTTCGAAGAGCTCCCGTGCCGCGCCGACCGCCGGAAGCTCACGGCGTTTCAGCAGCCCCGCCGGAAGGCCCCAGCCGCGTCCCGGCGGCTGGCGCAGCAGAAGGACGCGCCCGGGCGCGGCCGCCTCCGAATCCCGGATCACGGTGACCGCGCCGACCAGGTATTTCGGCGAGACCAGCCGGGCGACCTTGCGGCGGACCGGGAAGGGCAGCCCGTAGAAAGCCTGATAGGCGAGGCCGCGGATCTGCCGGGGAATGTTCACGGCGTAAGGCTAACGGGGGACGCTGTGAGCTTCAGTCCGGGTGGTCGACCAGGGCGATGAGCTGCTCGACGACCGCGTCCGGTTCCAGGCTGCGCTCGCAGACGGCGACCAGCAGGGTCTCCAGATCGGGGTAACCCAGCTCGTCGGCGAGGCGGCGCAGCGGCACCTCGCTGGCCAGGCCGCGGTCGTGTTTGCGGAGGGTGAGACCGATGGTGGCCCGGCCGAGGCGGACCTTGTCGGCGATGCTGATGCCCGGCTCGTTGCGCTCGTCGAAGTAGCGGTTGATCTGCATCTGCGCCTGGCTCGACTTGACGAAGCCGAGCCATTCCTTACGGGGGCCGCGCGGCGCGTTCGGCTCGACGTCGGCCTGGCTCTCGGTCTCGGAGAAGATCTCGACGACGTCGCCGTCGCGGAGCGGGGAGCCGAGCGGGGCGAGACGCCCGTTGATCGTCGCGGCGAGACAGTGGTCACCCTGGCGGGGGCCGAGCTCGTACGCCAGGTCGACCGGCGTGGACTGACTGGGCAGCTCGTAGGCGTTGCCGTGCGCGAAGACGGTGATCTGGCCCTCGGCGAGGTCACATCGGAGCGAGTCGAGGAACTGGGCCGCGTCGGTGGTGTCCTGCTGCCAGTCGAGCACCCGTTTCAGCCAGGTGAGCTGGTCGGCGCCGGGCGGCTCGTCGGCGACCTTCGGGTACCGGTAGCTGGTGGCCACGCCGTACTCCGAGTAGCGGTGCATGGTCTTGGTGCGGATCAGCACCTCGACCAGCCGGCCCTCCGGACCCACCACGGTGGTGTGCAGCGAGCGGTACAGATTGTTCTTCGGTGAGGCGATGAAGTCCTTGAAACGGCCCGCCACCGGTCGCCATCGGCCGTGGACGGCGCCGAGCGCGGCGTAACAGTCGGTGTCCGGCCCGTCCACGATCACCGCGATGCGGGGAAGGTCGAGCGGCACGTCGTGCCCGCCGGCGACCGTGTCCTTCCAGATCGAGTAGTAGTGCCGTGGCCTCGGCGTCACCTCGGCCGTCACCTTCGACCGGCGCAGCGCGATCCGGGCCTGGTGCGAGACGTCGGATAAGTAGTCGTCCCAGCCGGGCCGGTTCTTCACGTGCTCGTCGATCCGCGCGTACGCGTCGGGCTGCAGGTGGAAGAGGACCACGTCGTCGAGGGACCGCTTCAGGGCCTGGATGCCGAGCCGGTCACAGAGCGGGACGAGCACGTCCAGGGTGGCGGTGGCGATCCGGGCGCGGGAGGCGGTCGAGCGGGCACCCAGCGTGCGCATGTTGTGCAGCCGGTCGGCCAGCTTGATGACCAGGACCCGGACGTCCTTGCCGGCCGCGACGATCATCTTGCGGATGGTCTCGCCCTCGGCGGCCTTGCCGTAATAGGCCTTGTCGAACTTGGTCACCCCGTCGACCAGGTGGGCCACCTCGTTGCCGAAGTCGCCCTGCAGCGCCTCCAGGGTGTAGCTGGTGTCCTCGACCGTGTCGTGCAGCAGCGCGGCGACCAGGGTGGTGGTGTCCATCCCGAGCTCGGCGCAGATCTGGGCGACGGCGAGCGGATGAGTGATGTACGGGTCGCCGCTCTTGCGGAACTGGCCCCGGTGCATGCTCTCGGCGATCTGGTAGCTGCGGCGCACGATCGCCACGTCGGCCGACGCGTGGATGCTGCGATGCGTGCGGACCAGCTCGGCGACCGGATCGTCGTCGTTGCTCTGGAAGCTGAGCAGCGAGCGCAGGCGCCGGGTGAAGGATGTCTCCTGGGACGTGCTGGCCGGCAGAGCGCGACCGAAAGCGGCGCCGTGGCCGGCGTCGACGTCCACCCGGACACCCCCTCACCGATCGCCCACGCCTCACCTGACGCGTGGAGTCGCCTCGCGTTCGTGCCCGCAAGCGAATCACTGAAAGCTCTCACCGCCAAGGTGCGAGCCCGCAAATGTGACAAGTCACTACGCAATTCATTGCGGCACTTCCCGCGTTCCTTACAGCCTAAGCGAGCGAGCGTCATCCGAACGGTCAGTTACCGATAGGCGAACGGTCGAGTCTTATGCGGAACCGCCCGCTTCAGCCCGGGTGAGCAGGGCGGCGAAACGCGCGGCGCCACGAACCGGTGACACCCAGTCGCCCGAGGTTTCCACCAAGCGGGTGTCCGGGCGTTCCAGCCACGCGAGGATCCGCTCGGTCTCCTCGGCGGTCGCGGCCGGAACCGGGCCGTGACCGGGCAGCACCGTCTCCGCCGTCAGCATCGCCGCGTCCAGCGTCGGGCGCGGGTGCTCCCGCGGCGGCGAGGTGGCCGCCGCCGCGAGCCGGCCGTGCCGGACCACCGCGATCTCCCAGCCGCCCTTGTCGTCGCGGCGGGCCGCCACCACCTCGGGCAGCCGGGTCACCGCCTGCAGCCGCTGCATCCGGATCAGCGCCCGGAGCAGGGCGATCAACCGGGACCGGACGACCGCGGCCTCCTCGTACCGCTGCTTCTCCGACAGCGCCTCGATCCGGGCCAGGATCGCGGCGACCACCGGGCCGGGGTCGCCCGAGGTGGCCGTCCGGAACGGCAGCGCGGCGCGGAGGTCGTACTCCGCGGGGGTGATCTCGTGCTCGCACGGCGCGGGGCAGCGGCCCAGCTCGGCCAGCGCGCACGCCGGCGTCTTCGAGCGCAGCGAGAGCTTGTGGTTGCACTGCCGCAGAGGCACGGCGTCGTAGACGCCGGCGGCGGCCAGCTCCGCGGTGCGCCGCGAGGAGAACGGGCCCAGGTAGGTCGCCCCGTCCTCGGCCATCCGGCGCACCACCGACAGGCGGGGGAAGATCTCCGTGGTCAGCTTCAGCCAGACGACCCGCTCGGGAAACTTCGACCTGCGGTTGTACGGCGGGGCGTGCGCGGCGATCAGGCGCAGCTCACGGACCTCGGCCTCCAGGGAGTGGGCGCACTCCACCGCCTCCACCCGGGCCGCGGCGGTGAGCATCTCGGAGATCCGCGCCCGTTTCTCCCCGGCCGTGAAATAGCTGCGCACCCGGGTGGCGACATCCTTCGACGTGCCCACATAGAGCGGCCGCTCGTCGGCGGCCCGGAAGATGTAGACCCCCGGCACGTGCGGCAGCCCGTCGGCCAGATGCCGCTGCCTGCGCTGCGCGGGAGTGACCGCCTTGGCGAACTCGATCGCGTCGCCCAGGGTGTGCACCTTGAAGCTGCCCAGCCGCTCGATCAGGCCGTGCAGCACGTCGACGGTCGCCTTCGCGTCGTCGAGCGCCCGGTGGTTGGGCTGCACCGGCGACCGGAAGAACTGCGCGAGGGTGCCGAGCTTGCGGTTCGGCACCTCGTCGCGGGTCAGCGCGCGGCGGGCCAGCGCCGCCGTGTCCAGCACCCGGAGGGCGGGCCACGGATAGCCGTGCCGGGCACAGGCCGCCTTGAGGAAACCCACGTCGTAGGGGGCGTTGTGGGCGACCAGGACCGCCCCGCGCAGGAACTCCAACAGGGCCGGCAGGACCGTCTCGATCGGCGGCGCCGGGCGCAGCATCGCCTCGGTGATGCCGGTCAGCACGGTGATGAACGGCGGCAGCGGCTGACCCGGGTTGACCAGCGTCGCGAACTCGCCCAGCCGCTCACCGCCACGCACCTTGACCGCGCCGATCTCGGTGATGCCGGCCCCGTCCGGGGCGCCGCCGGTGGTCTCCAGGTCCAGCACGACGAACGTGGTGTCCGCGAGCGACAGCGCCGCCGGATCCACCGACCCGTCGGCGGTCAGCAGCGTGTCCAGAGTGCCCTGCACGTAGGCCGGATGCGTCACGGGCGGCAAGGATAGAGCGGGGGTACGACATAAACAGGGGGCGGGGCACGAAAAGATCACCTGCTCCGCTGGGCTAATCCGTCGTGACCGGTGTGAGAATGGGTGGATGTCCGCACTGCTGAACCCTGATGACCGCCCCGAGGAGGAGGCGGTGCCGGAGGGTGCGGACGTTTCCCACGCCACTGATGTCGCACCGGAACCGGTGCTCCCCGAAGCGGTCCGCCAGCGGATCACCGTCCTCGCCGCCGCCGCGCTGCCCGGCCTGCCCGCCGACGAGATGCCCGTCGCGCTGCGCCGGGTCGCCCGGTTCGCGCCCAACCGCCGGGCCCGCCTCGGCGGCCGCGACATCGCCGCCCAGCTCGTCGCCGACCCGGTCTTCCGGCAGCGCATCGGCGCCCGCATCGTGGCCGAGTCCGGAGACCTCGGCGCCGCCGTGACCAGCGGCGTCGCCCCCGCGGCGGCCGACCCGGTCGAGGTGGCCGCACTGGCCTACCTGGCCCGCCCGGAGGGCTGGCGCGACCTGATCGACGCGGCCGGCGACGCGGTCCGTGCCGAGGCCGACAGCGCCGCCGTCACCGCCCAGCTGCGGGCCGCCGAGCAGCGCGCCGTCCGCGCCGAGCACGACCGGACCGTCGCCCGGGTCGAGGCCGACAAGCTGCGCGACGAGCTCGCCCGGGTCCGGGAGGAGCTGGGCCAGCTGCGCGAGGAGGCACGGACCACGGCGAAGGCGCTGCGCGAGGCGCAGGCCGCGCAGAAACGCGCGGCCGATCTGCTGGCCACCGAGAAGGGCCGCGCGTCCCGGGTCTCCCTCGACCATGAGGCGGAGATACGCCGTCTGCGTTCCCGCCTGGCCGACGCCGAGGCCGCCGCGGCCACCGGCAAACAGGCGGCCAAGGACGCGCGGGCGGTCGACGACGCCCGCCTCTGGCTGCTGCTCGAGACGATCAATCAGGCCGCCACCGGGCTGCGCCGGGAGCTGGCCCTCGGCCCCGCCGACAAGCTGCCCGCCGACTTCGTGGCCGACACGTCCGCCGAGCGGCCCGGCGCGCCCGAGCGGTCCCGCGCCCGCGCCCAGGACACCGACGACCCCGGCCGCCTCGACCAGCTGCTCGCCCTGCCCCGGGCGCACCTGATCGTCGACGGGTACAACGTCACCAAGCGCGGCTTCGCCGACATGTCCCTGGAGCAGCAGCGCAAACGCCTGATCACCGGCCTCGGCGGGATAGCCGCGCAGACCGGTGACGAGGTCACCTGCGTCTTCGACGGCGCCGAGCGGGTGCACGGCCTGCCGCCGGCGCCGCGCGGGGTGCGGGTGCTCTTCTCCCGCAAGGGCACCACCGCCGACGAGCTGATCCGCCAGCTCGTGCGGGCCGAGCCGCCGGGCCGGCCGGTGGTGGTGGTCTCCTCCGACCGGGAGGTCGCCGACGGGGTGCGGCGGCACGGCGCCTACCCGATGGGGGCCGACTCCCTGCTGCGCCGGCTGTCACGCTCGTAAAACTGTCATACCCCTCGCATAGCGTGACAGGCACCGATGGTGGCCGGTCCGGCTCTCCCGCCGATCCGGTCCTGTCCCGCCGCTCGAGGAGGGGTAATGATCATCGATTGTGGGCGCTGCGCCGAGCAGCGCACCGAGTGCAACGGATGCCTGGTCAGCGTGCTGATGGACACGCCGGACGGCATCGCCGACCTGACCGCCGGGGAGCTGCGGGCGATCGAGGTGTTCGAGCTGGCCGGGTTCGAGGTGGAGCTGTTGCAGACCCCGCCTCCGCCGGTCGTGGTGCCGCTCGTCCCACCCCGCCGTGACGTGGCGTGATCATGGAGATGGTCGTCCGGCCGTGCCGCCCGGCCCCGCCACGCCCGCGAGCGGCGGGTCCCGGCCCGCCGGCGCGGGCGGATCGTGATGTGCGAGGTGGGCGCGCCCCCGGAGGTTCACCACCGTCCCTGCCGGGCGGCCGGGTAGGAGCGCGGATCGTCCCCGCCGGGCGGCCGGATAGGAGCGCCGATCGTCCCCGCCGGGCGGCCGGGTAGGAGCGCGATCTCTAGGATTGACCGGCACACCGAGCGGGCGCGTCCCGGCGTACACCGGAGGGGTTTGATGTCGATGAGGTCTGAGCGGTGACGCCGCGGCTCTGGGCGGCCGGCGCGCTCGTCGTGCTGCTCGTGGCCCTGATCGTGTTCACCGTGACGACCGTGCCGTGGCACCGGTCGCCGGCGCCGCGCGCCGACCAGCTCGCCGCCCTCGACCAGCTGCCCGCCGACCAGGTGGCCCGCTCCCGCGCGTTCCACGCCGCGCTGCGACCCGGGTCCTACACGTCGATGATCCTCGGCCTGGTGCTGGCGCTCGTGCTCGGCCTCACCCCGCTCGGCGCCCGCATCGTCGAGCTGGCCGGCCGCCCGTTCGGCGGGCACTGGCTGGCCCAGGCCGTCCTCGGTGGCCTCGCCGTCGTCCTGGTGACCGAGCTGATCACCCTGCCGCTGGCCGCCTGGCGGCACACCATCGTGGTGCGTTACGGCATCTCCACCCAGTCGTGGAGCGGCTGGTCCGTCGACCTTCTCAAATCCCTCGGGGTGGGCGCGGTGCTCGGCGCCGTCGTCCTGGCCGCCTTCTACACGGTGACCCACTTCGCGCCACGCTGGTGGTGGGCGATCGGCGCGGCCGGAGCGGCCGGCCTGGTGGTGCTGCTCTCGTTCATCCTGCCGGTGGTGGTCGAGCCGGTCTTCAACCGCTTCACCCCGATGCCGGACGGGCCGCTGCGCACCGAGCTGCTCGCCCTCGCCGAGCGCGACGGCGTGCCGGTCAAGGACGTCCTGGTCGCCGACGCGTCCCGGCGCACCCGCGCCGTCAACGCCTACGTCTCCGGGCTCGGCCCGACCCGCCGGATCGTCGTCTACGACACCATGTTGACCGAGGCCACCCCCGGCGAGGTCGTCTCGGTGGCCGCCCACGAACTCGGCCACGCCAAGGACAACGACGTGCTCACCGGCACGATCATGGGCGCGCTCGGCGCCGCCACCGCCGTGATCATGCTCTACCTGCTCGGCTCCTGGCAGTGGCTGCTGCGCCTGGCCGGGGTCGACTCGATCGCCGAGCCCCGCGCGATCGGCCTGCTCCTGGCCGTGACCACGGTCGCCGGCCTGATCGCCGGCCCGGCCCAGGCGTTCGTGTCCCGCCGGGTCGAGGCCCGCGCCGACACCCACGCCCTCGCCCTGACCGGCGACCCGCAGACCTTCGAGGCGATGCAGCGCCGCCTCGGCACCGTCAACCTCGCCGACCCCGACCCACCATCCTGGGAGCACGCCATGTTCGCCTCACATCCCTCCACCGTGCAGCGGATGGCCGCCGCCCGCGCCTGGGCCCGGGGCGACCGCTGATGGGCCGGACGTTGCTGGTCACGAACGATTTCCCGCCCCGGCCCGGCGGGATCCAGCAGTTCGTGCACAACCTGGCGGTGCGGCAGCCGGCCGGCTCGGTGGTGGTCTACTCGTCGACCTGGCGCGGGGCCGCCGAGTTCGACGCCGAACAACCCTTCGAGGTGGTGCGGGAGGACACCGGCATGCTGCTGCCCACGCCCGCCGTCGCCCGCCGCGCCGCCGACCTGGCCCGCGCGCACGGCTGCGACAGCGTTCTCTTCGGCGCCGCCGCGCCGCTCGGGCTGCTCGCCCACGGCCTGCGCCGCAACGCGGGCATCGAGCGGGCCGTCGGCATCACGCACGGCCACGAGATCGGCTGGGCGGCCCTGCCCGGCGCGCGGAGCCTGCTGCGGCGCATCGCCCGCGGCAACGACGTGATCACCTACCTGGGGGAGTACCAGCGGACCCGCCTCGACAAGGCCCTGCACGGCCTGACCGAGCTGCGGCGGCTGGCGCCCGGCGTCGACGTGGACAAGTTCCACCCCGATGTGGACGGCACGACGATCCGGAAACGGCACGGGCTCGACGGCCGCCCGGTGGTCGTCTGCGTCTCCCGGCTGGTCCCCCGCAAAGGCCAGGACATGCTGATCCGTGCCCTGCCGGAGATCCGCCGCCGGGTGCCCGGAGCGGCGTTGCTGCTGGTCAGCGGTGGCCCTTATCGCAAGACCCTGGAACGGCTGGCCCGCGAGAACGACGTCGAGTCCGACGTGGTCTTCACCGGCTCCGTCCCGTGGGCCGAGTTGCCGGACCACTACGCGGCCGGTGACGTCTACGCCATGCCGTGCCGCACCCGGGCCGCCGGCCTCGACGTCGAAGGCCTCGGCATCGTCTATCTGGAGGCCTCCGCCACCGGCCTGCCCGTCGTCGGCGGCGACTCCGGCGGAGCCCCCGACGCCGTCCGCGAAGGCGAGACCGGCCACGTGGTCGGCGGCACCGACGTCCCCGCCATCGCCGCCCGGGTCGCCGATCTGCTCGGCGACCCGGCCAGAGCCAAGGCGATGGGCGCGGCCGGCCGGGCCTGGGTCGAACAGGAGTGGCGCTGGGAGACCCAGGCCGCCCGCCTCACCGGCCTCCTGAACCCCGCCTGACCGGTCCGGCGCCGCACCGCCCCTCTGACCTGGGCCTGGCCGGTGTGGTCCGCATTGTCCTCCTGAACCCGGTGTGGCCGGTGTGGTGCCGCACCGCTTTCTGAACCGCGTCCGGCCGGTGTGGTGCCGCACCGCTTTCTGAACCGCGCCCGGCCGGTGTGGTGCCGCA